>JAAUZN010000023.1 GCA_014804565.1 Lachnospiraceae bacterium
ATATGAAGCTTGCTGTTATCTTAGTCAATTATAACGGGAAAAAATATAATACCGCATGCATCGCGTCTCTATGCGCAGCGCATGATATCGGCGAGATGAAAATTATTGTGGTGGACAACGCCTCACAGGACGGCTCCGTGGAACTTCTTCGGGAACAATATGGCGGGGAAGAGAGCGTGGAACTGATCGCGCTGGACGACAATTACGGCTTTTCCTATGCGAACAATGTGGGCATCCGCCGTGCGGAGGAGTGGGGAGCAGACTATGTGCTGCTTCTGAACAATGACACAGAGATCGAGCCGGACATGCTTATGCGTCTGGGGGAGTGTGCGCAGAGACATCCAGACAGCATGATCGTTCCGAAAATTTATTACAGTGATGACAGAAAGCGGCTCTGGTCTGCCGGCGGAAGCGTTTCCCCGGTGATTCGGAAGGTGCGGCATATCGGCCTGAATGAGACGGATGCGGGGCAGTATGAACAGGAGGCAGAGATCGGCTTTGCGACGGGGTGCTGTCTGTTTATCCCGATGGCAGTGATCCGCAGGGCGGGCGTGCTGGATGAAAGATTTTTCCTTTATTACGAAGATACGGAGTACAGCTTTCGCCTGCAAAAGCTGGGGATACACATCTATTACTGCCCCCGGGCGGTGATGTATCATAAGGTGGGGGCGAGCACTAAGGGGGCGGACAGTCCGCTGTGTGCCTATTATATCGCCCGCAACTGGCTGTTGTGCAACAGATTGCATCTGGGGTGGCGGTATCCGGTGTTTCTTCTGTACTATACGGTTAATCGAATCGTGTGCTGTCTGCTGTGGCTGGTACAGGGAAAAGCTGCGCTTGTCCATGCGACGCTACGGGGCGTCGGGGATTACAGGAGACAGCGTTTTGGCAGGTCGAAAGACTATCGGTGAGAGGGTTGTGAGG
The DNA here is from genome assembly GCA_014804565.1 of Lachnospiraceae bacterium. Taxonomy (GTDB): domain Bacteria; phylum Bacillota; class Clostridia; order Lachnospirales; family Lachnospiraceae; genus UBA3282. Next base: position 925 of record JAAUZN010000023.1, read on the forward strand.
GATACGTTATATTTGCATTGAAAAAGGGAGTATGCTATTATGAAAAAAGGTTATTATATCCATTTTCAGGGGCGTCAGTCTATCGGTGTCAGCAAAAAGATCGACATGCAGCTGGAAGAATTTTGTAAGTTCTTTGAGATGCATGAACTGGAGGTGAAGACACCGGCAAGATCTCTTATGGGGAGGATTCTGGGATTGTTTCCGACAGCCTCTATCCTGAGAGATTACGCGCAGGCATTGGAGCAGATGGATCATCCCGATTTTCTTTATGTCAGAAGGACAGTTGCGGATCGGGCATATCTGAATTTTTGGAAGAAAGTCAAAGAGCGGTATCCGAACTGTAAGATCATTATCGAGGTGTTCACTTATCCTTATGATAAGGACGATTTCGGCAAATGGAATGCCTGGCCTTTTTATGTAAAAGAATTGCTCTATCGTCCCCGATTAAAGAAATATGTGGACCGATTTGTGACCTACACGAAGGATCGGGAGATCTTTGGTATCCCGACGATCTGCACGACAAATGGGATTCAGGTGGATTCTGTTTCCCGGGTCGGAGGGCAGTTTCAGGATAGGCAGATCAATCTCATAGGCGTGGCTTTTATGCAGAGGCACCATGGCTACGAGCGTATCATAGAGGGAATGCACGAATATTACAGCGGAGCGAAAGAACCGGATTACCGCGTGACGCTGCAGCTGGTCGGGGATGGACCGGAGAAGCCCAGGTATCAGGAGCTGGTACAGCGATATCATCTGGAGGAATATGTACAGTTCCATCCTACGATGTCCGGGGAAAAGCTGGATGCTCTGTATGATGCCTGTGATATCGCGCTGGTATCTTTCGGCATGTACAAGCTGGGTTATTACGGCAAGCTGGGAGCGCTCAAATCCCGAGAATGTCTGGCAAAGGGAATGCCGTTGCTCACAGGCTGTGAGATTGACGTTTTGCAGGGGGATTATCCCTATGCGAGAACGTTCCCGAATGACGCGGGCGCAGTCAGGACGGAAGATATCATCAGCTTCTACGAGCAGATCAGAGGAATGACCGGGGATAAAGAGGAGCTGGCGGATACCATCAGAAATTATGCCGTGCAGCATGTCAGCATGGAAGCGGTCATGCGGCCGATCATTGAGTATATAAACACTTAGCAGGAAAGGTAACAGAAAGCATGATAACTCATATCGTGGGTAACAGACCCCAGTTTGTCAAACTGGCGCCATTGTACCATGAATTTCAGAAGGCGGGATATCAACAGAATATCATTCACAGCGGGCAGCATTACGATGAGAATATGTCGGATGTCTTTTTCGAGGAGCTGGGTATTCCGGCGCCCTATGTGAATCTGGCGGCGGGCGGCGGCAGCCACGCACAGGTGACGGCGAAGGCGATGATCGGTCTGGAGGAAGAACTGCTTGACAAGAAACCGGAGCTGGTCATCTTATACGGTGATACGAATACCACACTGGCGGGAGCCGTGGTGGCATCGAAGCTGTGTATTCCTATCGCTCATGTCGAGGCGGGGCCCAGAACACATAATAGATCGAATCCGGAGGAGTGCAATCGTGTCGCAACCGATCATCTGTCGGATGTCTTGTTCTGTCCGGACGCTGTATCCTTACAGAATCTGCAGCGGGAAGGACTGGGAGATGCGGCGTGTGTGACGGGGGATATCATGTATGACACCTATCTGTCGATTGCCGGACAGGCGGTCCAGGAAGATGCGCAGGAAGAGATCATCGTGATGACCTGGCATAGGCAGGAGAATACGGCTGACAAAGCGCGTATGGAGAGCATTTTGAATCTGGTGGAGCGGCTGGGAAGTAAAATAGTCTGCCCGCTGCATCCCCGCACGAGAAAATGTCTGGCACAGTTCGGATTGTTAGAGAGAGCGGAGTCGATCGCGAATCTGGAGATCATAGAGCCGGTGGGCTATGTGGAGATGGTGGCGCTGATGAACCGGGCGAAACTGATCCTGACGGATTCGGGCGGTGTCTCTAAGGAGTCCTCCTTTGCGGGGGCCAAGTGTCTGTTTATGCTGGATCTGGATGTCTGGGAAGACCTATTGCGGGAAGATTGGATCCACAGGGTCGATCCGGAGAACGAGGAGAGTGTGAGTGAGGCGCTTCGTATTGCAGAAGGCGCCAAACGTGTCGCACCGGAGGATAGGCCGAAATACTACGGAGACGGACATGCCGCCGCTAAGATAGTGCAGGAGCTTATAAGCAGAAAACTGATATGATATGCGGCATAGGATAATAAGACAGGAAAGGTATAGATGTTACTATGAAATATGCGTTGATCGGATGCGGGAGGATATCTCCCAACCATATTGTGGCGGCACAGAAAAATGATCTGGATATCGTGGCGATCTGTGACCTGGAAGAGCGGAATATGAGGGACAAGATCCTGAAATTTAAACTGCCGGCCTCCGTGCATTGTTATACGGATTATAAGGAAATGCTTGCGAAAGAGAAACCGGAACTGGTGGCGATCGCCACGGAGAGCGGAAAGCACGCACAGATTGCCATTGACTGCATGGAACTGGGACACGCTAATCTGATCATAGAGAAACCGATTGCGTTATCTCTTGCGGATGCAGACAGGATCATAGCGACGGCAGATAAAGAGAATCTGAAAGTGTGCGCCTGTCATCAGAACCGTTTCAATAAATCCATCCAGAAAATACGGGAAGCGGTGGAGATGGAGCGTTTCGGCAGGATGTTCCACGGGACGGCGCATATCAGATGGGCGAGGGATTACGAATACTATTCCAGAGCGAAGTGGCGCGGAACCTGGGAGCAGGACGGCGGCGCACTGATGAACCAGTGTATCCATAATATCGATCTGCTCCGCTGGATGATGGGGGATGAGATCGACTGCGTCATGGGTATGACGGACAGGCTCAAGCATGATTATATTGAAGCGGAGGATCTGGGCATTGCCCTGATCAAATTTAAGAACGGCGCTTATGGAATTATAGAAGGAACGACCAATGTGTATCCGTCGAATTTGGAGGAGACCTTGTATCTCTTCGGGGAGAAGGGAACAGTGAAGGCCGGAGGGAGTTCTGTCAACGTGATCGAGGAGTGGCGTTTTTCGGATGCGCTGGACAATTCTGTGGAAGTCAAGGCTCAGTTCCATGAGAATCCGCCTAATGTGTACGGCTATGGACACACACCGCTGTATGCGGATGTGGTTGACGCAATTCAGAATGATAGAAAACCCTATGTGGATGCAGAGGCAGGCAGGAGAGCTTTGGAACTTGTTCTGGCAATTTATCAGTCTGCGGCGACGGGAGAGACGGTCAGATTCCCGTTACAGGACTGCGCAACAATTGATTTTAAAGGGAGATTTTCTATGTAAATATGTGGAGGCGATAGGATCAATGTCGGAGATATGAGAAATATGCTGGAAATAGGAAGTACTTTCACAAAGACAATTGTTGCTGACGAGCGGACAATTAAAAAAATAGCAGAAGTTTCAGGTGATATGAACCCCATTCATTTGGATAAAGAGTATGCCGAACACTCAATGTTCGGACGAAGAATTGCACATGGACTTTTTTGTATCAATGCCATTTCGATGATTATTGGAAATCATCTGCCAGGCAATGGCACTATTTTATTATCTCAAAATTTTCAATATATAAAACCAGTATATATTGATGATCAGATTGAGGTTACAGTGACAATTGTCAATTGTTTACCTGGAAATAAATATACATTACGGACTTTATGCAAAAATCAGATGGGTGACATTGTGCTTGATGGAGAATCTGTGGTTAGATGGGAAGACTCATAGGAGGGTAAATGGAATATTTTGTTAATCAGATAGATGCAGATTATAATTTTACGGTTGACGGTGTTTCCTATATTGGCAATCCTAAAATGAATACGGCGATGTATGTTTCAAAAAAGGTTGCTCATTTAGTGAAAAATCTGGAAGCTTTCCGAAATTGCCTTGTTTTTGCAGAAGAGGGGATTGAGGTCTCAGACAAGTTAAAGCAACAGAATTGTTTTGTGTTTTGTAAAAATCCTCAATTGTCATATGCAAGATTTGTCAATGGATTCGCGAAAGAAAAGCATAATATTGACAGTAAGCGAAAATACAAGTTGACGGATGACGGATACTATTTGGGTGAAAATGTGCAGATAGGATGTAATTCCTATATTGAGCCGGGCTGCTTAATAGGACATGATGTTGTTATAGGTTCAAATGCAACAATATTAGCTGGAAGCACAATTAAAAATGCAGTAATCGGAGATGATTTTTTTTGTAACGAAAATGCAGTTATCGGGTCCACAAGCTTTACGATGTATGAAGACGAGGATGGAAATAAATGCAGGATTGCCACACTTGGCAAAGTAATAATAGGAAATTGTGTAGAAATAGGTGCCTGCAATAATATTGCGGCAGGTGGATGTGGCGATACTGTTATCGAAGATTATGTGAAATTGGATGGATTGATACACATAGGTCATGAGGCGCACCTACACAAAAATGCAGAGCTGACAGCCGGAATAATAGTGGCAGGGTTTGCAGATATTGGCGAGAGTGCATATATAGGAATCAATTCATCTATCCGCAATAGAATTTCAGTTGGCAGTCACAGCATAATTGGAATGGGTTCCAATGTGACGAGAAGTGTAGAAGCAGAAAAAACAGTAGTCGGGAATCCGGCAAGGTTATTTGCAACGGACAAAGAATAGGTAATTGATAAGTGAAACAATTTGTCAGCTAAAGGGGTTTTATATATGGAGTTTAGGGATTTAAAAACCCAATATTTAAAGCATAAAGAAACGATAGATACAGCGATGCAGAAAGTATTGCTGAGCGGGCATTTCATAGGAGGAGAGCCTGTCAGTCAATTAGAAGAGAAGTTGGCTGATTATGTGGGTGTAAAGCACTGTATTGCCTGCGCTAACGGCACGGACGCACTGCAGCTGGCGTTGATGGCGTGGGAGATCGGGCCGAAGGATGCGGTGTTTGTGCCGGATCTTACCTTTTTTTCCAGTGGAGAGGTGGTTCCTCTGGTGGGTGCCGTTCCCATATTCGTGGATGTATATAGAGAAACCTATAATATAGATCCTGACAGCTTGAGGAAGGCAGTCGAATACGTTATTCACAACACGGATCTGCGCCCGAGAGTGATCGTGGCGGTGGATCTCTTCGGACAGCCGGCGGAGCAACAGGCGATACGTGAGATTGCTGATCAGTATGGACTGCTTGTTCTGGAGGATGCCGCGCAGGCGTTTGGCGGTATGATCGGTGATAAAAAGACCTGCAGCTTCGGAGATATCAGCACCACCTCCTTTTTCCCGGCGAAACCGTTGGGATGCTACGGAGACGGCGGCGCTGTTTTCACGGATGACGACGGGTGTGCCGAGCGACTCAGATCGATCCATGTGCACGGTAAGGGAAGCGGTAAGTATGACAATGTCCGTATCGGTATGAATTCCCGTCTGGATACGATACAGGCGGCAGTGCTGCTCCAGAAGCTTCAGTTCTTCGAAGAAGAGGTAGAGGCATGTAACCGTGTGGCGGCGAAGTATGATGAGCGGCTGCGCGGTGCCGTGAAGATACCGTCGATTCTGGAAAATATGCGTTCCAGCTGGGCGCAGTACACGATCTGTCTGAAAGATGGCAAAGAGAGGGAGCAGGTGATCGCACAGCTGCAGGCTGACGGGATACCCAGTGCAGTCTATTACCCTAAGCCGATGCACAGACAGACAGCGTTTGCCGACCATCTGATCGAGGCGGTTTCCTGTGAGAATACGGAGTATATCTGCGAGAGATGTCTTTCGCTGCCTTTCCATCCTTATATGGAGGACGCGGACATCAATGCCGTGTGTGAGAGCATACGAAAAGCGTTGAGGTAAGGGCATGGATAAAGAGATAGAATTGTATGGCTGGCTCGCCGCGAAAAATCTGAATATCGACTGTCTGGGTGATACGGAGGATCTGGGCGGCTGTGTGCAGTACAGCCATCTGCTGGACAAGTTTCCGAAAGACCATGTCTATCTGTCGGATGAGGATCAGATCTGTTTTATGGATGGTTATGTGTATAACAAGAGCGAATTCATGGGACAGAATGATGATTGGCAGCAGTCTTTTGCCGGTTCTCTGCGAAGCGATGCAGAAGCTCATTTGCGGAAATTGAGAGGGGCTTTCTGCGGTTATGTCTGCGATGTGAAGAAGAATAGTACGCTGATCTACACAGATCAGGTTTCCAATAAAGCCCTGTTTTATTATATAAGCGGCGACAGCTGGGTCATATCTAACTGCGTGGATTTTATCGTGCGGGTCCTGCGAGCTAACCATATTGCATATCACTTTGATCAGACCGCCGCCAAGTATATGTTGTCCTACGGATATATGCTGGATGACAGCACATATGTGAAGGAGATCCGCAGACTGCTTCCGGGATGTTTTGCGGTGTTAGGAGACGGCAGAGCGGAGATCACACAATACTATAGGCTTCGTTGTCACGAACAGCCGATGACGGAGGACGAGGCGCTGGATAAACTGGATCAGGCGTTCCGGCAGGCTGTGGCACGGGAGTTTGAGAAAGATAGAGAGTATGGCTATGATCATCTGGTGGATCTGAGCGCAGGGCTGGACAGCCGCATGGTCTGCTGGGTGGCCCACGACATGGGGTATACACAACAGACCAATCTGTCATACAGTAAACTGGGTTATCGAGATGACACTGTATCCGGTGAGATCGCGAAGCATCTGGGGCATGAGTATTTGTTCAAATCTCTGGACGATGTCAGATGGATGTATGATGTGGACGAGATGACATTGAAGAATAACGGTGCAGCGATCTGTCTCGGCATGACCGGAGGAAACCGGATGCTCAAGTCGGTCAATATGGAGCGGTTCGGGATCGAGCATACAGGCATTATCGGCGGACCCACCATGGCGAGCTACTATAAAGATCGCGAACTGGCGTATGGGCCTCCCCGCTATGGGTTGAACAGCTACTCGACCAGACTGGGATATACTTTTGATGAGAGAGTGCTGGAACAGTACGAGACACAGGAAGCGTTTGCCATGAATACGAGAGGCCTTTTGGGCATGCAGGTCTCGTATATGATCCGGCAGAATTATATTGAATGTGCCTCACCCTTTGCCGATGTGGATATGTTGGAGACGGCTTTCTCCATTCCCTTTGCGTATCGTGTGGATGATAGACTGTATCTGAGATGGATCGCGGAGAGATATCCCGGTGCGGCGGAGTTTGGCTGGGAGAAGTGGGGCGGCGTCAAACCTAAGAAAAATCACATTTTTTTCAGGAAAGTCAAGACGACACAGAGGCTGTTGTACGGATACTGGTGCCGGATGTTCCACAAGCCCAATCCCGATTCCATGAATCCGATGGATTATTGGTATGCGCAGGAAGAACCGGTCAGGCGGTATTTGGAGCACATGTATGAACAGCGCATCGACAGCGATGTACTGCCACAGGAACTTGCCGACGATATGCGCAGTCTATATCAGACCGGGAACTTTGTAGAGAAGAGCCTGGTGTTGACCGTGTTGAGCGCAGTATATTTATATTTTGAGACAAAGTAGAGGACTTGCGATCATGAAGAGACAACCAGAAGAAGTAGATTTTCTCATGATTTATGAGCACAAGGTGAGGGAGCTGGAGAACCTGTGCCTTATCAAGTATGAATTGGAGAGAAGGGGTTATAAAGTCGTCATCAAGCATATCGAGGACGAGGAAGCGCTGGAGGCGGTCAAACCGATCTATCACGCAAAGGTGGTCACGACGATGGCGTGCTATCAGAATGCTTCGCTGGAATGGCACACCAAAGATTTCGTTGCCTTTGACAAAGTGATTGACATGCAGTGGGAGAATATCGTCTATCCGAAAGATGAGAGGGCGGGCGTATTCAAGAATTATACCGGGATCGGCAGAGAAGTGGTCAGAGTTTCCTGGGGCGAGGCGAACAAGAGAAGGCTGCTTAAAGCGGCGCACATGGACGAGCGCAATATCAAGGTGGTCGGACATGTTGGCATGGATTTTCTGCGAGATCAACTCAAAGGCTACTATTTGAGCCGCGAAGAGCTTTTCCCACAGTATGATCTGCCGATGGACAAGAAAGTGCTGCTGTTCGCGTCTCCCTTCTATGCGGACAACCTGCCGGAGTCGTATATCGCCGGTATGTGTAAGAAGCATGGGGAGGACTGGCGGGATTACTATGCTTTTATGATGAAGTCTGAGAAGACGATCCTGGAGTGGATGGAGAAGCTGTGCAACAGCAGGGAGGATATTGTTGTCATCTACCGCCCGCATCCGGGACATATCGGGAAACATATGTCGGAGGTGGCAGAGAGATGTCCGAATTTCAGGGTGATCAGTGAACGCTCCGTCAAGCAGTGGATCCTGACAAGTGATATTATTTACACGGGAAACAGCTCTACGATCGTGGAGGCATTCTTCGGCGGCAAGATGTGTTATCTGCTCTTCCCGTATGAGGTCACAGACGGCTTCGAGTTGAAGCTGATCAGCAAGGGAGAGAAGATCAGGGATTATGATCAGTTCTATCGCTCGGTGATCGGGGAGGGCGGCGCATTTCCGATTGCACGGGAGGCGATCAATGATATTTATCTGGTGGATGATGTGCCCAGCTATGTGAAATTTGCAGATATGGCGGAGGAAGTGTTGAAGGATCCTTCCTATGCGCTGACAAAGGAGCAGCTTAAGTCCTACAGGAGAAAACAGCCCGTCNGCGTCANGGTGCAGAAGATGCTCCAGAGGCAGGACTGGTTNTATGANAAATATCAGAGAGCGCTTGCGGACGAGANCTGCCNCAACAAATGGATCGTGAANCANCGGGAACTGCGCAGGAAGAAAGCGAAGGCGCATGAGCGATTTGCGATCGAGAGTACAAACGATCAGGANATTGCGGCTATTGTGAATAAGATCGCGGCGCAGTTGAATTAAAGTGATAAATNTGAATAACAGTGGNGCAGGATGTCCACAGAACGGAGGAAAAGAGAATGAGTGACAAGATNACAGCAGTAGTACCGGTAAAGGGCAACAGTTCCAGACTGCCTAANAAGAATATTTTACCCTTTGGAGATTCCAACCTGNTGCAGCATAAGATCGAGCAGCTGAAGCAGGTAAAAGGACTCCATGAGATCATCGTGTCTTCTGACTCGGACGAGATGCTCGCNATCGGAGAAAAGTGCGGNGTGAANGCTATCAAGCGGCCCGAGCAGTACGCNAATGAGTCTGTACCCTTTGGCATGTTCTTNGAGTATCTNTGCGATACCATCGAGGGAGATCATCTTTTATATGCCTGTGCNACTTCACCCTGCGTGGAGCCTTATCTGTATGAGAAAGCGATCAAGGTATATTTNGAGAAGCTGAAGGAAGGATANGATTCCCTGATCACGGTATCACCCTATCAGACCTATCTGATGGANGACAANGGGCCTCTGAATTTCAAGATGGGNCTGGAGCATAAGAATTCNGAGCAGCTNCCGATGATGTATCANTTTACNAACGGCATNGATCTNGCGCCTACNGAGAAGGTGCGTGAGTGGCATTANAATTACGGCCCNAAATATTATCAGCTTGTGATCAANAAGCGNGAGGCTGCGGACATNGACGACGTNTATGATTATGAGATGGCGAAGGCTCTGTATGCCATGAAGGATCCGAATCCGACANTNTAAANAGGAGTTTTATGTCAGAGATCAAATTATTAGACTGCACCCTCCGTGACGGAGGGTACATNAATGACTGGGATTTCGGNGAGTATACGATCCGGGAGATCCTGTCNAAGTTAATAGAGTCCGGCGTGGACTATATCGAAGTGGGNTTTTTGAGAGACTGCGTATATNAACCGGGCAAGTCTCTCTTTAACAACTGTGCCGAGATNGCGAANATCCTTCCTGAGAATCGCGGCAATACGAAGTTCACCGCNATGTCGCTGCANAACAAGTACAGCGTCGATAAGCTGGAGCCTTATGACGGCAAAACGATAGATGCGATGCGCGTGACCTTCCANGATTATGATATCGACGAGGGNCTTGCCTATATCCGCAAGGTCATGGAGAAGGGCTANAAGGTGTTTGCCAATCCCATCAATATCATGGGGTATTCGGATGAGATGATCCTGCGGCTTNTGCAGAANGTNAANGAGATNCANCCNTANGCNTTTTCNATNGTGGATACCTTCGGCTCNATGATGAANGANGANNTGCAGCGGATCTATTCGNTGATCGAGCACAATCTGAGCAAGGACATNGTGATCGGANTGCATCTGCACGAGAATCTGGCGCTGTCCTACTCTTTAGCACAGGAATTTATCAATATGAAAGCCAGTGACAGNGACTGCGTGATCGATGCGTCCATGCTGGGAATGGGNCGCTCCCCGGGCAATNTNTGCATGGAGCTGATCATGGANTATATGAACAAAANCCAGTCGGGACACTATGACGTCAATCCGGTANTGGACGGCATCGACGATCANATNGCACAGCTCAAGCAGATAGAGCCCTGGGGCTANAANACNGCCTACTCCATCTCTGCGAAGTANAATCTTCACCGCAACTATGCGGAATTTCTGCTGGATAAAGGCAGACTTCGGGCGAAGCAGATCAATCAGATNCTGGGNAGCATAGAGGATNACAANAAGACTGCCTACGATGAGGCATATATNGAAGGNNTNTATCAGGATTTNCANAATAAAGCGATCGATGACACACAGNCGCTTGCGGCNCTTGCACAGCAGCTGGCGGGAAAGCAGTGTCTGATCCTGGCGCCNGGNTCGAGTATNCTGAGCGAGCGGGAGAAAGTCGAACGNTATATTGCGCAGGAGAAGCCGGTNGTCATNTCCGCCAANTTTGTGCCGGATACNTATGAGGCGGATTATGTGTTCTGCTGCAANGCCATGCGGNTNGAGATGATATTTGGNAAAANGAAGATCCCGAAGCTGATCGTCACCTCCAACCTGCTGGAGATGTGTGGGGAAGACAGNCNCGAGGAACAGAAGCNCTGTGCGGTCAATTATATGGATCTGCATTTCGGCGAATCNGGNCCTTCCGACAACAGCGTGATCATGNTGCTGCGNCTGNTAAAGAAGCTGGAAGTNTCGNGTGNGNCGNTGGCGGGATTCGANGGCTANCGCACNGATGTCAGNACCAACTATGTGGCCGATTACATGGCGAGCCAGCACATCAAGGGCGACGAGGAGAACAAGAAGATCANAGAGCGGATGGAGCAGATGGAAAAGCAGATGAATATTCAGTATCTGACNAAGTCGCTCTATCATGATANGATATAGAACGCTTCGGAATGGAGAGANNATGAGCGATTGGANAAGGATAAAATATCTGGTCATCGACGTGGACGGCACTATGACAGATGCGGGAATCTTCTACGATGAGCACGGCAATGAACTGAANAAATTCTGCACGAAGGATGCGGCGGGATTCTTCGCGGCGCACAGTGCNGGCATACAGATCATGGTGCTGACNGGAAGAGAGTGCGCNGCCACCACCCGCCGGATGACGGAGATGAAGGTGGACTATCTGGTGCAGAACTGCAAGGACAANGTNACNTATCTGACNNAGTTTATGGANGANCGNCATATCGTCAGGGAAGAGCTGGGATATCTGGGAGANGATCTCAATGACCTTCCNGCGATGGGATTGTGCAGNTTTGTCGGNTGCCCGGANGANGCCTGNGCGGAGGTGAAAGNCAGAGCGGATTATGTGTCCACCGTCAANGGCGGTTATGGCGCGGTGCGGGATATCATCGAACACATGCTGCGGGACAGAGGCGAGTGGGAGAAGGTAACGGCAGAGATTTTTGGGATTGGTGTGTAGAGCGGGAGGAAACGGGCATGAGGATAATGTTCTTGGCGAGCTCTTATTGGCCGGCACAGGATGGCGTGTCACAGGTGACACANTATCTGGCAGAGGGATTGGCAAAGAAGCATGAAGTGTTTGTGATCGCCACCCGCAAGAATTACAGTGAGGCGGAGGAACATAACGGNGTTNAGATAGAGCGCATCCATGCCAAACGCAATCAGTATACCTGCCGGTATCAGGGAGAAAAAANGCGTGTGCGGGACAGCATCCTGCACTATCNGCCGGATGTCCTGATCATTGTAAANATTCAGCACTGGGGATTTGANTGGTTNAAGAGAGANNTGGATCAGCTGNCGGGGNAGAAGATGCTGATGACGCACGGAACTACTATTCTGAGAGAGTTTGATGTGTGGAAGAAGGTCAGGGAGATTCGGCTTAGAAAGCAGATTCTGGCTGATCTGTTGGCAGTAAGGATTGAGCATTATTGGAAAAAATATAAGGAAACGCTTCCCGGGGATATCGCCGGATTTGATCTTGTATCCTATCTCTTCACGGGTGATGGGATTTATCAATATATGCAGAAATTTGATCTGCAAAACGCTATGATTCTGGAAAATGCCACGAATGACTTTTTCTTTGACAGAAAAGCATATATGGTGGATGAGAAGAAGGAGATCGTGTTTATCAATGTCTCGACCTATGAAGAACGCAAGAATCAAAAGATGATTCTGCAGGCCTATCATGAGGCGAATCTGCCAAACACCAGACTGGTATTGATCGGTTCCAAAGAGACACAATACTATCGTGAGCTTGTCGAGATGAAGAAAAAGATGGAAAGCAATTCTGACTTGAATGGCTGTGCTGATATTTATGTGGGATTGACGAGGGATAAGGTGCTGGAGCTTTATAAGGGCGCGGACNTCTATGTNTCGGCGAGCAGNTGGGANGCGATGTCCATCTCCATCTGCGAGGCNGCGGCAGCCGGGCTGTTGATCCTTTCGACAAATGTTGGGCANGNCGCGAANATTCCGGGAGTTTTATTTTTTGACAGCGGGGAAGANCTCANNGAANTGATGAANAGGNCGTGGCGTGAGCCGGATATNCGCAGGGAGAATGGCATGCGGGTGAATGCGTATGCAGAGGAAAATTATCGGATTCAGAAGAAGGTNGATCTGTTGGAGAGCNCNCTGATNGAACTGGTGAAAAAATGACAAAACTTATTTTNGCAACGGACTGTTTNCCTTATGGNAAAGGNGAAAAGACCTTTATTATCCCGGAACTTATGCGGCTGCGGCAGCACTATGACGTTACGNTCGTTTCNCATGCAGANGGTGAACAGTTTCGGGGNGGCCTATGTACTGATCTGCCGGAAGGCGTAGAACTGATCTGTTTTGGAAGNCCGGAACTGTCCNCNATAGATAAGGTCAAGGCGCTTGCNCTGTTTCTTTTGGACAGGCNNGCAAGNCAGGAGATCCGGGAAATATTGGGAGAAAAGNAAAACAGGAGAGAGCGGTTATATCAATCGTTGTCTTTTTTTGCACAGGCNTTGTCCGATCAGAANAAGCTNCGGCAGAGCGGTATTCTCATCGGGAGGGAGCCGATCATTTATTATTCNTTCTGGTANACTTATTTCTGTTACAGCGCAGTNCTGGAGTGCAGGAGAGNTAANCGNTCAAATGTCAGGATNATAACGCGCACGCATGGNGNNGATCTGTATCATGAGAGGATACCGGGGAACAGNCAGCCTTTTAAACANCAGATGGAGCCGGGACTGGATGCGATNCTNTTTGCCTGCNATTACGCCAGNANATACTANAGGGAGCGGATCNGTCATTATATAGATGAGAGCAGACTGNATGTGTGNAAGCTGGGAACGGAAGCAGTACAGGCTCCGGCAGNGTACCGGANGCAGGAAGCATGGCATGTCGTGAGCTGCTCCAATGTNATTNCNTTAAAAAGGNTCTCNCTNATTATTGACGGNCTGGCTTTGCTGGANGNNGATAAGGTNCANTGGACGCANATAGGAGATGGCGCTGANCTGCAGCNTATGAAAGATTATGCCAGAGAAAAACTGGNCGTGAAGGACAATATAAGTTATTCTTTTCAGGGATATATGGAGAATGATNANATTCTCCGATANTACACGGAANATCCGGCGGATTGCTTTATCACAACTTCTTCTACGGAGGGTGGCTGTCCGGTATCCATACAGGAGGCAATGAAGTTNGGNANGCCCGTGATCGGGACCGATGTNGGCGGGATCACGGAGATGATACAGGGNAATGGNATNCTGCTGCCTNCCNACCCGGATGGGCAGGCCGTTGCGGCGGCANTNCGGCAGATCATGACATCGGATCAGGAGACGTTAAGCGCCATGCGCANNGCAAGTGTCNCANTGTGGANGCGNGAGTTTGATATCGANGTAAATATAGCGAANGTATGTGNGATNCTNGATGGGACAGAGAGAACCGNTCGGTAGAGGNTCAANTGAGNANGCGTATATNTCANNATAGANCGCTTCGGAATAGAGGAAAATATGAACGAANTGAGAAAAGTAAAAGATGTCGTCAATAAGTTTCGATTTATCCTGACTACACAGCAGAAAGTATATTTCTGTATCGTGCTTGTCATGAGTCTGATNGCTGCCGTATTGGAGATGGTAGGNGTTGCGGCNATCGTACCGGTTTTAAATATGATGCTNGACATGGAGGCGGCGCGTGAGAAGTGGTTTATAAAGCCCTTTATTGAACCGNTGCATCTTGATTCCGATCAGAGCGTGATCTGGTTTGTATGCTTTCTGGTCATTGGAATNTATATCNTCAAGAANGTGTATAATATATTCTACAACTGGGTGTATCTCAAATATGCCAATAAGATTCAAAGAGAGNTGTCTGTCCGTGTGCTGAGCGCCTATATGAAACAGGGGTACATTTTNTTNGTGGAGAACAATACGGCGGANCTTCTGCANGGAATCAACGGNGANGTCATGGGCGTGTACACGGTCATCAAAACCTTTTACACTATGGTCACNAANGCGTTAACGATTGTGTGTATCGGCGCTTATATCTTNCTNCAGTCANGNGATATGGCATTNGTGCTGTGTGTNCTGGCNGTGTTATGCCTTGTCATGCTGCAGCTCCTATACAGAAGACCGATGAGTGTAAACGGNAAAAAACTCCGCCAATTATCGCAGAGTACCTATAAGATCTCACTTGAGGCGATTCAAGGGAATAAAGAGATCATTGCGATGCATAAGCAGGGATTCTTTGCAAAATACTATGAGCGGGTCGTTGCAAAGCGGAATAGATTCAGCGTTAAAGTGGAGCTGGGAACACTTTCACCNGCCTATATNATAGAGATGATCTGTATTACGGGTCTGATGGCGGCGGTTGCTGNACAGATGGGTCATACNGATGATGTAAACGGGCTGCTCACACAGCTTTCCACGATCGCGGTCGGCGCCTTCCGTATCCTGCCGGCGTTGGGGGGTCTCACTAGCGGCAGCAATACGATCACCATGTACACGACACAGCTGGCAGGAACCTATGCGACTCTTAAGACGGTCAGGGAACTGGAGGAGAAGGAGAGACAGAAGCGGGAGAGTCAGGAAATACATGACGAGCACCGTGTAGAATTTCAAAATGAGTTGGATGTGAGCGGTGTGACATTCGGCTATCCGAATGGCGAGGGGATCGTTCTGGACCATATTGATCTGAAGGTGAAAAAAGGGCAGTCTATTGCGCTGATCGGTCCGTCGGGAGCCGGTAAGACGACGCTTGCGGATCTCATTCTCGGACTCCTTAAACCGTCTGAGGGCAAGATCCTGATGGATGGAACAGATATAGAAGATCTGGAAGAGGATTGGAGCAAGATTGTAGGCTATGTGCCGCAGACGATGTATCTGATCGATGATACGATCAAATATAATATTGCTTTCGGTGAGCTGGAGCAGGACATTGACGAGGAAAGAGTGTGGGAAGCGCTGCGGATTGCGCAGCTTGATACCTATATCAGGAGTCTGAAAAAAGGTATTGATACGAAGGTAGGAGAGCTGGGTGTTCGGTTTTCGGGAGGTCAGAGACAGCGTCTGGCGATTGCGCGGGCGTTGTACCGCAATCCGGATATCCTCGTACTGGACGAGGCGACAGCGGCATTGGATAATGAGACAGAATCTGAGGTGATGAAAGCGATTGAGGCACTGCAGGGGTATAAGACGCTGATCATCGTGGCGCATCGACTGACAACCGTCAGGAAGTGTGATATAATCTACGAGGTGAAAGACGGTACTGTTGTCAGGAAGAACAAGGAAGATATGGTGTGGGGGTAAGATGGATTTAAATGATAAGGATATTAAAAAAACTGAGGTATATGCTCCGGTAGTCATTATCACCTGCAATCGGGTCGAACATCTGAAAGAGTGTGTCGAAAGCTTAAGTCGGTGTACATATGCAGATCGCACTGAAATATATATCAGTGTGGATTATCCTCCTAATGAGAAATATGTGGATGGTTGGAAGAAAGTAACGGAGTATGTGGAGGACATACAGGGCTTCAAGAAAGTAAATGTATGGATTCAGGAAACAAATCTGGGTCCGGGTGCCAATGCAGATTTTGTGCGTGATAGGGCATTTGAGATGTATGATGCTCTGCTCTTCACTGAGGATGACAATGTCTTTGCCCCGGCTTATCTGGATTATATGAATCAGATGCTGCGGCGGTTTGAAAAGGATGCAGAGGTGTATTCGATTGCCGGTTTTAGTATGCTCACACCCGCGTCATCTTCTAAGATATATAAGAATTATGCATTTCAGCCGTGGGGATATGGCACCTGGAAAGACAAATGGAAGTTCCTGCATGAGATGGATCAGGCCAGTCTGTGTGGGAGATACGCGAAAAATCCGTTCAAGGTATTCGACTTGTATTTCAGAAATAAATGGTTGTTCTGCGTCTATATCAACCACCTGCTTAAAGGGGAGAAGTATGCGCGGCTGAACGATGCGGTACTCACGATGCTATACTATCTGTCCGGATATTACGCAGTTTTTCCTTCCAGGTCACTGGTGAAGAACAATGGTTTTGACGGTTCGGGAGTAAATTGCCGTGTCGGAGCTGTTCCGGATATCGATGAGGTCAAACTGGATGACGAACCGTTATTTCAGTATGATACCGCCCAGAAGGTTCCGGTCATCCGCAAATGGTATCTTCCGATACCGGATTGGGCGAAGAGATCCGCAAAACTAAAGAACGATCCGTTGACCTATATTCTGTATCTCATCATGGGCAGAGACAGGTATCTGGCTTGGAGAAAGAGAAAGGGAATCTAGCGTTACTTGCATTATAGGACCTCATATGTTATGATAACAGGCATGAAAATATCAAAATATATTCTTATTTTTTCCGGCTATAATCAGAGAGCTGTTATTGCTTTTTTAAGAACTTTAGAGAAAAACAATATAGCAAATTATCTGATTTTTGCATGCTCAAGAGACGACACGATCTTAAAGACAATATACGCAGACAAAGTATATGCTGTGAGAAAAAACAGACAGCTTGACCTAGATGAGATCAGACAGCTTATTCTTTCTGCCAAAGAGAAGAAAGAGTTTAGTACTTTTTTGATTCCGCCCTCCACAGAGGCGCTGAACCGCTTTTTATTAGATCATATGTCAATATTGTCATCACTCGGTTTAGAAAATGTTTTGGTTGATAAAAACTTATATGAAACCATTTCAGATAAGGAAAAATTTTCCCGTCTGTGTGTTTCATATGGTATGACCGTTCCCGAAGAGATTGCCTTTCCCCCTAAATTCAAGAAAAAATTTGTGGCAAAGCCCAAAACATATTTTTCGGGAGATGGGAAAGCTTACGCTCCCGTCCTGATCACAACCGCAGAGGAATATGATCACTTTATCGGGGCTTATCAACAAAACGATTTTTATTATCAACAATTTTTAGAAGGAAAGAGTATTTATTTACTGTACTATATTACAAAATCTAAAAAAGTCTACAGCTTTTCCCAGGAGAACCTGATGCAGCAGCCCGGCGGAAAATCTGTACTCTGTGCAAAAACAAGTACCTATCACCATACTGCCATTGCTGATGCTTATAAAAATATGCTTTTGCAGGTCGGATATCACGGTTTTGTGATGATAGAACTGCGCATCACTGCGGACAATGAGTATATGATAGAAGCGAATCCCAGATTTTGGGGTCCTTCGCAATTGTTTGTAGATAGCGGATATAATTTTTTTGAAATATTTTTAAAAGAATATGGTTTTCTTAACGATATAGATCCGGAGGAGCCCAAGACCGAAATTTTTTATTATTGGAGCGGAGGATTTCTTTCTCCCGATAAGAAAGAGGCGGTTGCTTTTGGTGGATTTGAAAAAGACTTTAATCCCGATTTTCTTATTCAAAATGATATCTATAAGAGACCTGATACCAATCAACTTTATATAGACGGAGATTGATGAAATGAAAGCCGATGTGCAAAATTTAATTACTTTATACCAAAAAACCAGTAAGCATTCCAATTATCAGGTTTTACCTACTCAATTGAAAAATATTATTTCTGAGGAATCGCTGCAGATCAAATCGCGTCACGAAGAGGAGCGCCTAACTTATATTTTGGATAAAGTCAAAGTTGCTGATTCTGTTTTCTGTGATATCGGAGGAAACAGCGGTTTTTTTACTTTTGAATTATTAAACCATGGTGCTCAAAAGGGAATATTTTATGAGGGAAATAGAGATCACGCCGCTTTTGTACAGGCTGCTTCTGAAATATTAAATTTGCAGGAGAAGATAGAAATTCATGATCAATATTTTGATTTTCAGAATGACATTGCCGACTCCCTTAAAAAACACATTGACGTGACCATACTTTTCAATGTCCTGCATCATGTCGGAGATGATTACGGACACATCAATAATATCGAATCTGCAAGAGAGAATATTATTAATGAGCTTAAAAAAATGGCGCAGATGACATCCCTTCTGGTATTCCAGCTGGGCTTTAACTGGATGGGTGACAGAAATCGCTGTCTCTTCCGGGAAGGCACCAAAAAAGAGATGATAGATTGGCTTAAGGACAACCTCAGGAATGAATGGGAGATCCTCCATATCGGAATTGCGGAAAACCATGAGAACACAATCGTTTATCGGGATGTCAATTCTTCCAATATAGAAAGAAACGATTCTTTAGGGGAATTCCTTAATCGACCTATTTTTATACTAAAAAGTAAGCTTTTGTGAGTTTTTAGCTGTTCACGATAAAATGAGAGAATGATATGGATAAGATTTTGGTGACGCGCTCCTCCATGCCCGCATACGAGGAGTATATTGATGAGATCAAGGATATGTGGGAGACACATTGGCTTACCAATATGGGAGTCAAACATAAAAGACTGCAGGAAGAATTGAAAAGTTATCTTGCTGTAGAGGACATTGATCTGTTGACGAACGGGCATATGGCATTAGAATTGTCGCTGCAGGCGATGGAGCTGCAGGGTGAGGTGATCACGACACCGTTTACCTTTGCCTCCACTACACACGCTATCGTACGAAACGGATTAGATCCTGTATTTTGCGACATTGATCCCGTCGATTTCACGATAGACGTGGATAAGATAGAGAGTTTGATCACTGACAGGACCTGTGCGATCGTTCCGGTGCATGTCTACGGGAATATATGTGATGTGGAGCAGATAGACCGGATCGCAAAGCAGTATCATTTAAAAGTGATCTATGACGCGGCGCACGCATTCGGCGTGACCTATAAAGGGAGTGGAATAGGCTCTTTCGGGGACGCATCCTGCTTCAGTTTTCACGCCACGAAGGTCTTTAATACCATTGAGGGCGGCGCGGTATGCTTTCGTGATCCCAAGTTCGGACGAGCCCTGTATGGGTTGAAGAATTTCGGGATACGGGGACCGGAGATCGTGGACGGCGTCGGAGCCAACGCCAAGATGAATGAATTCTGTGCAGCTATGGGAATATGTAATCTCAGGCATATCAATGAGGAGATAGAAAAGCGGAGAAAAGTGTATACCAGATATATGGAGAGACTGGGCAATGTGGATGGGCTGCGGTTCAACCCGACACAGTCGGATGTGCAGTCGAATTACGCCTATTTCCCGGTGGTAATAGAGGAGGCGGGCTTCGGGGAGAATAGAGAGGCAGTGTTTGAACGACTGGCACGACACGATATTTTAGCTAGAAAATATTTCTACCCGCTGACTAACAGCTTTGAATGCTTTCATGGTAAATATGACACGAGTCTTACACCGATTGCGGAGAAGGTGAGCAGGAGCGTGCTGACCTTGCCGATGTATGCGGATCTGCCCATGGAGCAGGTGGACAGAATCTGTGAAGTGTTCCTGGACGGAAGACATCGGTAAGAGAGGGTGATGGGATGCGGATTGTCAATGAACTATATGAGCGATATCTGATGAGTCGCTATAGAAAAGAGAATGAGAAGAAGCATGTTGTCTTTGCCCAAACTGCGATGGTCAGCCGCAACTGCTTTTTTGAGGGGAACAATTTTGTGGCAGGTGAGTTGTTCGGCTGCCGTTTAGGGTATGGCACGTATGTGCATCGGGGCAGCGCAATGCGCAATGTCAAGGTCGGAAGATTTTGCGGGATTGGAGAGAATGTGAATATCAGGCTTTTTGAGCATCCGATCGATAGGGTGGCGATCTCGCCGTGCTTTTACCGCAAGGAGCATACCCTTAAGACCTTCGTGGATGAAAATCTTTTTGAGGACCTCAAGAGTGACAGCGATGGCTATTCGGTGGTGATCGGTAACGACGTCTGGATCGGAGGAAGTGTTTCGATCAAGAGCGGCGTCACCATCGGAGACGGAGCGGTCATTGGAACAGGCGCAGTGGTGACGAAGGATGTAGAACCCTATGCCATTGTGGGCGGAGTACCTGCCAGACTGATACGTTATCGCTTTTCGCCGGAGAAGATAGAGGCACTTTTGCAGATCAAGTGGTGGGATAAGGACGAAAGCTGGCTTGAAAAGAACGGGAAGTATTTTGGTGACGTAGATCAGTTTATAGAAACCAGAGGGGATGCGTGCTGTGCAGAAAAATAGTTTTGTGATACGGCACGGAGTGATAACAAGAATCAGTATCATAGCTGTGCTGATTGCGGTTTTATGTCTCATTGTCTGTAAAGACACCATCATTGTCAAGGTGCAAAAAGGATATATGTCGGTCGATGTGCTTACGGCAGATGAAATAGAACGGAGACTTGAAAGCAGCGAAAGGGCAGAGGGAGTGCCGGAAATCCTTTTTAATGACCACGAGATCGCGTATGATATCAGAGAAGAAAAATATTATGTGACACAGAATATGAACAGCAAGACATGGGACGGTGTTTTTAGCTGCTCCCGCGGGCGGCTGTACTGGGAAGAGGATGAATATTTCAGACAGCCTTCTAGAGCCATAGAAGAAGGACATGCGTTTACTCTGTATTGTTTAGATGAAGAGACCGGGAATTATTTTGTCGGCCATGTCATATTTACGGGTATGCCGACAATGGTCATCAATACGGTGATCGGTGGAACGATCGGGGAGGATATCCAAGAGGCCACCGTGAGTCTTTCGGATATGAAATTTCAGGGCAGGGAATGGCAGAAGGCGGGCTGTGAAGTGGCGGTACGCGGACAGAGCTCCAGGGGATTCCCAAAGCAGGGATATAAATTAGTTCTTGACAAAAAGCTGTCTCTTTTGGGGATGCGCGAGGATGAAGATTGGATATTGGCAGCTCTGTGGGATGACGATGGCCTGATCCATAATAAATTTTCGTATGACGTATGGCGCAATATAGCATCAAGCAATTCGGTCGCAAAAGATGACGGAACCACCATGGAGTATGTGGAGTTGTTCTGTAACGATACTTACATGGGTGTGTATGGGCTGGTGGAGAGAATAGACAAAAAGGAGCTATCGCTGGATAAGAAGGATATCCTGTATAAATGCAGCGGGTTTCAGATGCCGGATGAAACGCTGGGGGAGGATTTTGGACTTAGCGAGTCCTTTGAGATCAAGCATCCCGGAGAGTATGATGCTGAAAGCTGGCTGCCGCTCAAGGAATATTTGGATATATATTTCAAAGAGGGGGCCGCGGATTACGAGGAAGCGATCGCTGCGGTGAATCTGGAAAACGCGATTGATTTTAATATTTTTATCATATTGACTAGGGCGCATGATAACTGGGTGCGTAAAAATATATGTTACGTGGCTGAATATCTTCATGACGGTTCCGGGGACTATCAGATCATCAAGGTGCCGTGGGACTGTAATGCCACATGGGGACAGCGTTTGTATAAAGGCGATTGGAACAGAAAGCTATATGAACCGGAGTGGATCACAGATGCCTTTATCTGGAGCCTGGATACCAGGAATCTATATCAGACCTATCCGGATCAGATACAGGAATTGACACTGAAACGCTGGAAAGAGCTGCGCAAGGATATTCTGTCGGAGGAGCGGCTCATAGCAATGCTGGATGAAGAGTTCGCTTATCTGCACGGCTCAGGAGCATATGACAGAAATTATGTGCGGTGGGAAGAGCATGGCAGGGAGCACTGGAAGGATGAGTATATATATGAATATGTGACAGGGCGGCTGGCGTTTCTGGATGCCTATTTCGAGGAGCCTTATTTCGCAGAGGAGTATCAGTGATTACCGTTTACTCATCAAAAGTGTGGTAGTAATTTGACAAGGTGTATGATAAAATATTACGGATAGTATTATTTGAGCAAATTGTGAGGCAGCCTATGAAATTGATTATTCAGATTCCGTGTTACAATGAAGCAGAGACGTTGGAAATCGCATTAAACGACCTTCCCAGGCACATTGATGGCATAGATGAGATCGAATATCTGATCATCAATGACGGCAGTAAAGACAATACTGTGGAGGTGGCGAGAAACTGGGGCGTTCACTATGTGGTCAATTTCAAACAGAACAANGGCCTTGCCAAGGGATTTATGGCGGGAATAGACGCCTGTCTGCGCCACGGAGCGGATATCATTGTCAATACGGATGCGGATAACCAGTATTGCGGAGAAGACATTGAGACGATNGTGCGGCCGATTCTGGATGGCAGGGCGGATATGGTCATCGGTGAGAGGCCGATNGACGAGACGGCGCATTTCTCNCCGCTTAAGAAAAAACTGCAGCATTTAGGCAGCTGGGTGGTGCGCAANGCGTCCAGTACCGATATTCCGGATGCGCCCAGCGGNTTCAGAGCGTTTAGCAGAGANGCCGCNATGAGACTCAACGTAGTAAACGATTACACTTATACATTGGAGACGATCGTGCAGGCCGGCAGGAGCAAAATGGCGATCATGAGCGTGCCGATCAGAACCAATCCGGAGNTGAGAAGNTCCAGGCTGTTTCACAGCATGTGGGGATATGTGAAGAAGTCTATGGTGACAATTCTTCGGGCGTTTATGTGGTACAAGCCGTTGTATTGCTTCTCGGTGGTGGCCTTAATACCGGCTTTGATCGGTTTGGGAATAGGNATCAGGTTCCTGGTCTTTTTCTTCACCGGCATGGGAAATGGGCATGTACAGTCACTNATCTTAGCCTGTACCCTATTGATTATTGGATTTATTACGTTTGTGATCGGATTGCTTGCTGATACGATTGCGGCTAATCGAAGGATACTGGAGGATGTGCAGTATCATGTCCGGAAGCTGGATTATGATACATGTAAAGAGAATAAAGATTCTCTGTGAAAATGATCGGGCTGAAAGCTCTTANATGAGCTTCCAGCCCTCGTTTATTCATTCTGAAGATTCGCGAAAAGATACGATGATCTTGTCGCCATTCAAATAGCAGGAGTAGAGTGAGTTTGTCATANCGGGTTCTTCGGAGCTGANCACCTGTATGTCAGANTCGTTATCGGATTCTAATTTCAGGTCATCCTGCAGATAATGTAACACGTATGCGCCTCCGATCCATGTATCATTTGTAATATATCTGGGAAGCAGTGACTCATAACTTGGATATTTGTCATATAGCATTTGTATGCGCTTGGTTCTTGGCATTTTCCCGATAAAAGTGACTGTAGTATATTCGCCGTCTGCGTTTATTGTTTCCAGATCATGGGCAATGTTGTATACGATGTATTTNGCATATTCATTCTGATTATTCAATGCATTGCCAAACGAATACATATATGTGTATGGATAGAGGATACATAAAACGATCAAAANGGACAGCGGGAGAGCAAAAGTCCGGCTGCGTTTTAGGTGATATAACAAAAATATTCCTATGTATAGGAGAAACCCTCCTAATGCAATAAATAATCTGCCCTTCATTGATAAGGTCTTGAGAAGCAGCATTGGCAGGAAAGAAGCAAAAAAGACAGCGATGGGTGAAACGATGAGGAAAGCAATATCAATTGCCTTGCGCCATCNTGTTTTTTTACTTTCGCGATGATAAAAAAGAACTATGGAAGCTACTGCGATTATGATNATCAAGGCTAAAGCAACTCTATACCACAGAGCTGTTTCAGACAAAAAAGTTCCGATATAAAGACAGGAATCCCGCATGTTTTCTATAATTTTTATTATAGAACCGGGTTTTAGCTCGAGTGTTTGTGAGGCTTCGTATCGCCAGTCAGCAGTGTTAATGTAATGACCGGGAATGATTATTTTATAGAGAACAGCACCAACGCCAATACCGGCGATCCTTACACCTTCTGATATATAATTCAATTTTCTGTTATGGATAATAGCGAAGAAGATATTATTGATTAACAGTACGAGACACATGCCGAGTGTGGGCTGATATAAACACATCAGTGCGATACTTAGAATCATGGAATAAATAAATATTTTTGCCCTGGATATTGTGTCCGGTATGGAAAAAATAATAAACGGGATTCCGAGCGCAACAAACATAACCATGGAGCCGTAGCGATAAGCTACGCATTCCACTGCTAAAGGATTGGTGATGACGAAGAGTAATACCGCGATCAAAGCATAATGATCGGAGACAAAATCCAGGTTTGTCTTAACATACAAAACAAGTGTATAAGATAAAAATAAAACTAACAGAATCAATGGAAGGGGTGCGGTATCTGTGACCGGTCTGCCCCCGCATAATGCATGTACCAGATATTCTCCCAAAGGCCGCCCGTCACCNTTTAGGCCTATTTCNCCNGCAAGAGACCATCCAAGATCATCTTTGAAATATATATTTACCAGAATAATAGGGAAAACATATAGCAGACTCAATATGGATACGATAAAAAACATCCATAAATATTTCTTGTTCAGTTCATACCATTTCATTTGGCGTTCCTCCCAAANCTCATATCCGATCAGAACAATTGTGTGAATATTATAGCATCTAAGATTCAGAATGTCCAATTTACNCGAATNTAGTCAGAATCCNATGTCNTNAAAATGATCTGNGCCGTATTTGACTTTTAGTCTGTGAAAAAGTAGAATANAGATACTGATTCGGCTGATGATCAGCGGTTCAGACAANNTCGCAATGAGAAGGATGATAATATTAAGNATGCGTAATTTATTAACAGATACAAAGGACATAAAGAAATCTTCTTATATATGGAATGTCATAGCCTATACCGGCAATTCTTTTCAGTCGATGCTTCTGCTGCTTGTTATATCGAGGCANGGCAATATGACAGATGCGGCAATGTTTTCGATTGCGTTCACAGCGGCAAATATGCTGCTCTATATAGGGAAATATGCAGTGCGGAATTATCAGGTTTCGGATGTGCAGATGGAATATACATATGGGGATTATATGTATGCAAGAGTCGTTACTATGTCNGGAATGATTCTTGCATCGGTTTTTTATCTTGCATTCTGTTATTTGAATAAGGATTACTCAGCAGATAAAATTATTTGTGTGATACTCATGCTGGGTCCCCGGTTCCTNGAGACGGCAGANGATGTACTACATGGNGACTTNCANAAACANGGAAGATTGGATATTGCTTCTAAGATCTGGGCAATTCGAACATGGGGATATATCATCTGTTTTGCGGTGCTTTATTGGCTGACGGACAGCATTGTAGCAGCGGCGGGGGGAAGCCTGCTTGTCTCTACGGTGGTATGTGTCCTGTTAAATTATACGGTACNCGGCCTTTTTCCNAAGGATATGATTCATGAATGGGGAAAGGTCCGGATGCTGCTTAANAATTGTTTCCCGCTTGCGGTCAGCACGTTTACAGTGGTGTATATGTCTAATTCTCCGAAATATACGGTGGATGCNGTTTTCACAAGTGAGGAGCAGGCTTGTTTTAATATCGTATTTATGCCTGTATTTGTGATATCNCTGCTGGGCAATTATATATATAATCCTATTGTGAAATCGTTAGCGTCCTTATGGAAGGACAAGCAGATCTCAAAGATAAAAAGAATCATGTATCGCCAGACAANGATCCTGGTGCTGTTTGCAGGAGTTGTCGCGCTNTTTGGAAAATGGTTTGGAGTGCGTCTCTTGGGGTTGGTTTATAAGGTGACGCTGGATCACTATGAAACAGAGTTTGTTCTGTTGATGCTGGCGGGGGGAGCGTTAGCGGTATTCAATTTTCTTGTTGTGATTTCGACGGTGATTCGTAAGCAGAGAATACTCCTGTATATATCGGTTGTTTTTTCGCTGATTCTTTTGTTGGGGAATAAAATAATGCTGCTTCATTGGGGTATCAAATGCATGTGTCTGTTTTATGCGTTAGTTATGACCGGTATGACTGTTGTTACTTTTCTCTTAGATATAAGATATGTGAATGCCGGGAGTGGAGGAGAGACACGGAATGTTAAAAAATATTATTGATAAAAGAAAAGAAACGCTGGTGTTCCTGTTTTTTTGCCTGGGGGTACTTGTTTTAAGATTGTTCTATATCAGCAAAGTGAACGGCCCCTTTGTATATGCAGACGAATTTGGTTACTGGGCGCATGCGGCACATTTGACCGGGAATANATGGGCAGGTGTGATGGACGGGATCGGATGGTACAGCTTCGGGTATAGTTTTATTTTGGCGCCGGCGTTATTATTGGGCAATCAAATGTCCGTTATCTATAAAATTGCTGTTTTGTTTAATGTTGTGATGTGTGTCGGTGTTTACGGACTGGCATATTTGATCGCGCGCAGACTGTTCGTGAATCTGAGTGCACTTCAAAGAGGGGCGGTCGCTTTTGCCGCCACATCTTTTTCATCTTATATCTTTTATTCTTATGTGACGCTGAGTGAGACATTGCTGACACTGCTGCTTTGGCTTGTTTTTTATGAAGTGGTTTCTCTGGAAGAGCATCCTGTGTGGTGGAAANGCTTTTTGACCGGTGTCACTCTGGGATTTATGTATATGGTGCATAATCGAATGTTGTCAGTGATCCTGGCAGCAGTTTTTTGTATGCTGCTGCTTGTTTTCTGGCGTCGGTTAAATTGGAAAGAACTTGCCNTGTGTCTTGCTGCACTGGCGGTTATGATCGTTTTAAATCGGATNCTTAAAAGCGGNTTTNTNAATATGGTNGAAAACAATCCGGCCATGCGNGCGCTTGGACTTTCTGTCAAGATAGGAAGCGCGAATTCTGCAGATTCTCAGCTGCAGAAAATAACGGAGCTGTTTCATGCGCAGGGAATGAAAGAGTTTATGCTGAATGTGATAGGACAGCTTTGGGAATGTATGTCTGCCACCTATTTATTGTTTGGATTAGGCATNGTATATGCNNTGAGACAGCTGCGGCAATGNTATAGAACCAAAAAGAATCTATGCTTATATCTGTTTCCGGTGCTGTCCGTCTTGCTGTCTATTGGGATAACCGCGGTTTTCTTCTATTCCTCTTCNTTGGTTGAAGTATCCGGTAAAACAAGAATCGATACGNTGTTCTACGGAAGATATAATGAGTGTTTCTTTGGCGTNCTCATTCTTCTGGGANTTGGTGTGTTAGCAGNGCATCAAAAANGNCAATGGAAANTATACCTTGCACTGGTGTCAGNCTATATAGGACTGGCGGTGATCATGTATGTGCGTTTGGGGAACACCGNTGNTNCGTATNTGAANNTNGTNTCTGCCATTGGGATTCATATATTTCATTGGCTTGGAGAGTTTGCGGTATGGAAATGTGCGCTCGNTGCATTGATCGGTGCGGCTGTAGTCATAGGATTGTGCTATGCCAAACTTCCGCATNATCTGCAATATTATATGGCGTGTCTGCTTNTGGTGTTCTTGTTCGCAATGACGGCGCTTCACTGTATGAGGCTCTGTATCAGAGGTGAAAATGANAATACGGCGCGGTATNCAGAAATTTTTGATTATCTCAGAGAAAATACGAAGAAGGATGAGATCGTATATATCTGTGCAGAGAATAAGATGGCATATGATGTGCAGACAAGACTGGTAGACAGGATCGTGGTCTGTACATCGCCTGAAAATCTGGATCAGGCAGCGAAAGGGTCCTATGTGATCGTTAAGGAGTCCGATGCCGAAAGGATATCTATGGAGCAATACGATGTATGCCTGGAGTGGGAAGAGTACTGCGTCATTACAGACAGTGAACTTCGGTGAGAAATTGGGGGATATCAGATCCTGTAATGTTGATATCGGATATAAATTGGAGTATACTGGTAGAATGTATATTTTGGTTATAGACATGGGAATAAAGGCTGACTGCGGGTGGTGTGATTTATGAGCGTAGAAAATAGAAGAGCATATATCTGGAACACCGCATCAGGCGTGGTCAGTGCAGCGCAGTCTGTAGTGATACTTATTTTTATTTCCAGACATTTAGGAGTAATCGAGGCGGGAACTTTTACAATAGCATATGCAATCGCAAATTTGATCGGCGTATTCGCTAAATATGGAGTGCGTAATTTTCAGGTGACTGATATAGAAGAGCAATATTCTTTTTTAACGTATCTGTTGGCAAGGATAGCAAGTATATTGTGCAGTGTTATTTTTCTGGCGGCATATTTGTTGATGCAGGTGAAGTGGCAGAGATATGTGGTTGGAAAAGCAGTGGTGATCTTCGCGATATGTGTGTGGAAATTAACAGATGCAATGGAAGATGTTTTTATCGGTGCATATCAACAGAAAGGGATGCTGTCGGTCGGAGCCTGCTATTTTACATTAAGGTTATTGTTTTCAAGCGGAATATGCTGTGGATTGATCGTTTGCGGATTTAATCTGATTCAATCCACAGTCATCACGGCATGTATGAGTATTTTAGTCTGTATACTTTTTTGCGGCATATCATTGCCTAAATTTAATGTGCCGAAGACTCTTGTGCATTGGAAATCTTTAAGCAGTTTATTGAGGGTATGTTTTCCTCTTTGCATAGGGTCTACCCTTGCAAATTATATAGGGAATGCACCGAAATATACGATAGATCAATATATGAATGATTCCTCGCAGGCGTATTTTGGATATATTATGATGCCGGCGTTTGTGATTTTGCTTTGCAGTAACTTTATATATCAGCCATTGGTAAGAGATCTTGGGGTACTGTGGGAAAAAGAGGAACCTGGGACATTTCTTCATATGGTTTTTAGACAGTTCGCAATAGTCTCGGGGCTTACAATTATGGCGGTTGTAGTCGGATTTTGGATCGGCATACCGGTTTTATCATTTATTTATGGAGTTGATCTCTTTTTCTTAAAACGGGAATTTCTGCTGCTTATGGCCGGAGGAGGAGCATATGCTCTGGTTAGCTATCTTATGGTCGTATTGACAACGATCCGGATGCAAAACTGGCTGGCCGGTGGCTTTATTATAGTTGCGTTTTTATACTATATATTGGGCGGGATATTTGTAAGCAGATGGGATATTTTGGGTGTAACATTGCTATATTTGCTTTTAAATGTTATATTGGTTTTAGGATTTATCGTATGCATGTTTATAAAAGTTAAACGCAGATAAATGAGGCATAGATTATTCTGACACTTATGCCGGATGGAGGGAAAATGCTATATTCTGTTGTGGTTCCCGTTTATAATTCTGAGAGATCATTGGACGAGCTGTATAAGAGGGTCAGGGACACGTTTGAACATGAAGTCAAGGAAGAGTTCGAATTGGTGCTTGTAGATGATTCTTCAAGAGATAATTCCTTTTCAGTTATGGAAAATCTGCGAAGGGCGGATTCGCGGGTAAAGATCATACAATTATCAAGAAATTACGGACAGCATAGTGCGTTGCTGTGTGGAATGAATTATTCAAAAGGTGATTTTATAATAACAATGGATGATGATTTGCAGCATCCGCCGGAGGAGATTCCAAAGCTGATAAAAGAGATAAATGAGCGGGAGGATCTGGATGTTGTGATCGGAGCGTATGTTTCCAAGAAACATGGAATAATAAGAAATTTGGGGACTTATATGTCAAACTTGGTCACTGCGCATGTGTTTGGAAACGATCCTAATTTGAAACTGACCAGTTTTCGCATTATGAGGAGATTTGTAACGGAGAACCTGCTGCAGATGAAAGTGAGTTATCCCAGGATCGGTCATCTGCTGCTTCTTGTTTCTAATAGAATTGGGAATGTTACGGTAGAACATGATAAAAGGCAGTATGGAAAGAGCGGCTACTCGTTCAAACGATTGGTAAAGGATTTCTTTCATAATATTTCAAACAACACCGCACTGCCGCTTATTTTTCTGCGCAACATCGGACTGTTTGCTTTTGTGTTGAGTGGGATTCTTGGATTATACTATATGATTCGATATTTTGTGGTAGGAATATCCATTGCGGGATGGACTACGATTATTTTGGTGCTATTGTTTTTTTCCGGCCTTACATTATTAGGACTCGGCATTGTCGGAGAATACTTATACAGAGTACTGGAAGAAACGAAGAAGCTGCCTAATTATATGATACGGAAAAGTAATACAGATTAAAAAGTGGAGAACAGAATGTTAAATAATGTTTTAGTGATGGGGGCCATCGCGGCGTTTGTCGATTTGATCGAGGATGTCAGGGAATTGGGGTTTGAACCGATCTGCTGTGATTATTATGAACATGCGCCGGCTAAGAATAAAGTTAAATACTCTTATGATGTAAGCACAATGGATATTGATGCGTTAGAGCAGATTGCAAGAAAGCATGATGTGTGTGCAATTTTGTCTGCGTTTTCTGACAGGAATCTGTTGCCCACATATGAATTGAGCCGTAAACTGGGTTTGCCTACATTTTATACGCCGGAGTTTATAGAACTGCTTACGAACAAGATTGAGATGAAAAAGTGCTTCGTGGAAAATGGATTTCCGGTGATTCCCTATAGAATCATAAAGAAAGCTTTCTCAGATGATGAGTTAAATGGGATTCATTTCCCGGTCATTGTAAAACCCGTTGACGGGTATGGAAGTAAAGGGATAAAAATATGTAAAGATTTGAAAGAAATCCGACAAGAGTTTGAAGTTGCTTCGAAAGCATCTTTAGCATATAGCGACACTATTTTGGTAGAAGAATTTTATAAAGCTGATGAAGTATCAATTTCGGCATGGGTAAAAGAGGGAACAGCTCATATTACCTGTACGTATGATGTCAGCAGGAATTTTGGACAGGAGGTATCTCTGGCATATGTGGCATTTCCTTCAAAATACGGCAAGGTATACCAGGAGGAATTTAAGGAGCTTGTTCAACGGCTTACAGATGTAGTTGGTATAAAAGAGGGTCCTATAACTATACAGTGCTATATAGGGAAAGACGGCTTGAAGATTGGAGAGTATTTATATCGGTTGGCAGGTGGCAGCCCCTATTTATATCCCACTGTGTGGGGAGGGCCGAACACTGCAAAGATGTTGATCGAATATCAGGCGGGAAGAAATATTGATTATCAAAATTTAGAGTTTTTTGACCCTGTTACAGAAGGAAAGTATTTTGACATTCTGATTTTTGCCGTACAGGATGGCGTGATAAAATATAATTTTACGAAAGAGAGCTTGGAGAGTGATATTCCNGGATGCAAGAGAGCATTTGTATATTACGAAGATGGAGAGCAGATCTATGATGTTTCAGGGAAAGGCGTGCTGGTTGCACGTTTGTTCTATTACCAGGGGGAAGATGATCATAGATCATATGCACAGATCATACAGGAGTTGAAGGAGTATATACAGATAAACAATGATCTCGGGCAGAATGTTACGATGATCAGACTGCCTGATCAGTTGCAGCAGGATCGTATATATGAAATTTGAGTATCATGATGATTTATAGGAGTATGGGATATTGTTTGACAATATTAAGAGGGAAAGAAAATATATTTTAGGTGCATCAATAGGTAACTGTGTGCATGTGGCCGGTGTCATTCATTTCCTGCAACTGGCAGAGAATGAAGGATATGAAACGGAATTTATCGGACCTGCAACGCCGATAGACAAGCTGTTTGAAAGAATCGAGGAGACAAAACCGAATATGGTCGGAGTGGGATACCGCTTGACACCGCAGAATGTCGTCCCGTTGCTAAAGGAAATAGATGTCAGAAGAAAAGAGCTTTCTTTCCCGGTTCAGTGGGTGTTTGGGGGAACAAAGCCGGTGGCGGATATTGCAAGAGAGTATGACTTTTTTTCCTTTATATCAGACGGATTTGATGATATCAATGATAGCATTCGATTTCTCAGAGGACTATCCCCGGAAGAGAAAGTAGAAAATTTTGGCAGTGATCTGGTATCGAGGATTAATTTGAATTATCCGTATCCTATTCTAAGGCATCATTTCGGGCGGCCATCGTTTGAGGAGACGGTTCGAGGTATCGAAACGATTGCAGGAGCTAAAGTGCTTGACGTGGTCTCAATAGGGCCTGATCAGAATGCGCAGCAGTTCTTTTTTCACCCGGAAAAAATGTCTGAGGATTTTACCGGAGCGGGTGGGGTTCCTTTGCGCTCAAAAGATGAATTTGCAGAATTGAAAAGTGCAGCGCAGAGAGGGAATTTCCCACTGATACGTTGTTATAGCGGAACGGAAGACGTATTTCAATATGCCGAGATGTTGAGGGAAACGATTGATAATGCGTGGGCCGCAATTCCGCTGTGCTGGTATAATGAATTAGACGGAAGAGGCACCAGAACGATTGAACAATCAATGACGGAAGCGCTGGACTTAATGAGATGGCATGCGGAGAGAGATATACCGGTGGAATGTAATGAACCGCATCACTGGGGATTAAGAGATGCACATGATGTAATACCGGTGGCTATGGCGTATATAGCAGCGTACAATGCAAAAAAGTGTGGTGTAAAGCATTATATTTCACAGTATATGTTTAACAATCCTAATGGCTTGACTTTTTCTATGGATTTGGCAAAAGTGTTAGCTATGATCGAGATGGTGGAAAGTCTTGCGGATGATGCTTTCCATGTCTATCGAGAGACACGGGCAGGCCTGGCGTTGTTTAATGCAGATGAAGCTGTAGCGAAGGGACAGCTGGCGGCGTCTACATTTATGCAGATGGCTGTTAAACCGCATATCATACATGTTGTCGGNTACTGTGAGGCTGATCATGCGGCTAAAGCAGAAGAAGTGGTTGAGAGTTGTCGGATAGTGAAAGGTGTGATCAGGCATACTTTAGGGGATAGTTTTTCCATAGAAAAAGATGAAAATATTCAGAGGCGTAAAGAAGAGTTAATGCGTGAAGCGAATTATCTGATTTCCTTCATTGCTAATGAATATGATTCATTTGAGGATCCTATCGGAACACCTTATGTATTGTGTGACTGTATTTATAAAGGCTATATAGATGCGGTTCATATTAAAAAGAATGAAAGGTTTAAGGGGGATTTAAAGACTAAGATATTAAACGGATGCTGTGTTGCTGTTAATCCGGAGAATGGAAAGATTATGTCAGAAGAAGAACGATTGAATCGTTTGAAAGGTAGATATACCAAGCCGATGGGAGTAGAAAGTGACTATGATACGGAAAGATTCAGAAGCCGTTCTGATTATGGGGGCGGGACATCAGGGCCTTACGATGGCGGCGCATCTATTGCATAATGGGGTGGACTGTTGTCTGTGGAATAGAACTTTATCACATATAAGCTCGGTAATAGAAAGCGGATATATCGAATGTGATGGAATCCTTAAGGCACANGTTCCGGTTTGTAAAGCCTCAGATCGGATTGAAGATGTCCTGACAAAAACAATTATGGTTACAACACCGGCGTCCGCACATAAGGATATTGCCGGAATATTGGCTCCGTATATGGATGAAACCTATACAGTGATACTGAATCCGGGACGGACATTTGGAATATTGGAATTTGCTAAGGCATTGCAGGATAATGGATGTCATAGTCTGCCGACTATAGCGGAAACGCAGTCCATCATATATACATGCCGCCGCAATGATAGAAATGGCGTTGTCTTGTATGCAATAAAAGACGGAATTAAATTATCTGTGCTGCAAAAAGGAAGGGCAAATGAGGTGATTGCTCGATTGCCGAAGCCGATCAGAGATCATTTTGTGCCGGCGCAGACTTTTTTTGAAACTTCTTTTGGGAATGTCGGTATGATATTGCATTGCCTGCCTGTGCTGTTAAATGTAGGATGGATAGAAAGTAAAAAGACTCGATTTGAATATTATTACGACGGTATTTCTGAGTCGATCGCTAATATGCTTGAAAAACTGGATGAGGAAAGAATTCTGGTTGCACATGGTTTAGGGTGTGATGTAGAGTCTGTGACACAATGGATGCAAAGAATTTATAATACGTCGGGCGGTACTCTCTATGAGAATCTTCAGGCAAATAAATATTATGCAGGGATTGATGCGCCGCAGTCATTGCACCACAGGTATTTGGAAGAGGATGTACCAAACGGATTGGTTCCTATAGAGTCAGCGGGACAGTGTATCGGATTGAAGACACCAATTACAACGCTGGTGATCGATTTGGCCAATTTGGTTATGAACACAGATTATAGGGAAAAAGGAAGAAATTACAATGAACTAATAAAGATCCTCGGGTGATTGCCCTGTTCCAGACGGATGCCCAGGAGCGAGGAGGACATTTGAACGTTGGATATGATGAAGATAAGGAGTGCGCGGGACAGGTATAGACTGCTGTTTTCTATCGTTATTGTCGCCATTTTGTTAGCATTGACATGGGCACTGATTCCGCTTACTTTTGAGACGAACGATGATGCGTACCTGATGGGTTATTTATCCGGAGGGAGAACCGGGAAGCCGGAAGCGGATATTATATTCAGTATGTTTTTGTGGGGAAAGCTTGTGTCTGTCCTTTATAATGTTTGCGCGACGATTCCCTGGTATACTCTTATTTTTTTGAGTCTCATTGCATTGTCTCTGGTGACAGTTTGTTATTGTGTTGTATCATCCTTTCCCGAATGGGGAGGAAGCTTGTTTTGCTTACTGTATTTTTGCATGTTCCTGTATTATTCCGTTATTCTTCAGTATACAACGGTATCCACGTATTGTGGCATTGCGGCTGTTTCTTTGATGCTGATTGACAGGAAGGAAGAAAACAGAAAAAATATCATCATAAAGAATATCATAATTTTCTGTTTTATGTTTTTTGCAGTTAATATTCGGTTTAGAGTAGGGTATCTGGTGATAGGAAGTGCGGCATGTGCAATTAGTCTGGAGATACTCAGATATCTGTTAAAAGCTGCCGATAAGCGGAAAATTAAAAATATGGTGATCTCATTCATTACGATCTGTGTCGCTGCAGGTATTTCTATAGGCGTCAATAATATTCACGAGTCGCTGGGCGGATGGGAAGATTTTCGGGAATATAATGCACAGAGAGTACCTTTCACGGATTATTCAAAATTGGAGTATGAGTCAAATAAAGATCTGTTTGATGAAATCGGCTGGTCGGAAGATTTTTATGAGTTGGTAAAACGCTGGTTTTTTATGGATGAGACTGTAAATGCAGAAACGCTCGGGCGGATAAATGAACGCAATGTACATGGATCTATACGTGTGGGCAGGGGCCTGTTGCACGATTGGTTCCCAAAGATTGAGTTTCAGGTCATAGTGTGGGTTCTGTTATTG
Organism: Lachnospiraceae bacterium; assembly: GCA_014804565.1. GTDB lineage: Bacteria > Bacillota > Clostridia > Lachnospirales > Lachnospiraceae > UBA3282. The sequence continues at coordinate 36,753 of JAAUZN010000023.1, forward strand.
ATATTTCTTTTTGCTGATGCGGTCAGACATCGTGGGGGAAGATACAAAAGGAGCATTGTTTCTTTTGCGTGGCTGTTTGTATGGTTTGTGGAGACACAGTACTTTGGATATACCGGAAGAGTTATAGAAAGGGCTTTTGAAGCCTGGACGCTGCTTGCAGTGATACCATCGATTTTGGGAATGGCGGGAGATCGCTCTGCCGTGGAGGAAGAAACTGAAAAAAAGGGAAAGAGTATAGCAGGATGTGTGGTCATATCCGTTTTAGCACTGTTGCTTTGTATCATATGCGCGCGGCATCCAAGCGGGGGATATGTCAGGGCAAAAGCATTTTCGCTTGCAAGAAGTGAAATCAAAACAGTACAGGCCAATATGGAAGACTATGCAATGGCACATCCGGAAAATCTCTATGTTTATGGGACATCTTTATCGGGAGAAGGATCCCCGTGGAGAGTGTATAGAGAAGGACTGCCGTATAATTTAATATTCTGGGGCGGATCCTTCTATCATTCACCTCTCTATTACGCGCAGATCAGAATGAATGGTTTTGAGCATATATTTATGGAAGATTTTTTTGAGGAGAATGTCTATTTTATAGCGAAAGAGAAACCGGATGAGAATCTGCTTAATGTGATGAAAGAAAAGTTCCCGGAGTGTACATGTGAGATTACAGATGAAGCAGATGGGTTTATTGTTTATAGGTATAATGAATGAGGTGTCAGTGTATGGATAAGAAATTATCATTTGTGATCCCGTGTTATAAATCGCAGAAAACGGTTGGCGCTGTGATTGATGAAATAAGGGAAATGATNCANAAAGAGGGGAAATATGATTATGAGATCATTTTGGTAAATGATGGCTCACCCGACAACGTGTGGGATGTCATCAGAGAATATGCAAGCCAGGATGATCATATTCTGGGAGTTAATCTGGCAAAAAANTTCGGACAGCACAGTGCGGTGCTGGCAGGATATAATTACTGTACAGGAGATTATGTTATTTCNCTTGATGATGATGGGCAGACACCTGCAAGAGAAGTCCCCAGTCTGTTGTGCGAGCTGGAAAAGGGTTATGATGTAGTTTACGCAAAATATGATGAGATGCACCAGAANGCTTTTCGGCGTTGGGGATCTGACTTTGCCCGGCGTATGTCGGACTATATCTTTGGTGTTCAGGGATATTATACAGGCAGTTTTTTTGTGGCACGTAAATTTATCATTGACGAGATAATCAGATATAAAAACTGCTATCCGTATCTGGGTGGTCTGGTTCTCAGAACTACCAGAAATATTGGATATGTATCTGTACAGCATAACGACAGATTGGCGGGGCAGTCGGGATATAGTTTAAAAAAGCTGGTTTCACTGTGGTTTAACGGATTTACCGCATTTTCGGTCAAACCGCTTGAGATCAGTGCGTATATCGGATTTTTATTTGCTATTATCGGTTTTATTTATACGATCATAATCATAATCCGGAGATTGTTTGTTCCGGAATTGGCGGCATTGATTCCGTATGGCTGGAGTTCCCAAACGTCTATTCTGCTGATCATAGGTGGACTGATCTTAGTCAACATGGGACTTATGGGAGAATATATCGGACGTATTTATATTTGTATCAATAACTCACCGCAGTTTGTTGTAAAAGAGGTGTGTGGAAATGTGGCTGAGAATAGCAATAAGTAATATGCGGGGGAAATTAGAAACAGATGTATCGCGTAGAAGATAAATATAATTGCAGTGAAACGGAACTTTATATGCTTCAGAAGCGGATGGAAGCGGTGCTTCGCCCTGATAGCAACGAGGGCGGACCTGATGGATACAGCATCGTGAGCCTGTATTTTGATGATCTCAGAGATTCCTGTCTGCAGGATACGGTGGACGGCGTGAACCGGCGCAATAAGTACCGGGTTAGGATTTATAACGATTCTCTGGATGTGATCAAGCTGGAGGTGAAGACCAAGCAGGACAATCGCATACGGAAGCGGTCGAAGACCATTTCCCGAATGGAGATGGAGAAGCTGATGCGCGGAGAGTGTATTGCGGATGGGGATTCGATGGAGGATCCGGCGACCCTGTTTAATCTGGCGATCAAAAGCCAAGGACTCAGACCTAAGGTGATCGTGGCCTATGAGCGTAAGGCTTACGTGTATGAGCCGGGCAATGTGAGGATCACCTTTGACCGCAATGTGCGTGCCAGCNGCCGGGTAGAGGATTTCGGGAAGAAAAATATCAGCTATGATTTTCTGCGGGAGTATGATAAAGTGTTAGAGGTAAAGTATGACGAGTTCATACCGGATTATCTGCTGCAGCTGCTGGAAACNGGTAATCTGCAGCAATCGGCATATTCAAAGTATCAGTTATGCCGGGAGAACGTGGATTTTTTATGATGGTATTTTTTTANTANAAAACNAANNCATAAAGGAGAATGANNATGTCAATCAAGGATGTAATCAAAAACAGTGTGTATGAAAGTCTNGGCGGCGGTACGAACCTGTCTGCCAAANGTATTTTGCTTCTCATTGCGATNGCTGCTCTGGTAGGTCTTTATATCTACGCGGTGTACAGAATGACCTCCAAGTCTGCATTCTACTCAAAGGATCTGAATGTGACGATGGCGGGTATGCCGATCATCGTGGCAGCGATCATGATAGCGATGCAGTCAAACCTGCTGGTGTCNCTGGGTATGGTGGGNGCGCTTTCCATCGTTCGTTTCCGTAATGCGGTGAAGAATCCGATCGATCTNCTGTATCTGTTCTGGTCNATCAGCGCGGGNATCATTGTGGGCGTAGGGCTTTATCTNCTTTCCTTTGTGCTCTGTATCGTGATGACGNTNCTGCTTTTGGTGCTGGATCTGGTNCCGAATGCAAAAGCNCCTGANCTTCTGGTGCTGAGAGCGNTTGCCACAGAGATCGACTATGCGGAGATTGAGAGTATTTTAAAGGGCTGCTGCAAATATCACAAGGAGAAGTCCAGAAGTATCAAAAACGGCGAGACGGAACTGATCATTGAGATNAAAACNGCCAGNAAAGAGGANCTTCTNGAGAAGTTTTCCAAGATCAANTGTNTGACGCAGATCAACTGNATNTCNCACGACGGAGAGTGCAGAGTGTAGTACTGTTTCATGGCGGANAGAGGAGAGANTATCAGATGGTATTGGATTTTGTTGTGGCATTGCTCTATATTGGAATCGTCTGGTGTCTTGGTCAATGGACAGTGGGATATTTGTTTGGTGAAGATAGAGGGNAAAAANCTTATCTTCTGGCACTTCCATTAGGATTTTCAGAATTGACTCTTCTGTCAACATTTCTTTATTTTACAGGAAGGTTTCCGGTTCAGGCAATACGTGTTGTGTGGCTTTTGTTGGGATGTGCTTCTCTGATCGCTATATTCAGGCGGAGTCTGGTGAAGAGAGAAGCTCTGATGGTTTTTATTGTAGTTCTCGGTTTATGGCTTGTTATGCTGATTCCCGGAATCATTGGCGGAGATCAGTATTATGTATATAGGGGCAATTGCACTGATCAGCAGACTTATGTGGAGGAGACAGTGGCAATGTCCATGCATCCGATCAGTTGGTATGAAAGTCGGACGAGGGAAGAAATCGAAGCGGTAAGTGACGTTTTGTGGAGGGGATACAGATGGATTGTCAACGACAGACCATCCGCAGGTATGATGATTGCTGTGATGCGTGCCAACCCGTCGGGCGAGATCTACTGGGTGGTCTATCTGTATAGAATGTTTGTACAAGCGATGATCATAACATCCATGCTCTATCTGTTCAGCGTTGTACTGGAAAGTGGAAAGCGTACATCTTCTGTACAGCGGTTGATACAGATTGCTGCGGCAGCGTTGTATTGTGTCGGATTCTGGGGACAGATTCAGTACGATATCGACGCTGTGTCTCAAATGTCTTCAATTGCGGTGCTGACAGCGTTGACGGCGGTGTTTATACAGTATGTTCTGGGGCTGGTGGAAGAGCGGGATCAGGCANANGATAAGCAGTGTTTGACTGTCATGATTTTGCTTGCNGCTGCCGGTCTGGCGTTATATTTGGAAAGCGCCCTTGTGCATGGANCTGTATATTTGCTGGCGGGTATCCTGTTACTGCTCTGTACGAAAAAGAAGCTTCACTGGAAGCAAATGATGCAGTTGGCCGGGATCCCGATCATATCACTCGGGATGCTGATTCTGACGAATTATAGAATCGTGNGCTTNNTAATGGGACAGATTANNTCNTCNGTGNATGATGGAAGACAGTCGTGGGCAGATTATTTTAATCGNTGGTGGCTGGGNAANCATGGCGTTGACANCGGAAGGATTACGGAGCCTGTCAGCAGNCTGACAAACTGTATCATATCCACATCAGGCATGTATAATATGACCGTTAATTATGAACGGTATTATGGAATTGTGGCGCTCTTTTTGACAGGTTTGGCTGTATTGTTGACGATCCTTATCCTGTTTTGTATTTTGCGTCCGCTGATAAAGCGTATGGAACGGCCGATATGGATGCTATGGGCCATCATGATCGCTGGGATAGGGATTGTTGTCGGAATGTGTATCGGAGGAAAATATTGGAGTGCCGGAAAGCTTCTGTATTATGTGTCGCCGTATCTGTATGCATTCCTGTGTCTTCCGGCGTTGAGGATCAAGGATTGCCGAAGCATAGTTGAGAAATTAGCGTTGGTGTTGGCGGTTCTCATGCTGTTTTCCAACGGAAAGATGGTATTGGAGCGATGCAGGGATGTGAAAGTCAATTATGCGGGACTCGGCTATCGTGGCAATTATCCTTCAGATATGATCCCGGGTCTGAAAATGTTTACTGATTTTACTTTTAACACACATCAACTGGAAGGGATAGATGGTGTAGTGATCGATGATCTGAGCATGGTATCAGATTATCAGTTCTTTCTGCAATATATTAAAGTTAAGTTGACCTGTGCGGAAATTCCGTGGACCTATGAGGATGACGTAAATTATTACGGGCAGTCTATTGAGTCATCGNAGTATAGGACTCTAGANGGAAATCTGGCAATGTTGGAAGCAGTGCAGAATGAAAATGATAGATATGAAATTGTTATTAGGTGACTGAATTAAGATTTTCTTAAAATTTCTTAAAAATACAATATCTAGTGTTTTATCCCCTTGCATAACACAAGTGAAAGTGCTACAATTTAGAAGATTATAGGATAAAAGGCAGATTGTTGCGATAAGATCAAGACAATCTGTTAGTCGGCACATGTGATAAATACAAAAAGGTGGAGGAACGATGAAGAAAAGAAGAGTATTGGCTTTGTTATTGGCTTTGAGTCTTGCAATGAGCACCAACGGCATGACCGTTTTTGCCNCGGAAGCAGGAGATCTGACGGCGCCTGCCGTGACGTCTGTGGAGGAAAGCACAGAGGATGTGCAGGACGAGGCAGANCTGACGGATAGTGCAGAGGATGATGCTGACGACGAGCAGGATATAGATTTGGAGGACACCGAGAAGAGCGACGAGTCAGACGGTGATTCGGCCGAGGATCAGACCGGGAAGGACGACGATGGTACGAACGATGGNGAAGANTCTGATGAGCAGACCNCGGACGTAGAGGACGCGGCTGACGAGACGGGCGAGACCGTTTCCGAGAATGAACTGCCGAGTGAGGAGGAACCTGCGGCGGAGGAACTCCCCGAGGTGATGAAGAATGAAGTCCGGATGATGACCTTTACGGATGATACGGGGTTGAAGATTACTTATGATGCAAATGCGGCGGAGAACAATGCCAACAAGGTGGAGATCACAGATGGTGTGCTGACCGGGTTTAATGGGGATATAGCAGAGGTTGTCGATCTGCGCGATAAGGAGTTTACAGAGATTGGGACGGGCGCTTTTAAGCAACAGACAAAGGTTACCTATGTTATGCTGCCTAAAAGTGTGACGACGATCGGTGTGGGCGCTTTCGAGGATTGCTCCGCATTAAAAGGAATTTCCATCCCCTCTAGACTGACTACAGTGGGAGAGAGCGCTTTTAAAGGATGTACGTCGTTGACACAGCTAGCGCTGCCCAACAGTGTGACCTCTATTGGTGCGAGCGCTTTTCAAGGGGATAGCAGACTGTTTATGGTGCACATGGTGAGTGCAGAGTGGGCTAAGCTGACAACGATCGGTGCCAACGCGTTTGAGGGATGTAGTTCTCTGGAGATGTTCTGTTCGGATGAAGCGTATAATCTTCCTAAGAGTATCACGGAGATTGGGGCTAGCGCGTTTAAAGGCTGTGCTAAAATCAGCAAAGTCAGCATGAACGATCAGATCACTTCACTCGGAACCGGAGTTTACCAAAACTGTACCGGGTTAAAAGAAGCAGTATTATCCAGTGGACTTGAGATAATACCGGCGCAGGCGTTTGAGGGCTGTACCGGCTTAGAACGCATTATATTTGGTAATGCGAATATAAAAGTTTCTACTACCATAGATGGGAATGCTTTTAAGGGCTGTACTAGGCTTGGAAATATTGAGTTGCCGAGTCAGATTGTGAAGGTATGCAGCAATGCGTTTGTCGGATGTACTGCATTGAGGCGAATTGAGATTGTGAACGATAGAGCAGAGTTGGAAGCAGATGCTTTTCCGGATGAAAATGCGAAAGATGGTATGTGTATCGTAGGCAGATCGCCATCTACCGCGCAAGAATATGCCGGTGATACCATACGTTTTATAGCAACGAACGAAGAAGGAGAGGAGTTCTATACATATAAGGCGTATCTAACTGGCCCTGGAACTAATACAGATCCCAAAATTACCGTAAAGGTAACGACAGTTCCACTTCCGCCTTCGACTGCAAAAGATATAAACGAAATTGAACACGGCGCAAATGCGAGTAAGGGTGTTAGCGCAGGGACAATTTGCTATTTTAATATTGAGTATAACGGTTTACAAGGGTATGGACCGGTGTCGGGCTCTATAAAGTATAATGGAGTGCCGATGGAATGTGATAAGGATGGGATCTATTCGTTTAAGATGCCGAAGGGCGGCGCGGTAATTACGGTGGAGTTTGAATCAAATGTCAAAGAAGTGATTGTTGACGGCGATGAGGATAGTATTGAGGGAAGACTGTCTACGGAAGCCAATTATGATGTAAAAAAGAATACAGGCTATTTGAAGGTAGGACAGACGGCGAAATTTTATCTGACGAACAATCGCAATGGTGCAGAGAGTAGGATTCCAACCTCAAAGATTTCGTATGGTGTAGATACTGATTTCGCGAAGGGTGTTGTATCGATCGATAAGAGTGGTACTATTAGAGCGTTAAAGCCGGGGAGTGCGGCTGTGACGGCTCGTGTTCGGATTGCTAACGATAAATTTGTTGATAAAATAATGTACATTGAAGTCGAACAAGTGGGCATCGACCATATCAGCATGTTAGTTCCTGATCTGGACAGTAGTAATATGACACTTATCGAAGAGGAGGGTAAAACGGTAGGTATATCTATTTCCTCTGCTAAAGTGAGCGCTAAAGAGTATCAGTTTGATCTGAGAGCAATCGCGTTTTCTTCAGAGGAAGATGGTGATGCAATGGAGTCTGCGTTTACATGGGCATCCAGTGACACAAAAGTGGCAAAAGTTGGTAAGTCATCTACCGCGGCGGCCGCTTCCACCAATAAAATTACCATTCCCAAGGGTACAGATGGTGAGGCGACGATTACCGTGACCGCTACGGATGCCAATAAGAAAAAGGTATCGCAGAAGTTCGTTGTAATAGTGGAGAATTATAAGCCGAGGCTGTCGGTTTCTAAGATTACGATAAATCCGAATCAAATTGAAGGGGCAACAAAGATCGGGATCATCAATTCGTATGGCAGAAAGATTAAGCCGGACATTGTAGTGCTTGATGCACAGACGAAGGCTAAAAACGCCAAGTTCAAGTTTACACTTGTTGCGGAGGAGAGCAACGATTTGGTTTCTACTTATTCGGTGACGACTACTTCCGGTGAACTGGCGGAGAAGACATACTCTGTATTGCTTCAAGTTGAAGCAAATACACAATATGAGCTGCCATTATCGATCACAGTGAAGAAGTCTCTTCCCAACCCGACCGTATCCTTCGATAAGAAGGCGCCGAAGATTAACTTGTTTTATGCAAATGACGGCACGGTGATCCAGCCGGTCATAAGCAAACTGGGTGATGCCGTTGTGTCGGGATATAGCTTGGAGCCGTTGACAAAGGAGGGCGACAAGGGATATAAAGAAGAGGATGTGTTGTTTTTAGAGAATTTCCAGATTGATCCTGTTACCGGGGCGATTAAGCAGAAAGCACCGAAGCTTGCAGTGTATACGTCGAATAAGAAGCCTGTCATATCCGGATATCTGGTATTAAAATTTAAGGATTACAGGACGGATGCGACGAAGCGGTACAAGATTACGATACCGACACAGACAACGACGCCGACGTATGCTCTGGACAGGACGACGGATACCTTCTATCAGTTATTTACACCAGATCAGATTATTTACTTGCAGCTTCTGGATAAAAAGACAAAGAAGCCGATTGAGTGGGATGATTCCTGGGATGGTACTAATGTCCTGACGGTGGAGAATACCAGCACATGTGATGCCATATCGGAGATTGTAGGTGTAGACGGCAAGATAGACGGCGTGGATAAAAAGGTCGTCAATATCAAGGTGACATTTACGCAAGGCATGAGTGCCGGCAAGCTCAATATGAAGTTGGTAAACAAGAAGTGGGCGGAAGGAAAGTCAGCTAAATTTACCTATACGATTAAACTGGACAAGAATTTCCGNAAGTTGAGTCTACANAAGTCAACGATTACGTTGAACGCCAATTATCCGGAGNGAGCGGAGNANTTCNANTTAGTNTCCAATCAGAGAGACACNGTGTTTGNNGNAGATGANGAGCAGAAATTCATAGGACAAGCTAATACTAATAATCTCGCTCAATATGGATGGCTGACNGTAAATTGNCNNGGCGGANAGGGTGAAGCNGCNTTTAATGTNGGNNCAGATGANGAGAGCAGNAATAGGTTCAGCAATGAGATCAAGNCGGGTAATTATAAGTATGTCTATACCTATTATGATGAGCTAACAGGCAAGAACAAAACGGTTACATTGACAATTAAAGTTGTCAAGACAGAGCCGACGGTTACCTTGAAAGGATCAAATGTTTTTAACCTGCAGGCATTCACGACAGAGGGCGGTATCAAGAAATATGTAGAGACTTCCGAGCTGGCTGTGACGGTAAAGAACCTGCCGGACAATCCCAAGTATATAGAGACTCCATCTACACCTGACGTTCCAGAAGGTTCAGACGGTGAAGACGAAACAACGACACCGGAAGGATCGGGAGATGCAGAAGACACAGGAGAATCTGGAGAAGGAACGACGACACAGGTGCAGAATCCTGAGTATTATTCCTTTAATGAAAAGAAATCTTTTGACAGTATCAAGTTTACAACTAATGGATTCAAAGACAAAGAGGTGAGTGAATACTTCGGCTTTGAATGGATTGATGGTGAGAAATCTACGGAAGGTACAATAAAGATTTCATTAAAGAAGGATTTGCCGGTAAAGACATATACTTTCGAGATGATGCCATATTACAGCAATAGCACGAATGAGACGCATCCCAAGAAAGCGGTCAGCTTTAAGGTTAAAATTTGTAGCAATGACATTACTGTCAAGCTTACTGCAAAGGGCAAGCTCAATCTGCTGGATCGGAATTCGGAGTCGGAATGCACAGAGAAAAATGGTATTCATTATACGCCTGTGTTTAATAATTTGAAGGATACGTTAGAAAAGGTTGTGTTGTTGGATGCAAGCGATGGACGACCGTTGATTACACAGGAAGATAAGATTAGTGATTTGTTTGAGGCGGTGATTTCACCGGATAAGAAGTCATTCTATGTCGTGCCGAAGGAAGATGCTGTACTAAATAATAACCAGAACTATGAGTTGCGGGTTTGGATCAAGACCGAAGGCTATATCTTCCCCGGTAATGAGGGCGGAATTTATCCTGCTTCCACGATCAAGGTTAAGACCGCGCAGATTCTGCCGAAGGTCAAGACAGATAAGAGTGCGGTAGATTTGTACTTATCCAGCAAAGCTTATAGCGCTTCCTTTTTGGTACAGAAATCAGATGAAAATGCTATTGGAAATATAACCGATATTGCATTTGGCGAGAAGGATGACAAGGCAAATGATTCCTTTGAGGTAGTAGGTGAGACACAGGAAGATGGCTCGTTGTTGGTTCATCTGAAGTTGAAGAACGGTGTGTCTTATGGGTGCAATTCCACTAACAAGATCAAGATGTACATCAAGTTTGAGGGACAGGGCACTAATACGGAAGGCACCGCTATTACCATGAATGTCAAGATTAACAAGTAAAAAAATGATACAGCACACAGCGACCGGATTCCGGTCGCTGTATCTTTTACGCCTAAATTATATTGTGGCCGACATTTTATCAATCTCTTCTGGATAGCCGATTCCGTTCTGCCTCTTCTAAAATTTATGTCGGATTATTTCATAATCCATTCATTTATTGTTTGATGTAAAAGCTCTATGTTCCATCAGATTCCATAAAATGTTTGACAATCCTCATTCCATCTATTATGATAAATCCACCGGGAGATAACACATTCTCCTGTTATATCACCGCTTATTACATTTTCTATAGAGCGGTATGTGCGTCTCGCACGTTCAGACAGTTTCTGTCAGATTTTCCGGCAGGCATTTAAACAGATATCTAAAACACATCAAATGGCAGTTGTAGTCTGTTACAACCGCTAGTCCACATCCGGCAATGCAGGATAGATCATCCCTTTCATTCTGCTATTGTCCCCGTCGAAAGGAGTCCTTATGTCAAAAGAGAAAAAAACATTCCAAAAGAAAAACATCAGTAACAGCAGATACCATGACAGCAGCAGTAAGCTCATCTTTGGAAACGCAGAACTCTGCTCCCAGTTCCTCAGAAACTACATGGATATCCCGCTCCTCAAGAATGTCCGCGCTGAGGATATCGAGGATGTCACAGAACGATACATACCCATGTTTACAGAGGAACGCAATTCAGATACGGTAAAACGTATAAGATTATCAGAAAAAGACACACTATTTTTCGTCTCCCTTATTGAACACAAGACCAGAGTGGATTATAATGTGAGTATGCAGCTTCTCCGCTATATGGTCTACATATGGGAAGACTATGAAAAAGAGATGGAGAAGAAAAGGAAGGGCATCAGCAAGACTAAGGATTTTCGCTATCCGCCGATCTTGCCCATCGTATACTACGAGGGGAGCGGAAAGTGGACAGCGCCCTGCAATATCATGGACAGGATCTACTTTGATGAAGCGTTTGAGCCTTTTACTCCTAAATTCTCATACAAGCTGGTACAGCTCAATGACTACAGCGTGGGAGAACTTGTGGAAAAGAAAGATGAATTATCCCTGCTGATGCTGATCAACCGGCTGCAGAGCATTGCGGCATTCAGGGAACTCAACTTACCAAAAGACTATCTGAAAGACCTGTCAGAGAATTCCACAGATGAACTGCTGGATATCATCGCAAAGGTGACGGCATCCATGCTGAGGCATTTACATCTCCCTGAGGAGGAGGTTTCGGAATTTACTGATCAGGTGAAGGAGCGGGATATGGCGGTATTATTTGAATATTTTGAAGATGTGGATCTGCCGGCGGAGCGTAAAAAGGCGAGAGAAGAAGGGCTGGCAGAGGGACGAGCAGAGGGACGAGCAGAGGGACGAGCAGAGGGACGAGCAGAAGGACGAGCAGAAGGACGTGCAGAAGGACGTGCTGAGGGCGAATCACGTTTCGCCCAATTAACTCAACTTCTGCTTGAATCTGACCGCACAGATGACCTGTCCAGAGCGGTTACCGATCTGGAATATAGGAAAGAGCTATATTTGCAGTATAATCTGTAACTTAATAGGGATTATTGCGATTTATGAGGGGATTGCCTCCTGTATGTACAGGGGGTGATTTTCTTTTTTATTGTATAATCTAATGCGTGCAGCCTCAGAAAATGGAAATGATTTACATAACTTTTGATTGGTAATCTGTCGAATGTGTGGTATTATAATAATAAATTGGTATACATAATATACTGATGCGGAATTTTGACAGGGAGAGGCTCATTATGAGAAAACATAGAAACATATCCATGAAATACAGATGGCTGGCGTTCCTCCTGTGCGTTGCGATATGCATGGGAAGCAGTCCGATGCAGGCATTTGCGGACACAAACATAGACAGTGAGAGTATTGCAGAGAATGTGGATACCTCAGACGGCATAAGTGATGAGGACAGTACAGGCGCCTTGGAGAATGACGGTGATGGCACGGAATCAGGGTCTGACGATGAAGTTTCCTCAAGCGAAGAAGAGGATGAGGATTCTGACGACGGGCAGGATAAGGAATCTGACGGAGAAGAGTCTGACCAGAAGGGGGAAACAGAGTCAGAGGACGGAGATGTGAAAGATCCGGAAGAAGAGACAGACAACCCTGAAAAAGAAGAGGAACCGGGGGAAGACGGCACAGAAGAGCCGGAGCAGGTCTCCCAGAATACGCTGGACACGATCTCTGAAAATACACTGGAAAGTATTTCCGAAAATAGTTTGGATGAGGAACGGCAGGCGCTGATCAAAGAGGCGGAGGAAGCCTTTGACACATTGCTGGCTGAAAAATCGTTGATGGCGCTTCTCTACCACACGGATCATTATGCCGTTCGCAAAGATGCGGACGAGCGCAGTACAACCGTGGCNANGCTNGANATTGGNCAGACANTGTATATTCNNGGTGTGNCGATCACNGAGAANGATGTNTGGTATCGNGCGCAGTACTGGCTGGANGGTGNCGANGGNACGGGATATGTGCAGAGTTTTTATCTGGCATATTCAGATGAGGACTGGCTTGCCTGGGAGGAAGAATATCTGTTTCCGATNCTGGCATTGGGAGAGNATGAATATGAGAACNCTGCCTATGGCATGGCGGCACAGTCNATGGTNTCNCTGTATGCGACTGGACACTTCCGANATCTCCGCNTTTCCNGGNNCTTATCAGTCTGCGCTCAGAAGTCTGAAAAGNGCGCATCCGAACTGGACCTTNGTNCCGATGAAGACNGGGCTGGATTTTAATNCGGCGGTCTCAGGAGAGATGGCGGGCGATAGAAGTCTGATCCAGCCGACGAGCAGCAANAANGAAAAGGGNTGGGTGGGCAGCGCATGCTCTTCNGAAAGNGGGTGGAACTATGCCACGAAATCTGCGGTGACACACTATATGGATCCCCGCAATTTTNTGACNGAAAGTTATATTTTCCAGTTTGAGCAGNTGACTTTCAACAGCTCCTATCATACCGAGGCGGCGGTGCAGTCTTTTCTGAACAGCACTTTTATGAAGGGGACGCTTTCGGATGACACAAAAGGGCGTACCTATGCGAAAGCATTTTATGAGATTGGCAGCNGCAGAAAGCTCAGTCCGATCCATCTGGCCTCCCGNGTTTANCAGGAGCAGGGGCAGGGCACATCCGGNCTGATCTCCGGCACTTATGCAGGGTATGANGGCTATTATAATTATTTTAATGTGGGCGTCAACGGCTCNTCCACGACGGAGAAGATNGTAAAAGGTCTGGAATATGCNAAGAANATGGGGTGGAATACNCGNTACAAATCTCTGGAGGGCGGCGCGGCTACGATTGGTAATAACTATATTCTGAAATATCAGGATACGATTTATCTGGAAAAATTTAATGTGGACAAAAACAGTCCGTACGGCGTATACAATCATCAATANATGCAGAATATACAGGCGCCTGCCAGCGAGTCNACCAGCACGAGAAAAATGTATAGTNATGCNGGCTCTTTAAACAGNGCCTTTGTNTTCAAGATCCCNGTCTACGACAATATGCCGAATGAACAGTATTATCCGACGCTGAGTCTGANTAAGACNAGNNTGACGATGAATAANGGTGATTCGCAGCAGNTGATNCTGTCTGCAGACGGNATCGCTNTGGANGGGAGTGAAGCGNANTGGACGAGCAGCGATNNNTCNGTGNTGAAAGTGGAGAATGGACTGATTACTGCNGTGGATAAAGGNGAGGCAGTGATCACGGCGTCCTNTCAGGANGTNGAGGTNTCCTGTAAGGTNACGGTGAAGATTCCGCTGCAGAGCATTTCTCTGGATAAGACAGAGATCCGGCTGCGCAGACCGGATACCGTGGTGACGGATACGACGGGCNTGAGNGCNGCAGAAAAGGCGGAGAATACAGCGANTGCCGNNCTACAGGTATCTTTTGATCCTGCGGATACNACNGCNGATAGAAGCATTANATGGACTTCCTCGAANGCGAANGTGGCTACTGTCAAGGCGGATNCGGANGATNCNNCCANNGCAGTGGTAANNGCAGTCGGTACNGGNGANGTGANGATNACCGCCAAAGCCTCCAAGGCNGGCAATNAGACNGCNGNCTGNNAGGTATCNGTCAGTGCGCCNATTTACCGTCTGGTATTGACGAATCGGAATGCGNAGGAAACCGATCCNGAGGGGCAGACTACNNTGTTTGTNGGGCAGAGCATCAATCTGTCGGCAGANTANTGGCCTAAGGATACNACNTCNGATACCNNGGTNNCCTGGAGNAGTTCNGACGANNAGGTTGCCGNAGTNAAAAANGGNAAAGTGACAGCGNTNGGNNAAGANNCGAANAAAAANACGGCNGTCATNACNGCGAAGANAGCAGGCTGCGAAAAGGGNTATGAGGCGAGNTATACGNTCANGCTGGAAAGATGTACNGTTACGTTTATGANGCCGGATGGCAAGGTGCTGGATACGGAGACACTGTCCTATGGCGGTACATTGTCTGAGGAGACGATACAGGCGAAAGAGAAATTGCTGGGNGCNGNGCCGTCAGACAGNTTTTTTATCGGCTGGTATACAGGAAAGGACGGGACAGGCAGCAGATTTGACGAGAATACCCNGGTTCATGAAAAGAGCGTGACACTGTATCCTTATTATGTGAAACGGGAANCAGGNTTTTATATTCNCCCNATCGGNGATCAGACCTATACNGGCAGTGTGATCAAGCCCAAGCTGCAGGTCTATGACAGCACGGTCAANANAANAGGAGAGNTGCTCACAGCGCANGATAAGGAATGCCTCGANCTTGTGGANGGCAAGGATTATACNGTCTCCTANAAAAATAATAAAAATGTGAATCTGGANGGGAAGCCTGTGCCNACCATTACNGTCAAGGGAAAGGGNAACTANACCGGCACNCAGCAGGTGACCTTCAATATCATTCCGAAGGCGTTGACNGACACGGATATCACGGCGGACGATATNACCGTNGCGTACAACGGCAGAGTCATNAAAAGTNTGCCGGCAGTATACCGGAANGGGAAAAANCTGATCAGAAANACGGATTATACGGTGACCTATCCGTTGACGGAAAAGGGCGCTTATCAGACGGCGGGNATCCATCCCATTGTGATCACNGGAAANGGCGGTTATACGGGAAGNATCACGNTCTATGAGAANATCACGAAGGANGTGCTTCTCAGTAAGGTCAGTGTGGCGGCAATCCCGAAGCAGACCTACACCAATGAGCAGATGAAGCAGGAGGGCGGTATNANGCCTGAGTCTCTGAAGGTGACCTATAAAAAGGAACCNCTTGTGGAAGGGCAGGATTACACCGTCACCTACAGCAATGATCANAGTATCGGNAAGGCGACGGNCACTCTCACGGCGGTGGAGGGCAGCGGCTATATCGGCAGCAAGAGCGTGACCTATCAGATNGTGGGCACATCGATCGCCAAGGCGAAGGTNATCGGACTGGAAAACAAGCAATATATACCAATGGATCAGAGCCAGGGTACAGAGAGCGCAGCGTACGAAGAGACTTATCAGGAGGTGCTGCAGGCCCCCGGGGCATACAGCCTGACGTTCAATGACCGTGTCCTTGTGGAAAGTACGAATGGCATTGATGGNGACTATGTGGTATCTTATGAAGGNGCGGCGAAAAAAGGCGCAGTTAAGGCNGGNACGGCCACCATCGTNTTTAAAGGGATCAATGAATACAGCGGNCAGCTTAAGAANAGCTACCGGATCCTGCCCTACGAATTTGATCCAGAGCGGGTGGACACCGGGCGGGATNTCACGCTCTCCTATTATACCCAGGATGATNCNNAAGTGAANGAACTGACAGATATCAATGGGATCACTGCGCCTTATGTGAAAGGCGGCAGCAAACCCACGATCCTCCTNTCCTTCCGGGGGCAGGCGCTTACGCCTGGCAAGGATTACAGCATCAGTTATNGNAANAANAACGCCCTGACAACGGCGGATATGGAGGAGAAGAAGCTGCCGACATTTACTCTTACCGGTAANGGCAGCTTTAAGGGAAAACTCACCGGAACCTTTACGATCACGGATGGCAGGATGAAAGATAAGGTCACTATGACGTTAAAGGACGTTGTCTANCGGGAGAAGAAGGACGCCTATAAGACAAAAGCGGTGCTGCGGGATGTGAGCGGCGCAGCTTTGGCGGCNGGCAAAGACTACGATAAAANNNTGCANTANACGTATGANANGGANGCGGTCACAGTANNGNTTCTCNGTNGANNGANAGCNNTNCTTGGAGATGCGCNNAGCCAANGAGCCTGTGNANGANGANGACATTCCCACAGCGGGGACAGCGATCCGTGTAACCGCGCGGGGAATAGGTGCGTATCAGGGAGACGGCGATGCGGAATGCTCTGCNGTCTATCGGATCGTGGCGGCGGATTTCACGAAGGTGAANGTAAAGGTAANNNCGAAGACTTATCAGGATGGCCGNCCNGTNNTTCTGNNNANGGANGATCTGANCCTGACTGTGAAGGGAGTGGAGGANCCGCTGGTTCTNGGNGAAGATTATATTATAANANAAGAAACTTATGTAAACCANACAAAGAAAGGAAAAGCAAAGGTGACTCTGCAGGGNATCGGAAACTACGGNGGNGAGAAGACCATCACCTANACCATNGGNGCAAAGACGNTGTGGTGGTANANATTTTCTGAAAAAANCANCGGTNGAANGACCGCTGCTTTTTTAGTCGGAATGCTTTAAAAACCGGATNTATTTCAGCAGATCGCGCCNGTCCTTGGCGCTCAGCTTCTGAAGATCNTAGACCACATCGTGCATNGTNACNTCGCCCAGATANTTCCCGTTCAGGTTCGTNTTGCCAAGATATCCGGAATCAGCGCCTAGGAGATAATCGGTACTGACCTGATAAAATTTTGAAAGTTTGACCACGGCCCAGATCGGAATATCTCGATGGCCGTTTTCGTAGTTGGAGTAGGTTTGCTGTGATACGCCCAGATATTCGGCNATTGTCTTCTGCTTGATGTCATTATCTTCCCGCAAATCTCTGATGATCCGACGCAGCTCCTTCATGGTGATACAGGACTCCCTTCTGACTATCATTTATCATGATTGACATTTTCGTTGTTTTAAATGCTATCACACAACAAAAAGTTGTAGAAAGGAAACTTCGAAAAGAAGAAATNAGGNAAAATATACAACAAAACATTGTANANGGAACGANGCNCTTATATTGTATTTTCCNGAGAAACAGGGTAGAATGAATAAGAGTAACACTGGAAAATGAAGGAAATGGTAGAGTATATGGCTCAAAATCATGTGTTTCATCGGATCATAAACGGNATGATCCGTATTATGCTTGCGGGAGCGCTGTTTCTCCTGNTTTTGCACAGTGTCTTCAGNACCAGTTTTGTGGGNACACTGGTTTTGGAAGATGGCAGCTGGCAGGAGCGAACTCTCAACATAGCGGACAACCCTCTGCGGCATCTGCTTTTGTTTGTAGTTTTTTCGACGATTCTCTTTCTGGTGTGCAAGGTCTGGAGGAGAGTGCATGTCCGCGTTACGGCAAANNTCTTTTGGNTTTTTACGGTCATCACGCTGGCAGCNGGTACGGCCTATGTANTGATGACGCAGCTATATCCCGGCTCCGATCCCGCCAAGGTGTATGCGATCGCTATGCAGTGGNGGCAGGGGGATTTTTCNGCCTTTCAGNAGGAGGGATANCTTTTTTGTTATCCGTTNCAGTCGGGAATCGTCCTGTTTTTGTATCTTTTGAGCTTTCTCTTTGGTGAGGGGAACTATGTGGGNCCTCAGCTGGTGAATGTGATCTGNCTGGCGGTGATCTATGGTCTGTTGGCNAAGCTGTTTCCTCTTTTCGGAGATGTGGAAGNAGTCGGCGGCGGGAAAGAACACGGACTGCAGACGGCNGTATATCTGTCTCTGTTTGCGTGGACNCCTCTGGCGTTCTATGTGACCTATCTATANGGTATCCTGCCGGGCATGGCACTGTCTCTGGGAGCGGTCTNCTTTGCACTGCGTTATCTTTNCACCAGACAATACCGCTATATNGCGGCGGNCTCNCTCTGCATGGGACTGGCTACGGTGATCAAGATGAACTGTCTGATCTATCTGATCGCCATCGCCTGCTTTCTGGTCTATGACGCCATTGATCTTTTGTTTTTATCGAAGGGGGAACACCGGAGAAAATGGNNGGNATCTCTTCTTTTTATAGCCTGCATGGGNCTGAGNGTGGTGGTCTGNGGAAAGGTGAANGACCGCCTCGTGGAACGGATNACCGGGCAGGANCTGGGGGAGGGAGAGGTCATGCTCTCCTGGATCGTCATGGGACTGCAGGAAGCGCCGCTTGGACCGGGAGGCTACAACGGGTATATCAGCAACGTGTTTACGGCCAATCANTATGANNCGGAGCAGGTCACGGAGGCTTCNNTGNAGGANCTTCGCACNATTATGACACNNATGTCGGAAANTCCNNTGGATGAGGGATTGCCNTTTTTTGCCAGAAAAACAGCCTTTCAGTGGAACGACCCCNCNTTTATNTGTCTGGACCGCACCCGNGGGAGAAANGGGGCAGTAACGATGCCTGTCTGGCTAAAGAGTCTGATCTACGGCAGGGGGAGTGTNTANCTGTCGATNCTGCTCAATTACATGCAGACNTTGATCCTGCTGTGCGCTCTGCTGTATATCCTGTTTCGCTGGCGCAGCCGGAATCTCTATGAGTTGATGGGAGCAGTGGTCTTTCTGGGAGGATTCCTTTTCCATATGTTCTGGGAATCCAGCGCTTCCTANACGATCCCNTATTTTATNCTGCTCATTCCCTACGCNGTNTGNGGTATGGCNGANTGGATGCGATATTTGGAAACTGTGATAGNGNGGATAGGGNAAAAAGAGAATATGGCTGTCGAAGAGCAGGGGAATGGGAAGAAAAANGCGATCCTGTGTGNGGNGGCTTTGGCCNTTGTTCTGNTTCTGACTGCCTTTACCAGAACCAATCTTTTTGACCGGACGATCGCCCTGAATGATGATCTGCAGGGAATTGATGCAAGCGATCAGTTTTATCAGAGAGGCGATTGGGAGATTGGCTATTGATCTGCGCCGGCGTCCGGAGCGGGTTCAGNGCATCAGGAAAAAGCGGAACAGGCGGTAGAGCCTGTGGCGGATACAGAAAACGTAGGCTTTGTTGTGAAGCCCGGTGATGTCGCTGATCTTAACTGCGCGGAAAGCCCGTCGGATGGATGGATGATCGCACTCAGAGAGAAAATCCTTTTTAAAATTCTGTCCGGCTTTCAGGGCATTTTGAAATACTGGCGGAAGAGTCAGGAGACACTGATAGGCATAGTAATATAAAAGCTGCTTTTCCATACAGGGGTATGCGGCGAGATCGATCAGTTTATCATAGGTAGTAAAGAGCAGATGATTTTCCGCAAGCCGTCCGAAATCCATGGTATGGGTGAGGGAGGACGAACTGCTCCTGTAATAGTAGAAGGCTTCCGGGAGAAAACAGACGGAGGATGCTTCTAAAAGACAGCTGTAGACGGCAAGCCCATCCTCCCCCAGCTTGAGGGACAGNGGCACCTGAAACAGATGNNTCTCAAACGTGNTCCGGCGAAACAGCTTGGTACACAGGCTGGGAGATATGCCGTAGTGAAAGAAGCTGCCGGAGAAAAGCATATTGGGATATATTTCTTTTTCCAGCTGCTGTTTGTCGTAGAAGCCGGGGTTACAAAAATCCAGGCGTTTGATCTCTTTTTTAGGCGTGACGGCAGTGTAATTACAACAAATGACATCTGCGTCATATTTTTGGGCGGCAGCGCACATGGTCTGGTACATGGAAGGAGCGATCCAGTCATCACTGTCCACGAAGGTGACGTATTCTCCATATGCCTGTCGAAAGCCCGCTTGCCTGGCCGACATGTGACCGCCGTTTTCTTTGTGAAAACACCGGATGCGGCTGTCCTTTTTCGCATAGTCGTCGCAGATGGCGCCGGAGGCGTCGGTGGAGCCGTCATCTATGAGCAGAACCTCGAAGTCCGCGAAGGTCTGGGCGAGAATGCTGTCCAGACAGCAGGCAAGGTAAGACTCTACATTATATACAGGTACGATGATGCTTAAAAAGGGTGTGGACATAGTAGGCTATGCTCCTTTACTTTGTTGATAGTTATTGTAGCTTTTTTAATGATTCTTTGCAAGAAAGAGATGCCGGATAATGGAAAAGATCGTATTTGTGATACCGGATATGCCGGGCGGCGGCACGGAGCGTGTGGTGGCGCTTTTGGCAAATGAATACAGAGGCAGGGGGATTCCTGTGGCGATCCTTCTTTTTGCAGGGCAGGAGACGGCCTATCCGTTGGATCCCGGGATTGAAGTGGTGAGTGTGGGAAGTCCCGCAGGAGGAAGCTGCCTTGCACGGCTTGGGAGGATCCATCGGATGCGGCAGTTTTACCGTTCCAATAAAAACTGTCAGATATGGTCTTTCAGCGTGATGGGGGCAGTGTTTTCCACCGTGGCGGCTCTGGGACAGAGGCACTTTTTTCTCGTCTCCGAGCGCAATGACCCTAACCGCTACGACCACAGGCGGATTCGGAATTTGTCTTACAGGCGGGCGGATGTGGTGGTCTGTCAGACGAAGGACGCTGTGCAGAGTTTTCCCCATGGGATTTGTAAAAAGAGCGTGGTGATCTCCAATCCACTGGAACTGGACATATCGCCCTATGCAGGAGAGCGGGAGAAGCGCATTGTGGCGGTGGGACGGTTGAATGCCCAGAAAAATCACCGGCTGTTGTTAGAAGCTTTTGCTTCTTTCAGAGAGACGCATAGGGAATATGTGCTGGAACTCTACGGCAAAGGAGAACTGGAGAAAGAACTTAGGGCACTGGCAGTTCGATTGAAAATTGACGGTCATGTCATATTCAAAGGCTTTTCTGACCATGTTCTTTCTGACATAAGAACAGCGGCGATGTATATTCTTTCTTCGGACTACGAGGGAATCTCCAATTCGATGCTGGAGGCTATGGCATTAGGGGTACCGGTGATTGCCACAGACTGTCCGATTGGCGGTTCACGCACATATATCAAGGACGGCGTGAACGGTTTCCTTGTGCCCGTGGGTGATTCGGATGCGCTGTCACATGCCATGGGGCGGCTGGCGGAGGAGCCGGGACTGTCTGAACGGTTCAGCCGGGAGGCGGTGAAGCTGAAAGAGGAGCTGGCGGTTTCCCGAATAGCGGACAGCTTTCTCGCTTTGACAGGAGAGGGCGCAGAAAGGCTTCGGGGCAGAAAGCAGGGAGAAAACGATGAGTAAGGTGTTGGTGATCAATCCTATTTTATATACGTCGGAGACGAATGAGATCCCCAGGGTGGATTCCATAAAGGATACCATGATCTACACGCTGTGCCTTGGCTTTTTGCGGGCGGGCCATGAGGTGACGCTGATCGCTGCCGAGGACTACAGGCCCACTCATAAGGAGAGTTATGACTTTCCGGTGCTCTGGTTTCGGACTGTTTTTCATAAGCTGTTTCTGCCCCGGTGCTTTCCCTATATGCCCGGGCTTCGCAGATATCTAAAAAGTCATCATGAATATGACATCATTGTCACAAGTGAGGTCTTTGCGACCTGGTCCTATACAGCGGCAAGACTTGTTCCGGAAAAGACGATTATCTGGCACGAACTGGCGGCGCACAACAATATGCTGCATAAAATTCCGTCAAGGCTATGGTATCATCTGGTGGCGCGCTGTCTGATGCGCCGGGCACAGGTGGTGCCCCGGTCCGAGGAGGCGGGCGCTTTTATCGGACAGTTTCTGCCCGGGGCGGAAAAGGAGCCTATCGATCACGGGGTGGATCTTGACAGGTTCCTGCCGGGCGGAGAGCGGGAGGACTGCTTTGTGGTGGTGTCTCAGCTCATTCCCCGCAAACAGATCAGTCATACGATAGAGGCTTTTGCCGGTTTTGTAGAGACGGGACATGCCTCTTATCGGCTGAAGGTGATCGGGAATGGGGAGGAGGAAGAGGCGCTCAAAGACCTGACCCGCGATCTCGGATTGGAAGAGAAGGTGGCATTTCTGGGAAAGCTCTCCCATGAGACGCTGCTTCCCATCGTGGCTTCCTCCAAAGCGCTTCTGGTCTCCACCAGAAAGGATAACAATATGGTCTCCATTGTGGAGAGCATTGCCCTGGGTACGCCGGTGGTGACCACTTCTGTTCCCTACAACGCATCCTATATCAGGCGGGAGGAGTTGGGAATTGTGGAGGACGACTGGACATCTGCCGCCCTTGTCAGAATTGCTGCGGAAAATGAGAGATATGTGGCGAACTGTCTTGCCTATAGACAGAAGCTTTCCAATGTGGCCTGCGCGGAGAGATTTCTGGAGCTTGCCGCCCTTGCTTTTTAGGGGGTATCCATGTAAAATGTAGAATATGGAAATATTGAAAGTCGTGTTTTGTTTTGACGAAAATTTAGTGGCCCAGGTGCAGGTGGCAGCGGCCTCTCTGATAGATGCCTGTGCGTCGGACGATGTGCACTGTGAGATTCACTGTGTCTGTACCGAGGCGGCGGGGATCGTGGCAGAACCTCTTGGTCGTGTGATCAGCAGCCGGGATCCCGGATCTGCCCTTGTCATGCACTGCGTGGAGAATCCTTATGCGAAGGCCTATCAGGTGCGGGATATCTCTGCGGGGACGTATCTGCGGCTGGCACTGCCCGGATTTTTGCCGCAGGTGGATCGGATTCTTTACATGGATGCGGATGTGCTGGTGCGGGAGAGCCTTTTACCCTTATGGCAGACGCCCCTGAATGGAAACGTGATGGCGGCGGTGAAGGGGGCCGTGAATCTCTCGGAGAAATGGGAGTGGAACAGCGGCAGATCCTACTGGCAGCTGCTTTCTAAGATGAAAGGCGGCTATATCAACGCGGGCGTTACGCTGCTGGATCTTTCTGAAGTGAGAAAGCGGGATCTGGCGGCTCGTTGGAATGAGCTGGCAGGAGAGAAATTCTATTATCAGGATCAGGATATCCTGAATATCACCTGTCAGGGAGCTGTCACTTATCTTCCGCCTAAATATAACCGGCTGGCCTATCTGGAGGAGAAAGATTACGGGCAGTTCGTTACAGAGGGTGTTTACACGCAGGAGGAATGTAAGGAGGCGCTGCAGTCTCCGGCTATCCTGCACTATGCGGGAGACAAGCCCTGGAAACGGTATGATACGAATCTGGGGGCGGCCTGGTGGGACTATGTAAAAGCCCAGCCCGATCTTGTGGGGCTTTTCGATGAGGAAAAGGCCAGAAAGTATCACGGGCCGACATTGTTTGAGAGAGGTTTGCGCAAGGTACGGAGAGTACTGAGTAGGGAGAAATTGTGATTATTTGGAAAATCTGTGTATGATAGAGATAAAGGAGATAAATCAGCATGAAAATAGCAGTAGCGGGGACTGGATATGTAGGACTGGTGGCGGGTGTCTGTTTCGCGGAGAAGGGACATGATGTGACCTGCGTGGATGTGGATGAATCCAAGGTAAAGAGGATGGAGGCAGGCGAGAGCCCCATCTACGAGGAGGGGCTGGAGGAGCTGATGCGGAAGAATAATGCCGCGGGCAGACTCCATTATACGACGGATTACGCTGCGGCATATCGGGATAAGGACGCGATCTTTATCGGTGTGGGTACGCCGGAACAGCCGGACGGCTCTGCAAACTTAAGCTACATTGCCACGGTTTCCAGGCAGATCGCGGAGTCCGTGGAGCGGGATTGTCTGGTGGTCGTAAAATCCACAGTGCCGGTGGGAACCAACGATAAGGTGGAGCAGTTTATCCATGATTTCCTGATCCGGGATGTGAAGGTGGAGGTAGCATCCAACCCGGAGTTTCTGGCACAGGGATCGGCGGTGCGTGACACGCTGCATGCCGCCCGCATCATTATCGGTACGGAGAGCCGGGAGGCGGAGGCGCTTCTCAAAAAGATATACGAGCCTTTTGGATTGCCCATCGTCTCTGTGAACAGGCGGTCGGCGGAGATGATCAAATACGCCAGCAACGATTTTCTGGCGTTAAAGATCTCCTATATGAATGATATCGCTAATCTCTGTGAGCTGGTGGGAGCGGATATCGACGCGGTGGCGGAGGGCATGAGCTACGACGCAAGGATCGGCGCCAATTTCCTGAAGGCCGGGATCGGCTATGGCGGAAGCTGCTTCCCCAAGGACACCAAGGCTCTCAAATATCTGGCGGGGCAGTATGGCTATCAGTTAAAGACGGTGGAGGCGGCAGTGGATGTGAACGCATCCCAGAAGACCAGACTCTTTCAGAAAGCCTGCAAGCGCATGATCACCTTCGGTGGCTTGAAGGTGGCGGTGCTGGGACTGGCATTTAAGCCCGGAACCGACGATCTGCGGGAGGCGCCTTCTCTGGACAATGTGGAACTGCTTCTGGAAAACGGAGCGCAGATCATCGCCTATGATCCGGTGGCGGCTCAGAATTTTCAGAAGGTTTATCCTGCGGGAGCAAACAAAAAAGGCAGTATCACCTATGTGGAAACGCCGGAAGAAGCGCTGCAGGATGCAAATATCTGCTTTGTCTTTACGGAGTGGGAGCAGATCCGGGAACTGTCTCCGGAGACTTTTAAAGAGCGGATGCGGATTCCTCTTGTATACGATGGGCGGAATGTCTACGATGTGCAGCGGATGAAAGAGGCGGGCATCGAGTATTACAGCATCGGACGATAAAAGGTGGAAAGGAATGGATTATGAGAGAGTTTGATCCCTCTAAGATATATCTGATCACCGGGGGTGCGGGCTTTATCGGTTTTCACTTGTCGAAAAAGCTTTTGGAGCAGGGCGCGCAGGTGGTCGGCTTTGACAATATGAACGATTACTATGATGTGAAGCTGAAAGAGGACCGTCTGGCGATTCTGGAATCCTTCGATAAATATAGTTTTGTGAAAGGGGATCTTGCAGACAACGCGGATGTGTTCCGCATTTTTCAGGAGTATAGACCCCAGATCGTGGTGAATTTGGGCGCGCAGGCGGGTGTCCGCTACAGTATCGACAATCCTGCGGCCTATATGGAGTCTAATATGATGGGCTTTTTCCGTATTTTGGAGGGGTGTCGTTATTTCCCGGTAGAGCACCTGGTGTATGCCTCCTCCAGCTCTGTCTATGGAGGCAATGAGAAAGTGCCTTTTTCCACGGAGGACAAGGTGGATGAGCCGGTGAGTCTCTATGCCGCCACGAAGAAATCCAATGAGCTGATGGCCCATGCTTACAGCAAACTTTATCATATTCCGGTGACGGGGCTGCGGTTTTTTACCGTTTACGGTCCTTTTGGCAGACCGGATATGGCTTATTATAAATTTGCCCGGAAGATTCTTGCGGGAGAGCCGATCCAGATCTACAATCAGGGCGATATGTATCGGGATTTTACCTATATCGACGATATCGTACAGGGTATTGAGAATATTCTGTGCAATCCGCCTGCCGAGAATCAGAAGGGGTCGTTCTATAAACTCTATAATATCGGCAATAATAAGCCGGTAAAGCTGATGGATTATATAGAGACGCTGGAGAAATGTCTGGGCAGGGAGGCGAAGAAGGAGTATCTGCCCATGCAGCCGGGCGATGTCTATCAGACCTACGCGGACGTCAGCGATCTGATGCGGGATTATGACTTTAAGCCCTCCACCTCCATTCAGGAGGGGCTAGAGAAGTTTGTGGAATGGTACAGGAGTTACTATAACGTAAAATAGATGCTCAGAAATGAGGAAAAAGATGACTGACACAAAGAGAGAAATTCCAATTTTATATCTGGTAGTGCCCTGCTATAACGAGGAAGAGGTGGTGGAGAAATCCGCCGCAGTCATGGGCGAGAAGGAAGCTCGTCTGGAGCGGGAGGGCAAGATCGCACCCGGCTCCAAGGTCATGTTTGTGAACGATGGAAGTAAGGATGATACTCTGCGTCTTCTGCACGAGATCGCGGCGAAGGACAAGCGTTTTGCGGTGGTGAATCTGGCGGGCAATTACGGGCACCAGAGCGCGATCCTTGCTGGCATGATGACGGCGAGAGCGCATGCGGATGTGGTGGTCACGATCGACGCGGACCTGCAGCAGGACATCGAGGCGCTGGATCTCTTTCTGGAGAGCTATATGGCGGGCTGTGAGGTGGTTTACGGCGTGCGCAACGACAGACGTTCCGACGGGATGTTTAAGAAGGCCACGGCTACGGCATACTACAATTTGATGCATCTGCTGGGGAGCCGGGTGATGACGAATCACGCAGACTACCGGCTCATGTCGAAGAAGGCGCTGGATGCGCTGTCGGAGTATCAGGAGACGAATCTGTTTTTGAGGGGGCTGATCCCCACGATGGGCTTTTCCTCCGATGTGGTCTATTTCGATGTGAAGGCAAGAGAGGCGGGACAGTCGAAATACACCCTGAGTAAGATGCTGACGCTGGCTCTGGACGGCATCACCTCCATGAGTGTACGGCCGCTGCGGCTGATCGGCGGTTTGGGATTTTTCGTGTTCTTTTTCAGCATGATCATGTGTGTGATCAGTCTGGTGGACTGGGTCAGGGGAAACAATGTACCGGGCTACACCACGACAATGATCGTGTCCCTTCTGATCGGCGGGATCACGCTGCTCTCTTTGGGAATTATCGGAGAATATATCGGCAAAATTTATTTGGAGACCAAGCACAGACCCAGATATATCATAGACACGCTGGTATGGCGTGGGGAGGATAAGGAGGAACAGTAGGGATGCTGACGGTGCTTTTTTCCTGGATGATCATCGGCGGGGCGTCTCTTCTCTTTGGCAAGGCGATCACGGACAGTGTCTACAAAGACCGCCTGGAGGAGATGGGACGGCCCGATATTTATATCGTTACGGGCGTTATTTTTCTGAATGTATTTGCACAGTTTTTCAGCCTGTTCTACAAGGTGGCGGGTATCGCCTGCACCATTCTGGGGCTGGTTGGAATCATCATCGCGGCGGTCTGGGCATACAGAGGGATCCGACACAAAAAGAGATGGACGCTTTTTCCCGGCTGTGAGAGGAAACGGCCGGAGCTGTGGCGGATCGCAGCGCTGTTGCTGGCTTTGGTATTTACCCTGCTCTGGACGACCCAGAGCCCTGACCAGTATGATACCGGGCTTTATCATGCCCAGGCCGTTCGCTGGGTCGAGGATTACGGCGTAGTGCCGGGGCTTGGCAATCTGCATATGCGGCTTGCCTATAACAGCGCCTTTATGTCATTGCAGGCGTTATTCAGTCTGGGATGGCTTCTGGGGCAGTCCCTGCATACGTTGAACGGATTTTTATGTCTGATGGCGCTCGGTTACGCTTTTTCCACGGTACGTCTGTGGGGGCGGGAGAGCTGCCGGGTTTCGGATCTTCTGAAATGCGTGATGGTAATCTATGTGGTGCAGAAACGTTATGATATCTCTTCCTCCGGGACGGATATTCTGGCGATGCTTCTGATTCTCTATCTTTTTATCAAGTGGAGCGAATATCGGGAGAGAGGCCGGGAGGATGGCGTCTTATACGGTTATCTGTGTCTGGTGAGCGTGTATGCCGTCACGGTGAAGTTGTCTGCGGCTTCCGCCGTGGTGTTGGCTCTTTATCCTCTGTATCTGTTTCTCAAAAATAAAAATTTGCGGGCGGTCCTTGCCCATGTGGCGGCAGGTCTTTTGATCTTACTGCCCTTTCTGATCCGCAATGTGATCATTTCCGGCTATCTGGTCTATCCTTACGGCGGTCTGGATCTTTTTCAAGTTGATTGGAAGATGGACCAGGAGGTTCTTGCCAGAGATAGTCTGGACATCAAGATGTTTGCAAGGGGCATTCAGAATTCGGCGGAATATGATACCTCGATGATTGGCTGGATCCCCCGATGGTTTCTGAGCCAGAGTATGGGAAACCGTGTAGTGCTGGCGGTGGGTGCGCTCTGTATTCCCGTGGCGCTGTATCTGTTGTGGAAAAGCCTTCGGGAGAAGCGATATGCCCAGGGAGCGCTCCTTGGCGCCTCTCTTGTGAATCTTATTTTCTGGCTGGCTGCAGCGCCCCATATACGGTATGGCGGTCCCTATATTTATGTGTTGGCAGCGGTAACGCTGGGGACGGTGGAGTTTGCTTATAGAGACCGGATCCTGCCTGCGGCGGCGGTCATTGTCCTGCTGCCCTATCTTGCTTCCTACGGGGTAAAGGCGGTTGAGACGCCGGAGATCATGGCGGAGTATTCGATCAGGCAGCCGGATTATCTTTCCTGGCAGTCAACCCAGTATCCGGTGGGAAATCAGCATATCTGGAAGCCGGATGAGGGGGATCTGTCAGGCTATTTTGCTTTTCCCGCTACACCTCAGGGCAATCAGCTCAAGGTGCTGGAATTGCGGGGAGAGAGTTTTCGGGAGGGATTTCGACATGAGTAGACCGGATATTCACGCGGACGATTACGCGCTGACTGTAAATACTTCCAAGGATATGTTGGAATGTATGCGGGCGGGAAAGCTCGACAGCATCAGTATCGTGCCCAATATGAGCTGTTTTGAGGAATGCATGGCGCTCTTTTATACGGAGATACCAAGGCTTCCCTTTTTGCCCCGTTTGTCGGTGCATCTGGATTTTGTGGAGGGAAGCAGTCTGGCGGGGCGGGCGGCGGCGCCGGATCTGGTCAAAGAGGACAGTGATCTGATGGGACTTGGCTGGGGCGGCCTTTTTCTAGCCTCCTATCTGCCCGGAAAGAGAGGGAGGATCAAGGCGCAGCTCAAGCAGGAGATCAGGACACAGATCGCCCGGGTGCAGCAGGCAGTCCGGAAATGTGAGGAGATCGCGGAGCAGGCGGGGGTCCCCTGTGAACAGAAAGGGCTTCGGATCGACAGCCATCAGCATGCCCATATGATCCCTGTGGTGTGGGAGGCCATTTTGGAGACAGTGTCGGAGGAGGGGTATACACTGGAGTATATCCGCAACTCCAAAGAGGTTCTGGACGTATTCCTGACAGATGTGTCACTTTATAGGACATACCGCCCTATCAACTTTGTGAAGAACAGACTATTAGCCATCTATTCCCATAAGGTGGATCGTTTTTATAAGGAACAGGGCATGACGCAGATGTATCTCTGGGGGCTTGTGATGAGCGGCCGCATGGATCGTAAGAGGATCGAGAGACTGTATCCGAAGATGCAGAGGAAGGCGCAAAAGGCGCAGAGAACACTGGAGATCCTGTTTCATCCGGGCATCACTCTGCCGGAGGAGGTTACCGGGGAGATTGCTAAAGACGCGGTGGAGGACTTTTATCTTCTGAAGGACAGACATGTGGAGAAGGAAGCTGTTCTCGGCATGAAATGGTAAGGGAGAAAACCATTATCGGGAGCCGGACATAACCTCTTTCAGCTCCGGGATCTCATCTTCCAGAATTTCCATGAAATAGCGCGCGCCCTCTTCGTTCAGATGGTCGGAGTCGGAGAACAAGGACAGATTTTCATAAAATCTTTCATCGTGGGAATAGTCGTAATAACTGACACCTGTGTCAGATGAAATATGGTTGATCGTGCTGTAAAATTCGTCTAAAAAGGATTCCGGCACCAGTTCATTGTAATAGCTGGAGAAAGGCGTAGTGATGAGCACCGGCGTGATCTCATGCTTTCTGCAGTATGCGATCAGGGACAGGAGCTGCTCGCTTCTCTCCGGCAGGAAGTAGGTTTCCTTATTGCTAAAATGGCGGTCGAACCGTTGGGCTGCCCGGTTTGCAAACTCAGCTTCATCTATCCCGTCGTCCTGTGCAAAGACAACGAGAGAGAGATTCAGATCCGGCAGCAGCTTTAAGAGATCTTCCCCGGCGGACAGGACAGGAAGCCTGGTGGTCACGATATCTGTGAACAGGTCGTAGTCGGGAATGTTTTTCGGGGAGAGACAATGATAGTATTTGACGGA
The DNA here is from genome assembly GCA_014804565.1 of Lachnospiraceae bacterium. GTDB lineage: Bacteria > Bacillota > Clostridia > Lachnospirales > Lachnospiraceae > UBA3282. The sequence goes on from JAAUZN010000023.1 coordinate 67,044, forward strand.
GAGTGCCTGCGCCTCCGTTTCGTTCACCGTCTCATTGTTAAAGGAAAAATAGGAGACAGGGATGAACAGCACACAGCCCTTGTCGAGATATTTTCTGTATTCCCTAATAAGCGCTAGGTCGTACTGGTAAGTCTGGCTCACATTGCCGAAGTTAAAGCAGGAATAGCCGTCTTCGGTAAGTTCGTCATAGGTAAAGTCGTAGGCGCCGTGGGAACTCCCCACATTGGCGATCTTCACCTCTTTGATCTGATTGCCCAGCATCCGCAGATTCCACAGATCCATATATTTCTCGTCGTCTATCTTACGATACGGTATATTTATCAGAAAAAGAAGCAGAACAGCCGCCGCGGGGATGGCGATACACTTGATGATAAATATTAGGATTTTGCGGTTTGTTTTCATATAGTAATACTCCTTTTTTCAAAAATGCCACGTTAGAACTGAAAGTAAATAAACTCTGTGGCGATTCCCTTGTTGGAAAAGAGAGCGATCGCCGCAAGAAGCAGCACATACAGACTCCAGCGCACCAGACAGTTCCGGGCGGAGACCAGCTCGATCACATCCCGTTTCAGGGAGAGCAGGTCGTAGACAAAGAGGATGACCACGGACAGCGCCATACCAAACATGGTGAGGTAGGGCATATCCAGACAGATCAAGGCGGTCTTTAAGTAATTCATAGGTCTGGCCGCGTCCCAGAACAGCCGGGAGAGAACCCAGAAGGCATCCTGTATGGTGTTTGCCCGGAAAAAGATCCATGTCAGGCAGACCAGAATAAAAGTAAGAGGAAGCTGCCAGAACCGTTTCCGCGGCGCTTTATGCTCTGCACTACCGGCAGGTTTCTTCGGATGCAGCAGCACCTCGACAATCTGTAAAAGACCGTGAAGACCGCCCCAGAAAAGATAGGTCAGAGAACTGCCGTGCCAGAAACCGCTGACTAAAAAAGTGAGAAACAGATTCAGACAGTGCCGCCATTTCTTCACCCGGTTGCCGCCCAGCGGGATGTAGACATAGTCCCGAAACCAGGTGGACAGGGAGATGTGCCATCTGCTCCAGAATTCCCGGATGGAGAAGGAAAAATAGGGGCTCTTAAAGTTGGTCATCAGTTCGATGCCAAAAAGTCTGGCACAGCCGATGGCGATGTCGGAATAGCCGGAAAAATCACAGTAGATCTCGATGGCGAACATCACGGTAACGATGATAAAGACAAGTCCCACATAGCTGTAGGGGTTGTTGTAGACCTTGTCCACCACGACCGCAAAGACATCCGCGATCACCAGTTTCTTAAAATATCCCCATGCCATCAGCTTCAGGCCGTAGGTCACATTGTCGTAGTCGAAAGTTCGCTCCTTTTTCAACTGCGGGAGAAGGGAATCCGCTCTGCCGATAGGTCCTGCCAGCAGCTGCGGGAAGAAGGAGACGAACAGGGCGTAGCAGCCGAAGTGGCGCTCTGCACGGATCTTTCCCCGATAGACATCGATGAGATATCCCATGGACTGAAAAAAGTAGAAAGAGACGCCCGCAGGAAGAATGATCCGCAGGGTCACGGGATGTATGGTGAGGCGGCCTGCGTCGATCAGGGCGTTCAGTCTGTCGATGGCGGGACCTCCCAGTTTAAAAACAAGGAGGATGCCGATCAGGGGCAGAATACCAGTGAGCAGACAGCGTTTTTTGGCCTTTTTATCCGGCGCTTTCTCCAGACCCAGAGCCATGAAATAGGTCAGCGCGGTGGAAGCAAAGAGCAAAAGCCCGTAGGCCACATGGAGATTCATGTAGAAGGCATAGCTTGCCGTCAGCAGCAAGATCCAGCGAAATCTGGCCGGCACGATATGATACAGGATAAATACCACTGTCAAAAAGACAGCGAAAGTCATGGAATTAAAAAGCATGGTTTTCTCCGATCATTACTTGAAACAGATACTGATTTTGGTCTTATTTTACTGTATTGCGAAAATTATTACAACCTGTTGGTTTCTTTCGCGATATATTTATGATAAAATGTGTACAATAATGTAGACATGGGAACGGGCGCTATGGGAATCACCTCTTTTTATTTTTTGTGTTTTTTTGCGATAATGCTGTTATTGTACTATAGTATTCCCCAAAAATTCCAGTGGGGTTTTCTTTTGCTGTGTAGCGTCTGTTATTGTCTGCTGGCAGGGCAGGGAGTGCTGCTTGTTTATCCGCTTGTGTCGTCTCTCGCCTGTTTTCTGGGCGCCAAGTTTCTGGTGCAGACACCTGTGGAGGAAGAGAAAAGGCGCAGGGGGATCCTGACGGTGACTATATTGGTCAATATCGGGATTCTGTTTGTCTTAAAATATGTCAATTTCGTGATCAATACGGTGAACGGTATCGCGGCTCTGTTCGGAGGGAACGGGGAGGTGCTTTCCGGAGTCGATTTTCTGGTGCCGCTGGGGGTATCCTTCTATACCTTCTCCCTTCTGGGCTATGTGATCGACGTATATTACGGACTCGCCGAGGCGCAGAATCATTTCGGAAAGCTGGCCCTTTATGGTCTGTATTTCCCGAATCTGATCTCCGGGCCGATCCTGCAGTACAGAGAGCATGCGGAGACTTTTTTTGCACCCCATGCCTTTGATTACCGGCGGGTGACAAGAGGGCTGCAGCGGATGGTCTGGGGCTTTTTTAAGAAGCTGGTGATCGCCGAGCGGCTGGGCGTTTTGGTGAATACCGTTTACGGAAGTTACGAGACCTATGGAGGCGCTTACATCTGGGTGGCTACGGTCTGCTATGCGTTCCAGCTCTACACGGATTTTTCGGGCTGCATGGATATCGTGCTGGGAATGTCGGAGAGTCTGGGTATAGAGCTGCCGGAAAACTTCCGGACGCCTTTTTTTGCAAAGAGCGTGACGGAGTATTGGCGCAGATGGCATATCACGCTGGGTGTGTGGATGAAGGATTATGTGTTTTACCCCCTTCTGCGCACGAAGCTCTTTACGGATATCAACAAGTCCTTTAAGAAGAAATTCGGGAAAAAACGGGGCAAGCAGTACAGTACCTTTCTGGCCATGTTTGTGCTGTGGCTGACGGTGGGCATCTGGCATGGCGGAGATTGGAAATTTGTGATCGGTTCGGGGCTTTTGCACTGGTTCTACATCGTGATGGAGGAGCTTCTTTCGTCGCCCTGTGCCCGTATGATGGAGAAAATGTCACTCTCTGCCGAGGGGAAGCTTGTTACCGGGATCCGGATCCTGCGCACCTTTTTTCTGGTGTGTATCGGAGACCTGTTTTTCCGGGCCGCCTCGGTGGGAGATGCGCTGGCGATGCTAAAGGGCGCCGTGTGCGTATGGAATCCCCGGATTCTCTGGGATGGATCCTTGCTGAAGCTGGGACTTGACGGGGTCGAGGCGGCGGTGGCGGTCTTCTCCCTGCTTCTTCTGTGGGCGGTGTCTCTGGCGCAGAGAAAGGGCTCGGTGCGGGATGCAGTGGCAAAAAGACCGCTTCCCCTGCGGTGGCTTCTGTGGTATGCACTCCTGTTTGCCGTTATTTTGCTGGGATACTACGGACCGGGCTACAGCGCGGCGGAGTTTATCTATCAGGGCTTTTAGAAAATCTGATAGTAAAGAACGGGAAAATGTGGTAAGATAAATTACAAAAGAAATGAGAGGATTACAGGAGACGGAGTATGGACAAGATTGCGGTACTGATTCCCTGTTATAATGAGGAAAAAACCATTGCGAAGGTGGTCAAAGATGCCAGGGAGGCGCTTCCCGAGGCGGTGATCTATGTCTATGACAATAATTCCAGCGATCGAACGGTGGAGCTTGCCAGGGATGCGGGCGCAGTGATCCGCTATGAGTATATGCAGGGAAAAGGGAATGTGATCCGCAGGATGTTCCGCGAGGTGGAGGCAGAGTGTTATATCATGGTGGACGGTGACGACACCTATCCCATGGAGTACGCCAGAGAGATGGCGGACAAGGTGCTTCTCCACAGTGCGGACATGGTGGTGGGCGACAGACTGTCATCCACATATTTTACAGAGAATAAGAGACCGTTCCACAATTTCGGTAATTCCATTGTGCGCAGCAGTATCAACCGGCTTTTCCGCTGCGATATCAAGGACATCATGACGGGATACCGGGCGTTCAGCTATGGGTTTGTGAAGACCTTCCCGGTACTCTCCACGGGTTTCGAGATTGAGACAGAGATGACCATCCATGCGGTCTATAACAATATGCAGATTGAAAATGTGATCGTGGATTATCGGGACAGGCCTGAGGGCAGCGAGTCCAAGCTGAATACCTTTTCGGACGGCTTTAAGGTGCTTCACACGATCCTGAAACTTTACCGGGATTATAAGCCCTTCGGCTTTTTCGGGCTCTGTTCGGCGATTCTTACGATTCTTGCCGTGGTGCTTTTTATTCCTATCCTGATCACCTACATTGAGACAGGGCTGGTGGATCGTTTTCCTACACTCTTTGTCTGCGGGTTTATTGGTCTGGCGGCGCTCCAGTCTCTGTTTGCGGGATTGATATTATCCAATATGGCGCTTAAAAACAGGCGCGATTTTGAATATCGGCTGACCCTTGTGACGAGGAGGATTCGGCATGAATAAGCGAAATGTGATTACGGCGGCCTGCGCGCTTGCAGCGCTTCTTGGCGCGGGACGGATCTTTCTTTTCCTGCGGGGAGCGGGCACGGTATACACTATGGGTATTTTTCCCATGGCGCTGCTGTTTGGTCTATATTGTCTGTGGAAAAAGGCTTTGTTTTATGAGAAAGTCTTTTTTTCTGTTCCGGCGAGAATTTTGCTGGCGGCCGGCTTTGCCGCTTTGCAGATACTGGGTCTGTGTTGGAGCCATCAGGAGGGAGTGTTATTCCCCGAGGCGGCACTCTGGGTGCTGTGCCTGACGCCCCTTTGCTATGCAGGGGCGAATATGGCCTTTACCTGGGCGGCGCGTGCGGCCCGGACGGATATGCTGACAGAAGAACAGGAAAGACCGGAGGGCTCTTTTTTGGGAGCCTTTGCGGTTATCTTTTTGGGATTTTGTATCCCCTTTGCCACTTATTATCCGGCGATCATGGCCTACGATGTGATCCCTCAGTTAGACCAGATCCGCTCAAGCGGCCTGACGACTCATCATCCGCTGATCCACACGCTGTGGCTCGCGGCCTGCCTGAAGGCGGGGGAGATGCTGCCCTTTGCCAATGCGGACAGAGCGGGACTGGCAATCTATTCTCTGATGCAGATGGCTGTTATGGCGGGCTGTTTTGCCTTTGTCTATACGTTCCTTCGCAGACGGCGCGTGAATCGTTGGCTCTGTTATTTCTTCGTGCTGTGTGCCGCTTTTTTCCCTACTCACGGGATGCTTGCCGTCTCGATCACAAAGGATACGGTTTATGCGGCGCTGGTCATGGTATTTACGGCTTTCGTCTATGAGCTTGCGGTGAGGGAGACCAGCCCGGAAAGAGGTTGGATCGTCTGTTATGTTCTTGTGTCGGTGCTCCTGCTTTTGTTCCGGAATAACAGCATTTATGCGTGGATCTTATATGGGATAGCGGCATTCTTTTTTACCCGCCGTAAAAAGCTTCTTTTCCGGCAGATCTGTGTCTGTCACGGGGCGATCCTGCTCTTGTACCTGGCGCTGAACGGCGGGATGATCTATGCTGCGGCAGCCACAAACGACACCTATGCCAGAGAGATGCTGAGCGTGCCCGCCCAGCAGATCGCCAGAGTGGTGCAGTATCATGAGGAAGAGCTGACAGAGAAAGATATGGAAGCGCTTACCGCGGTCTGGCAGGAGGAACTGCCGGAGTATGTAGCGGTTATTGCTGACAGGAGTAAGAGAGATATCACAAATGAGAAAGAGAAGCTTCGGATCCTGGCCCGTGAATGGGTTTCCCTGGGGATCCGCTATCCGGGAGAATATCTGAAAGCCTTTATGTTGAAGAATAAGGGAATATGGGATCTGACAGACATGTCATATTTAAATGATGTGTATTCCTATGCGAAGGGCTATCTGCAGATCACCTATCCCAGCGACCAGCAGGCGTACATGGAGACGTTGGCGCCGGGCTATGAGCGACATCAGAAATTGCAGCTTCTGCAGGCTTTGTACCGCTATTTTGCAGCAGGAGATGAGCTGTGGCGGTACTGTCCGCCGATGGCGCTTGTTATGCAGCCGGCCTTTTACTGTTTCCTGCTTCTCTTTTACTGTCTCTGCTGTATCGGGCTGAAAAAAGCGGCGCTGCTGCTCCCGGCAGTGTATCTTCTGGCGCTTTTGGGGACGCTGCTTTTGGGACCCTGTGTGCTCACCCGGTATCTCTACCCGTTGATGCTGTCAGTCCCCGTTTTGGTGGGACTAATGTTTTGCAGGCGGTATACGTAATAGACCGTGTCCCCCAGAGTAAAGGTGTCGGCGGTGGTAAGTTCCGCCTGATAGGTGTGGCGGAAATACATAAGGACAGGATGCTCTTCGTTGTAGGGCGCCTCCTGCAGGATAAAAAATACATACTCGTTGTCCACAAGATCCCGGCCGAAATCGCCAATCCCGTGGGCGGCGAGTTTTTTTTCGGTGTTGGGATTGCATACCACGCCCCAGTTTGTGTAGATGAAATTGAGGTAAGTATCCTGATCGAGGGCAAAGGGCGTCTCGCAGAAATGTTCCAGAGTCCCCGAACCGTAGGTCCATATATAGAAGTTATCCGGATGGGAGCGGCAGTAGTCCTTCAGCCCCCGCCAGGTCTCTTCGTGAACCCGGTAGTTTTCCTCCACATTTATGTGTGTGACGTGGAGGGAGAGAAGACTGAGCGCCAAAACGACGGGAATTGCAATATAATATTTTCTGGTCTTCTCCAGTTCCAGCAGATTAAAAGCCAGAAGAATGGCGGACAAAATCAGGAAATCAGTTGTGATGAGGGGCTGGGCAATGCGCTTGGGGAAACGGCCCTCATACAGAACATAGCCCCAGCTGACACTGCGCCCGAACAGATACATCAGGTAGACAAAAAGTGCGTGTGCGTTGCGGTGAAGGAAGATCAGCGCCGGCGTCAGAAGCAGCAGAATACCCGTAAGCAGATTGGCGGGCTGCATGCCGTCCTGAAAGAAAAAGACGCTCACAGAGGACACGGCCATATTTTTCAGGCGGTCCTTCAGACTGGTACGGGCCTGATAGCAGCTCCTGGCAATGTCGTGCATTTTTTTCCAGTCAGACACGGACATATCGTAGCCGATGTAAGGCGCACCGTTTCGGCGGTACATATAAGCTTCCTCGTCCAGACCGATGGCTTTCAGTTCTTCCTGACATTCTTCGTATTCGGGCCAGCCGTAGAAATCTCCCACCCGTTCTCTGTAGTGATTGATCTTTCGGAAATCAGACCACTCAGGCGAAGCGTAGGCGGCAGCATTTATGCCCCAGAGGATCCCCATCCCCAGAAGAAGGAGAAGGGCAAACCCAAGGAGCTTGACAGCCACATCCTCATATTCGCTTTTTCGGGATAAGATCCATTTTGACAGCCAGAGCATACCGGCCATGGGCAACATGAGATAAAAGATATTCTGGCGCATGCAAAAGGAGATCCATGCAAACAGGAGGGTGGGTATATTGTCCAGGAAAAATCCGGTCTTCGACTGGTTGATCCGCGCGGTGGTAAAGCAGAACAGGGCCGTGGCGGCGGCGAGGCCGGCCGTGGTGGTATACTGTGCCTCGGACAGGACGTTCAGATCCGCGATGAAAAACAGGAAGAGAAAACCGATCAGTGCAGATTTATAAAAGGGTTCCTGCGGATTGTGTTTGACACGGATCCGCATGCTGCGCTGATACACGGCAAAGAGCCCTGCAATCTGGACACCGTGCTGAAAAAGGCCGTACCAGGGTATGGGGCTGTACAGGGTATAAAGCTTCGAGAGCAGCCATGCGAGAGGGTAGAGAAAAAACATGACATGAGCGTCAGGTGTTCCTGTATAGGCACCGGAAAGAATGCTGTACATTCCCCAGTCGTCGTTGATGCCATCCACCGGCTTGATCCACAAAAGCTCGATGGCATAGAAGCCGATGAGGAGCAGAAAAAAGAGGAGCGCCCACTGTAGAGGGGAAGAGGGCTCCCGGTGGCGGTTTCTGTTGTTTCTATATCCGAATGTGGGCTGTACCCCCGAAGTGATCAATGACATCGGATCGTCCTTTCGTAAAAGTGAATTACTGCTCATATTTTTTTAACTTTATTATTATAATATAACATATAATGTTAAGATTTCCGAAAGTTTTCTTTAATTCCTTGTCAGGGATGTGTTAAATTGGGAAAAAATGTGGTAGAATCGTTGCAGGATCCAGAAATGTTTTAGTGTATTAAGCGCGGATTTGCGAGATTAAAAGCAGAAAGGTCGGGAATAGAATGGCAGGTACACGGAAAGGCAGACAGAATATCAATACGTTGCTCGTGGTCTTGATAGGCTTCTGTATTTTGGCGATCATAGAGATCGTATACGGACAGGCACAGATGAAGGTGGAGCGGGAGCGGCTTGTGCTGGAGGAACAGAATCGGCAGACGGTGGAGGAACTGAAAGAGGAGTGGAAAAAGCTTCAGGATGGCACCAGTGTGGTGACAGCTCAGGAAGAAGCAGCGCCCGCAGGCAGCAGTCAGGACCAGTCTGAGCAGCCGGCTAAGGTGGTGGAGCAGAAAAAGACACAGGATGTTCAGCAGGAAACGAAGGCGCCGGAGGAAGACAACCGGAATTACGATATGCAGATCGTTGTGCTGGGAGACAGCATCATGGACGGCGACCGAACGGAGAGTGGTGCGGCGGACATTATCAGCCAGCAGCTGAACGCGAAGGTCTACAATATGTCCATGGGCGGCACTACGGCGGCGCTCATGCCCAATGAGCAGTATAATTTCGCCACATGGGATTCCCGTTGTCTGTTGGGAGTGGTGAATGCCATCGTGGGGAATATCAACACGGACATCTTTGAGGGGTATGCCGCAGGGGAGGTACTTAAAACCTGCGACTTTGACAAGACGGACTATTTCATCATAGAGTATGGCGTCAATGACTTCCTTACAGGACAGATTCCCAACAGCAGATATCTGGAGGGAGGAGATACCCTGGCGGTAGACAGCACACATACTTATACAGGCGCTTTGGAAGATGCAATCAACAGGCTGAGAACCCGTTTTCCGGATGCGGGCATCATGCTGATCGCACCCCATTACTGTCAGGTTTTCAGCGGTAATACGTTTATCGGCGATGGATATTCTCTGGACTATGGATACGGATCCCTTGTCACTTTTGCCAGGGGCGCCGGCTATGTGGCGGATCAATTTAAAGAAGAGGGGGTTATCTTCTTCAACGCCTTTGAGGACAGCGGCATTGACGCAGGGACGGCGGATGATTATCTGGAGGACGGTATTCACATGACGCCTCTGGGAGCCAGGGTGTATGCGGAGAAGCTGTCCAGTATCATCCGCAGTGATTTCTATCCCGAAGAGTGATTGCATAGAGCAGACAGAATATGGTAAAATAAAAGACAGGTGTAAAAACCTGTCTTTTATTTTATAGATGGAGAGCGAGATGCGGGAGCTGGAATATCCCTTTGACGGGGAGCTTATCTTAAAGAAATCCAAAAAACTGAAACGGATGCTCTTAGAGGAGCGCCCGGATCTGATCGAAAAACGGATCGCAGTCCTGGGAGGCAGCACGACCCATGATATCATTCGTGTGCTGGAGCTGTTTTTGTTACAGCAGGGGATACGGCCCGTTTTCTATGAATCGGAGTACTCACAGTACTGGCAGGATGTTATGTTTGACAATCCGGAGCTTACAGCGTTTGCCCCGGATCTGATCTTTATTCATACCACAAACCGTAATATTGCCGTCTATCCGACACCGCGGGACAGTGTAGAGCGGGTGGAGGAACTCCTTGCAGAGCAGTATGGGCATTTTCAGGTGATGTGGAATAAGATTGCGGACACCTATCACTGCCCCGTGATCCAGAATAATTTCGAGTACCCCTTTTACAGGCTCCTGGGGAATCAGGAGGCGGTTTACCCGCAGGGACGGATTCGTTTTCTGAACCGGCTCAACGAGATGTTTTATCAGTATGCGGGAAGCCATGAGAACTTCTATATTCACGATATCCAGTACCTGTCGGCGGCGTATGGGCTGGACCGTTGGGCGGATCCCTTGTACTGGCATATGTACAAGTACGCCATGTGCATGCAGGCGATCCCTGACTTCGCACATAATCTGGCGAACATCATAAAGGCAGTGTTTGGCAGGAATAAGAAGGCTCTTGTTCTGGATCTGGACAACACGCTCTGGGGCGGCATCGTGGGAGATGACGGACCGGAGAATCTGGAGATCGGGCAGGAGACGTCCATGGGGCAGGTTTATTCGGAATTTCAAAGCTACGTCAAGGCGCAGAAGGATATCGGCGTGATGCTTACCGTCAATTCCAAGAATGAGCATGATAATGCGATGGCAGGCTTAAATCACCCGGACGGTATCCTGAAGCCGGAGGATTTTCTCATCATTAAGGCTAACTGGGAACCCAAGAGTAAAAATATCGTGGAGATTGCAGAAGAACTGAACATTTTGCCGGACAGTCTGGTGTTTGTGGACGATAACCCGGCGGAGCGGGAGATCGTGAGTGCCCAGGCAGGAGTGGCGGCTCCGGCGATCGGTACGCCGGAGCAGTATATTCGTGTGTTGGATCACGCCGGCTTTTTCGAGGTGACAAGCTTATCGGAGGATGACCGGAAGCGGAATGAGATGTACAAGGCGAATCTGGTCAGAAAGCAGCAGGAAGCGCTTTTTGGAGATTATCGGGAATACCTGCTTTCCCTGGAGATGCAGGGGACGATCGGACCCTTTGAGGGGGTCTATATGGCAAGAATCGCACAGCTCACCAACAAGAGCAATCAGTTTAACCTGACCACCAGAAGATATACCCAGGGAGAGATCGAGGCTTTTGCGGCGGATGAGAGATATATTACCCGCTACGGCAAGCTGGTGGACAAGTTTGGTGACAATGGTGTCGTTTCCGTGGTGATCGGCAGAAAGGAGATGGCGGAGGATAAGGGATGTGGAGTTCTGCATCTGGATCTGTGGCTTATGAGCTGCCGCGTCCTGAAACGGGATATGGAATACGCCATGATGGACAGTGTGGTAGAGGCGTGCAGGGACTGCGGAATCGGAACGATCATGGGATATTATTATCCCACAGCCAAAAACGCTATGGTGAGGGAGTTTTATAAAACCATGGGATTTGATAAGGTGGAAGAAGATGACACGGGTGTCACAACGTGGCGTTTCGTGATTCCCGATGCGTATGAACCGAAAAATACGGTGATTCGAGTGGAAGGATAAATACAGAGAGGAAGGACAGGCATATGAGCAGAGAAGAAGTTTTTGAAAAATTAAATGAAGTGTTCCGGGATGTGTTCGATGACGAGGAGATCACTGTGACGGATGTAACGACAGCGGACGATATCGAGGAGTGGGATTCTCTGGAGCACATCAATCTTCTGGCAGCAGTGGAACAGGAATTTGGCATGAAATTCAATATGGGCCAGGTGGTGTCCATGAAGAATGTGGGGGAGATGGCTGATATCATTCTCAGCCAGATCGGATGATGAACAAGAGAAAAGAAGCCGCTCTGGTATGGAGCTTTTTTGCGGTGCTGGTGTTTGGCGTCGTGATCGGGACGGGAACGCTGACCTCCGGGTTTCATCTGGTGGATGATTGGGAGTTTGCCCAGTATATAGACTGGATGACGCTGGAGAATAAGAGTTTGTGGGAGTGTCTCAGGGAGACGGTCACGTTTGACCTGACCCTGCGTTTTCGACCGTTGTATTATATCAATCGAATATTGATGGCCGCTGTATTCGGCATAAACCTGACAGCTATGTCAGTTGTAAAGGCGGCGGAGATCGTGACAGCGCTTGCAGCGCTTTATTACTGTGCCAGACAGATGAAATGCAATATGGTCTGCGCCGGACTCTTTTCCCTGACGGTGATGGTGGGCTATCAGTCCGCGGTGTGGTGGAAACTGGGACCCCAGGAGTCCTATGATATTATGATGTTTGCGGTGGGATTTTATCTGCTGCTAAAATGGCTGGAGACAGACAGAAGGTGGTACGCCTTTGCCAGCGTGGGGGCCTTTTTCCTAATGTCCATTTACAAGGAACCTTTTATCCTGCTGCTGCCCTTTGTGGGCCTGTATGTGCTGTATGCACAGATGCAGGGAGAACGGGTGACGGTGTCGGGACTCTGGGAGGCGATCAAATGCAGATTTCCCTATTTGCTTGCGATCGGTGTGATCTTTACGGTGGAGATGTTACTGATCGTCTTTGTGGTCGGCACCAACAACTATTCCTATGTGGGATTGGATGAGAGCGTGACATTCTCTCAGTATGTGCAGGTGTGGGGCGACGCTGCGCGGGCAAATCTGAAATGGTATGTGAGATTCGGGATCCTGATGGGGTTGATCCTTCTGACTTATTGGGAGCATACGAAAAAACTTCTGTGGGAGGTGCTGCTTGCGGCGGCGATCATACTGCCCCAGTGTATCACTTACAGTAAGACCGCTCTGGAAGAGCGTTACATTCTGCCAAGCGTGTTGGGCTTTGCCTTTTTCTTTGTGATCGTGGGCTGTAATTTCCGCCCCTTAAGCGGCAAACGGCGGATCGCCTATTTTCTGTGCCTGCTCTTGATGCTGGCGGCCCACGGAAGGGTTACGCTGCGGGAAGCGCGGTATTTTACCTATCGGGGTGAGAGCATCCGGACGATGCTGGAGTCCACCCTGGAGCTGGTGGGAGGAACCGACAGGCGGGTGTTGTCCTGTTTTGCTCCCAATCTGGAGGGCAATAAGACGATGTACCACTGGTTCCGGCTCCATGGCTATGATGAGGTGTTTTACTGGGAGGAAGAGGAAAATAAGATCAACCGCTCCTACGGACCAAGGGAGGACGAGGAGTCGGCGTTTGAGGATATCGATGTTATCGTGATGTACAATCAGGAGGATCGGCATTGGTGCTATGAGCCCAGCCTGGATCTGTCAGATTTTACGGAGAAAAAGTGCGGGACGATCACCATGTATATCAGGAATGATATCACACAGTAGTCAAAAGCTCCACCATGCCGATCAGAGCGCTGGAAAAGAACGTCACCTTGCGGCCGCCAAGGGCAGGTGCAGGGGTGGGCGTGTCGATAGCCAGGAAGCCGTTTGCAGCCAGCTCGGCACAGGCGGTTTCGTAGTCGGCAGTCTCATAGCAGATGTGGTAGGGGCAGTTTTTATATTTCTTTAAAAGACCTGCCACCACGGAATCCTCGGAGACCGGGGAGACCAACTCGATGCGATAGCCGTCTTTTACAAGGAAACAGATATCCACCTTGCGAATGTCGTCGTAGACGGTATCCTGCTCCGTGCGGTAGCCGAGCGCCTCAAAGGTCTGCCTGGCCTTTTCTATTTTTTTGACTAAATAGCCGATATGGTGTATTTTTAAGGTTGACATGGGCACTCCTTGTCTGGAAAAGATTTCTGCTTATTTTCTAACAGTTTACCATTTTTCCCGAAAAGAGGGAAGAGGATAGAGGAGAAATAAGGGCAAATGAAAGCGCTGTATTTAAAATATAAGGACTTTATCATGGAGGTCATCCATTTCGGTATGGTGGGCGTGATCAACACGCTGATGGGATGGGGTATCATGGCGGTCTTATATAACCTGATTCATTTGAATTACTGGCTGTCCAGCGGAATATCCTATTTTATTGGCAGTGTCTTCTCCTATCACGCCAACGCCAAGCTGACGTTTAAGGTGGAGGAGCGGGATAAGTGGCTGCCGTGGCGGTTCGCTCTCAATATCATTGTGTGTTATTTGATTGCGTTCAGTGTGGCGAAACCGGTTACAGCCCGGGCTTTGGATGCGATCGGCTTATCCTCAGGAGGCAGGATCTCTACAGCGCTTCTTGAGAATATAGCCATGATCTGTGGCATGTGCCTCTTTATCGTAATGAACTTTTTTGGACAGAAGCTGTTTGTATTCCGAAAGACCAAGGGGAAGAAAGGAACGAGCTGATGAGGCGGCTGACAGAACAGAAGTGGTTTCTATGGCTAACGAAATATTGGTTCCTGTTCCCGATTGTGGGCTTTCTGCTGCTCATGGCGGGTGTGCTTTTCGGCTACGGGGAGCGCAGCTATATCGGTGTCCATGATAATATGGATCTGTTTCTCGCCCAGTTCCAGATGCTCAAAAATACGGATTCTTTCTGGAAGCACGGGGTGGATGTGCCCTTCTTAGGCGGCGTCAGCCGGGATAATCTGCCCTCGGAGCTGTCGCTTTACAGCGCGCTCTATATGCTCTTTCCGACTTATACGGCATACGTGCTGGGGCTTTTGGGAAAGATTCTTCTGGGGATGTTTTCCTTTCGGCTGCTTGCGGCGGAGCTTTATCCGGAAAAATATATGCGTTACCGCCCTGTTATCTACATGACGGGCTTTGCCTACGGTATTCTCTGGTTTTTCCCGGCTTTTGGCTTTGCCTTCGCCTCGATCCCGCTGTGCGTATGGCTGCTTGTCAAGATATACAGGGGGCAGGGAAAAAGATGGTACGGCTGGTATGCGGCGCTTTTTGCGTATCCGTTGGTATCCTATTTTTCGTATCACGGCATCTTTCTGCTGGGCTACTTGGTGCTGGCGATTCTGTGGCTGTCGATTAAGGACAGAAAACCGGTCTGGCGGCTGATCGCAGCGCTTTTTGTGCTGGCTCTTGGGTTTGTGGCCTGTGAGTATCGGCTGTTTGGACAGATGCTGCTTAGCGATGAGGTGACGATTCGCTCTTCCATGGTGAATGCCAGCCTTTCGGGGCCGGAGATCCTGCAGGAGATCGGGCTGGTCTTCCGGGAGGGGATCTTCCATGCGGACAGTGTGCACGGGAAGGTGGTGCTGCCGGTCTGTGCGGTATATTTTGTGATAAATAATGGTCTCTATGTGTGGAGGCGGCAGTGGAAGCGGATCGGCAGGGATCCTTTCAATCTGCTCATAGTCTTTATTTTATTCAACTGTGTGGTGTATGGTCTCTATGACTTTGAGCCTCTGCGCTCTCTGGTGGAGAGGCTGATCCCGCCCCTGGAGGGCTGGCAGTTTAACCGGACGATCTTTTTCAATCCTTTCCTCTGGTATGGAGCGTTGTTTCTGATCCTGATCCGGTTCTATGAGGCGGGAATGTGGCAGCTGTGGCTTGCCAACGGCATTGTCTGTGTGGCGGTGTTGGTGGTCATCCTGACGCCCACCCGATACAATGATTTATATAACACATGTCATAACAGGGCCTACGAATATTTTCACGGCCAGGAGGTGGATGAACTCTCCTATGAGCAGTTTTATGCCACAGAGTTGTTTGCCGAGATAAAGGAGGATATCGGTTATCGGGGAGAGTGGTCGGCGGCCTATGGCTTCCATCCGGCGGTGCTGGAATACAATGGAATTGCCACTCTGGACGGTTATCTGGGATTTTATGCTCAGCAGTATAAAGAAGATTTCAGGAAGATCATTGCGCCGGCTCTGGAGCGGGTGGAGGAAACCAGAATCTACTATGACGATTGGGGTGCAAGGGCTTATCTGTATTCGGGGACAGATTTAAGTATTGTAAACGCCACCAAGACAGTGTATGCTACGGATTATGATATCTATATGGATGCGGCGGCATTTCGGGAGCTGGGCGGACGATATCTTTTTTCCAGGCTTGCCCTTACCAATGCCGAAGAGACCGGACTGACCCTGCTCGGAGAGTACACTGCGACTGACGGGAGTATAACGATCTATGTCTATGCAGTCTCGTAACACGGACATCGCAGTGCAGAATATTGAAGAAGAATTGAGGAATTGAGATTATGTCGATCAGAGTACACAATTTCGGAGGAATCATCGGGTGGAACGCAAAAAAATATCTGCCCCGGATTTCCAGTGAGAGTTATTTAAAGCTGCAGTTTGTAAGCCGCAGGAGATCACAGAAAAATTATATCGAATATTTTTTGAGCCAGAAAGAGGCGCCCCATCCGCTGGTGGTAAATCTGGAGACGGTGAACCGCTGCAACAGCACCTGCGAGTTCTGCACGGCAAATATCCATGCGGAGAAACGCCCCTATAAGAAGATGGACGACGTGCTCTACTATTCTGTCATCGATCAGCTTCATGATTGGGGTTATAAGGGACACCTGACCCTCTACGGCAACAATGAGCCCTGGCTGGACACCCGGATCGTGGAGTTTCACAAGTATGCCAGAGAAAAGCTCCCGGATGCGTTTATCTTCATGTCCACCAACGGCCTTCTGCTCGATGTGGACAAGGTGAAAGCGATCGTGCCATATGTGGATCAGCTGATCATCAACAATTACTGCCTGAATATGAAGATGCACGATAACGTGCAGGTCATCCATGACTATGTGAAGGCGCATCCCGAAGAGTTTAAAGATGTGGATATCCTGGTGCAGATCCGGTATCTGAAGGAGGTGCTGACGAACCGCGCGGGCAGCGCCCCCAATAAACAGTCCAAGGGGAAGATCATCAAGGAAACCTGTCTGATGCCTTTTACGGATCTGTGGATCACACCGTTCGGTAAGCTGGGCATCTGCTGCTGTGATAATTTTGAGGTGACGGAGCTTGCAGATCTGAATCAGACCCCTTTGCGGGAGGGATGGAACAGTGAGAAATATAAAAAACTGCGGGAGACCATCGCTACGGGCAGGCAGAACTATCCTTTCTGCAAATACTGTGATTTTATCGACGCAGGGCTTCGCATGGATGCAGTGGACGATGTGCTGAAGCATCGGGCCATGCACGGGGCGAGACAGTCCATGTTTAAGAAGAGATAGGAATATATAATAACTATAGTTATGAAATGGGCAGAGGGTGGAAAAATGAGAGAAACACGTATCACTGTGGCCGGTATTCTGATGCTTTCCCTGTCCCTGTGCGGCTGCGGCGTTATGGAAAGCAAAGCGATAGAACGGGTCGGAACAGAGGAAGCTGTGCAGACGCAGGAACCGGAGCAGCTTGCAGGCACCGGCATTTCTATTTTAGGTGACAGTATTTCTACTTATCAGGGATATAATCCGGAGGGATACCATGTTTTTTTCCCTGAATATGGAGCGGTAAAAGAGCTAGGGGATACCTGGTGGCAGATCGTCACCCAGGATCTGGAGCTTCCCCTTTATGTGAATGGTTCCAGCTCCGGAGCCACTGTAGTGGGAAACTCTACCGGAACGGAGGATCCCCAGTGTGCCTGCAATGAGCTTCGTACCAACGCTCTGGCGGGACCGGGAGGCGCCTGTCCCGATAGGATCATTGTGTATCTGGGAACCAATGATCTGTTAGAGACGGTACGGCTGGGAGATAACGATGGCACGGGTGCGGTGCCGGCGGGAGAGATAGATACGTTCAGCGACGCCTATACCCTGATGCTGGACAAGCTGCAAGCCAACTATCCATCGGCCCGAATTTACTGTTGTACCCTGCTGCAGGTGGGGGATTACGGCACGCAGACTCCGTATGTGGAGTTTGTCAACGGGGCTGGGCTGACGGCGGCGGACTATGGAGAGGTGATCACTCGAATTGCCGAGAGCAGGGGGCTGCCTGTGATCGATCTCTACAACTGCGGGGTCACTATAGAGAATCTGCAGGAGATGACCAGCGACGGCGTGCATCCTACTGCGGCGGGAATGCGGCAGATCGCGGCGGCAGTCGAGGAGGCGCTTGCCGGAGAGAAGTGACCGGCGGCGGGAAAGGCGGAGTGCCTATGGAAGTGGAAGTGACGGGGATACGAAAATCCTATTCTAAAAAGACGGTACTGGAAGATATCTCTTTTTCTGTGGAGAGAGGAAGCTGTGTGGGAATCCTTGGCAGTAACGGCAGCGGGAAGTCCACACTGCTCTCTATTTTGGCGGGCGTACGCAGGGCGGACGGCGGCTCCTTTTTTTATCAGGGAACAGATTTGCTGCGCCGTTCGGGACAGATCCCGAAGGTGCTTGGCTACGTGCCCCAGGGGGATCCGCTGATGGAGGAATTAAATGCCTGGGATAATCTGCGTCTGTGGCACGATAGAAAAACAATACAGAGGGAACTGGCGGACGGGGCGCTTGGGATGCTGGGGATTGACAGCTTTTTAAAAACGTCGGTGCACCGCATGTCGGAGGGCATGAAAAAGCGCCTGTCTATCGGCTGCGCGGTGGCATCCCGTCCGGAAATCCTTGTGCTTGACGAGCCATCGGCGGCATTGGATCTGGTCTGTAAGGAGAGTATATATCGTTATCTGGAGGCTTATAAGGCGGCGGGCGGCATAGTGCTGCTCACGACCCATGATGTGCAGGATCTGGAATTGTGTAACGTATGTTATGTTTTAAAGGACGGCAGGCTGATGCCTTATCGGTACGACGGCGATTTTCACAAATTGGCGGAGGAATTGTAGATGAGACAGGTAGGTGCCTATTTTTTCGCCCAGATAAAGCGTGCCGGCAGGCTGCTGCCCGGTCTGCTCGTCGTCAATCTCTGCGTCTGTGCCTGCGTGGGCGCGCTGGCGTATCTGCTGGTGACGCAGGGAGCTCTTGCGGCGGGCGGGACGAGATACCGCATCGGTATGGTGGGAGATCTGTCGGATTCCTATTTGGGATTCGGGATCAATGCCCTGCAGACCATGGATGATTCCCGGCTGATGATAGAGTTGGTGGGGATGTCGGAGGAAGAGGCGGAGAAAGCCTTTTCGCGGGGAGATCTCTATGCTGTTGTGCGGGTGCCGGATGACTTGGTGGAATCTATCGTGAGCGGAACAAACGACAGTCTGATTACTTATACGGCCACTCAGGGGCAGAAAGGGCTGGGCACGATGGTGATGGGGGAGATCGTCGATCTGGCTTCTACGCTGGTGACCAGATCCCAGAGCGCCATCTACGGGGTACAGCGGGTGCTTGCCGAGGAGGATAGGAGAGAGGAGATCGGGCGGGAGACGGACCGTCTGAACCTGATGCTGATCAATCTGGTGCTTTCCCGCAGTGGCTTCAGTGAGGTGGAGATTCTGGGATATTCTCAGGGACTTTCTATGGAACTGTACTATTTTTCCGCTGTCATCCTGCTCCTGTTATTGCTCTCGGGGCTGTTAAACAGTGCCTTTTTTGCCCGCAGGCCGGCGGCGCTTTCGGGTTTCGTGAGAGCCCGGGGGGTGGGGGCGGTGTGGCAGATTCTGTGCGAATATCTGACCTATCTGCTTCTGCTGCTCCTGGATCTGTTCTGTCTGGCTTGTCCTATTGCCTTTGGACTGGAGCGGAAGCTGATCAGCGTGCCGGAGTGGGAGGGAATGGGTGCAGGGCCTTTTTGGGGCTTTTTGCTTTCCCTGCTTCCGGTGGCAGCTATGTTTGCGGCCCTGCAGTTTTTCCTGTATGAGGCGGCGGAGGGGATCGTAGGCGGGATCCTGCTGCAGATGCTTGTCGGAGTGGGAATGGGATATCTCTCGGGCTATTTTTACCCGGCCGCCTTTTTCCCGGAGCGGATGCGCATGGTTGGGGGGAGCCTCCCTTCCGGTGCGGCGCTGCGTTTCGTGCAAAACGGGCTTTTGGGGGAATCTGCCCGGTACGCGGGCATGGCAGTGTTTCTCTATCTGGCGGGCTTTTTAGCGTTGGCGCTGGTGATCAGGCATAGGAGGATGTAGATGCTCATAAGGTTTTTTCTGCTGCAAAAGCGGCTGTTTAAAAAATACAGCTTTCTCGTTATGCTCTGTCTTGCGCCCCTTCTTGCGGTCGGAGTGAACAGTTTTGCGAAGGAGCAGAGCGGGATTGCAACTATCGCTCTGTGCGTGCCTGAGGAAG
The DNA here is from genome assembly GCA_014804565.1 of Lachnospiraceae bacterium. GTDB lineage: Bacteria > Bacillota > Clostridia > Lachnospirales > Lachnospiraceae > UBA3282. The sequence continues at coordinate 86,857 of JAAUZN010000023.1, forward strand.
ACCCTGTGGCCGGGGAGGTGGCGGATCGGCTTCTCGCCGGAGAAAACGTATTTCGCTATCTTTCCTGTGTGGAGGAAGCGGAGGCGAGAGCGTTGGTAGAGACAGGGGAGGCGGATGCCGCCTGGATCTTTTCCGAGGATATGGAAAAGGAGCTGCAGAAGCTGGCGGAAAAACGACGGATCCGGCCGCTGGTGACGGTCGTGGAACGGCAGGACAGTGTGTCACTGACCCTCGGCAGGGAAATCCTTTCGGGAGCGATCTATCCGGCGTTTTCCTACGCGGTCTATGAAAGCTATGTGAGAAGGGACTTAGGGTTGGAAGAGATCAGTGAAGAAAGACTGCGGCAGACCTATGAGAGCGTTGCCGTGGAGGGCAGTCTCTTTCGGATGGTCTATCCTGACGGAACGCCGGGAGAGGATGAGGATTTTACCTATGTACAGGCTCCTCTGCGGGGGATTTTGGCGATCTGGTTTACTTTTGTGGGATTTTCTGCCACGCTTGTCTTCATGCAGGATGAGAGCCGGGGCGTCTATGGACGGGTGCCTGTGGCGAAGCGGCTTTTCACTTCCTACGCCGCCTGTGCCGTGTTTCTTGTGGATGCGGGTGTGGTTTTACTGCTGTCCTGCAGGCTGGCGGGGGTGGTTCCGGATTGGGGAAGAGAGCTGGCAAGCTGTGCGGTTTTTGCCTGTTGTGTGCTTGCCTTTGTGAATCTGTTAAGGCTCCTGTGCCGCACGCCCCAGAGACTGGGGATGCTTCTGCTGCCTCTGGGGGCGGTCANGCTGGCGCTCTGTCCNGTGTTTTTGAATCTGCAATATTTCAGGGCGGGAAAAATGCTTCTCCCGCCCTGGTATTATCTGCAATCTATTCATAACACACGCTATTTATATTCTATGACCGTTTATACGGTTCTGCTGGTGNTGTCGAGCGTCCTGGTGCAGTGGGTGCAAAACCGCACTGCTAGTCGATCTGGTCGATCTGTGTGACTGTCTCCTCGNTGCGCTCCTCGTGGTAGGCTTTTTCTGTGTTGACGTTCCAGATATTATCCCTGGAGGATGCGCCGGTCAAGATATTCTTTACGGTCTCAAAGGATGTCATCATGGAGTGGTCGATGTTATTGTAACGATGCTGACCGTTGCGGCCCACGCAGTAGAGATTGTCGATGGTGTTTAAGTAGGCTGTCAGCTTGTCCATATCCTTGTNGGTGTCNAAGTAGGCGGGGTACGCTTTCTTGACCCGTTCCACATGGGAATCCATCACATCGGATGCCTTGTCGATCAATCCCATGCTGACGATCTCATCTACGGCAAAGCGTGTAAAGTCCTCGTCNGACATATTCCAGTATTTGTCCCCCTCAAAAACGAAATATTCCAGACCGATCCAGACGGTGTGTTCCAGATCCTTCACCATGTAGGGGGACCAGTTGTTGTAGATCTGGAAACGCCCCAGACGGACGCTCTTATCGTGTACATACACCCAGCAGTCCGGCACGATGTTGCTGATGGTCTTTAATTTCGTCTTGTTTTTCAGATTCAGCTTCGGCAGCAGAAGCCCTACGGTCATATAGTCCCGGTAGGGAAGTCCTGCGGCGATGGCTGCCATATCGGAGGGCACATCGTTGATGCCGGCAACCAGATCCTTGACGGGCATGGAGGAGATGAAGAGATCGCCCTCGNCGGTCACCTCGCCCTCCGGTGTCTGGTAGGTGATGGAGGTGATGTGGNCNCCTTCATNCTTGTGGAGCCTGACTGCCTTGCTGTGACGCAGGATCCGTCCGCCCATGGACTCGATCTTCTCGGCAGTTACTTCCCAGAGCTGTCCGGGACCCAGCTTGGGATAGCTGAATTCCTCGATCAGGGAAGTTTCTACTTCTCGATTTTTTTTACCGGGGAGCATCTTGGCGAAAATATCCTTCAAAATAGCGGTGATGGACAGTCCCTTGACCCGNTGTGCGCCCCAGTCCGGCGCGATCTCGGAAGGATGCCGCCCCCAGAGGTTTTCTGTATAGTTTTCAAAGAACATGGAGTAGAGCTTTTTGCCAAAACGGTTTACATAAAAATCTTCCAGAGATTTTTCAGGCCGNTTGTGTATCATGGCGGCAAGGTAGCTGAAGCCTACCTGGATCGTGGTCAAAAAGCCCATATTGATAAACGTCTCCGGCTTTAAGGAGATGGGATAGTCAAAGAACTTTCGGTTAAAATAGATCCGCGATACCCGGTTCCGGCGAAGCATCACCCGGTCTTCTTTTTCCGGGTCNGGGCCGCCCTTTGCAAGCGGCATGGTNCGTCCCAGCACGATGTCGTCGTAGGTGGGCGCTCCCTGTGCGGGCAGCATATGATTCCACCATTCGTTCACCTCCGGTACTTTGGAGAAGAAACGGTGNCCGCCCATGTCCATGCGGTTGCCTTTATAGTTGACGGTTTTGGAGATGCCGCCCATGGCNTCCGATTCNTCCAANACCGTGACNTCNTANTCTTTGCTCTGTCTTAACAGCTCGTAAGCGGCGGTGAGGCCCGCCGGCCCTGCACCGATCACAAATACTTTTTTCATGCAATACCTCACTTCTTGTTATCTGTCCATAGATAAAATTAGTTTACCATGTTTGAACAAGGTTGTATACAAAAAACTGGCTGCGGAATCTGGAAAAACAGGGTCGTGTATGCTATAGTATTACTGAATATCATTGCAAAGAAGGAGGTAGGGGATGCTGACAGCGGTCATCAGCCTGCTTTTCTGGCTCGTGGTCATCCCGTTTTGTATCGGGCTGATCNCGGTAAACTTTATATCNTCCTGCAGGAGAACCCCGGGGCTCCTGTTCCTTGCGGGATATTTTTGTATGTGGGCGCTCTTNGCGCTGACGGCGATCCCGGCGGTCCTGTGGGTGGAATATGATAATTTTAAAGTGGCGTCCGCGGTATTTACGGTGTTGTCGATCCTTTGCGCCATTTTGGGAATTTTTTTGTGGTATCGCAACCGGATATCGGGTGAAGAGAGCCTTCTGGGTGTNAGATTAAAAAATGACACNGGTGTCNCAAGAGAAACGGGACTGAAAGGTCTGCTGAAAAGCATGCTGCGGGCGGACCGGATCGAGTGGCTTTTGTTNTTCCTGNTGTTNGGCTTTCAATTATACAAGGCGGCGGCTTTCACATCCTTTGACGGTGACGATGCCTACTATGTGGTGGAATCCCTGCTTGCCCAGGAGGCGGACACTATGTACCGCATTCTGCCCTACACAGGCGGGTCCACAGGGCTCGATGTGCGGCATGTGCTGGCNGTTTTCCCTATGTGGGTGGCCTTTGTGGCGGTGAAAGCCGGGATNCATGCGACTATCGTGTCCCATGTGGTGATGCCCTTTGTGCTGATCCCGCTGCCTTACCTTCTGTTTTATGAGNTGGGNAAGCTTCTGTTTAAGGACGGTTCGGCGGAGAANCNGCCTGTCTTTATGATCATCATGGCGATGTTTCAGATNTTCGGAAACGTCTCCATCTATACAAANGAGACCTTTTTCCTGACCCGCACCTGGCAGGGAAAGGCGGTGGCGGGATCGTTAGTGATNCCTGCCGTCCTCTGGCTGTTTTTGCTTTTGTGCGGGGAGAGGAAAGAGGNGAAGAGAACGGNTGTGGGATTGTGGCTGCTTTTTNTCTGCGTAAATATGACGGCGGGCATCTGNAGNTCNATAGCGGTNTTTCTGGTATCTATCCTGACGGCGCTGACAGCCTTTGTGCTGANGATCACGAAGAGAGATATCAGGCTTCTTTTACGGTTTGGCGCAGCCTGTATACCGAATGTGATCTATATGGGAATTTATGTNGTGATGGGATACAGCTACTTACTGCAATAGTTCAGCCGGACCGNATGGGCTTGTGCTGAANCGGAGAGTGATATATGTGGGGTATTTTTTTAGAGAGTGTAGTCATTTTTAAAAATTATATGGGCTATCACGAGAATCATTTTCTNGCGGGGATCTATCTCTTTGTCCTGCTCTATCTGTGGCTTACGGAGAAGGACAAGACCAGGCGGGCNGTCTTTGTCTATGCGCCNACCCTGCTTTTGCTGGCATTTTTCTGTCCCCTGTTTCGGAAAGTATTTGTGCGGCTTTTAGAGGANTCTGAGACCTACTACCGGCTTTTGTGGCTTTTGCAGATGAGCATTGTCAGCGCCTACGGATTGATCAAACTGATGNGGAAACATAAGCGGATCGGTCTGNCGGTGGTCTGTCTGATGATCGCNGCCTGCGGGGATTACGTCTATGACAGNNAGCATATCTCCCGGGCGGAGAATGCTTANCANCTGCCCCAGGAGGCCATTGATATCGTGGATATGATCGAGCCNGAGGAGGGNCGGATCACGGTGCTNGTGCCCGCAGATCTGATCTACTATGTGCGGCAGTACAGCACGGATATAGAACTGCCTTACGGGCGGGAGATGCTGATCGCGCGCTGGGATTACTATCATGCCATGTACGAGGCTATGGAGAAGGCGGAGGTGATCGATACGCCTGCATTTGTGGAGCTTACNAGAACATACCCCTGTGCCTATGTGGTGCTGAAGGAAGATCGCGAGATCAGCGAACCTCTTACGGAGTACGGCTTTTCNGTCTACGGTCAGGTGGGAGATTTCGTGATCTATCAGGATATGACGCTGTAGGAACGTGAGGTAACTTATGTTATTTAATTCGTATATCTTTGTGTTTGTGTTCTTTCCCATATGTCTTCTGGGGTGGTATGGTCTGCTGCGGGCAGGCCGCCCGTNCGCGGCAAAGGCTTTTCTGCTGGCTATGTCCCTGTGGTTTTACGGCTATTTCAATCTGGTCTATCTGCTCATTATGGTGGGCAGCATTGTGGTCAATTATCTTTTTCATAGAGGNTTNTCAAAGCGGCCGGATAAACGGCTCATNGCGNTTGCGGTGGNCTGCGATCTGGGCGTGCTGTTTTACTTCAANTATTTCGATTTCTTNCTTTCTACGATGAACGGAGTGTTTGGNACGTCCTTTGTTCTGCGGGGGATTCTGCTNCCNTTGGGCATCAGCTTTTTCACCTTTCAGCAGATNTCCTTTGTNGTGGATACTTACCGCGGCGAGATCCGGGACTGCCGGTTTCTGGAATATGCCCTGTTTGTGGCCTTTTTTCCGCAGCTGATCGCCGGCCCGATCGTAAACCATAGTGAGATGCTGCCCCAGTTTGAGAGGCTGGGACAGGAAAAGGTGAATTGGGAACGGATCGCAGAGGGGTTCGCGCTCTTTGTGCTGGGGCTCTTTAAGAAGGTGCTCCTGGCGGACACTTTCGGCAAGGGNGTGGATTACGGCTATGGAAATCTNACGGNNNTGGGNCGGGCGGATGCTGTGCTCGTCATCGTATTCTACGCTTTACAGCTCTACTTTGATTTCAGCGGTTACTGTGACATGGCAAGAGGGCTTGGCANAATGCTGGGAATAGAGATCCCNGTCAATTTTGACTCTCCCTACAAGGCGGTCAACATTGTGGATTTCTGGAAGCGCTGGCATATCACGCTGAACCGCTTCTTCACAAAATATGTATATATCCCGCTGGGGGGCAACCGCAGGGGGCAGAGGCGGATGTACGGAAATCTCCTGATCGTGTTTTTCCTAAGCGGCCTCTGGCACGGGGCGGGATGGAATTTCATTGTCTGGGGTATGCTCCACGGTATCCTGTATGTGGCGACCCGCTTCTGGCAGAAAAGCATACGGAAAGATGACGGAGGTGTCAGAAAAGATAAAATTATGACAGTGGTGTCACGAATATTGCTGTTTTTATATGTCAGCGTCGCCTGGGTCTATTTCCGGGCGGCGGATATCGCGCAGGCGAACAGCCTGCTCAAGGCGGCCTGTCTGGGAAAATGGCAGAAGATATCACAGGATCTGGCGGAGTGTTTCCGGTTGGATGAATTCTGGTACGTCATCAAAGTGCTGCATCTGGATAACTATTCCTACAGCCGCTATATTCTGATGGTGCTTCTTCTGGCGGCGGGGCTTTATCTGGCTATGGCAGGAAAAAATGCGGCACAGCTGGCATCAAAGCTTCGATACCGCGCCTGGTCTGCGGTGGTGATCGCCGTGCTGGCGGTGTGGTGTGTGCTGAGTTTTTCAGGGGTCAGCACCTTCCTGTATTTCAATTTCTGATGTGAGAGTGAACTATGAACAGATGTAAAAAGTGGCTTCTGGCCACGCTATCCCTTATTTTCATACTGTTTCTTCTGGCGGCGTCAGCAGTGGTCCTGGTCGATCCTTTTTTTCAGTATCACGCGCCCTTGGAGAGCTTTCCCTATCTGGTGGATAACCAGCTCTCCCAGAATCCGGGGATGGCGAAGCATATGGAATACGACAGTGTGATCCTGGGTTCTTCCATGACGGTGAATTTCAACACGAACTGGTTTGCGGAGCTGATGGATCTGGATGCGCTCAAGTTAAGCTACAGCGGCGCATATCCCAAGGATCAGGCGAATATCATGGATATCATTTTTGAGAGCGGTCATGATGTACAGGCGGTCTTTCTGGGAATCGACGTGATGACCTACACCGGCGGGGTGGAGGAGACGAAGTATCCGATCCCGGAGTATCTCTACGATGACAATTATCTGAATGATATGCAGTATGTCTTCAACAAGGATGTGTTTCTGAATTATGTGCTGCGGCCTTTGGCAGATCCGGACAAGACGGATCTGGCTACAGTCTATCAGAGCTGGTGGACGGACGAGTATTACAATATTCAGTGGGTCATGCACAATTATGTGCCGTCGGAGCCGGTGAGCGAGGAGGCGGAGCGGCAGGCCTATATCGAGAGTACGGACAGGAATCTGCGCACCAATCTCTGCCCTTATATTGAGCAGAATCCAGATACGACCTTCTATCTCTTTTTCCCGCCCTACAGCATTCTGTACTGGAATGACGTGATACAGGAGAATCATCTGGAGGCGACGATGGCGCAATACCAGTATATTGCNGACACGGTGCTNGTNTACGATAATGTGCGGNTGTTTTATTTNCCGGATNTGGANNNNATNGTGACGGATNTGAACANTTANGCGGATTACACCCATTATCACAGAGATATCAACCGGTATATGACGGAGTGCTTTNCGGATGGCGNCTGCGAGGTNAGGAGCACAGAAGAAATGACGCGGGCTCTGGATGAGACNCGCGCCATGATAGGACGGTTTGACTTTGAGACACTATTCTCTGTNGATTACTGAAAACTNGTTCCTTTCCTGTCTTTTGCTGCATTACTCATCTGCCTGTGAAAGCTCCGGGAACATGCAGTCCACAAANCGCTGNGCCAGAAGCTCCCGGCCNGCNTCGTTAAAGTGGATATAGTCTGTCATGTAGTCCAGATAGTTNTCCTCGTTGACAGAACCATAAAAATTATCAATGAAGGATACNCCCACATCCATGGTGGCATCCAGCTCTTTCTGCAGATAATGGCTTAAGGTGCCGTGTCCCAGATCCGCCCGGTCGCCGTTCTGGAAATTNCCTTCTTCGTTGATGCTNTGACAGAAGGTGTGGGACATGAACACGATNCGGATGTGCGGGTACGCCTCCTGGATCGCTTTTACACCGGAGCGCAGGGCGCCGGTATAGGTGATCTCCGCATAGGGNGCATTGGGGTCGTCNCAGGGACGTNTGTTGACATAGTCGCTGCCGTCGTACATCACGCAGATCAGATCTACGGTATTCATGTCAAGGTCGGCAAGCATCTGCGTTGTCTTNGCAAAATTCTCATCGTAGCTGTAGGTGGCTGCGGTTTTCATCANATCAAAATCNCCGCTGGCCAGGCTTTCAGCCACATAGGAGAAGGAGAAAGCGTCCAGAATATAGCCGTCATTGTAGGAGGCAAACTGGGCGGCCATGGTNGTGCCGGTGAAGGAGCCGTTGTAGACAGNAGCTCCTGACTTCTGGGCGATCTGTTCTGCCAGCCCTCCGGGACCCTGCTCTAAAGAGAAAGGATCATCGCCCAGNCAGAGGATGGTGGTCACGCCGTCATCAACAAAGCCTTCTCTCTTATCCGGNGCAAGNGGGATGAGGTTGTCCATNACCTCAATATCAAAGTCCGTGGTCTGATAATTCGGATCGTAGTCNGAGGGCGTTCCCTTATTCCAGCGGTACAGCCGATAAGCCGANAATCCTACGATCAGAACNATGACTGCCAGCAGGATGAGATGAATGCTGNCCAATGATTTTGGTTGNTTTTCCTGATTTTCTTCCATNANTTTATTCATACCCTTTCCTGAGATTNTTATGCTTTTATATGATTCTTTATTCTACTATGATTTTTTCCAAAAATCTACAATTTATGGCAGAAAAAGAGCGCCGAACGAAAACTTAAGATTTCGCTCGGCGCTCCGGTGCATCTTAAGATGCACGCTTTTCGTATCAGACGAGTGATACAGCGTTTTCCATCGGGATCCGCTCTTTGTACCATTTGCTGTACTTGTACATACGATATGTAGTGCTCAGCCTTTTGAGCTGATCCTCATCGGCACAGCAGGTATAAAAAGTNATCCGCTGGGCGGCNTCCATGGACACATAGTCCATGTAACTNAGTTTCAGTTCAGTGATCGCGCCCTGGCATTTTGGACAGAACTGCTTATGCCCGTTCAGCATGTGAACCCGATGGCAACGCTTACAGTAGTGCATGTACATCATGAAAAATTCCCCTTTTCTCATAACTTTGTAAGCCTGCCGTTTGTTTGTTGCACTTATATTGTGTCAGNTGCGGAAAACAAAGTCAAGCATATATGACTGAAAATTCCCGGAAAAGGGGTTTAAAATATCGCGCAGGTATCGCGCAGCCGGTTTTTGCNTTTTNCTTTACATAATCTGCNTATGCGCAGATATANACAAAAGGCTTGANGTTGCGTGCTTTCTGTGCTACAATAGAACGGAATTANTGAGAAAATGAGGTTTACATAAAAGTTTTTCAACGAGCGATGGAACCGACAGGACGACAGCATACAGATAAGATGGGAGTTTACCATGCAAAAAAAGAAAACACATTTTGAGGATCTGCTGGAGGATGATCGTTTTGATGACGAGGATGCCGACAGCGTGACAGAAGACACTCTGGAGTTTTTAAGCCTGGATGATGATATGATCGAATCCTACCAGAANAAGTCNCATGCCTCCAAGGGCAAAACAGCCCCTNCGTCAAAACCGCGTCCGGAGCGTTATGTCGAAGTCTATGACGACGATGATGACTACGAAGAGGATNATTACGAGGACGACGACTACGAAGACGACGACTATGACGACGACTACGAGGACGACGACTATGACGACGATGACTATGAAGATGACGACGATGAGTACGATGACGAGGACGGTTTTGCGGCCCGCCTGATGTATTTTATCGGTGAGATGAGTATGCTGGACGTGGCAGTGGCGGTCCTGGGGATCCTGGTGCTTGCCGGTGTGCTGGTCACAGGCGGCATTTATGTGCATGCAAAATCCGTGGAAAAACAGGTGGCAGCCTTTGCCAGCGTGGGCGAGGAGATCGAAGGCATCAACGTCATCGGAGAGAGCGGTCTGATCGCGGTGACGGAATCTGCCAGACTGGGCGGTATGATCAATGTACCTGAGGAAGAGTCCGACGAGCCTGAGGAAGAGGTGCAGATCAGTGAGACGAAGGGTGAGGTGGAAGTAGCCCTGCACCTGACATCCATCCTCTCGGATATGAAGATAAAGTTCGTCAATAAGGAGACAGGTAAGCTGATCGGCGGTGTGCCCTTTGAGGTGGAGGTGTCGGGGCCGAAAAGCTTTTCGCTGAAGGATGACGATAAAGACGGCGTGATCTATCAGACGGGGATCGCGGCGGGCACTTATGATGTCAAAATACAGCCGCTTACGGGCAGCGCGGCTGAGAAATATAAGCTTCCTTCGACAGCGAGCAGCGTTAAGGTCACGGATAAGATGGCCTATCAGAAAGTAGATGTGGCAGACGAGGTGAAGACGGAAGCTGAGATCAATGTGGCAAAGGAGGAGGCTACCCAGCAGAATACCGTGCAGGAATCGGCTCTGCAGGATACGGTGGAGTGGGTGGAATCCACTAAGACCCCCATTGGGGAGGAGACGGCAGAATATGAGAAGGTGTCCTCCGATAAGATTGCTGATCCCTGGATCACCGGCAGCGCTTTTCTCAAGATGGTGGAGGAAGGTGAGGAAGAGGACCCTTATGAGAATGTGACAGTGTCCCTGAATAAAGACAGCCTGACACTGGACAAGGGCGAAAGCGCTTCCCTGAAGGTATCCGTCAGCAACAGCGGCGCTCGTTATGCAGTGGAGTGGAGTGTAGGAGACGCTTCCGTTGCCACCGTGAGCGACGACGGTACGGTCAAGGCGGTGGCGCCGGGCAGTACCACGGTCACGGCGCGTGTGGCGGTGGGCAGTATGATCCAGGAGCTCAGTTGCTCTGTCACGGTGAGCGATTCTGAGGAAAAGGATCCTGACAACAAGAATGATCAGGAAGAGGGCGACAAGGATCAAGACAAAGATAAAAATGAGGAAGTCGTTTATAAAAAGATCTCGATAAGCGGCCCGGGTGAGGTCGCAGTGGGCAAGACGGCGACCCTGAGCGCGCAGACGGATCCCAAGGGCGGCAAGATCAGCTGGAGCAGTGATGATGAAGGAATCGCCAGGGTGGACGATAAGGGTGTGGTGACAGGCGTCGGCGAGGGTACGGTGAAGATCCGTGCGCTCTGCAAAAACTCTGATCAAAACATCGAGGAATCCTTTAAGATCAAGGTAGTCAGGGAGGCCGCCGCGATAGACGGCAGCACCAAGCTGAAGGATAAGGACGGCAATCAGCTTTATTATAGAAATTCTGCCGGGGAATATAAGGAAGCAACTTATGATGATTATGGGAAGAAGGATACCTTCTACAAGAAGGTGAAAGCTGTTTCGGCTTATAAGTATACCGGATGGCAGACCATCGACGGCTATGTTTACTTCTATGACAAAAACGGCAATTATGTGACGGGAGACCAGGTCATTCAGGGCGCCAGATACACCTTCGGCAGCGACGGAAAACTGGCTAAGAGCTCCGGTACGATGGGAATCGATGTGTCGAAGCACAATGGCAATATAGACTGGAATGCGGTGAAGAACTCCGGCGTTTCCTATGTGATCATCCGCTGCGGCTATCGCGGATACACCACGGGCGTGCTGGTGGAGGATCCCAAGTTCCGGACCAATATCAAGGGAGCGAAGGCAGCCGGCCTCAAGGTGGGGGCTTATTTCTACAGTCAGGCGGTCAACGAGGTGGAGGCTGTGGAGGAGGCGTCCATGGCGATCGATCTGGTAAAGGGATACGGACTGAATTATCCCCTTTTCCTCGATGTGGAGGCCAGCGGCGGCAGAGCCGACGGCATCAGCCGGGATACCAGAACGGCAGTTTGTAAGGCCTTTTGCCAGACCGTACAAAATTCCGGTATCTCAGCGGGCGTCTACGCCAATAAGAACTGGTTCACGGAGAAGATCAACACGGCCAGCCTCACAAGCTATAAACTCTGGCTGGCACAGTACGCCAGCGCGCCGACCTATACAGCGACCCGCTATGATCTGTGGCAGTATTCCTCCACGGGAAAGGTCAGCGGTATCAGCACAAAGGTGGATATGAATATAAGTTATGTAAACTACTAATCCGTACTTGCATTTTAAAACCACTTCATAGATAATGGTTAATAGAACAGAAATGGCCCGGAAGAACCCGGGCAAGGAGGCACAGTGTGAAAGAGAATAAGAGAACGTATCTTGTGACCGGAGGCGCCGGGTTTATCGGTTCCAACTATATCCACTATATGTTTCGCAAATATGGAGATGCGATCAGGATCATCAATGTGGATGCCCTGACCTACGCCGGTAATCCGGAAAATTTAAAGGAAGTGGAAGACAGAGAGAATTATACCTTTGTCAAGGCTGACATCTGTGACAAAGCGGCCATCGAGAAGATTTTTGCCGAGAATGATATCGACAGGGTCGTTCATTTCGCGGCGGAGAGCCACGTGGACAGAAGCATTAAAAACCCCGAGGTGTTTGTGCAGACCAATGTGTACGGCACTGCGGTGATGTTAAACTGTGCGAAGGCGGCATGGGAGCTTCCGGACGGCAGCTTTAAAGAGGATAAAAAGTTCCTGCATGTATCGACAGACGAGGTGTACGGGTCTTTGGAGGAGGATGGCGGTTATTTTTATGAGACCACGCCCTACGCGCCCCGCAGCCCTTATTCTGCCAGCAAGGCGGGATCGGACATGCTGGTGAAGGCGTATATGGATACCTATCATTTCCCGGCTAATATCACGAACTGTTCTAACAACTACGGGCCTTATCAGTTCCCGGAGAAGCTGATCCCGCTTATCATCAACAATGCGCTGCAGGGGAAAAAGCTGCCCGTTTACGGTGACGGGAAAAATGTGCGGGACTGGCTCTATGTGGAGGATCACGCGAAAGCCATCGACATGGTGCAGGAGAAGGGCAGACTTTTTGAGACATATAATGTGGGCGGTCACAACGAAAAGCAGAATATAGAGATTGTGAAGATCATCATTGCGACTCTGCGGGAAATGCTTCCGGAATCAGATCCCAGGAGAGAGCATGTGACGGAGGATCTGATCACCTATGTGGAGGACCGCAAGGGACATGACAGACGGTATGCGATCGCGCCGGATAAGATCAGAGAGGAGATCGGCTGGGCGCCTGAGACCATGTTTGCGGAGGGCATCCGCCGTACCATCGAGTGGTATTTCGCCCATGAGGATTGGATGAAAAATGTGACGAGCGGCGATTACCAGAAGTATTATAAGGAGATGTATACGACCAGATAGGGCGGGGCTGATGTATAGTATAGGGCAGTTCATAGCAGGAGTTTTCCTGTTTATAGTGCCGGGCATGTTGCCGGCGTATGTACGATATAAGGATACAGGGAAGGATGGTCGTCTTTCGGCGGGAGTGGCAGTGCTCTTGTATGACTTCCTGATCCTTGTCTGTACAGGCGGCATTGTGTATCTGTTGTTCGGAGATGTTATTTTTTCAATCAAATATTATCCCTATGTGTTGCTGTATGTCTTCTGGCTTGTGGGGGCATATGGCTTCTCCTTTGTTTTAGGCGTGGTGAACGGCCTGAGGAGACCGGGGGCATTTCGCGGGTGTGGCCGCGCCGCCGTGCTGATCGGCAGTGCGTTGTGGGTCCTTTTTATGGCGGGACTCTTCTATGATGACTATGCGAAAAGGCATATTGTGATCAATGAGGTCTGCGCCCACAATCTGTCGCTGTCTCTGGATGATGCCGGAGAAAACAGCGACTATATCGAGTTGTATAATCCGTCCTATACCCTGGTGCCGTTAGACGGTTTCTGTCTGACGGATCAGGGGGAGGTGCAGGAGGCGCACCGTCTTTCGGGAATCAACATTGCGCCCCGCTCTTATCTGCTGCTGTTTGCGAACGGCGCAGCGAAAACGGAGCAGACGGAGGAGGAAGGGGAAGCTTTTATCCATCTCGGTTTTCGGATCAGAGAAAAGGGAGAGACCCTGACGCTCTTTGACAGAGGAGGGGCGGT
>JAAUZN010000024.1 GCA_014804565.1 Lachnospiraceae bacterium
AAAATAGGAAAAACAAAGGGAGCATCGTGGTTCGATGCTCTTTTTTCACATCAGCGTACGATTTGGGGAGGAAAATGCGATGTATCAGCAAATACTGCAGAATATTCAGGACGAAGTGAATCTTGTCATCAAAGGAAAAGAGGATGTAGTCCGGAAGGTGCTTGCGGCAATGATCGGCGGAGGACACATTCTGATGGAGGATATTCCGGGAGTCGGCAAGACCACACTGGCGACCACTTTTGCAAGGGTGCTTTCTTTAGAGTATCATCGTGTACAGTTTACGCCGGATGTGCTGCCGAGCGATATTCTGGGATTTTCCATGTATAATAATCAAAGCAGAGAATTTGAATTTCGTAAGGGTTCGGTTTTCTGCAATCTGTTTTTGGCGGATGAGATCAACCGGACGTCCCCCAAGACACAGTCGGCTCTTTTGGAGGTCATGGAAGAGCGCCAGGCGAGTGTGGAGGGAGAGACGAGAAAGCTGCCGGATCCTTTTATCGTAATTGCAACGCAGAACCCGACCGGATCTTCCGGGACGCAGATGTTGCCGGAATCCCAGCTTGATCGCTTCCTGGTTTGTCTGTCCATGGGATATCCGGAGCATGGGGACGCGATAGCCATGTTAAAGGGCGAGGTATGGAATCGGGTGGATTCTCTTCGTCAGGTGATCTCCTTGGATGAATTTCGGGATATATGTCAGGCGACGGAAAAGATTTTCGTCCATGACGCTGTCTATGAATATATGGTATCGCTGGTGGAAAAGACAAGAAATAATCCGCTGTTTTCCATGGGGGCAAGCCCTCGTGCAAGCATCGCGCTGCTTCGCATGTCGAGGGCTATGGCGGTTCTTTCCGGCAGAGATTTTGTGACGGCACAGGATGTGCAGAATGTGCTTGCAGATGTGCTGGGACACCGTGTAAAACTCAGTGCAAGGGCGCGCGCGGAAGGAAAAACGATATACCACTGTATACAGGAATTGTTTGCCGAGGTGAAGAGTCCGCGCAGTTGATCCGCATGAGAAGAGGTGCCAGATGGAAAAGGAAAATCATTACCGGATACGTCCGCTTCGAATGGTCAATTATCTATTGGTATTGGTTTTGGATATTTTTTTGTATAGTGTGCTGCAAAGCTATTTTTTGTGGGTGACAGCAATGATTCTGATCATTCTGCCGCTCCTTTCTGTGGTGGGGCTGGTGTATCTGGGAAAAAATCTTTCTCCGAAGCTTGGAATCGGGCAGATGCGGCTGGTGAAGGGGGAAGAAGTTCTTTTGGAGCTTTACTGGCAGAATCCGATCTGGTACATGGCACTGCACAGTCAGATACAGGTTACGGTATCTAACACTTTCCTGGAGCATACGTCGGAATTTACGGCGGTCATGCCTGTCAGTCTGCGAGGGACAAGCAGTCTGAGGATGCCGGTCCAGGTAGTGGAGCTGGGGAGATTTTGGGTGCAGGGTGACACCTTGCTCTTACAGGATATTATGGGACTGGTTATCTGTCGGAAGAAGATCGATCTGTCCGGTGAAATGTATGTGCTGCCTGACGGAAAGATGACGCAGGAGATGGATCTCACAGGATGGGAAGGCAAAGCGGCGGAAACGGAAGAGAGCAGGAGCAAGGGTAGCGATTTTGCGGAAGTGAGCGATATCCGGGAATATATTCCGGGCGACAGGATCCGGGATATCCATTGGAAACTGTCGGCGAAGCAGGAAACGCTTATGGTGAAGGAGCGTGTGGCGGTAGCGGGAAGTGAGATGGTGATGTTACTCTCTCTGACGGCAGATCCGATACAGGCACAGAGCATATTGGAGACCGCTTATTACCTTGGAAAAAGTTTTATACGACAAAGACTGCCGGTATGCTTTTTATGCTGGAACCAGGCGGCCTTTTCTTTTGGGGAATACCGCTGCGGCACAGAGGAAGAAATGAAGGATGTCTTCTGTGAAATTTATCAGGCGCCATTGACCGAAAGAGTCAGCGGTGGATTGGGAACTTATATGAGAAATTGTTACCCATTTTTAAAATCCTATCTTTTGATCGGAGGACAGGATGGAACGTTAAAAGTGGAGATGTGCGAAAATGATTAAATGGAGAAAAGGCCAACAGGAAGAAGAAAAAATTTTTCTGATGGACGGCATGATCCTGAAGCTTGAGGACGGCGGTCAGGAAGAAAACAGGATATATACTTTGCTTCTTAAGGGCATTCTGGTCTATTTGATCGTTATGGGCGGTATGGGATGCTTTCTCTCGTCTTTGCAGGTGGAATATGCTTCGTGGATAGTACATATTGTCGTTCTGCTCACGGCCGTATTTTGTTCCATGCTGTATTATCATAAGATGTGGGAAAATATCGGTTATATTATGCTGTTGGTATTGCTGCTTGCCGGTGGAAACGGACTGAGTATTTATATTAACAGCGGTTTTTATGCCGTGGCAAATGATATGGCGGAGGAGATTTCCAACTTTTTCGGCAGAAATGTGATGAGAAACTATGGGGAGCAGATAGGAAACAGGTATCTGGCGGTCACGATCTCCATGTGTTTTATCGGCTGTATATGCTGTATTTTATTGAATGTTCTGATTTCCCGGCGGATGCGTTACTTTATGGCGATTCTGGTGGGGGTCGGGATGCTGCTCATGCCCATGTATCTGGAGTTGGAGCCGGACGGATTGTATATTGCCATGTATCTCGGCGGCCTGTTATCAGCGTATATCATTCGCTGCGGCGGACATTATCAGCTGCGGCAGGGCAATGCAAAGTATGAATTTCAAAGATCTGTCTTTAAAAGGCAGATAATTTCATATGTGTATGCAGGACGCACACTTGCATCCGGTCTGGCGGCTGTATTCCTGATCTGTTTTTTGACGGCTTCACTTGTATCGATCATTTATCCGAAAGAGCAGTTTCAGGCGGCGCATACCCCGAGCGGATTGAAAAGGAAAACGATGGATACGGTAGAGAATGTTTCTTTTTCAGGTTTGATGGGGCTGTTCAATTTCTATCAGAATACGGGCGGCCTGACAAGCGGTACTCTGGGCGGTGTCAGCTCGGTCCGGCTGGATTTTGAGACCGATTTGAGAGTGGAATTTGCGCCTTACAGTGAAGAACGTCTTTATTTTAAATTTTATACAGGCGGACTCTATCTTCCCTACAGTAATCGCTGGAGCCGTATGGCGGATGAATACAGATCTGTGATGGATCAATACGGGTTTGAAATGGAGGAAACGGACAATACCGTCCTGCGCATGAAGGAACAGTACGAGGCGGGCGGGGAGCATACAGCCAGAGGGATCATGAAGATTACCAATGTCGCGGCGGCGGCAGGAACTTATCTGCCGTATTACTCGGAAGATACCGATATCCAGATCTATCCGGGACAGACCAAAGAATATAGCTATTATCCGAGGGTATCGCGGGAGGCGCTGGCGGGAACAGAGGAAAAGTGGATGGACGAGTGGCGTGTGGTACCGGATGCGAATCGGGAAGTGATTGCCGCTTTCTGTGAAGAAGCGGGACTTTCCGATGAAATGAGTACGGCTCAGATCGTTTCCGGATTGACACGCTATTATCAGGATAACATTCCCTACACGCTTCGTCCCGGGCTGACGCCTTACAATAAAGACTTTGTGAATTATTTTCTGGAAGAGAACCGGAGAGGATACTGCGCTCATTTTGCCAGCGCCGCTACGCTGATTTTTCGCTATCTTGGCATTCCTGCAAGATATGTGGAAGGCTACGCCATTGATCCGACGGATATTTTTGCGGAAGGCACACGGTTGGAGGAAGCGCGGTATGAAGAATATTATGAGGGATATTCTCCTTTGGGCGTCGAGGCGGTGGTATCTGTAGACGCCACAGACGCCAACGCCCATGCATGGGTGGAGATCTATGACGAAGCGCTCGGCTGGCAGGTCGTGGAGGTGACACCGGCATCGGACGAGGAGGAAGAGGCCGGTGAAAGTTTATGGCAGCGGCTGCTGAATTTCCTTGGCGGCAATCAGGATGAGGCATCGGAGGAAGCTTCGGACGAAGACGGGCAGACGGGGATCGCTCTGGACGAAGAGACGAGACAGTTGTTGGGACGGGTAATCTGGCTGTTAGCGGGTGCGTTTGCCGCCCTATTCGCGGGACGGCGGATCGTACTCAGAATGGTAAGAAATTATCGCTACAGAAAAGCGGACAGAAATGAGAAACTGATCATGCGTTATCAGGAGTATATTCGGAAGGTCAGCAGAAAGAATCGAGAGTTGACTGAAAAGGTCAATTATGAAGAACAGATTGTGTGGCTTTTGGATCAGGGTTTCTGGGAAGCGGATGAAAAAGAACTGTCTGAGTGTCTCCGGATACTGGAGCAGGCAGGGTTTTCTCAAACGGAGATAGACGAGGCGGAATTTGCGCAGGTGATCCGGCATCTGGCGAAATAGGAGGAGGGGCTTATTTATTCCAAAGGAGAAGAGTAAAAAAAGAGATGTTGTAAATAACTAAAATAAGTTATTTCACAACACCTCTTTCATTTGCTCTTAAAGAAACGGATTATGCGCGCTCTACTTTGCCGGATCTAAGGCAGCGTGTGCACACATGAAGCTTCTTGCTCGCGCCATTCACCATGCACTTTACGTTCTGAATGTTGGATTTCCAAATCCGATTAGATCTTCTATGAGAATGGCTGACGTTATTTCCGAAATGAGCGCCCTTACCACAAATATCACATTTAGCCATCTTTGCACCTCCTAACAAGTGAAGTATTAAAAAATCAAGCGCAGCTCGATTCTGCTCTACGCAACATTTGTATAATAGCAGAAAGTGGAAGAGATTGCAAGCGAAAATTATAAGTTTTTTTCAGTTTCTTTTTTGTAGATATCGGGTTATAATATATATACCGCAGACGATAAAGCGCGATAGCGCGAGTTTGCGAGTGTATCATTCCATATATAATGTCAGGAGGTAATCTATGAAAGTCTCTTCAATGGATACCCATATGGGAAATATCTCGATCGACCAGGATGTGATCGCGCAGTTTGCAGGCAATGCGGCGATGGAGTGCTTCGGAGTGGTTGGNATGGCGAGCATGAGCGTCAGGGACGGACTCGTCAAGCTTCTGAAAAAGGACAGTATGACCCGCGGTATACAGGTTTCCTTAAACAACAACAAACTCACTATCAATTTTCATATCATTGTATCCTACGGTGTTAGTATTTTGGCGGTGGCGGATAATCTGATNGACAGCGTGAAGTATAAGGTAGANGATTTTGCCGGGATAGAAGTGGAGAAGATCAACATCTTCGTAGAAGGTGTGAGAGTGATTGACTAAAGGGAGGATCAGATAAGGTGGAGTCAAATACGATAGATGCCAGATTGATGGCTAAAATGTTNCTGGCCGGAGCAAAGAATCTGGAGAGCAAAAAAGAGTGGATCAATGAGTTGAATGTNTTTCCNGTGCCGGATGGCGACACAGGNACGAATATGACGATGACNATCATGGCGGCGGCCAGAGANGTGTCCGCNCTCTATGATGTGGGNGATATCGACATGGTATCCCTGTGTAAGGCGATCTCATCCGGCTCCTTGAGAGGAGCGAGAGGAAATTCGGGGGTTATCCTNTCCCAGCTTTTCCGTGGCTTTACCAAGGGCGTGAAGGAGTGTCAGGAGATTACTGTTCCCGTGCTTGCCACGGCCTTTGAGAAGGCAGTNGAGACNGCTTACAAGGCGGTCATGAANCCTAAGGAGGGCACNATCCTCACGGTGGCAAAGGGCGGCGCGACAAAGGCGAGAGAGCTGGCGGACGCAGGCGTTGAGGATCTGAGCGCTTTTCTGGAGCAGGTGATCNGNTATGCGGACGANGTNCTNNNGCAGACNCCGGAGATGNTGCCNGTTTTAAAGCAGGCAGGNGTTGTTGACTCTGGNGGTCAAGGNTTGNTGCAGGTNCTNAAGGGCGCNTATGATGCGTATCTNGGCAANGAGATCGACCTGACGGTGGACAAGAGCGGCCATNCGNCTNCCGGAGGCAGACCGGCGCCGGGNTATGAGGCGCAGGCNGGCGCGGAGATNAAATTCGGCTACTGTACCGAGTTNATNATNATGNTGAACAAGGTGTTTAATATCAAGACGGANATGGATTTCAAGGCNTATNTGGAGTCCATNGGAGATTCNATNGTAGTNGTGGCGGACGAGGANGTGGTAAAGGTNCACGTACATACCAACGATCCTGGTCTTGCGATCCAGAGGGCGTTAAAGTACGGTGCACTCTCCAATATGAAGATTGACAATATGCGTCTGGAACATCAGGAAAAGCTCTTTAAGATGTCCAAGCAGGAGGAAAAAACGGNAGNGGAGGANGATCTGCCGGGGCCNAAGAAGGATGTGGGCTTTATCGCNGTCTCCGTGGGAGACGGNATCGGAGAGATCTTTAAGGGNCTGGGCGTAGACTATATCATCGAGGGCGGNCAGACCATGAANCCCAGCACGGAGGATATGTTAAACGCCATTGANAAGGTAAATGCGGACACGATCTTCATTCTGCCTAATAANAAGAANATCATTCTGGCGGCCAATCAGGCNCAGTCGCTTGTNAANGACAANAAGATCGTAGTGATNCCCACCAAGACCGTGCCGCANGGCATNACGGCGGTGATCAACTATGTGCCGGATCTNTCTNTNGAGGAAAATACGGAGACCATGCAGGCGGAGATGCAGAAGGTAGCCACCGGGCAGGTCACCTACGCGGTNAGAGATACGAACATTGACGGAAGGGAGATCAGACAGGGCGATTTCATGGGACTGGGAGACAACGGCATTCTCTCTGTCGGGACTGCAATCTCCACNGTGGCCTNTGANCTGGTAGGGGCGATGATGACCCCGGAAAAGGAATTGATCAGTATATACTANGGCGAGGAGATCGCNGAGGANGATGCGGAGAAGCTGAAAGCGCAGATCGCAGAAAAGTTTCCTGACTGTGATATCGAGCTGCAGTGNGGCGGACAGCCGATCTANTACTACATTATTTCAGCGGAATAANCGGGTAATCTATGGATATCAGATCTTTGAAGGGCGTCGGTGACAAAACCGCCGCCCTCTTTGAGAAATTGCATATTTTTACGGCGGAAGAACTGGTTTACTATTTNCCNAGGGATTACGAGCAGTTTTCTGAGCCTGTGACTCTTGATCAGGCGCCGGAGGAGGAACTTTCGGCGGTGGCGGGACAGCTTGTGGGCAATGTGGCGACCAGACATGTGAGAGGTTTATCCATTACTACCTTTCAGGCGGCCTGTGAGGGTGGTACCCTGCACATGACCTACTTTAATATGCCTTACCTGAAAAACAGCCTGAAGAGTGGTGTTCCCTATATTTTCAGGGGACGGCTGCAGCGCAGGAAAGAGCGGTATGTGATGGAGCAGGCCCGGATCTATAAGCCGGAGGAGTACGGAAAGCTGGTGGATTGTATGCAGCCTCGTTATTCCACAACAAAGGGGCTGACCAACAATGCCATCACCAAGGCGGTCAGGCAGGCTGTGGCGCTGACAGAACTTTCCGAGGATCCTCTGCCGGAGAAGATCCGCAGGGAACAGGGATTTATGGGACTGCGGGAGGCTGTGGAGCAGATGCATTTCCCGGCGGGGCGTGATGCGCTGGTGGAAGCCAGGAGACGTCTGGTGTTTGACGAATTTTTTCAGTTTATTCTGGTGCTGCGCCGATTGCGGGATTCCAATGAGCAGGTCAAAAACGATCGCCCCATGATCGAGGTAGCGCAGACCGGGCGGCTGATAGAAGCTCTGCCATACCGGCTGACGGCGGCCCAGCAGAGAGTGTGGGAGGAGATTCAGGCAGATATGACCTCTGCGTATGCCATGAACCGTCTGGTGCAGGGGGATGTGGGCTCCGGAAAGACGATCCTTGCTTTTCTGGCATTACTTTTATGTACGGCAAACGGCCGCCAGGGAGCCATGATGGCGCCCACGGAGGTTTTGGCGAGACAGCACTATGAAAGTCTGATCGCTCTGAAAAAGCAGTATCATCTGCAGATAAATCCGGTGCTTCTGACCGGGTCCGTAACAGCGAAGGACCGCAGAGAAATTTATGCCCGAATCGAGAGTGGAGAGGCGGATATCATTCTGGGCACCCACGCCCTGATCCAGGAGAAGGTGGTCTATCATGATCTGGCGCTGGTCATCACAGATGAGCAGCACCGGTTCGGCGTCAGACAGCGGGAGAGTCTGGCGGAAAAAGGCAGTGCGGTACATGTACTTGTCATGAGCGCAACGCCCATTCCACGGACATTGGCGATCATTCTTTACGGGGATCTTCACATTTCTGTCCTGGATGAACTGCCGGCGGACAGACTGCCCATTAAAAACTGCGTGGTAGACACTTCTTATCGGAATACTGCCTATAAATTCATAGAAAAAGAGGTGACACAGGGGCGGCAGGTCTATGTCATCTGTCCTATGGTGGAGGAGGGAGAATCCGAAGAGCTGGAGGATGTGGGCACCTACACCAAAAAACTGAAAAGCACATTGCCCGATGCCATCCGGGTGGCTTCTCTCCACGGCAGGATGCGGCCGACGGAAAAAACGCGTATCATGGAGGCTTTTGAAGCGCATGATATAGATGTGCTGGTATCCACCACGGTGATCGAGGTTGGCATCAATGTGCCCAATGCCACGGTTATGCTCGTAGAAAATGCGGAACGGTTCGGGCTGGCGCAGCTTCATCAGCTGAGAGGCCGGGTGGGGCGAGGCGACAAGCAGTCCTATTGTATTTTCATCAGTAAATCCAAGCGGCCGGAGACAATGGAGCGGCTTAAGATCTTGAATGAGTCAAATGATGGCTTTTACATTGCCAGTAAGGATCTTGCCCTGCGCGGGCCGGGGGATCTGTTCGGGATCAGACAGAGCGGTGATCTGCGCTTTGTACTGGGAGATATTTATCAGGATGCGTCCATCCTGCAACAGGCCAGCGACTGGGCGGATGAGATTCTTGCGGAAGACAGAGAACTTAGCGGGGAGGAGTACGGCGCCCTGCGAAAGAGCCTGCTGCGGCGTGAGATAAATGAGGTTGACTTTAGGAGTATCTGACGGTAAACTCGTAATGTAGAGTAAAAAACATACGGAAAATGAGGAATACTATGGCAAAGAAAGTAGCAGTCGTAACGGACAGTAACAGCGGTATCACCCAGGCGCAGGCAAAAGAATATGGAATCTATGTGATTCCCATGCCTTTTATGATCAACGAGGAAACCTTCTATGAGGACATTACCCTGACCCAGGAGCAGTTCTACCAGAGACTTTCCGAAAATGCGGACGTTATCACCAGTCAGCCAACCCCTGAGGCAGTGATGAATCTCTGGGATGAGGTACTGAAGACTCATGACGAGATCGTGCATATTCCCATGTCCAGCGGCTTAAGCGGCTCCTGCCAGAGCGCGCTCATGCTGGCGGAGGATTACGAAGGTAAGGTACAGGTGGTGAATAATCAGCGCATCTCCGTGACCCAGAGACAGTCGGCGTTTGATGCGCTGGCGCTCGTAGAGCGGGGGATGGACGCAGCACAGATCCGCCAGATTCTGGAGGAGGATAAGTTTAATTCCAGTATCTATATCATGCTGGATACGCTGTACTATCTGAAAAAGGGAGGCAGGATCACGCCAGCGGCGGCGGCACTCGGTACGATCCTGCGGCTCAAGCCTGTCTTGCAGATCCAGGGGGAGAAACTGGATGCCTTTGCGAAGGCGAGGACAGTGTCGCAGGGTAAGAGTATTATGATCAATGCGATCCGGAATGATATGGAGAAACGTTTCGGCGGTGCCATAGCCGATAATATCTGGCTGCAGATCGCCTACACCTATGACCTGGCGGCGGCGGAGCAGTTGAAGGCGGAAGTGCTGGAGGCATTTCCGGGGTTTGATGTGCATGTTGATCCGCTGTCCTTAAGTGTGGCCTGCCATATCGGACCGGGGGCTTTGGCGGTGGCGTGCTGCAAACGATTGAGCGTTTAACGCTCAATCTGAAGAATGCTGCGCATTCTTCGCGCGTGGGTGGTTTACGTTGTAGGAAAATCTAGAAGATGCTTCGTATTCTCTGCGCGAAATAAAATTTTGTAAAAAGGGGAAATAAATTGCCAGACGAGATTTTGATAGATACAGAACGGCAGGAGGCTTATATAGAAAAGTGCCGGACTGCGGTGGCGAAGCTAAAAAAAGAACTGGGACGGGATCCGAGGGCCTGCGTGGTAACCTTTGGCTGTCAGATGAACGCCAGGGATTCGGAGAAGCTTTCCGGAATTTTGGAAAAAGCCGGCTATGTCCTCACGGAGATGGAGGAGGAAGCCGACTTTATTCTCTATAATACCTGCACTGTGCGGGATAATGCCAATCAGCGGGTTTACGGACGTCTCGGCGTCCTGAATGGCCTGAAAAAAAGGAAACCGCATTTAAAGGTAGCTCTCTGCGGCTGTATGATGCAGGAACAGGCCGTTGTCGAAAAAATCAAGAAAAGTTACCGCTTCGTAGATCTTATTTTCGGGACACATAATATCTTCCAGTTTCCGGCGCTCCTAGCGGATCTGTNTGAGAAGCAGGANATGATNGTNGAGATCTGGAAGGAANCNGAAGANATNGTGGAGAATCTGCCGGTAAAGCGGAAATACCATTATAAATCCGGCGTTAANATCATGTTTGGCTGCAATAATTTCTGCAGTTACTGNATNGTGCCCTATGTGCGGGGNAGGGAGAGAAGCNGGGAGCCNAAGGANATNCTTNGGGAAATTGAANAGTCTGGTNGAGGACGGTGTGGTGGAAGTCATGCTGNTNGGCCAGAATGTGAATTCCTATGGGAAAAACCTGGAACATCCCATTACCTTTGCTGCGCTTTTAAAAGAGGTGGAAAAAATCGAGGGACTGAAGCGGATCCGCTTTATGACCTCCCACCCCAAGGATCTTTCGGACGAGCTGATCGAGGTGATGCGGGATTCCAAAAAGATCTGCAGACATCTCCATCTGCCTCTGCAGGCGGGATCTGACAGAATATTAAGGGCCATGAACAGGCACTACACGAAGGAGCAGTATCTTGCCCTGGTGGATAAGCTAAAGAAGGNAATTCCCGATATCGCCATAACCACGGATATTATCGTGGGATTCCCGGGGGAGACCCTTGCGGATGTGGACGAGACCATCGATGTGGTGCGCCGTGTGCAGTATGACAATGCATTCACCTTTATTTATTCCAAAAGGACAGGCACGCCGGCGGCGGCTATGGAGGANCAGGTGCCCGAGGAGATCGTGCGGGAGGGCTTTGATAAGCTTTTGAAGGTGGTGCAGGATACGGCGAAGGAGCGAGCAGCTCTTTTACAGGGCAAGGTGATGGAAGCCCTGGTGGAGGAGGTAAACGAGCAGGATNCGGCCTTTGTGACGGGAAGACTCAGCAATAATATGCTGGTGCACTTTAAGGCGGACAGAAGAATGGTGGGGAAATTTGTCATGGTGACGTTGGATACCTGCCATGGCTTTTATTATACGGGACGCATGGTTGACTGGGTAGGTCAATCCAAGCATACGAGATTAGGAAAGATGGTTGATGACCAATGGCNGAACTGACACCAATGATGCAACAGTACCTGGAGACGAAGAAGGAGTACAAGGACTGTATTCTCTTTTACAGACTGGGTGANTTNTANGAAATGTTCTTCGACGACGCACTCACTGCCTCCAGGGAATTAGAGATCACCTTGACGGGGAAAAGCTGCGGGCAGGCAGAGCGGGCGCCCATGTGCGGCGTTCCCTATCACGCGGTGGACAGCTACCTGAATAAGCTGGTTTCCAAAGGTTACAAGGTAGCAATCTGTGAACAGGTGGAGGATCCCAAAAACGCGNGGGGGATCNTAAAACGTGAAGTGATCCGGATCGTCACGCCCGGNACGAACTTAAATATTCAGGCGCTGGATGATACGAAGAATAATTATCTGCTCTGTGTGACCTATTTTCCGGGAAAGATCGGTCTGTCGGTGGCAGATGTCACCACGGGAGACTATTATCTGACGGAAGTGGAGGATATCCGCAGACTGCAGGACGAGATCAACAAGTACGCGCCCTCGGAGGTGATCTGTAACGAGCAGTTTTTCGTCAGCGGATACGATATCGAGGATATGAAAAACCGGCTGAATGTGTCTGTCTACTCTCTGGCATCCCACTATTTTGATGAGGACNGCTGTAAAAAGACGCTGATGAAGCATTTTCGGGTGAATACCCTGCAAGGGCTTGGCATTGAAGANTTTCCTGTGGGAATGATCGCTGCGGGCGCTCTGCTTGCTTATCTTTACGAGACGCAGAAGACGTCTCTGTCCCATTTTACTCATATCTATCCCTATCTNACCAGCAAATATATGCTCCTAGACAGCGCTACAAGGCGCAATCTGGAGCTGACTGAGACCCTGCGGGAAAAGCAGAAGAAGGGGTCTCTATTAGGCGTTCTGGACCGTACGAAGACGGCTATGGGCGGTCGGATGCTTCGCAAATACATAGAGCAGCCACTGATTGACCGGGAGGAGATCGAGAAACGTCTGGACGCGGTGGAGGCGCTTTGCAGGAAAAGCGTGGACAGGGAAGAACTGCGGGAATATCTGCATACCATATACGATTTGGAGAGACTGCTTGGCAAGGTGAGCTATAAGACTGCAAACCCAAGGGATCTGATCGCCCTGCGCAATTCTCTGGCGGTGCTGCCCTCCATTCGGACGGTGCTCTCAGATATTGACGCGCCCCTGCTTAAGGAGCTGTGTGACGATCTGGATCCTCTGCAGGATATTCACAAACTCATTGACGATGCCATCACGGAGGAGCCTCCTATTGCGGTGAAAGAGGGCGGTATCATCAAGGAGGGCTTTCANGAGACCATAGATTCCCTGAAAAAGGCTAAGACGGACGGCAAGGCGTGGCTGGCGGCTCTGGAGGAAGAAGACCGGGAGCGCACCGGCATCAAAAATCTGCGCATTAAGTACAACAAAGTCTTCGGCTATTATTTCGAGGTGACTAATTCCTATAAAGATCAGGTGCCGGACGACTATGTGCGCAAGCAGACGCTTGCCAATGCGGAGCGTTACACCACGCCGCGCCTGAAAGAACTGGAGGATTCCATCCTGAACGCGGAGGATAAGCTCTTTACGCTGGAGTATGATCTGTTCTGTGAGATCCGGGACACCATCGCCGGAGAGGTGGAACGGATCCAGAAGACAGCGAGAGCGGTGGCGAATCTGGATGTGTTTGCATCCCTGGCATTCGTGGCGGAGCAGAATCAATATGTGCGGCCGACGCTGAATGAAAAGGGCGTGATCGACATTAAGGAAGGGCGTCATCCGGTTGTGGAACAGATGATCCGGAACGATATGTTTATTGCGAACGACACCCACCTGGATGATAAAAAGCAGTGTATTGCCGTGATCACAGGCCCTAACATGGCGGGAAAATCCACCTATATGCGGCAGGTGGCGCTGATCGTCCTGATGACCCAGATCGGCTCCTTTGTGCCGGCGAAAAAGGCAGATATCGGCATTGTGGACCGTATTTTTACCAGAGTGGGCGCCTCTGATGATCTGGCAAGCGGCCAGTCCACCTTTATGGTGGAGATGAACGAGGTGGCGAATATTTTGAGAAATGCGACCTCCAAGAGCCTGCTTGTGCTTGACGAGATCGGCAGGGGCACTTCCACCTTTGACGGCCTGAGCATCGCCTGGGCGGTGATCGAGCATATCAGCAACCGCAAGATCCTGGGTGCAAAAACGCTGTTTGCCACGCACTATCATGAACTGACCGAGCTGGAGGGAAAGATGGACAATGTGAATAACTACTGCATTGCCGTCAAAGAGAAAGGCGACGATATCGTGTTCCTTCGCAAGATCGTGAAGGGCGGGGCGGATAAGAGCTATGGTATCCAGGTAGCCAAGCTGGCGGGCGTGCCGGATATGGTCATCGACCGGGCCAAGGAGATCGTGGAGCAGCTGAGCGATAACGATATCACCGAGAAGGTACAGAGCATAGAGGTGGACCGCGGGCGAAGCGAGCGGAGAAAGCATGTCAAATACGATGAGGTGGATCTGGAGCAGATTTCCCTGTTTGACACGGTGACGGATGAGGATGTGATCAAAGAGCTTACGGAGATCGATGTGAGCAATCTGACGCCGGTGGATGCGCTGAATACACTCTACCGACTGCAGAACCGCTTAAAAAACAGATGGAGATAGTATGGCAAAAATAAATGTTTTGGATCATCAAACCATAGATAAGATCGCCGCCGGGGAGGTGGTGGAGAGGCCTGCCAGTGTGGTGAAGGAGCTGGTGGAGAACGCCATCGATGCGGGCGCAGACGCCATCACGGTGGAGGTGAAGGANGGCGGTACGACNCTGATCCGGGTCACCGACAACGGCNGNGGCATCGAGAGANCNGANGTGGCAAANGCNTTTGTNCGGCATGCCACCAGCAAGATNACCTCTGCNGAAGATTTGACNANNNTGGNCAGNCTTGGNTTCCGNGGAGAGGCGCTTGCCAGNATNGCGGCNGTGGCGCANGTGGAGCTGATCACNAANACNCNGGAGGAGCTGACNGGNATCCGGTATGTGATNGANGGAGGCGTGGAGAAGGAGCGTGAGGAAGTGGGNGCGCCCCAGGGAACCACGCTTCTTGTNCGNAANCTGTTTTATAACACGCCGCCCCGCAAAAANTTNTTNAAACAGCCCCGGACGGAAGGATCCTATGTGGCGGACCTGATGGANCATCTGGCCATGTCGAACCCCAAGAGTNTCCTTTAAGTTCCTTTTNGGNNNNCAGANCCGGTTTTATACNACNGGAAGCGGTGANCTTNGNGANATCGTNTATCGNATCTANGGANNNGANATTGCCGNNGNACTCATGGATTTTCANTGTGAGCTTCCGGGAATGACGGTGNCGGGGCTTNTGGGNAAGCCNGTGATCAACCGGGCNAACCGTTCCTANGAGATNTTTTATATCAACGGCAGATACATCCGCAGNGCCCTGATCAGCAAGGCNGTGGAGGAGGGNTATCAGGAGTACCTGATGCAGCATAANTTCCCTTTCTGNATTNTNCATTTTCAGGTGGATACCGAAAAGGTGGATGTCAATGTCCATCCCTCCAAGATGGAGGTGCGNATTGCCGACGGCCCTGCCTTCCATGAGGAGATCAAAAACGCCGTATATCAGGCGCTGCACGCCCGGGAAATGATCCCGGAGGTTTCTTTATCTACGGAGAAGGAAAGAGCCGAGGAGATCAGAAAGACCGAAAAACAGAAGCAAAAAGAGGCACCGGAGCCTTTTGAGCAGAGTCGAATTCGGCAAACGATGGAAAAAGAGAGACAGCAGGAGAGCAGACAGGGTGGATATGGTGAGGTTATGGCGGTTCCCCGGGCGCAGAGCCTGCGGGAGACCACAGTGGAAGCCTATGGCGGGGCGGATTCCCCCGGAGAGACAGCCGCTGTCCCCAGGGGAGAACAGATGGAGCTCTTTGATGACCGGCTTTTAGGGGCGGCGGCAAGAGAGCAGTATGAGATCATAGGACAGCTCTTTGAAACTTACTGGCTGATCTCTTATCAGGAGAAGCTTTTGATCGTAGACCAGCATGCGGCCCATGAGAAGGTGCGGTACGAGCGGCTGATGCGTCGTTTCCAGGAAAAGGAGATCGTCTCCCAGAGCATCAATCCTCCCAGGATCGTGACCCTGAACAACCGGGAGAAGGAGGTATATCTTCTCCACGCGGCGGATTTTGAAGCTCTGGGCTTTGTGGTGGAGGAATTTGGAGGAAACGATTACGCGATCCGCGGTGTGCCTCTGGATCTCTACGGCTATGCGGAGGGAGACTATTTCTATGAGATACTGGATGAGCTCTCAGAGGAGCCGGCAAAAGGGACGCCGGAGAGCATTCGCAGCCGTATCGCCACCATGGCATGTAAAGCGGCTGTAAAGGGGAATATGCGGATCAGCAGACCGGAGATGGAGGCGCTGTTAGACGAGCTTCTGACGCTGGAAAACCCTTACAATTGTCCCCACGGCAGACCCACGATCGTCTCCATGAGCAAATATGAGATTGAAAAGAAATTTAAGCGAATCGTCTAAAATGCGGCATTTTCTGCATAGGGAGGTTGATAAACGGATGGAACTGACTGGGAAAAGACCGCTGGTGATCCTGACTGGCCCGACGGCCGTGGGAAAATCTGCCCTGTCCATTGCCCTGGCAAAGGCCATAGGCGGGGAGATCGTCTCCGCCGACTCCATGCAGGTGTACCGCCATATGGATATAGGATCCGCAAAGATCAGACCGGAGGAGATGGCGGGGGTACCCCATCATCTGATCGATGTGCTGGAACCCACAGGGGCTTTTAACGTGGTAATATTTCAAGAACTGGCGAAGCAGGCTCTTGCGGAGATTTACGGACGGGGGCGGATTCCCATTCTGGTGGGCGGCACCGGCTTTTATATTCAGGCGCTGCTCTATGACATCGATTTTACGGAAAATGATGAGGACACTGCACTTCGCCATTCTCTCGAGGAACTGGCGCGCAGAGATGGGGCGGAGGCGCTCTATGAGAGGCTCCGGGCGGTGGATCCGGCCTCCTGCGAGAGTATTCATGCTCACAATGTGAAACGGGTGATCCGCGCCATCGAGTTTTATGAAAAGACAGGGAAGCGCATTTCCGACCACAACAAAGAACAGCGGGAGAATGTTTCCCCTTATCGGTTTGCTTACTTTGTCCTGAATGATGACAGAGAGCGGATCTATCGGAACATTGACAGTCGTGTGGACCAGATGATGGAACAGGGACTGGTGGGGGAGGTACAGGCACTCAGAGAGATGGGCTGCCATAAGGGTATGGTGTCCATGCAGGGGCTGGGGTACAAGGAGATCCTGTCCTATCTGGAAGGCGAGATTACCCTGGAGGAGGCTGTATACCTGATAAAACGGGACACCAGACACTTTGCCAAGCGGCAGCTCACCTGGTTTCGACGCGAAAAAGAAGTGATCTGGGTACAAAAAAACGATATTGACCAAAATAGTCAAGAGCGTTTGAAATTTATGCAGGATTTCTTGCGCGAAAAAGAGATTATCCTGTAAGGATATGTCGAAACAGCATGAAATCTGGTTTTTTGACGTGTAGGGATTGAAAATATAACGAAATTGCGAATCCATAAATTGTGTTATTTGAAATAAAAAGCGTTATTTATCTAAAAATACACGAAAATATATTTAAATATTAGATTACAAAGCGATAAATGTGAAATAAAAAGAAGGAAGATGCAGGAAAAATAATTCCTAAAAATGCTGATTTTACGGTGCTTTTCGCAGCTCTTGAGCGATAAGATCTCGAGATGATGTACAAAATAGACAAAGGTAAAAGAAAGGCGGAGCAGTGATCATGGCGGGGCTGAATGAGAAATATAAAGAATTTGGGATATCGGAGGCGGTGTACCGTTTCGGAGAGGAGACGCTTGTCTCTCTCAGAGAGCGGTTTGATGAGATCGACAGGAATGCCGAGTACAATCAGCTCAAGGTGGTTCGTGCCATGCAGCTTGCCGGTGTCAGCGAGGCATGCCTTCTGGGAACCACAGGCTATGGCTATAACGATCTGGGGCGGGATACGCTGGAGAAGGTCTATGCCGCTGTCTTTGAGACGGAGGATGCACTGGTGCGGCCTCAGATCACCTGCGGCACCCACGCGCTGGCTCTGGCGCTTATGAGCAATCTGCGGCCCGGAGACGAGCTGTTGTCCCCGGTGGGAAAGCCCTACGACACCCTGGAGGAGGTTATCGGTATCCGGCCTTCCAGAGGCTCCCTTGCGGAGTACGGCGTTACCTACAGGCAGGTGGATCTTCTGCCGGACGGGAGCTTTGACTATGAGGGCATTCGTGCCGCTATAGGCGAAAAGACCAGACTTGTCACTATTCAGCGCTCCAAGGGCTACCAGACCAGGCCCACCCTGTCTGTGAAACGGATCGGAGAGCTTATCTCCTTTGTGAAGCAGGTCAAGCCGGATCTTCTGGTGATGGTGGACAACTGTTACGGAGAGTTTGTGGAGCTCACAGAGCCCTCCCAGGTGGGAGCGGACATGGTGGTGGGATCGCTGATCAAGAATCCCGGCGGAGGTCTTGCGCCTATCGGCGGCTATATTGCCGGAAAGCGAGAATGTGTGGAGAATGCGGCCTGTAGGCTGACTTCCCCGGGACTTGCCAAGGAGGTAGGTGCTTCTCTGGGCGTTCTGCCGGCTTTTTATCAGGGGCTCTTTTTAGCGCCTACGGTGACGGCCTCTGCCTTAAAAGGCGCCATTTTTGCGGCGAATCTTTACGAGAAGCTGGGATTTTCGGTGGTGCCGGACGGTCATGAGAGCCGTCACGACATCATTCAGGCTGTGACCTTTGGTACGCCGGAGGGAGTGATCGCCTTCTGCGAAGGGATTCAGGCGGCGGCCCCGGTGGACAGCTTCGTGAAGCCGGAGCCATGGGATATGCCCGGCTATGACTCCCAGGTGATCATGGCGGCGGGGGCCTTTGTGTCCGGTTCCTCCATAGAGCTGTCAGCGGACGGTCCCATTGCGCCTCCCTACGCGGTCTACTTCCAGGGTGGGCTCACCTTTCCCCATGCCAAGCTGGGTATCCTGAAAAGCCTGCAAAATCTGGTAGATCGCGGAATCTGCCACATCTGACAGGGGGAACTTTGGGGAAATTTTTCCTATTTTTTATATACATCAAAATCCGATTGTGATAAAATGAGCCTTGGAGAAAGGAGAAGGGTTTTTATGCGAAAGAATACTTGGACTTGCTTCCTGCTGATCTTAGCGGGAATCGTGATNGGCGGCTTTATCGGGAGCCTTTTCCCCTCCACATGGCTGAATTACGGCCAGTCNTTTGGACTGTCACAGCCGATGATATTGGATCTGGGCATTCTGAGCATTACCTTCGGCCTGTCCATCAAGATCACGATCGCAAGCATTCTGGGGATCGCGGCGGCGATCATCATATATCGTTTGATCTGACACTGCATAACCCCGGACTTTTGGAGAGAAGCTGTCGGGAAAGAGGTTGCATGAAATCAGGCAAGTGTGAGAACAATGAGTATTATAGGCTGCAAAATCTACCCTATGANAAGTTTGCGGCTTACGGCGGAGAGAATCTGACGGATTCGGAGCTTTTGGCGATCCTGCTTCGAACCGGGACTAAGGGTGTCTGCGCCAGAGAATTGGGAGAGCGGGTGCTTGCGGAGACAGCCAGATATGGGAACGGGCTGTTGGGGCTGTACCACATTTCCTGTAAGGATCTGCAAAGGATCGAGGGNATAGGGGAGGTGAAGGCGATCCAGTTGAAGGCTATCGCCGAGTTTGCCAGAAGAATGGCCCGGGCGAAGGCCAAAAACAGGCTTTCCTTTCACGATCCCTATTCTGTNGCGGATTATTATATGGAGCGTTTCCGGCATGAGNGTGTGGAGTATATCCTGCTTTTGCTGTTGGACACGGGAANGCATCTGATCGGGGAGGANATCCTCTCCAAGGGTACGGTCAATGCGTCNCTTCTTTCGCCGAGNGAGGTCTTTATNCAGGCTTTTCGGGGCGGGGCGGCGGGGATCATGCTGCTGCANAATCATCCAGGNGGAGATCCNACNCCCAGNGAAAATGACCTGAAGATCACCGGTCGGATCGCNCGTGCAGGAGCGCTTGCGGATATCCCGCTTCTGGATCATATCATCCTTGGNGATAACCGCTATCTCAGCTTTAAGGAGAGTAATCTGCTGANAGANATGACATANTTTGATGAGGCAATATAAAGAAAGGGGTAAAAACACCTTGGCAAACAATGCATTTGGAATTGATCTTGGCACCAGCANTATCAAGATATATAACCGCGCNGACGANGATGTCTTTGTGGAGAAGAANATGATCGCCATCGAGAACAAAAAAACGCTNTTCGCTTATGGNGACGCGGCTTTTGAGATGTANGAGAAGGCGCCCANCAACATCAATATNACCTATCCNCTGAGCAACGGTGTGATCGCGGATATCCAGAATATGGAGACGTTGATCAAATATTTCTTAAACGGTATGATGAGAAANAATGTGCGTCCNGCAGATTATTATATTGCTGTGCCCTGGGATGTGACAGAGGTGGAGAAGCGTGCTTTCAAGGATNTGATCAAGGAATCCAANGTGAAGGCAAAAAAGGTCATGGTNGTGGATAAGGCNGTGGCGGACGGTCTGGGCCTTGGGATCGATGTGAAAAATTCNCAGGGTGTTCTGGTGGTCAATGTGGGCTTTGACACCACGGAGATTTCGATCCTCTCTCTGGGCGGTATCGTGTTGAGCCGCCTGATCAAGGTGGGGGGCCGGAAGTTTGACGAGGCCATCAAGGCGGCGGTGCGTCGGGAGTACAGCCTGATCATCGGCGGGAAGACGGCGGAGATCGTCAAGACCTCCCTGCTGGATTTAGAAGAGCAGAGAGCCGGGGCAGTGGTCTACGGACGGGATATTGTGACCGGGCTTCCGGTGGAGCGTGAAATTCCCACGGCTCTGGTGGACGAGTGTCTGGTGGAGCATTTTAACTCGATCATAGATAACATTAAGGTGATCCTGGAGCGGACACCGCCCGAGCTTGCGGCGGATATCTANNGNCACGGNCTTTATCTCACAGGGGGCGCTTCCCAGGTGAGTAAGCTGGCGCANCTTATGAGCAANGGCACGGGACTGCAGGTGAATGTCTCNGAAAATCCGATGACCAGCGTNGCGNTGGGACTTGGCAAGATCATCAAGGAAGACAATTATAAAACGGTAGCTTACGCGATAGAAGGAATGAGTAGATGAGTCCAATCGTCAATCGAAAAGGAGAAAAATTTACGTTACCNGGTAAATATCTCCTTTTTATTTTAACAATCCTATGNACGGCTTTGGTNCTTTTGACNTTTAATACCAAGGTGTTCAGCGGGCCGTTGTCCGCTGTGGCGGGCTATATCGTAGTCCCCTTTGAGGAGGGGATCAGTGTGGTGGGAAGCTGGCTGTCCGGNCGTTCTGAGGAGCTTGTGCAGATCAGGGANCTGATCTCCCAGAATGAGGANCTTAAAAANCAGGTGGATGAGCTGACNATCGAGAACACAAGACTTCAGCAGGACCGCTATGAGTTGACGGATCTGAGGGANCTCTACAGTCTGGANGCCCAGTATGACGAGTATGAAATGACGGGAGCGCGCATCATTGCCAGGGATTCCGGCAACTGGTTTTACTCCTTTGTGATCAATAAGGGNGCTACGGACGGCATNGCCGTNGATATGAATGTGATGGCNGGAAGCGGTCTTGTNGGCCGGGTGGTGGACGTGGGTCCCAACTGGGCGAAGGTGAAGTCGATCATTGCGGATGATTCCAATGTGAGNGCNATGGTGCTNGCCAGTGCCGACCGTATGATCGTATCCGGCAATCTCAANCTTTACGCNACNGGTGTTATTGAATTNGAACAGCTGGTGGACAGNGAGAATGTGGTGGTNGAGGGAGACAAGGTAGTGACTTCCGATATCAGTGATAAGTATCTGCCGGGCATTCTGATCGGCTATATCAATACCNTNACGCAGGATGCAAACAATCTTACCAANTCCGGCTATATTACGCCGGCGGTGGATTTTGAGCATCTGGAGGAGGTTCTGGTGATCCGGCAGTTAAANCAGANGGTTCCGGANTAGGGAGATTTTATGAAACGAGGCATTGTCACAGCGCTNNTGATCTTCATATGCTTTTTNNTGCAGTGTACNGTATTCCATGCGCTGTCNTTTNGCNNCATTNTACCCAATCTNCTGATCGTGCTGACGGCTTCTTTCGGCTTCATGCGGGGAGAGAAGACCGGGCTTCTGATCGGTTTTTTCTGCGGCCTGTTGGTGGATATCTTTTTTGCCAG
This sequence comes from Lachnospiraceae bacterium, assembly GCA_014804565.1. GTDB lineage: Bacteria > Bacillota > Clostridia > Lachnospirales > Lachnospiraceae > UBA3282. The sequence goes on from JAAUZN010000024.1 coordinate 21,916, forward strand.
CGTGATCGGGTTTTATGCGCTTTTGTACATGTATATCGGCTATATGAACGGTAAATTCGCGGCGATTTTTTATCCCCAGGATATCAAACTGCCGGTGTTTTTGATCCTGGGCAGCGATTTCCTCTATGGAATCGGCTGTTATGTTATTTTCTTTCTTTTACGGGGACGGTTTGAATTTACATATTATCTGTTGCACATTATTTTGCCGGAGATCGTCTATACGATCGCGGTCACCCTGCTTTTATACCCGCTCATTCTCTGGATCAACACCGGGCTTGAGCGAAGCGAACTGAGGAGCGGAAAGAAGTTTGTTTGAGGAACTGATAGAGAGCTTTAAAGAAAAATTCGTGAATATGGTCACCTCCCGGCTGCTCGTGCTCCTGCTCGTGATCGTCGGTATGGGAGGATATCTGATCTACTGGATCTTTCAGCTGCAGATCGTAAACGGAGAATCGTACTACAATGACTTTCAGCTGAAGATCAAGAAGGAGAGGACTCTTCCTGCCACCAGAGGCAATATTCTGGACAGAGACGGGAATCTTCTGGCTTACAATGAACTGGCCTACTCTGTTACCATAGAGGATGTGTATGAGTCCGGTCGAAATAAAAATGCGAATCTGAATCAGACGATCCGCAGATTGATCACCATGATCGAGACAAACGGAGATCATGTGATCAGCGATTTTCATATTGAACTCGNTAAGAGCGGTGAATACAGGTANAANGTGGAGGGNACGNGGCTTCTGCGNTTTCTGGCGGATATCTATGGCTATGCCTCGACNGACAGTCTGAAGGAGAAGGAAAAGAGCGCTTCACCGGATGAGGTGGTAAAGTATCTGTGCAGNACCTCGCGNTACGGCATCGGCGAGTANACNGANGAGNATGANTCNTCCAGCTTTGTGGAGGGATTGGGATACACAAAGGAGGAAGTGTTAAAGATCATCACCATTCGGTATGCCATGAGCGCCAACAGCTANCAGCGNTATATCGCAACCACGGTGGCNGACAATGTCTCNCAGGAGACGGTGGCNGTCATNATGGAGAATGAAGATACCCTNGACGGTGTGTCCATTGCNGAGGGCACGATCCGNAAATATAATGAGAGCATCTATTATGCCCAGGTCATCGGCTANACGGGACGGGTGGANCAGGAGGAACTGCAGGANCTGCAGGNACAGGATGANTCCTACGATCTGAACGATACCGTNGGGAANTCCGGGATCGAGGCATCCATGGAGATGGANCTGCAGGGGCATAANGGCTCGGAGACGGTATATGTNGATAACATGGGTAAGGTGGTGGAGGTAGACGATCGNGTGGAACCCTCGGCNGGCAACGACATTACCCTGACGCTGGATACCGGGCTNCAAAAGGCATGCTATCATATTCTGGAGTCAAAGCTGGCCAGTATTCTGCTGGCAAAAATACAGAATATCAAAGAGTANACGCCGCCGGAAGGGGGGAGCGGNGGNGATATCCCCATTCCCATCTACGATGTGTACTATGCCTGCATCAACAACAATGTGATCGANACNTCGCACTTTACATCGGCCTATGCNGGAGAGACGGAAGCTGCTGTACAGGAGGCTTATCTGGANAANAANGCGCGNNTTTTTGCCACGCTGCAGGATGAACTGAATGAGACNTGCACTCCCTATGANGCATTGACCGAAGANTATCANGTCTATGAGAGTTATGTNGCGGCCGANCTTTATGAGCGGAATATCCTCATGGAGGATGTGGTGGATAAAAACGATGCAACNTACATCGCNTGGACNAAGGATGAGGTGATCAGCTTAANCGAGTATCTCAACTANGCCATTGCACAGAACTGGATCAATGTTTCAAAGCTTTCCATTGATTCNCGCTATTCNGATTCTGTGGAAATCTATAGCAAGATATTGGAGTACATCTTTGACGTGCTGGATCGGGATACGGATTTTGATAAAANGATCTATCGNTANATGATNNTGAANGANGAGNTTACGGGACGGCAGATCTGCAGTCTTTTGTTGGAACAGNATATCGTGGANNTNNCGCAGGAGGAGCTTTCTCAGTTTGAGTCNGGNGCGGAGNNGCCNTACAACTTTATGNGAAACCGGATCGAGCAGCTGGATCTGACACCGGCGCAGCTNGCNCTGGATCCNTATTCGGGNTCNATTGTAGTNACNGATGTAAATAGTGGNGANACGCTGGCNATCGCNTCCTATCCAAGCTATGACAATAANCGGATGTCGAANGGGGTGGATGCAGAATANTTCGCGNNGNTNCANAGCGANCTGTCCCGNCCGATGTTAAACTATGCCACNCANCAGCGGACGGCNCCGGGNTCTACCTTCAAACCGGTATCNGCCACAGCNGGGCTTNTNGAGGGTGTGATCTCNACNTCGGATAGCTATCACCTGTGTGGGTNTNTTTGATAAGATNGCTCNGCCGNCCAGATGNCATATCTATCCGGGNGCCCANGGCTCTCTGAATGTGACGGGAGGCATTCAGTATTCCTGTAACTACTTNTTTTACGANGTNGGATATCGNCTNGGNATCGTGGGAGATACTTNCAANGACAGNGTCGGNTTAAACAAGNTGGCAAAATATGCGGANATGTANGGACTNTCNGAGACTTCCGGNGTGGAGATCGAGGAGTACGCACCGGANGTTTCCGATCTNGANGCGGTTCGTTCCGCNATCGGTCATGGAACNAANAACTATACNACGGCAGGTCTGGCGCGATATGTTACAACCGTTGCCAACAGCGGGACATGTTATAATTTAACCTTGGTGGACAAGGTGGAGGACAAAAATGGGAGCGTTGTCCGGGAGAATGAGGCCACGGTCAGAAACCGGATCGATATGGATCCGACCTACTGGAANGCGATCCANGCCGGNATGCGNAAGGTGGTGGAGANCAAGAGCTANTTCNCNGATCTGGACGTGAATGTGGCTGGTAAGACGGGTACGGCGCAGGAGAACAGGAATCGTCCCAACCACGCGCTCTTTATCAGCTACGCGCCCTATGAGTCGCCGGAGATCTCGGTGACGGTTCGTGTGGCGAACGGTTATACATCCGANTATGCGGCCCAGATCGCCAAGGATGTGTATGAATACTATTACGGNTTGAAGGATGANAGCGAGATCATTACCGGCACNGCNGGCNCTTTGGCCGGTGGCGCGATCAACGCCGACTGATAAAGCAGTGTGAANATTGAGGTGAAAATGAGATGAAAAATGCAGTGATCATTAAAAGTTTCCCGAACGGATTATCGATCTTTNTGGACAGCGATATNTCTTTCGACCAGCTGTTGGAGGAGATTGCGATGAAGTTCCGGGAATCCGCGAATTTCTTTAAGGATGCCAGTATGGTGCTCTCCTTNGAAGGCAGNGTGCTGACNGAGCAGGAGGAGCGNCAGATCGTGGAGACGATCTCGACGAATTCCAACCTGAACATTGTCTGCATCATGGGGAAGGATNTAGAGACNGGGAAGAGCTATATGAGAGCCCTGCAGCAGCTTTCCTTCCACCAGGAGGTGATGGAAAACGCCGGTCAGTTNTACAAGGGAACCTTAAAGGACGGNCAGNTNCTGGAGACGGAGAACAGCATCATTGTGCTGGGNGATGTCTATCCGGGAGCCTGTATCATATCCAGCAAGGATATNGTGGTNCTGGGAGGACTCTACGGACAAGCCTACGCNGGNGGAAACGGCGAGGAGGGACATTTTGTTGTAGCGCTTGAAATGTCGCCGGAAAAGCTNAAGATCGGCGATTTCAAATACAAGACATCCGAGAAACAGAGCAAATGGTCGATCAAACCAAAGATCCAGCCTAAAATTGCTTATGTGAATGACGCCAGAGTGATAATAGAGCCGATTACCAAAGAATTACTGAACGACCTNCCANTCTAGGCGTTCGGGGGACGATAACAATTCATGTAATGGAGGTTGTGCTATGAGTGAAGTGATTGTCGTCACGTCAGGGAAAGGCGGGGTGGGAAAGACCACCACCTCAGCAAACGTTGGAACAGGTCTGGCAGCTATGGGCAAGAAGGTGATCCTGATAGACACGGACATCGGGCTCCGCAATCTGGATGTGGTGATGGGGCTGGAAAACAGGATCGTCTACAACCTAGTGGATGTGGTGGAGGGAAACTGCCGTATCAAACAGGCGATCATACGGGACAAGCGGTATCCTACGCTGTTTCTGTTACCGTCGGCCCAGACAAAGGATAAGAGCGCGGTCAATCCTTCCCAGATGGTGCGCATGATAAGTCACCTGCGGGATCAGTTTGACTATATTATTCTGGACTGCCCGGCGGGGATCGAGCAGGGATTTCAGAATGCGATCGCGGGCGCTGACAGGGCGCTTGTGGTGACCACCCCGGAGGTTTCTGCAATCCGGGATGCAGACAGGATCATCGGCCTTCTGGAGGCCAATGAGATACATAGGATGGATCTGATCATCAACCGAATCAGACAGGACATGATCAAGAGGGGCGACATGATGTCTTCGGAAGACGTTGTGGATATCTTGTCATTACCGTTGATCGGCAGGGTGCCGGACGATGAGAATGTAGTGATAGCTACGAATCAGGGAGAACCGTTGGTGGGCAGCAATACGCTGGCGGGCAGGGCATACCAGAATATCTGTTACAGAGTGGCGGGAGAGGAGGTCCCCTTCATGGATTTTGAGAAGGGCGTCTCATTCTGGGCCAGAGTATCAGGTATTTTCCATAAAGGTTAGGGGGTGATCAGTGTGTTTAAGAATCTGTTAAAGCGGAAAAGCTCCAGAGAAATAGCCAAAGACAGGCTGAAGATACTGCTCATTTCNGACAGGGTCAACTGCTCTCAGGAGATGATGGAAATGATCAAGAACGATATCGCCAAGGTGATATCCAAGTACATGAAGATAGATGCCAAGAGCATGGAGATTCAGATCACACAGACAAGCGGTAAGGGACACGGAATTAAAAATCCAACGCTCTATGCCAATATACCGATCCTGGATCTGAAACAATGATTGATAAGGGAGTATTATGTTAAAGCAATATCATATCAGGGATTATGACTTTAAACTGATCGTGCTGGTGGTGGCTCTCACCATCGTAGGCGTTCTGGCCATCGGGAGCGCCAAGGAATCTCTGCAGAGCAGGCAGATTGCGGGTGCTGTGCTTGGTTTTTTCCTGATGCTGGTCATTTCCCTGTTTGACTATTCGGTAATACTTAAGTTTTATTGGATCATGTATGGCGTCAATCTTGTTCTCCTGTGGTTGGTGAAGGCCATAGGCGTATCGGCAGGCGGTGCCCAGCGGTGGTTAAATCTCTTCGGGATCCAGTTCCAGCCCTCTGAGACAGCGAAGATCCTGTTGATTTTATTTTTCTCTCAGTTTATCATGAAACATAAGGAAGAGATGGGAACNTTTCGGATCGTGGGGAGCTGCGTGCTTTTGTTTGTGCCGTCCCTCTATCTGATCCTCAAGCAGCCGGATCTGTCCACCAGTATTATGGTGGTGATCCTCTTTTGTGTGGTGATGTTTGTGGGCGGCGTGAGCTGGAAGTATGTGATCCTGGCCATCTCTGTGGCGGTTCCGGCCTTTGTCATTGTGCTGACTTTGATCCTGCAGCCGGATCAGCAGATCATCAATGATTTTCAGCAGCGGCGTATTCTGGCGTGGCTTTACCCGGATGAGTACTCTGACACGGAGGCATACCAGCAGAATAATTCCAAGACGGCTATCGGCTCNGGTATGCTCTACGGTAAGGGGTATAACACCAACGAGATCAGCTCGGTAAAGAACGGTAATTTTATTGCGGAGGTGGAAACAGACTTTATTTATGCGGTGGTGGGCGAAGAATTTGGCTTCGTAGGCGGCTGTACCGTAATTGTGTTATTGATTTTCATCTCATTTGAATGTATTATGGTAGCTAGGAAGGCAAAGGATCTGGCCGGTACGATCATCGCCGCGGGAGTGGCATCGCTGGTCGGTTTTCAGGGAATGCTGAATATAGCAGTGGCCACCGGNGCCAGTCCGAATACGGGAATACCGCTTCCGTTTGTCAGTTACGGCCTCACTTCGCTTGTGAGTCTGTATATTGGAATTGGATTTGTGATGAACGTGAGGCTGCAATGTAAAAATGACAGAGGGGTTAGCAAATGAATATCGCGTTGATCGCACATGATGCAAAGAAAAAACTGATGCAGAATTTCTGTATTGCCTATCGGGGAATTTTAAGTAAAAACGAGCTTTTTGCGACGGGAACTACNGGACGTCTGATCGAGGAAGTGACGAATCTTACCATNCATAAGTATCTGGCNGGNCATCTTGGCGGNGCNCAGCAGATCGGGGCNCAGATNGAACANAACCAGATCGACCTGGTGATCTTTTTGAGAGATCCNCTTTATCCGAAGTCCCATGAGCCGGATGTAAACAATGTGGTCATGCTCTGTGACAGACATAATATACCGCTTGCCACCAATCTGGCGTCCGCAGAGCTTTTGATCAAATCTCTTGACAGAGGAGACCTTGAGTGGCGTGAAATGTACAAATGATCGATCGAGAAAGTGGTGCGCNTTTCTGTTTNTGTTNGCCTTTGTNCTGACNGGCTGTGGCAGTACGAAATATGANATGCCCTATGAACAACAGGATAGTGTNAGCAGTTATCAGCTCATCAATATCACCAANAGAGAGACCATAGATCCCTTTGCGAAGGATCTGTGTGTGGCGGCAAGGGATGTGTCGGCTGAAGGTGTGGATATGTCTCATGTGGCGGCGGCTGCGCTGTTTGACACGAAAAATCTGGAGACGCTCTACGCTAAAAATGTGAATAACCAGCTCAACCCGGCCAGCCTGACAAAGATTATGACGGCGCTTGTGGCGTTAAAGTACGGCTCCTCGGACGATATCTACACGGCCTCGGAGAATGTGCTGATCACAGAGCAGGGGGCGGTGCTGTGCGGACTGAAGCCGGGAGACAGGATGACGCTGGATCAGGCGCTGCACACGTTGCTCATCTATTCGGCAAATGACGCGGCGATCCTGGTCGCTGAGGGTGTCGCCGGCTCCCAGGAGGCCTTTGTGGAGCTTATGAACCAGGAGGCACGTGAGATCGGAGCCACGAACTGTA
>JAAUZN010000025.1 GCA_014804565.1 Lachnospiraceae bacterium
CCTCTCCCATGAGATTTGCAAAGACCGCCTGGATGGCAAATATAAATATACAAAAAACCGATACCAGAACAAGACCCACATTCAGAAAATGCGTTGTTCTTTTTTCCATGATTCCTATCTCCCAAAAGTAATACTACTGCCTGTTCGATGTAATCTTGATTTCCTGTCTGCCCTTTTTAAAGGTAATATTCCGATATTCCGAATGCAGCGCTTCCCGCACACCGTTTATGATGATAACGCATCCCACATTAGCAATCCCATTTACAATAATTTTTCCCTCCGCAGACCGCCGGTTGATATCAATCAACTGCTCTCTCTTCTCAGAGATCTCCTGCAGTTTTAACTGATAGTTGATCTTTCTGCGCATCTGTTCCGCCTTTTCCTGCTTCAGCTTAGGGTTGCCGGGCTGTGCCTTCAGCTGATAGGTAAGACGATCCAAAGCCTTCGCGGCATCTGTCATGCTATTCTGATATTCATCCGTCAGACGGTCGATTTCTCCCATCTTGCTCTTGAATTCACAATCCAGACCGATGACCAGCTGTGTGGTTACCCCGGCGCGGTTTCCGATAGAAGCCACCGAAATCTGTTCCACTGCCGAAACCGTACCGCCGATGATGGTGCCTTTATTCCCGGCAATCACCACATTATGTCCCGACTCCACATCACAATTCAATATAGCTCCCGTGTTGATCTCGTTCCCGGCATAAACCCGCGTCTGCTCCAGAAAACGCGCCATAACATTCCCGCCCGCGCGAATGACGCCGGCGCCAGATCCCTGCATGCCGTTTTTTAAGATAACATCCTTTCCCGCAAAAAGGCTCGCCGTCTCCACATGACCGTTCACGGTAATACTTCCGGTGGTTTTCAATGTAACTCCGGCAAATACATTACCCTGTACCAAAACATCCCCATGGAAATCCACGTCTCCGGTTGCCGCATCCAAATCACCATCGACCACATAGATCGGTGTCACGGTCAAGGTTCTCCCCGCCACCGTGACATTTCCCTCGGTGGAGGCATAATACTGGCAGCCGTTTTCATCTAATTCACAGCGTTTACACTGTAACGGCGGCAAATCTTTCCCCTCATAGGCCTCCATGGTATTTCCAAGAACATCCCTGCCCTTCACCGCCGGCAAAGCCGTATGATAGGTGACAAGAAGCTGTCCCTTTTTCACAAGCTCTATTTTCCCCAGCACATTGTAATCTACCGAGTCATCCGGCAGGATGATCGGCTTCGTCTCCGGCTCCGGATTAAAATGATATTCAAAATAGCCGTCGCGCCCGTCTTTAGGGGCAACGCCGACCGCGACAATGGTCTCCTCATAATTCTGTGTCCCCTGCGCAAGCTCTTCTACCGTCTTTTCCTGGACACCAAAAACAACCCCGTTCTCCTTTAACAGACTCTGAATCTCCTTTCCGGAAAAACGGCGGTACAAAGTGAGCAGGGCCTCCATTCGCGTCTCATTGATACGCAAAAGGTAATCCGGCCCGTTTATAATGATCGGATCTCCGCGGAATAATTTCTTATTGGAATAATCGGGCAGCTCTCCCTCCTCCTCCGAAACGGTATCGCTATGCCCGGCTTCAGAAACATATCGATCCTCCGGCGTAAGGAACATTGTCTTCTCCGACTCATTCCGCTCCAGAGTTTCCTGTTCCAGCTCCTCCGTTTGAAACTTCCCCTTACGATCTTTATCTTTCTTCTTTCTCTTTCCTGTCTGACTGAAAAATCCCATATCAAATCTCTCCTGTCCCATCGGGATACCCTATAAATCTACTATAAAAGTTTCCGCAAAAAGTGTCAATTCCTTTTACTTCGTAATTCTTTCCGAAATGTTTTAGTACATTGGAATCTGTGAATGTGGTATAATTGATATAAGCAACCGAAAAGAACTGCCGCTTGATAAAGGCAGTCATAAAATCTTAGTGAAAACAGGAGGCGATAACATGGGAAGACTTGATGGAAAAGTAGCGGTTATCACGGGCGGAAATTCCGGGATCGGAGCCTGTGCCGCAGAGCTTTTTGCAAAAGAGGGCGCAAAGGTTGTCATTTCGGCCCGCAGAGTGGAGCAGCTGGAAGCTGTGGCGGAAAAGATCAGGTCCGCAGGGGGAGAAGCCCTTGCGGTACCCTGCGATATTTCTGACAAGGAGCAATGCAAGACGGTAATCGCAAAGACAGTCGAAATGTTTGGCACCATTGATATACTGGTCAATAATGCCGGCGTAGTAGATAACGGGATTGAAGCGATCGAAAAAGTGACTGACCAGACCATTGACACCCTGATCGATATCAATACAAAGGGAACCCTTTATATGACAAGAGAAGCCGCAAAGCTTATGGTTGAGAAAAAAGCAGGCTCCATTGTAAATGTTTCCAGCGTAGCAGGCTATACCGGCGGCGGCGGTGTTGCCTATGTGGCGAGCAAAGCGGCTGTCATCGGCATGACCAAAAATATCGCCATGCGCTGTGCTGGCGTAAATGTGCGCTGTAATGCTCTTTGTCCGGGAAGTGTCGTAACACCTATGACGATGGGCATGAAAAAGGAGAACCTCGATCCGGATATGATGGGCGCTATGGCAAAGCATGCCGATCTGTCCCTTCCTGTATGTCAGCCACAGGAGGTTGCAAATGCGATTCTGTTCCTCGCAAGTGATGAAGCTTCTGCCATCACCGGTCAGATTATCGTCATCGATCATGGTGCTGATCTGTAAATCACTATTCTACAAGATGAGTTCATTTGTACAAAAAACAAACCACCAGTTGAACTGGTGGTTTGCTTTTTCCCAACAAGTCTATTTCAGATATTTCTGCAGTACCGGATTTAACCGCCGCGCCAGTATTACCGCTAAAACAATTTTAAGCACATCACCCGGAATAAAAGGAACGACACAGACCATCAGCGCCTCTGCCACTCCCGTTTCCATGCTGTACACATACCAGCAGGTCCCTGTGAACGTATAAGCACAATACCCTGCCAGCATTGCCAGCGCTAAAACATAAATGTTGTTTCCAAAGCGCTTGACAATAAATCCTATAAGCCCTGCCGCCAGAATATATCCNCACAGGTAACCGCCGGTCGGTCCGAGCAATACNCCAACACCNGCTCTGAACGAAGTAAANACAGGNACTCCGACGATGCCAAGCAGTACGTATATGGCTTGACTGACAGCGCCTAATTTTGCCCCTAACAGCGCGCCNGCCAAAAAAACAGAAAANGTCCCAAGCGTGATCGGAACCNGNCCGATGGGTATTGCNATTTGNGTTAANANTGCCGTCAGAGNCGCGAAAAAAGCCGTGATGCACATTTCAAATACTGTCATTTTTTTCATAATGTCTCCTCTCCCCTAAAACCTCTCTCGTTTTTGATAAAATAGTTATATAATAAAAAAGTCTGATTGTCAACCTATTAGTTTACNNAGTTGACAATCAGACGATCAGATAAATCTTTTTATATTCNACTTTTACCCTATACTTGATCCCTAATACGCTTTACAAACATCCACCCAGGACACATACCCGGAATATTTTTCCANCTCAGGAATCGTAAGCTCTATCGCGCTNTTAGCGCTCCCGCAGGCAGGAAAAACAGTCTCAAAACGTTTCANGGACACGTCCAGATATACTTCTACGCCCTCATTGACTGCAAAGGGACATACACCTCCNACAGCGTGTCCCACCAGGGTCTCCACTTCTTCCGGAGTGAGCATCTTTGCCTTTTTGCCAAACCGGGCTTTATATTTGGCATTGTCAATCTTGACATCCCCGGCAGCCACGATCAGAATTGCCTGCTCTCCCACCATAAAAGAGAGCGTCTTAGCGATCCTCTGCGGTGCACAGTGCAGTGCCTCTGCNGCAAGCTCCACCGTGGCACTGGATACGTCAAATTCCTGTACCTTGTCTTCTATTCCCTGTTCCCTGAAATACATCCTTACCTTTTCTATCGCCATTTTCTCAGCCTTCTCTCCTCAAGAGATTGTTCATNTCNTCAACCATCTCGTTGATCGTACTGATCTGCGCGGCCATCTCAGAGATATCATTCACATTGCTCTCCACCATTTTATTGATGGACTGGAACTGTGCATTCTCATTACTGATATCTTCCGCAAGCTCCTTATTGATAGATACTGTGTTCTGTATCACCATGGCCTGCTTGTGATGAGCCTCGCCCATTGTGTTCACCGCATCCGCCGACACGCCTAACAGCTGTGTCATATCCTGGATCCCGGCAAATACATTTGCGAAATATTCATTCTGCTTCTCAAGCTTGCTGGAATTATCATGCACGTACCTGGTCATCTCTTCTACATTTTCCCGCACTCTCTGTATGACCTGCTCCACCTCATCGAGAGAGGTCTTGGTGCTTTTCGCCAGATTGCCGACCTCCGTAGCCACTACGGCAAAGCCCTTTCCGGCCTCCCCTGCTCTGGCCGCCTCGATCGATGCATTCAAAGCCAGCAGATTAGTCGAATTGGAAATATCGCTGATCAGCTTTAAGGTCATTCCGATCTCGTCCATCGCTGCCGCAAGCTTCTGCGCCACATCCGTCGTGGCAACCAGAGAGTCTGACACCTCCCCGTTGATCTTCTGCAGACTGGCCAGCAGCGCTTCGTTCTCTTTGGATTTGCTCAACAGATCCTTTGATGTCAATTCAACCTTTTCCACATTATCTGCTACAACATTCTTCCACTCGTCAAGCTCACTGAGATTTTCCATACTCTCTCTCGTTTTGCTGTCCAGCATATTACTGCCTTCCAATAATTGTGTACTCGTAGCGGATAACTCTTCCACGGAAGCGCTCTCATTATCTGATATCTGAGAAAGCGCACTCCCTGCGCTCAACAGACTTTCTGACAGGGACTGTACAGAGGAAAGCACCGTTTTTACCTTCTCATTATTCCGCTCCATCTCATCTTTTTTCGCATTTACAAGAAAACGGTTTATCAGATATGTCAGGAGCACGATCGTCGGCAGGGACAGGACCACACAGACGATTCTATCCATCATGTTGGTAATGAACATATCATCCTTTTCAGGCAATAACAAATGGGCTTTTACGATCCATAACACCGCCAGCGAGCCGCCAATTTCAAGAGATACCAGCGTTACAAGCTTATAATCCAGAAAAAAGGCCGTGAGCACTACAAAGAAAAATGCAAATCCCCAAAAGTCCTTCGCCGGAATCATATATACGATAAAGTTAAACTGGATGATCTCCAACACGAGCACGAAAATCTTTCCTGCCTTCAGACTGGACTTTTTCACCACGCCGTCCGAAAACCCCGTCTTGATCAGGATGATCCCCGTGGCCAGATAGATCAGGCAGGTCGCATCAAACACGATCAATGCGGTCCAGCTCACTGTGGGCAGCCAGCCCATGATTTTATTAAAGGTATATATGATTCCCGCGCATTGACACGCCCCCGGTATCAGTAATAAAACCAGGACAAACACATTGTTTATGTATTCATCTAACGCAGACAAATGTAATTTTTTATTCTCCCCCATAGACCAGTTCTCCCTTCCTGCTCTGTATTTCTTATATTATAAAAAAAACCTGGCCCAAAATCAATTTCTGTTTTACCAAAACGACAGAATNTATCCCATATGTAAAATTTTGTATAATTTCTCTGATTTTTCTATCTCTTTTTATGATTTTGTTGTATAATTTAATTACTATGTAAAAGAGGAGGAATAGTGTTATGGCAAAAGAAATGATTGCAATGCTTCTTGCCGGCGGACAAGGCTCACGCCTCTATGCCCTCACCGAGAAACTTGCAAAACCTGCAGTTCCTTTTGGCGGCAAATACCGCATCATCGATTTCCCGCTTTCTAACTGCGTCAACTCNGGCATCGATACGGTNGGCATCCTGACNCAGTATCAGCCGTTGGTATTAAACGAATACATCGGCAACGGACAGCCCTGGGATCTGGATCGTCTCTANGGCGGCGTTCATGTACTGCCNCCCTATCAGCAGGCCCACGGNTCAAACTGGTANAAAGGCACTGCCAATGCGATCTATCAGAACATATCGTTTATCGAGCGCTACGACCCNAANTATGTCATCATTCTCTCCGGNGACCAGATCTGCAANCAGGATTACAGNGATTTNCTGGACTTTCACAAGGCCAAAAACGCGGAATTCAGNGTNGCNGTNATGGAAGTGCCNTGGGANGAGGCNNCNCGTTTCGGNCTGATGGTNGCNGACGANNANGACAAGATNACGGANTTNCAGGAGAAACCCAAGCAGCCCAAATCCAATCTGGCTTCTATGGGTATCTATATCTTCAACTGGGATATTCTGAAAAAGTATCTGGAGGAAGATGAAGCGGATCCGAACTCCGAGAATGACTTCGGCAACAACATTATCCCCAATCTGCTCCGCGATCAGCGCCAGATGTACGCATACCGCTTCCGGGGATACTGGAAAGATGTGGGAACCATCTCCTCTCTGTGGGAAGCTAACATGGAGGTTCTGGATCCCGAGCACAGCGGTATCAATCTTTTTGATGAAGGCTGGAAGATCTACAGCCGCAACACTGGTATGACAGGCCACAAGATCAATGCCGGCGCTGTGGTGGAAAATTCCATGATTACAGACGGCTGCCGGATCAAGGGCACCGTAAAACATTCCATTCTCTTCGGCGGCGTCAAGGTAGAGGCCGATGCGGTAGTGGAGGATGCCGTCATCATGGGCGGCACGACGATCAAGAGCGGAGCCGTTGTAAAACACTGTATCGTGGCAGAAAACGTGACAGTCGGTGAGAACGCTGTAGTAGGTGCAATGCCCACCGAAAACGAAAAAGGTGTGGCAACCATCGGTCCCGGCGTTACCATAGGAGATAATGTCGTGGTCGGGCCCAATGCCATGGTGAACAATAATGTAGAAGGTGGTGAAGTACAATGATAAAATCAAACACAAATGTACTCGGTATTATTTTCCCTAACAGTTATGACGATGTGGTTCCGGAACTGGTCAGCGTGCGTTTGATGGCTTCCATCCCTTTTGCCAGCCGTTACCGTATCATTGACTTTATTCTTTCCAGCATGACCCATTCCGGCATTGACAATGTTTCCGTTGTGGTAAACAAGAATTATCATTCACTGATGGACCACCTCGGTTCCGGTCGTGAGTGGGATCTGGTTCGCAGAAACGGCGGCCTGCATATCTTTCCTCCTTTTGCTGAAAAGCAGGTGGGCGGCCCTTATATCGGACGTGCCGGTGCTCTGGCAAACCTCCTTGGCTTTTTGAAAGCCCAGAAGGAAGAATATGTGATCATGGCAGATACCAATGTAGTGGTCAACTTTGATTTCAATGCCATGCTGCAGGCACATATAGACAGCGGTGCAGATAT
>JAAUZN010000026.1 GCA_014804565.1 Lachnospiraceae bacterium
AGAGATGGCGGATGTGGAAGAATTTTTAAAAGCGGCATATGAAAAATTAATGAAAGAAAAATAGATATTTTTTGCACCCTTTTTCTTCCAAGAAAGGTATTAAGAGTAGAGAGACAAAAACGGCGGAGAATCGAAGCGGCTCTCAGGGAGGAATATCCGGAAAGACTACTTGGAAATGGAGGAAAAGGGATGAAAAAGTGTGTAAAGAAGACGACAGTATTAGGTATGGCGGGGCTCCTGTTTTTGACGGGATGCGGTGGGACGGATAGTGCGCCTGCCAAAGAGGAATATGTTTGGGAGGAACCGGCGGAGACAATGCCGGAGTATGAGGGTTATACTTCGGGAATGACAGATGCGTCAGAAAGCGGGACGGCTGCAGAGGCACCGGCCGTGGCGGAGAGCGCGGCAGATATAGACAGTGAAGCCGGCGCAATGGCGGATGATATGGCGCCATATGCAGATGTGGAGAATAGTCCGCAGAAAAAATATTCTCAAAGCGGCGGAATCATAGAAGAGAGTAAGCGGATGTCCCCGGCAGATTTATATGCCGATAAAGAGGAAGACTATCTGGGATCCTGCTATGATTTTGATGACGAGATCGGGTATTATGGCGGAAATGAGGAGTACAGCAAGTGGGAGGAGAAGGGTTTTTCTTCCGTGATGGCACAGCCGCTTTCTACTTTTTCGGCGGATGTGGATACGGCCTCCTATAGTAATCTGCGGCGGTTGATTCGCGAGGGATATGATCTGGACAGTCTGCCTGAGGGCGCAGTCAGAATTGAGGAGATGCTCAATTATTTCTCTTACGATTATAATGATCCGAAGGGCATGGAGCCTTTTGGGGTGACGACACAGATTAGTCGTTGTCCCTGGAATGAGGAAGCAGAGCTTCTGATGATCGGATTAAAGACGGAGGATATTGATTACAGCCACGCCCCGGCATCGAATCTGGTATTTTTGCTGGATGTATCCGGTTCTATGGCTGATGCCGATAAGCTGCCTCTCTTGCAGGAGTCTTTTGCACAGCTGACAGATAATCTTTCGGAGAAGGACAGAGTTTCTATCGTGACCTACGCGTCGGAGGATAAGATCGTGCTGCGTGGAGCGCATGGCAACGAGAAGAAAAAGATCAAAAAAGCGCTGGCTGGACTGGAAGCGGGCGGCGGCACCTACGGCAGCAGGGGAATTGAAACCGCCTATGCGCTGGCAGAGGAGAATTTTATCAAAGGCGGCAACAACCGCATCATTCTGGCGACGGACGGTGATCTGAACATCGGCATGACCACCGAGGAGGAATTGGAAGAGCTTATCACGGAGAAGAAGGAGTCCGGAATCTTTCTGTCAGTGCTCGGTTTTGGAACCGGGAATATCAAGGACAATAAGATGGAAACGCTGGCGGATAAAGGAAACGGCAACTATGCCTACATAGACTGCCTGCGGGAGGCCAATAAGGTGCTGGGGGAGGAGATGACAGCGACGCTCCTTACTGTCTGCAAGGATGTGAAGTTCCAGGTGGAATTTAACCCTGATGTGGTGGAGGGATACCGGCTTCTGGGATATGAGAACAGGGCGCTGGCGAAGGAAGATTTTAATAATGATGCGAAGGACGGCGGAGAAATCGGCGCCGGGCATACCGTGACAGCTCTCTACGAGATCGTACTGTGCGAGCCTTTGGGTGGATCCTATACGGAAAAAGAAATTCGGGATCTGAAATATCAGGACGAATACCGCAGAAAGAACAATAACAAAAAAGAATCATCGGCCTGCAGTAAGGAGTGGCTGACCATCAGCCTCCGCTATAAGAAACCCGCCGGGCAGGTGAGCAGCTTATTAGAATATCCGATCGGGTATGAATGCTATCAGATGAATCCCTCGGAAGATTTCATCTTTGCATCGGCGGTGGCTGAGTTCGGGCTGTTAGCATCCCACAGCGCTTATCCGGAGAACGCTTCGCTGCAGCATGTGAAAGAGACGGTGCGGGGATTAGACTTAAGAGATGAGTACAGAGCAGAATTTTTAGAACTGGTGCGGGAAGTGGAGTAGGCAGTAAAAAGTTGGGTCAGGCGCAGTGCCTGACCCAAGTGTTTTGATGTGCTCTGGTACGCAACCGGTTATTTTACCTCGATCCGTGCCACTTCTTCCTTGGCGGCCAGTTCTTTTTTCGGGAATTTTACTTCCAAAATGCCATTGTTGTAAGAGGCGTCGATGTCGCCGGGTTCCACATCACTGACGCGGAAGCTTCGGGAGTAGGAACTGTAATACCGCTCTTTGCGAATGTATTTGTTCGTATCTTCTTCATTTTTCTCCTCCTTGTGGGAGGCGGAGATCGTCAGCAGATTGTCTTTCAAGTCGATGTTGATATCGGATTTATCGAATCCGGGGAGCTCTGCCTGTAAGAGATAATTATCTCCCTGATCGATCACATCAGTCTTAAAAGCATCAAAGGTTGCCAACTCATTGCTGCCCCAGAAGTTTTTAAAAGCATCGTCAAACATTCTGTCGAAGGAATCCTCAAAGAATGCAGGTCTGTAGCTGCGGTTGTTAAATAATGCGGGTCTTAACATAGTAATCACTCCTTTTTTATAGTATAATACAATCAAAAATCCTGCTGACAGGATATATTGTATTCGCTCAGTACCTTAGTAGATACATTATATTTTCAGTATGACCGAATCAACCGATTCGATACATTGTGAAAAACAGTTCTCATTGATACCGAGCTGTGTTTGCTTGTATATTTGTTATACATCATATATAACAGATAATCAATTATAGAATTATTAAGTATTTCTAAACAAATAGTAAAATGCAATGGTAGAATTTGTGGCGCCCTTGAAAGGAGGAAGGAATGAGAGAGCAGATAGATTATGGAATGCCTACCTTGATTGAAAACAGAGATTTGGAGGAAGCAGTGCTGCTTTGCAGGGAACTGGAATTGCAGTTTGTAGAATTAAATATGAATTTCCCCATGTATCAGATACCGCGAGTGGAAGAGACTGCTTATCTGAAAGAGCTGGCATCAAAAAATAATATTTACTTTACGATTCACCTGGATGAAAATCTCAATGTGTGCGATTTCAATCCTCTTGTGGCGGATGCTTATTTAAAGACAGTGGAGAGAGCCTTAAAGGCAGCGCATGAGATGGGAGCGCCGCTCTTAAATATGCATATGAATCATGGTATTAATGTTACGCTGCCGGATCGAAAGGTGCGGTTATTTGGCGAATACCGGGAGGTATACCTGACGGCGATACGCAGATTCCGCAAGATGTGCGAGGATGCAGCGGGAAGTTTTGGTGTGAAAGTCTGTGTTGAAAATACCGACGGCTTTCTGGATTTTGAGAAGGAGGCAATCGAAGAGCTTTTGCAGAGCGATATGTTTGCCCTGACATGGGATATCGGACATTCTCACACCTGTGATAATGTGGATGAAGCGTTTCTGATGCAGCATAAGGACAGGCTGTACCATTTTCATATCCATGACGGATTGGGGGAAAAGAATCATCAGACACTGGGGACCGGAGAGATCGATCTGGCGCAGCGGATTGGTATTGCAGGAGAATGCGGGTGCCGGTGTGTTGTGGAGACGAAGACGGTCGATGCGCTGCGGAAGTCGGTGGCTTGGCTTAAGCAAAATAGATATATGTAATAGGAATGCGAAAGTTTGGTGTTTAAAATGAACGGAACGGAAAGAACAGACCTTTTATTAGAAAAATTAAAAGAAGATTCTGCAGAATACAAGGGATTGGAGACGGCTGGGTACAGCCCGGAGGAAAAGAAAAGTACGATTCGCTCCCTTATGAATATTCGTATGCCAAGAGAGCTGTCCCAGGCATTATTGGATCTGCAGGACGAGTATCTGCAGGAAGAACTGCAGGCAAAGGGTGTTGTAGGTTTATTGGATATTCCCACAATAAAGGAGAAATATAACGCAAAGGCTCCCTTTGCGGAAAAAATATCGCTCTGGCAGGGGGATATTACCAGATTGAAGATCGGCGCTATCGTAAATGCAGCAAATTCTCAGATGTTGGGCTGCTTTGTCCCTTGTCACAGATGTATTGACAATGCTATCCACAGTGCGGCGGGCATGCAGCTTCGGGAAGAATGTGACCGCATCATGCAGAATAGACGTATACAATATGGCAGACGTTACGAAGAACCGACAGGCACCGCAACCTTGACTGCGGGTTATAATCTGCCCTGCGATCATGTGATCCATACTGTGGGGCCGATCGTCTATGGTGAATTAAATGAGATGCTCTGTCAGGATCTGCGAAATTGCTATGAGAACATTCTGAAATGCTGTTTAGAGCATGATATCAGATCCGTCGCATTCTGCTGCATTTCAACGGGGGAATTTCATTTTCCCAATGATAAGGCGGCACAGATCGCGTGGGAGACGGTAAAGGGTTTTCTGGAAAAGTATGGAGACCGCATGGAGCGGGTCGTTTTCAATGTATTTAAGGACAGTGATCTGAACATTTATGAAAGAGTTTTAATCCTGTGACCGGACAATGTTGCTGTACAAAAAAGGGGAATAAACCTTCCCGGCTTATTCCCCAACACCTTACTATTTAGTTGTAATTCTCAATAACCGGCTGGAACATATCCTTGGTCACACCGCACAGAGGGCAGCACCAGTCAGCCGGAAGATCCTCAAATGCTGTGCCGGGCTTGATGCCGTGCTCCGGATCACCCTTTTCAGGATCATATGTATAGCCGCAGGGATTGCAAAAATACTTTTTCATAGTCGTTAGTCTCCTTTTCTTTTCGTTTATTTATATGTTGTCTTTATGGTATAGATACGGGGATTTTGCTTTTTAGCATCATCCCCGCGGGAAAACCTTTGAAAAGATTCTTAGCTGAAGTATCTCTTTAACAGACCCTCGAATGCCTTACCGTGTCTTGCCTCATCTCTTGCCATCTCATGTACGGTATCATGAATCGCGTCAAGGTTAGCAGCCTTTGCGCGCTTCGCAAGGTCGAACTTACCTGCGGTAGCGCCGTTCTCAGCTTCGACTCTCATCTCCAGATTCTTCTTGGTAGAATCGGTTACCACTTCGCCTAAAAGCTCTGCAAACTTAGCAGCGTGCTCTGCCTCTTCCCANGCNGCCTTCTCCCAGTACAGGCCGATCTCGGGATANCCCTCTCTGTGAGCAACTCTTGCCATAGCAAGNTACATACCTACTTCTGTACACTCGCCGGTAAAGTTAGCTCTAAGGTCAGCCATGATATCCTCACTTACGCCCTTCGCCACGCCTACAACATGCTCCGCAGCCCATTCTCTGTCACCGCCCTGTGCTGTGAACTTCTCAGCAGGTGCCTGACACTGAGGGCACTTATCCGGTGCAGAATCTCCTTCGTGAACATAACCACATACCTGACATACAAATTTCATAGCATGATCTCCTTTTCTTTTTATTATTTTACCCATAATAAATGGGTTTATTAGCTTTTAACAGNGTGCTTGTNCANGCANTNGCCGCAGANNCCATAAAAANANGTCATCTGNTTTTCTATTCTGCCGTNGAAGCTCNGCTGNGCCATCGTGAACATATCGTCCAGACAATCCATCTGNAGATCGGTNACNCNGCNNCANNCGGAACANACAAAATGGCAGTGCNGGGANGTATCCCCNTCGAANTGATCGACACCATCNCCNACNTGCAATCTCTGNATTTCGCCNCGATCCGCCAGCAGCGTCAAATTGCGGTAGACGGTTCCCAGGCTGATGTTCGGAAATTCCTGCCGGACGTTTTGGTAGACCACATCTGCGGTGGGATGATCCTTGCGCGTCATCAGAAAATTGTAGATGAGCTGCCGCTGTCGACTGTATTTCATCGCCATGGCAAACCTCCCTGAGCGATCGTAAATTCCATAATCTGTAAAATAGGAATCATTACTGTTTTATAGTCTCATTATAGCAAAGAAAACAAGCATGTCAATCCTGATCCNGCAAATTTATAAATTTTTTATAAGATTATCGGAGATGTTTCATTTTTAGGTATGAAAAATGTGGTATCATGTATTTTAACAGTTCGATAGAAAGGAAGGTTTCCGGTGAAATTCAGAACAAGGCTACTGATCACATCACTGACCATCGTATTGCTGCCGCTTTTGCTTACGAGTGTAGCGCTTTTAGTGGTGGGCAGCCATATTGAAGGTACGGAGCAAGAGCTGGGGTTTTTGAACAGAGATAATTCTTCATTTATCTATACCATAGAAAACTACAGCCGTATCACGGAGGAAGTTTTGGATGAGGTCAGGCAGCAGATCATAGAGGATCCCTCAAGGCTGGAGGACACTGCCTATCTCGATGAGATCACAGAGGATCTGCGGGACAAGTCTTCCTATATTATAGTCAGAAAAGGTGAGGAGCTCTATTACACCGGCAATCCCAATGCGGCGAAGCTGATTTTTCCGACGCTGCCGGAGTACGGCAGTGAAATGTCCAGCGCGGAAGCGGGCTATTACTATAACAATATCAAAAAGCTGGTCAAAGAAGTTGACTTTTACTTTTTGGATGGCAGTGAGGGCAGTTTTTTTGTAGTGACGAGNGTCAGCTCCCTGCTCTCCCGGAAAACGCTTCACAATATGGCNCTTTCCTTTATTCTGGTACTCCTGCTTACAAGTATTCTGTTGACGCAGTGGATCCAGAAGGGTATATTTACCCCGATCAATCAGCTNAATACTGCGATGCAGAATATTGCCGAGGGCAATCTGGAATATATGCTTACCACGGAGGAGAAGGGGGAGATCGGAGAGCTTTACCGCAATTATGAAGATATGAGATTGCGGCTGAAGGAGTCTCTGGATGAGAAATTTGAGNATGAACGGAAAAACCGGGAGCTGATCAGCAACATTTCCCATGATCTGAAAACACCTATNACNGCAGTGAAGGGTTATGTGGAAGGTATCATGGACGGGGTTGCGGATACGCCGGAAAAGATGGATAAATATATTAAAACCATCTATAATAAGGCTAACGATATGGACCGTCTGATCAATGAGCTCACCACCTATTCCGGAATTGACAGTAACCGGATACCCTATCATTTCCACCGCATCAATGTGGCGGAATATTTCGGGGACTGCGTGGAAGAGGTAGGCCTGGATCTGGAGTCGAAGAATATCCAGTTAAATTATGAGGATCTGGTGGAACCCTCCACGCAGATCATAGCGGACCCGGAGCAGCTGAANCGGGTGGTCAATAATATCATAAGCAACAGCGTGAAATATCTGGATAAGGAAAAGGGCGTCATAGACATTCGTATTTTAGACGAGGTGGATTCCATCCGCGTGGAGATAGAAGACAACGGAAAAGGAATCGCCGCAAAGGATCTGCCCAATATATTTGAACGGTTTTACAGAACGGATGCCTCCCGCAATTCCTCTCAGGGCGGCAGCGGTATCGGGCTNTCGATCGTGAAGAAGATCATAGAGGATCACGGTGGCTATATCTGGGCGACCAGCAAGGAAAATGAAGGAACGTGTATGCATTTTGTGATCAGAAAATACAGTGTAAAGAAAGGACAGGACAGTGAGTAAGATTTTAATTGTGGAAGACGAAGAGGCGATCGCNGATCTGGANAAGGATTATCTGGAGCTGAGCGATTTNGAGGTGACGATTGAAAATACNGGAGACAAGGGTCTGGAGGCNGCGCTTTCGGGNAATTTCGATCTCGTGATNCTGGATCTCATGCTGCCGGGAATCGATGGTTTTGAGGTCTGTAAGNGGATTCGGGAGGAGAAAAANATCCCGATCATCATGGTGTCTGCGAAAAAGGATGACATNGACAAGATCAGGGGGCTGGGACTTGGCGCGGATGANTATATGACGAAGCCTTTCAGTCCATCAGAGCTTGTGGCCAGAGTGAAGGCGCATATGGCGCGTTATGACAGGNTGGTAGGCAGTAATCAGAAAGTAAATGATATCATTGAGATTCGAGGACTTAAGATAGANAAGACCGCCAGACGGGTCTATGTGGATGGGGAGGAGAGAGTTTTCACCACAAAGGAATTTGACCTGCTGACTTTCCTTGCGGAAAATCCAAATCATGTGTATTCTAAGGATGAATTGTTCCGGGAGATCTGGGATATGGATTCTATCGGTGATATCGCTACCGTTACGGTGCATATCAAGAAGATTCGGGAAAAGATAGAATTTGATACGGCGAAGCCGCAGTATATTGAGACTATTTGGGGCATCGGATATCGGTTTAAGATCTANCCGGTGTCAAAGAAAAGCAAGCCTGGAAAATCCTGACGATAGGACAGAAACGTATGAACAACGATAGAATTCTATATGAGGATAAAGATATCATCGTCTGTCATAAGCCCGCCGGAATTGCCACACAGACGGCGCGGGTCGGGCAGGCGGATATGGCGAGCGAGATAACAAACTATCTTAAGGCTGCCCGTCCCGATTCAAAAAAGCCCATCTATGTGCGTGTGGTGCATCGCTTGGATCAGCCCGTGGAGGGGATTCTGGTTTTTGCCAAGAATAAGACGGCGGCAGCGGTTCTGNGCAGGCAGGCGGCGGGAGAGCAGATGGAAAAAGAGTATCTGGCNGTGGTCTGCGGGAAGGATATGCCGCAGTCGGGAGAGCTTACGGATTATCTGGTAAAGGATGGTCGTACGAACACTTCCCGTGTTGTGCCGTCGGAGGTAAAGGACGCCAAAAAGGCGGTACTGGAGTATGAGGTTTTGGAGAAAAANCAGTCGGAAGAAAGNGAGCCGTGCCAGCTTGCGCTTGTNAGGATCCGTCTGCATACGGGCAGGCATCACCAGATCCGGGTGCAGATGGCCAATGCGGGAATGCCGCTTTTGGGNGATCACAAGTATGCTGACGAGGCAGNNCTTGCCGNGTCGAGGCGACTGGAGCTGAAAGAGATTGCGCTGTGCGCCAGTCGGCTGGCTTTTGATCATCCGGGGACAGGAAAGCGGATGNAATTTCAGATNACGCCTGAGGGAGCGGCATTTCAGAAGATTTTTAAACAATAGTGCGCAAAACGCATAGGATCCTCCTAAAAATACATAATAAAACTGATACGGAATAGCAGATAAGAAGCAGGAAAACCTCCTGCTTTTTTTCNTGAGGGTAAGCAGGGGGAGGTGATGTCAGATGGCAGAGCAGCTTTTNGAAAACAAGCTTATAAAGGGATGTATNGTTGCCGGGCTGGTCTGGTTTTTCTTTCGCTTTNTGTTTCCGCTGGCGGCGCCCTTTCTTTTGGCGTTTGTGCTGATCACNCTGTTTTATCCGCTGTTACAGCGAGTGCANAGNCGCATTCCCATGAAAAAGAAATTTTTGGCAGTGGGAATCATCCTGCCTTTTTTATTGATCGTTTGCGCNGTTTTGTGGGCGATTCTGGCGCTCGGCGCAGGACAGCTGCAGGGGCTGCCGGATTTTTGTCAAAAAATAGAGAAGCAGGNGGGTGTGTTCTTTCACCAATGCTGNTGTCAGCTGGACGGGCGNTTTGGCTGGGAAGCGGAAAAGATCGAGACTTATGTGATAGAACAGATGACAGTCGTCATGGAGAATGTACAGATTCAGGTAGTGCCCCAGCTTCTCTCTTCCTCCTACAGCTGTTTTAAGGGGATCTTAGCGGTGTTCGGCTTTCTGGCGATNACCTGNATTGCGGCGTTTCTGTTGGAGAAGGATTATACGAAAACCGTGGAATGGATCAAGGAAGAAAGAAGCTTTCGATTTCTATGGACAGTGTTTGAGGGTGTGCTGTCTTATATNGTCACATTTTTCAAGGCGCAGGGCGTGATNCTTTTGATNATTGCGNTGCTCTGTTGTGNCACNCTGAGCATTGTTGGGGTGGAGGGCGGTATCTTTCTGGGGATTCTGGCGGGACTTTTAGATGTGCTGCCCTTTATAGGGACGGGNATNGTTCTGGTGCCCTTGTCGATATGGCAGCTTATAAACGGACAGTATGTGCGGCTGACAGCGTGTCTTGTACTCTATGGCATCTGCGTTCTTGTGCGGGAGTTTTTNGAGCCGCGGCTGATCGGAAATAAGATGGGAATTCCGCCNGTGTATATTCTTCTTGCCATTTACGCGGGCATAAANCTTTTCGGNGTGGGNGGCATTGTGAAAGGGCCGTTGGCGCTCATCGTNATTTTTGAGATTCTGAAGNAGAAGGAGGAGCCGGAAGAGGAGGTTTGACGAAATCCTGCAATGCGTTTAAGATAAAAGGTGCGCGGAGAAATTGTGAGATACAAAAATGGCGCCCGAAAGGAATACAGCTTATGAGCAGTAAGGCGAAAAAGGCNAAGAAAANCCCGGTTCTTTCCAAGTGGGAAGTGATGGCATNGGCAATGGAATATGTGNTGGCNGTGACCTTGGCGGTTATGTGTGTGGCGGTTTCTTTTTATACGAAGGAGGGCTACAACCAGATCGGCAACGCAAAGTTTGCNGCTTATAGGGTAGTGATGNNAATCGGNTTTTCNATTTTTCTGATGATGGGAGCCGCCTATCTGGTNTATTTTTTGCGGCAGAAGAAGGCGTGGAAGCTGTCGATCACGGACTGGTGTGTACTGGCATATCTTCTTTTTTCGACAATATCTGTAGTTTCCGGCGGNTTTTACAAGGATGCGCTGTGGGGCTATTTTGGCTGGAACATGGGATGGATGTCACAGCTGAGTTTTGTGCTTATTTATTTGGCAGTTTCCCGGTTTGGCAAGTATTACCGGAACATTCTGACGGCGCTTCTGTTATCTTCCGCTGTAGTNTTTTTCATTGCGGTCCTGCACCGGATGCTGATCGATCCGATCGGATTCTATGAGGGACTGGAAGGCTATCAGATGGCGCAGTTTCTCTCCACTATGGGGCAGGCGACCTGGTATGCCAGNTATCTNGTGGTNNCGCTGCCTGTGGGNATNGCGGTGTTTCTCTTTTCAGAGAAAAANTGGCAGAGCATTTTGGGNGGTATCTATACNGCTGTCGGATTTGCTTCTCTGGTGACCCAGAACAGTGACAGCGCCTATTTTGCGCTGGCGGGTTTTATGCTTATTTTCTTCCTGTTCTNTATAGANAAGCGGGAGACGCTGAATCGGTTTGCGGAAGCCTGTACCCTGTTTTTTGCAGCGGGCAAGGTGATGTATTTTCTGATGCAGATCCATCCGAATCCGGATCTGGAATATGATTTTGTCACGGATCTCATATTAAACGGAAAGATTACATGGGTGCTTTTAGGGCTGTGTCTGCTTCTGGATCTCTTCCTGTATTTGAGGAGAAACAGACCGTACTCCGCTGTGCGGATGCAGTGGATCAGATGGGTGGCGCTGATCGGCACGGNGGTGTGTCTGATCGTTATGGTAGGACTTATCGTGNTNCAGACCAAAGGCGTTTTCTCCGGCAGGCTGGGGGAAGCGCTGGGAACAGTGTCCTATTTTAACTGGAACCGTGAATGGGGTAACGGCAGGGGAAAGATCTGGGAATTTTCTGTCAAAGTGTTTGCGCAGGANAGTCTGCCCCATAAGCTATTCGGTTTGGGACCTGACTGTTTCAGCAGCTATCTGGAGGCGAATCACACCGAGGAGGTAAATCTTTACTGGGGNAAAAAGATGCTCACCAATGCTCACAACGAATGGCTGACAACGTTGATCAATGTGGGTATTTTAGGCGCGGCGGCCTACATAGGAATCTTTGTGACGGCGATCCGGCGTTTTGCAAAAGCGTGGCAGAAGGATTATCTTCTGGCAGGCGTGGCGGCCTCGGCGGTGTCTTATATGGCATATAATTTTTTCTGTTACCAGCAGGTGTGCTGTACCCCCTTTATTTTTCTGCTGCTGGGGATAGGGGAGTATCTTTTGAGGCAGGAGGAGGCAATGAAGTAAAGAAATGGCAATAAGTAAGGTTTTATAAAGATATGGTTGACAAAATATAGCCAGACGGCTAGAATGGATAAAAATTGAATGATCAGACGTGACGATGATGAGAATAGTACGGATAAGGACTGTTTCAGAGAGAGAGCCGTTGGTGGGAGGCTTTTACAGAAATTATTCGGAACCGGCCTTGGAGTCCTGTGTGAGGAGCACAGCGCAGCACCGGCGATAACGGTAAGATAAGAGGACGCATATGCGTTAATTAGGGTGGTACCGCCGAGTTTTCGGTCCCTTGCGGGATGGAANCNCGGCGGTTTTTTGCGCGTAAANGCGANGCATTTCGAATCTGCTCATGAGCATAGGNAGAGATTCAGAAAAGAGGAGGANAAGANATGGCGGACAAAAANTTAGTGGAAGCGATCACTGCGATGGAGGACGATTTCGCGCAGTGGTATACGGATGTGGTCAAGAAGGCGGAACTTCTGGATTACACCAGCATTAAGGGATGTATGGTGTTTAAACCTGCGGGCTATGCGATCTGGGAGCTGATCCAGAAGCAGATGGATGACCGGTTTAAAGCGACAGGTGTGGAAAACGTATATCTGCCCATGTTCATTCCGGAAAGCCTGCTGAANAAGGAGAAGGATCATGTGGAAGGATTCGCGCCGGAGGTGGCATGGGTGACCCANGGCGGTTTGCAGCCTTTACAGGAGAGGCTCTGCGTCAGACCTACCTCCGAGACACTTTTCTGCGATTACTATAAAAATGTGGTGCAGTCCTACCGGGATCTGCCNCAGGTTTGCAACCAGTGGTGTTCTGTGGTGCGCTGGGAGAAGGAGACCAGACCTTTCCTGAGAAGCCGCGAGTTCTTATGGCAGGAGGGCCACACNGCCCATGCCACAGCGGAGGAGGCGGAGGAGAGAACCATTCAGATGCTGAATGTCTACGCCGATTTCTGTGAGGAGGTGCTGGCGATTCCGGTGATCAAGGGGCGTAAGACGGACAAGGAGAAGTTTGCNGGAGCNATNGCGACCTACACCATCGAGGCGCTGATGCATGATGGTAAGGCTCTGCAGTCCGGCACGAGCCACAATTTTGGCGACGGCTTTGCGAAAGCATTTGACATACAGTATACGGATAAGGACAATACNTTAAAGTATGTCCATCAGACTTCNTGGGGATCCACCACTCGTCTGATCGGCGCGGTGATCATGGTGCATGGCGATAATTCAGGACTGGTACTGCCTCCGANGATNGCGCCNACNCAGATCATGGTGATTCCGATCCAGCAGAANAAAGAGGGNGTGCTGGAAAAGGCCTATGAATTAAAGGAAAAACTGAGCGGCTTCCGGGTGAAAGTGGATGATACGGACAAGAGCCCCGGCTGGAAGTTCTCCGAGCAGGAGATGCGCGGTATACCGATCCGCGTGGAGATCGGGCCCAAGGATATTGAGGCTGGCAAGTGNGTGATCTGCCGCCGTGATACCAGGGAGAAGATCGANGTGTCTCTGGATGAGCTTGCGGTGAAGGCGGGCGAGATTNTGGAGCTGATGCAGAAGGAGATGNTGGANCGGGCNAGNGCGCACAGAGAAGAACATACNTATGTAGCGAAGAATATAGAGGAGTTCCGTAAGCTCTTTGCAGAGAAATCCGGCTTTGTCAAGGCGATGTGGTGCGGCGAGCAGGGCTGCGAAGATCAGATCAAGGAAGAGCTGGCAGTCACAAGCCGTTGTATGCCCTTTGAGCAGGAGCAGATCAGCGATACCTGTGTATGCTGCGGCAAGCCGGCCAAGAAGATGGTTTACTGGGGCAGAGCGTACTAGGAGGTTTTCTCATGGGCAGCAGGAGCAGGCGAAAAAGAAAAAAAGGAATTGGCCTTGTGGTCTTTCTGGGGCTTCTGATCGGGGTATGCCTGGTCGTGCTCATTGGTATTTTCAGCGGAACTTTGACTGGAACAGTCAAATCTGCTGTGACCGAAAAGGTAGCGGAGACGGTAATGGAACAGGCTTTAAAACAGGCTCTTGAGAGCAGCGGAGATCCCCAGGCGGCTCAAAAAGCGAAAGAGATTGTGGAGAATATGGACGAGGCTGACAAACAGAAAGCAGAGGAGATCATCGAGCGCTATGCCGACAGCGATACTCTTTCCGATGTGATGGAGATCGTCGGAGACGGTGTGGACAGCAGCTCCCTGTCGGAGGTCAAAGAGTATCTGCGGGAAAATGTGTCCGAGCAGGATCAGGCTGAATTGGAAGCATTGTATCAGAAGTATAGCGAAGCATATTAAAGGAGTCTAACTATGAGAAAAGGAAGAAATCATTGGCTGGCATTNACGGCAGTATGTTCCATGCTCGTGCTGACGGGATGCGGAAATACCGAAGAGCAGACTGCCTCGGGCGAGACGGGGGCNGTNNCGGAGGAAAGTANCGAAACAGCGGCNGACAATGAAATGCCNGCCAAANCGGAAGCCATTATTTATGANCTGCCCGCGGAGCCGGAGGAGGCGTCTGTCTATGTGGAGCCCATCGCTGATCTGTCTGAGGATTTTATCAGNGGCGTAGATCTTTCCAGTGTTATTGTGGAGGAGAACAGCGGCGTTACTTATTACAATGAAGCGGGNGAGGAGCAGGATATTTTTCAGACATTGGCGCAGAACGGAGTAAATTATATCCGGGTGCGCGTCTGGAACGATCCTTATGACGCGGATGGCAATGGATACGGCGGCGGCAATAATGATACGGCGACNGCGGCCCAGATTGGAGCGAGAGCTGCGAAATACGGAATGAAGCTTTGTGTGGATTATCATTATTCTGATTTCTGGGCAGATCCGAATAAGCAGCAGTGTCCAAAGGCGTGGGAANGTATGGCGATAGAGGACAAGTCGGATGCTCTCTACCAGTTTACGAAGGAAAGTCTTGCACAGATCATAGACGCAGGAGCGGAAGTCGGCATGGTGCAGATNGGTAATGAGATCAATCCCGGTATGTCCGGCGAGACGGATTGGACCAAGAGAAGGCAGCTGATGCAGGCCGGTTCCAGGGCAGTCAGAGAGACATCGCAGGAAAAGGGACAGGATATTCAAATAGCGGTTCATTTTACCGATATTACCGATAAAAAGGGAATCCTGGGCAATGCACAGAAATTAGAGGAAAAAGAGATAGACTATGATATTTTTGCGGTTTCCTACTATCCGTTCTGGCATGGAAGCATGGAGAATCTGACGGCAGTTTTAAAGGAGATTTCGGAAGGATATGGCAAAAAGGTGCTGGTGGCGGAAAATTCCTATCCTTACACGACAGAGGACGGGGATGGATCTGCCAACAGTATCAGCGAAACGGATGTCATACCGGCGTATCCGGCGACTGTACAGGGCCAGACAAATGAGATCCGTGATGTCTGCGCGGCGGTAAGTGAGGTAGGAGAAGCCGGACTGGGCGTCTTTTATTGGGAGCCGGCATGGATTCCGGTAGGCTCCGCTGATTCGTTTGAAAGCAACCAGAAAATATGGGAAGAATACGGCTCCGGCTGGGCGTCCAGCTACGCCGGTTCTTATGATGCAAAGGATGCAGGTGTATATTACGGCGGTTCTTCGTGGGACAATCAGGCGTTGTTCGATTTTGAAGGACATCCCTTAGAGTCCNTGAAAGTATTTAAATATTTGCAGTGCGGGACGATCGTGGAGCGGGAACTGGAAAGCATTCTGGAAGGCGAGGTCAATGTAAATCTNGATGCGGAGCTTGTGATGCCGGAGACTGTAACCCTTACCTATAATGACAGAACCACGGAAGANTTGCCGGTTGAGTGGTATGAAGAACAGGTATTGAATGTTGACACTTCCAAGGCGGGCANCTATGAAGTGTGGGGCAGACTNCTTGATGGCACAGAAGCAACGGAGGAGATGACAGAGATCAGCTGTACCATAAATGTAGAAAAATTTAACTATGTGTTAAACCCNGGCTTTGAGGAGGAAAAAACNTCCATGTGGGAGATCACGAGTGCAAGCAGCGATATGACAGATTTCCAAAACAAAGAATCGGATGCTTACAGTGGTGTTATGGCGCTGCATTTTTATTCAACAAGTGATGTTTCCTTTACGGNAGAGCAGACGATCACAGGACTGGAGCCGGGCACTTATCAATTTGGTNTNTATTTACAGGGCGGCGATGCNGGCGATAATACAGAAATGTATATCTATGCAGATAACGGGACAGAAACCTTAACGGAGGATACTTCCGTGCAGGGCTGGTGTGTCTGGCAGAATCCGGAGATCACGGGCATTACGGTCGGGGAGGACGGTACGCTTACCGTCGGCGCTTCCATAAGCTGTGCAGCCAAGGGCTGGGGAACATTAGATGACTTTTATCTGTACCAGATGGTAGAAGACTGACCGTGCTCGTGGACAATGGGGATAAATGAGCAAAACAACCAAAAAATAAAGCAAAAATGAAAGAATAGTTGACAAACTGCAATAAAAAATGGTAAATTAGAGTCGGCATGATGGCCTGTGATTAAAAAGTGTGCATAATTATTGATATGATATAGGATGTGGAGACACATTTTATATATATTGGTACTAGTAAATTAATAAAAAGGAGAGGAAAAGTTATGAAAAAGAAAGTATTAGCAACATTACTTACGGCAACACTTGCTGTTGCAAGCCTTTCCGGATGTGGGTCAAACGGGGGCGGCGCTACAGCTGACAGTACTCCCGCACCTGCAGCAACGGAAGAACAGGCACCCGCAGCAGCGGAAGAGTCTGCACCTGCAGCTGACACCAGCGCAGCAGATACTTCTGCAGCAGACGCATCTGATCCGGTAGCAAACCTGATCGCAGCTACAACCGACACAGTAACACTTAGAGTATGGGCATCCGAAGAAGATCAGGCGCTGACAACNGATCTGCTTGAGAAGTTCAAATCTACNTATTCGGATGTNACCTTCGANATCACACTTGGTTCTGAGTCCGAATCTACTGCAAAAGATACGGTATTGACCGACGTTGANGCNGCAGCNGATGTTTACGCATTTGCTGATGACCAGATCAATGAGCTGGTACAGGCAGGNGCACTTCAGGAAGTAGCNGCTACTTACACATATGATGTNNNGTCCGCAAATTCAGCCGGCGCTGTTGAGGCGGCAAGNGTAGGCGGCAANTTATATGCTTATCCTATGACNGCAGATAACGGTTACTTCATGTTCTACGANGCNTCTGTATTCTCAGAGAGCGATGTACAGTCTCTTGAGAAAATGCTGGAAGTNGCAGAGGCAGCAGGTAAGAAGGTNGCGATGGATATTTCCAACGGATGGTATATCTACTCNTTCTTCCAGGGCGCAGGNTATGAGCTGACACTGAACGATGACGGTTCCAACACCTGTACNTGGAATGCNAGCGGTGCANCNGATGTTGCNCAGACGATCATGAATCTTTGCGANACCAACACTCTGGTTAATATGAATGATGAACAGATGGCAACTGCAATCGCAGAAGGCACGGTAGCGGCAGCCGTAAACGGTACTTGGAGAGCGGAGACAGCAGCTGATGCATGGGGAGATAACTATGCAGCAACCAAGCTTCCTACTTTCAATGTAGCAGGCAAGGATTGCCAGATGTCTTCTTATTCCGGATATAAGTTAATNGGTGTTAACCCTTATTCCGCTAATATCGGTTGGGCTATGCTGCTTGCTGAGTATCTGACAAACGAAGAGTCTCAGACAGCAAGATTTGAAGCAAGAGGCCTTGGCCCCGCGAATATCAATGCAGCATCTTCCGATGCGGTTCAGTCTAATCCTGCAATCGCAGCACTGGCAGAGCAGGCGGCTTACGCTACACCTCAGCGTGTAGGCGGAAACTTCTGGGCTCCTGCAGAGACCTTGGGACAGGTTCTGGTTGACGGTAGTGTGGGTGACCTTCAGAATGTACTGGATACCGCAGTAGAAGGTATTACAGCACCGATTGAATAAGTCTGAAAGGTATTTCTTATAGACGTTGCATACCCCGCATCCGTACGGGATGCGGGGTATTTTTAAAAATAATTCTGAGGGGGAGATCCTATGAAGAATGGATTGAAATCGATTGGAAATTATTTTAAAGATTTTGGGGTAGCAGTTGCGAAAGGTGATATCGGGGTAAAATTATCCCTGCTTATCATGGGCGCAGGATATTTTGCGAGAAAGCAGATTATCAACGGGCTGATCATGATTGCCCTGGAAGCAGTTTTTGTTGTAATGTGCATTTTTTATGCGGCTCCGAATCTGGCGGATTTCGGAACATTGGGAACTGTTCAGTTCGAGCAGGTCTTTGACCCGTTAACATTGACAAGTACAGTGAACGATTATGATAATTCTTTCTTGATCTTGCTAAATTCTATCATTGCATTATTCATAATCGCAGCTTTTATCTTAGTATACATAGGTAATATTAAAGCTGTTTACCGCCTCCAGCTGAGAAAGGAAGCAGGAAAACATATCAATACCTTTGGGGAAGACGTAAAGGCGCTCTTCAATGAAAAATTCCATGTTACATTGCTGACGCTGCCCTGTATCGGCATCATTTTGATGAATATTATTCCGATACTCGTATTGATTGCGATCGCGTTTACGAATTATGACCAGCAGCATATGCCGCCGAGTGCGTTGTTTACATGGGTTGGCTGGAAGAACTTCAAGAGTCTTTTCACAACAGGTTCCACGACCGTAACGTTTGGTTACTCTTTCGGNAAAATTTTGGTTTGGACTCTGGAGTGGGCATTTCTCGCTACATTTACCACCTTTATCGGCGGTATTTTGATGGCGCAGTTTGTGAACAATAAGAAGACCAAGCTCCCCAGACTGTGGAGAACTTTGTTTATGGTNGCGATTGCGGTACCGCAGTTNGTAACATTACTGCTTGTTCGTAACTTCTTNGGNGATTCCGGTATTGTGAATACGATCTGTGCCAATATTGGATTGACAGATTTCCTGAAAAGCATCGGCTTGGTAAGCTCTAATCTGTCATATATTCCGTTCCTGACAAGCCCCGGCTGGACGAAGGTTATGATCGTTCTCATTAACATCTGGGTAGGTGTTCCCTATCAGATGCTGGTGGCGACAGGTGTGCTGATGAACATTCCGGTAGATCAGCTTGAAAGCGCCAGAATTGACGGTGCGAATAATTTCCAGATCTTCTGGAAGATTACAATGCCTTATGTGCTTTTCATTACGGGACCGAGCCTTATCACAGATTTTGTAAAGAATATCAACAACTTCAACGTTATTTATCTGTTGACGCAGGATGTTTATGTTACATCCGACCAGTTACTTGCTAACTCGAATGCAAAAGAGGTGGATCTGCTTGTAACGTGGCTGTTTAGATTGACGAATGAATACTATAACTATAAGATAGCTTCCGTGATCGGTATTCTGGTATTCATCATCTGTGCAGCATTTACATTGATTACCTTTACGCAGACGATCAAAGGCAATAGAGAGGAGGATTTCCGATAATGAAAAAAACTGTGAGTATGATTTTACGACATGTAGTTTTGGCATTCCTCGCGATAGTCTGGTTAGTACCGATTCTCTGGCTGGTGGTGACGTCCTTCAGCGCTTACAAGGGAATCAATACATCGCATTTCTTCCCGGAGAATTGGTCTCTGGATAACTATAGGGTTCTGTTTTTGGAACCGGACTCGGTGGTGCAGTACGGAGCATGGTTTAAAAATACGTTGGTCATCGCTATTTTTACCTGTATTGTTTCTACGGTTTTCGTTTTGATGGTAGCTTACACAATGAGCTGCCTGCGGTTTAACGGCAGAAAGGGACTGATGAGCTTCGGTATCATCTTAAACATGTTCCCCGGCGTACTGTCCATGATCGCGGTATATTTCGTTATGAAATCTCTGGGGTTGACCAACAGCCATCTCGGAATGATCATTGTATACTCCGCAGGCTCCGGTCTGGGATATCTGATCACCAAGGGATTTATGGATACGATCTCCACATCCTTGCGCGAAGCGGCGTGGCTGGAGGGCGCATCGGAAGCGACGATCTTCCTGAAGATCATCATTCCGTTATCACAGCCGATCATTGTGTATACGGTGATCAACTCCTTCCTTGTACCGTGGGGTGATTTCGTATTGGCTAAGTTGATGCTGAACTCCGGTATTTCTACGGACTGGACGATTGCGATCGGTCTGTTCAATATGCTGAATAAATCATTGGTCAATAAATACTTCTCCATTTTCTGCGCGGGCGGCGTTATCGTATCTATTCCGATTTCCGCATTGTTCGTACTGATGCAGAAATTCTATGTAGAAGGTGTTACAGGCGGTTCTGTAAAGGGTTAATAGAGGGGATACCTGTAAAAGTATGATAAAATGCAGACTGTCTTATGGCGGTCTGCATTTTGTTGTGAGCAGAGGTGCAATTATGAAAAAAAATAAGCAGATGATGTCGTTGTTGCTTACGGTGTGTATGCTGTCGGCAACAGCCTGCGGTGCAGATGGTACGGGAAGCGGCGCTCAGACAGAGCAAAATGTAGAAAATACGGAAGAATCGGCGGAGAATACAGAGGAAACAATAGCGGATGGAGAGAGCGCGGATTCTGACACCGATATTACAGATTCCATACCCTTAAATATCATAGATGATAATTACCGTACTTATTATGAAGTATTTGTCTATTCTTTTTTTGACAGTAACGGAGACGGTATCGGAGATTTACAGGGTCTGATCTCCAAACTGGACTATATCAATGACGGTGATGATACAACGGATACGGATTTAGGATGCAACGGTATCTGGCTGATGCCGGTGAATCCNTCGCCNACTTATCANAAGTANGATGTNATGGANTATTATGAGATTGATGATNCTTATGGNACANTGGATGATTTCAAACAGCTGTTGNANGAATGTGACGCNCGGGGGATCAAGGTCATTATGGATCTGGTTTTGAATCATTCNTCTTCTCAAAANCCNTGGTTCANCGAAGCNTGNTCCTATCTGCGGGAATTGGGAGATGGGGAACCGAGTNCGGAGGACTGNCCCTATTTTGAGTANTACCATTTTTCNAANGAGAANGNTGCAGGATGCTATGAAGTGGAAGGAACGGACTGGTACTATGAAGCNCANTTCTGGAGTGAAATGCCGGATCTGAATCTGGACAGNGANGCNNTCAGNNGNGAGATCGAGAAGATCACNGAATACTGGCTGNATATGGGAGTCGGCGGNTTCAGGCTGGATGCGGTGAAGGAATTTTANACAGGNAANCCNNAGGCAAATATTGCGTTTCTGANCTGGTTTCAGGAAAGTGTCAANGCNCAAAAAGCAGACGCTTATCTGGTCGGNGANGCGTGGCTTGATATNAACAGCTATGCGCAATATTATGAAAGCGGCATCGACAGTCTCTTTAATTTTGCCTTTGCCGATAAAGACGGAATCATTTCCAAAGTGGTGAACGGTTCNTCGGCGGANCAGTACGGTGNNGTGAANGTNTCNTTACAGNNNACCTTCGGGCAATATAANGAAAANTATATTGANGCNCCTTTCTATACCAATCATGATATGGGCAGAAGCGCCGGGTATTATGCGGGAGAAAATTCGGAGAAACAGACGAAGCTTGCAGGCGCAATGAATCTGTTTATGGGCGGTTCTGCTTTCCTCTATTACGGAGAAGAGCTTGGCATGAAGGGTTCCGGCAAGGATGAAAATAAACGTGCCCCCATGTATTGGAGTAAGAGTGATGATATGGAGGGAATGTGTGACGGTCCTGCCGATATGGATGATTTTGAGATGAAGTTNGACAGTCTGGAGGAGCAGGAACAGGATCCGNNTTCNATTTATCAGTATTATAAAAANGTGATCAAGATCAGAAACCAGAATCCCGAAATNGCAAGAGGGGAAGTGGAATATCTGATGAATGCCTCCAATGAGCAGTTCTGCGTTCTGAGAAAAAGCTGGGAAGGATCGGAAATCCTGCTGATCTTCCACACCGGAGCCGAGACAGAAGAGCTTGATGTAAGCGGTATCAGCGTGAACGGTGCAGAAATTTCTCCGGATAGTGTCCGTGGCGTACTGGAGAGCGGAGAGGAGAAGATTGAAGTGTCGGACGGGACGGTAACTATGCCAGGATATTCGGTTCTCATATTGAAATAAAGCAGGAAACTTTTGTATTACAAAATATGTGGGCTGTCGCTTTCGTGATGAGACAATCATGAGGCGGCAGCTTTTTTGTAAAAAAGGAATTAGGGGTTGACAGACGTATACCTTCCGTGTATGATACAAGCAAAGGGTATACAATCGTATACCAAAATATGGAAGGGAAGGAATCAGGTATGGTTAGTTTATCAGACGGAGAATGGAAGATTATGAATCAGCTCTGGGAAGGGGAAGCAACAATCACGGAGCTTAAAAATATGTTGTGGGAGGAAACCGGCTGGGACAAGCACATTATCATTACGATGCTTTCCCGTATGGAAAAAAAAGAAGCTGTCGCTCACAGGGACGGCGGGCGTGCCAAGATTTTTTATCCTCTGGTGACCAAAGAGGAGGTTTCCATGCAGGAGACCCGCGGCTTTTTACAGAAGGTGTATCGGGGGAGTCTGGGGATGATGGTCAATGCCATGGTGGAGGATCAGGCATTGTCCGAGGAAGAAATTCAAGAGCTCTATGCCATTTTAGAGCAGGCAAAAAAGAGAAACGATGAGGGAGGGACGCGGAAATGAAAGAAATCCTGATAACGGCAACCGTTTTGATCATAGGTATTCTTTTGATCCGCCGGATCTTCCGGGGCAGGATCAGCAGCAGACTGCAATATGCGCTTTGGCTTCTGGTGGCGCTCCGGCTGCTCATTCCGGTCTCGGCACAGATTGATTTAGGCCCTCTGACGAAGCTTCGTCTGATGGATCTGGTGAAGCAGGTCGAGGTGAGCAGGGGCGACGTGGTAGAGCGGCTGGACGAGCCGATTCCAATTGTAGTAGATTCGCAGAGCGCACTGTACCGTTTGATCGGGAATGATGTGCAGAAGACGGAAATGGAGGAAGCGCTTAACAATATGCCGGACGACGGTCCTTCTGTTGTATTTATGGCGGGAACGCTGAGATTCACATGGCTGGATGTTCTGGGATCATTATGGATGATGGGAATGCTGGCGGTGGGACTGTGGATTGTAGTTTCGAATATCAGATTCAGCCGCGGCCTGAAGAAGACCAGACAACCGTTTGCCTTACCGGAGGAAGAGAAGGCCTATATTGAAAATATTTTTGGACGGAAAACTTCTGATGAAAGTGATCAAAGAGGCAAAAGCAGCTTGCCGCAGATGTATCTGGCGGAAGAGATCTCTTCGCCCTGCCTGTACGGATGGCCGGGAAGGGAGACGATCTATCTGACGCCAGATGTGGCGAAGGATTCCGACAGACTGAGGCATGTGCTTGTCCACGAGCTTGTCCATAAAAAGCATGGGGACAGCTTTTGGGCGCTGCTTCGCAGTGCGTTGGTGACAGTGTACTGGTTTCATCCGCTGGTATGGGTGGCGGCGGCATGCTCCAAGCGGGATTGTGAGCTGGCCTGTGATGAAACAGCTTTGCTTCTTCTGGGAGAGAAGGAGCGGATTCCCTATGGGGAGACCTTGCTTTCCATCATTACGAAAAAAGGACGGCTCTCCGATCTGGTCTGCACTGCCACCACCATGACGGGCAGTGGAAAGAGTGTGAAGGAGCGGATCCAGTTCATTGTAAAGAAGCCGAAGGTGCTCTATGCGGCTGTGGCGGCGGTTCTGGTTTTGACAGTAGCCGTGGGGGTGTTTGTCTTTACGAAGAATCCGCAGTTTAACGGGACGACGGTGGACCCGGTCGATGGACTTACGGTGACGGGAGCGGATATGCAGATACGGCTTCCTGCCAGTATCGGCGGCATCAGCGGCTGCATTGTGGAAGAAGAAAATGACGATGTTGTCATTTATCATGTTGAGGCACAGAGAGAGGTGGGAAGATTTTCTCGGATGATGACCAAGGATGCTCTGGGACTGGTGGATGATGGACGGGAGGTCATGCCTCTGGGCAATCAGGGCTATAATTATCTTCTGCGGGCTTATCTGGGAGAGTCTCAATCGAGGACGGAGCATACCTATACGCCGGCGGAAAGTGTAACAGAGCACACGTACACACCTGATACATCGGCTACCCAGGGTGTTTTAGGTCATGAGGATATTTACATCACGGAGGGTGTGGATGGCGTAGAGGGAGTGCCCGGCACAGACAGCAATGATGACACCACTTATATCTTGGATGAAGACGATACCACATATATCATAGATGAGGACGGCAGCAGTAATCCGATGCTCAGCACAGACTGGGAGACGCTTCCGCTGGAGGAGGGGAGAGATTATCTGCCCAATGAGAACATTGCGGAGGAGGAGAAGGTGGATTATCTGCCAAATGAAACTATCACGACAACCACTTATTTACCGCGGGAGGTCAATGTGGATGAGATTGACACAGGCTGCTATGTCTATGTAAAGGCGGATTTCGGCAAGGTGCAGGAGAAATACCGGGAGGAGATGGATTTTATCGACAGTGAACTGCAAAAGGCGGCCGGAGATGTCATTATTTTGAGTATAAACCGCAATATGCGGGAGAAACTTTTTGACGCACTGACAGAAAACCGGACGCCCTATGTGGGAGATAATGCCAAGGTGGGCGCTCTGCTTGAGGCATTGCCTCTGCCGCCAACCTTGAACCGGAAAGACGGTTATTCTCTGCAGACAGTGGAAGAACCTTATTCCCTGCGTTTTTCCTATGAGATGAGCACAGATCTTTTTACGCAGGAAGATAAGGATATGATTTACTTTAACGCGGCAATGTTATTTTATGCCATTGGAAATGTGGAGGAGATCACCATCGCCGTAGAGGGCCCGGCTACTTATGTAACGGATTCCAGCGGGACCTGGAATGCCTCAACTTCTTTCCTTTATACTTACATGCAAACTTACATGCGGGAGGACATGGAGAAGGAGCTTTCCGCTTTGCGAGATGCCGACTATGAGAACGATGAGATTTTCCGGGAAACGCTTTCGGATCTGCATATGGCGATCGAGGCGTACCTGGCAGAGTCATGGTGATCCTAAATTATTTATGAAATATTAAGAATTAAACACGCTTTTTCTTAAATTCTCCGCTCTACTATATAAAGGCGTAAGAGGGCGCTGACGAAAATGCGTCCTTAGAGAGATTTTAAAGATTCATACGCTATGATAGAAAAGGTGCAGGGCACTCGTTTGAGAGTGTCTCTGCACTTCAATACATAAGAGGGGAGACAGCGATGGGACAGGCACAGAAGAAAAATAAACGTGACTTAGAGCTGTGGGAGATCAATCGGGAGGATCAACCTCGGATGATGCGGCTGGCTGAACGGGAGGAACGGCAGCCCGGGCGTGGAACAAGGAATCGGCAGTCTGCCCGCCGTACATCGGGGAATCCCTGTCCGGTACGTTACAGAAAGCGAAACAGAGCGAGACGCAGAAAGGTGTATTTTTACCGGCTGATCGCTCTTTTTGTCATTGTGGTGTGTCTGGTGTTAATTTATCAGACGACCGGTGCTATCTACCGCATGGCGCACCGGGATAAGGTGAAGAAAAAGCTGGGGATCGTGGATGTGATCTCTGAACAGATCAATAAAAAAGAGATCACGCCGCCTAAGATCGTGGAGGATTTTCTGGAGGTGAACGATTATTCCAGACCGGGCACGAAGGTAAACCGGGTCAAGAGTATCTTTGTCCATTATACGGCAAATCCCGGCACATCCGCACAGCAGAATCGCAGCTATTTTGCTAATCTGGCGGAGACAAAAGAGCGGTCGGCCAGCGCCCATTTTATCATCGGCTACGAGGGAGAGATCCTGCAGTGCATCCCGCTGGAAGAGCAGGCTTATGGGGTTAAGACCAGAAATGATGATTCAATTTCCATAGAGTGTTGTTACCTGAATGAAAACGGTGAATTTACACAGGAGACCTATGATACGCTGATCCATACACTTGCCTGGTTGATTCAGGAGTACGATCTGACTACAGAAGATATTTTGCGGCATTATGATTGCGGTGGGAAAAAATGTCCGTTGTACTATGTAGAGAACCCGTATGCGTGGGAGAAGCTGCTGGCGGATGTGGAGCGCTATGAGGCAGAGAAGCCGGCGGAATCAGAGGAATCGAATTATTAGGCTTTCATTTTTTTCGTTTCTTATTACCTTTTTGACTACCAGCAACAAGGATTAGAACAATTAACAATGCGGCAGGTATACTAAAAACCAATTCCGCAAAACTTACAAGCAACCCATCTTTCAGCCCGTAGCTAAGCAAATTAAATACTATGATTATAAGAATAACCGCAATTGCGGTATACATTAAAATGAGGTTTTTAGTGTGATTGCTGTCATAATTCCATAAAAAAATGATTATTGCGAATACGTCAATCAATGTCGCAGGGATTATGTTTATATTCTTATTATTTTGAAACCATTCGATTGCTTTTATGAAACCAAAACCTAAGAAACAAAATAAAAGCAATAATAGAAATGCTATTACCATATTTTACACCCCACTATTCTTCTATAACAATATTTGGCACAATGGCTTTAAATCTTGCAGCATTTTCTGTATGTATCGGAATTAATATTTTGGGCTGCACTTTTTCTATCAATTGTTTTAAAGTCTTTTCATCTGCGTGCCCGCTTGTATGCAAAGTAAAAATTTTTAAACCTAATTTTTTGCATTCATATAAAAAATTTTTCATATCTTCTGTTTCACGATAACCGCTCCAGAAAGAATATATCAGAATTCCATCTTCGAATGACATCTTATCTGAAAGGGATTTTAAATAGTGAAGCATTGAGTTTCTGACACACATAACAAATGGCCGTTTTGATATAAACGACTTCCCGGCTTTGTTTTTATATTTCGTAAGCATATTATATTTTGTTGGGGAAGTGATAAACGCATACACATCATTAAAATTTGGATTAGGTATATTTTTGCCCGCAGCCATTGCTATATCGGCCATATATACCTCCTCAAGGAAAATTCGTTTGCTCCGTTTAGCCGCGCGGTACATTGTTACAATTCGATCTATATTCGTTGAAGATTGCAGGACAAATATCGGCCCCGATGTTTTGCAGAATAACTCTATCGCTTGCTTTTCCAATTCTTTCTCACTGACAGCAACATAATTATCACGGGAAAGTGTTGTGCCCTCGCATAATAACTTGTCCACATTTTTGGGAAGCACGTTTAAAAGTGCATTAAAGGATTTTCTGCCATTAGAGCGAAAATCACCTGTATATAATATTGTTTCGCCATCAGCTTCACAAAGCAGCATATAACTGTCAAAGGCGGAATGGTCGCAAAGATATGGTGTAACTGAAATATCTCCGACGGTTATCCTCTGGTTATGACGCAAGAAGCCTTTAGGCGTAATTGTACTTATCTTTTTGTAGTGGTCTGACGCTTGTATGATGTTATAACTTGCCTCACCGATGTAAACAGGAATGTCTTTGTGTGTGTGATATGCAAGACCTACATGGTCGCTGTGATAATGAGAAATAAAAATCGCATCATAACCTGCATAGTCAAACAAACCTTGTATTGGGGGTAATGATTGCATGTCATTATCGTTGAGTTCCAGACCTGCATCTAACAATATTTTAGTTGTATTGGTGGCAATTTCTATAATGTTGCCACCGATTTGATTTTGACCTCTATGAATATGTATTTTCATTTTACCTTAAAATTACCAGCAACCAAATAACAGGTATAAACTATATCAATGATAGAAATGAGATATTGGATTTGGTCATCTATTGTAATGTTATTTTCTTCGTCTGCAACGAGACCGTTTGCAACGATTATCATGATTGCATCATCTTCTGTAGTTTGTATTTTATCTACAGTAATATTATGGCGCACTTGAAGATACATTGCAATGTCATTGGTGATCGCTTCAAAAGCTGATTTTCTATTCTCATTAATTTTTCCATCTAAAAAAGTGCTTACATTCAAATGAAATTCCATTTGAAATGTTTTTTCTAAATACTTGGAACTTCCGATTGACGGAATTTTCACAAACAATCCTTTTTGTTTTAGGGCCGTCGCATCGCCAAAAAAGTTTCTAAGGTCTGTTCGCATAAAGAAGCTGAAAACGTTCTGTTTCCTATCGTATTCTTCATTACGGATAATCATATTTGCATGATCCATTCTCCATTTGTCAAGCGCGTTTTCCAATTTTGTTTCCAATGGTTCGGTACTATGGTCTTTTGTCACAAGTTTAAGTGCCACAATGAACACCATGACGTCCATTGCAATTCCCATTAAATCTTTTATAGCAGCTGAAACGGAGGCAGTTGAAATCCCGCCGAATATTAGTTCACATATTATGGCAATAAAAGCTACTATGCCTACCATGCCGGCCCAAAAGGTTTGTTTGTCTATTTTCTTCATTTCTTATTTCTCCACGATGATATATTTTTCTTCTTCCTTTAAAATATAAAAAGGTTTACTGTCAAGCAATGCCATCAATTTTTGTAAATAAGGTCGATGCTGAGACATTTCTTTATACTGCGCACCGCCGTAAAACACAAACGGA
Organism: Lachnospiraceae bacterium; assembly: GCA_014804565.1. Classification (GTDB taxonomy): domain Bacteria; phylum Bacillota; class Clostridia; order Lachnospirales; family Lachnospiraceae; genus UBA3282. Next base: position 28,437 of record JAAUZN010000026.1, read on the forward strand.
TTCGCCTTAAGTACTACCGCCTCTGGTTTGTACCCAAAATCGGTTATCAGTTTATCATAATTGGCGGTTTTCAGATATGTATACCCTTCCAAAACGCAACGGAGCATTGTCTCTTTGCTGTCTGGTTTTTTGAGTTCCAAAATCCGCATTATTTTACCGTCAAAGGAAAGCAGATCAATTTTACCGGCTTCGTCATCAGCACTTGATTTAAGCGGTGTTTGATAATCTTCAATCTTTCCAATCAATGGAAATGGACCGTAATCTCTGCTTTGTGTATAAATTTGCATAGCAATTTTTTCTTCTTCACGATTGGAAGCGGGATCAAATTTTCCATCATGCCCTTCGGTTTTATAGGAGCTTTTTCGAGTAATACAGTTAATGCCGTTAATATAATCGTTTATATTATCACACAAAAATTCGGCGATGACTTCGGTATAATACTCTCCGGTATCTGTAGTTTTACCTCTGTAATTTATGAAGTCCATTTTATAGAATGTGCTCTTATTCCCAAAGGCATTTTTACATCGTCCAAGAATTTGCGCCCTTGTATAATCCATTTGTTAATCCTCCTTTTTTAAAAAATATGTGGCAGTTTTTACTTTAAAATATTTGTTCATTGAAACGGAAACACTCTTTTGTCCTCTGTATCCGAGAGCGAATTTAAACACCATACCCCAAAATGCACCTATGCTTTTCTTGACATAAACGGGCAGCTCGGCATCACTTTTACCGGTCAGAACAATAAAATCGTCCTTATAGTAAGTGAGAAAGGTTTTGACAGGAGGGATACAAAATACGTCATTACAAAACACAATATGTGATAATAACTGTTCATCACATATAGCCCCTATGCACTTATTCCAGTAAGGAGCATATTCTTCATTTTCCTGAAACTCTTTAAAGTGCGTATAAACAGCAGAAAAATTTTTTTCAATATAGTCTTTCATATGATTTACCATTATACATATGTAAAATTAACATATGTATTATATCGTTATGTAATTGTGATGTCAAGCGCAGGGGCATATTGCATACATAGAATAATTATGATATAATTTGTCTATAATATGATGATACATGGCATATTAAAACATACATTTATGTAGTCACTTCAGGGAGGTATACCATATGGATGCAATTATCAGACCATCAGCGGACATTCGCAATCATTATAACGAAATATCCAGACTGTGCAGGGAAGAAAGAGTTCCGGTCATTCTTACGGTGAATGGAAGAGGGGATACGGCGGTATTAGGTTTGCAGGACTATTACCAGATGAAGTCGGAACTGGAGTTACTTCGTACTCTTGCAGAGGCAGAAGAAGATGTGAAGGCTGGAAGGATAGCGCCGATACAGGAATCATTTGACGATATCCGGAGTAAACTTTTGGAGATAAAAAATGAAATATAAGGTTATACGAACAGCCAAAGCCGATGAACAGCTTCATAATGATATTTTGTATATTGCTCAGGATTCCGGCAGTGTGGATATAGCACTTGACTATCTCGACAAAGTAGAGAACGCAGTCAATCTTTTACAAACAACGCCATATATGGGGTGCCAGCCCAGATACGCAACGCTCCGTAGGCAGGGCTATCTGGTGCTTATAGTTGAAAGGCATTTGATATTTTATAAGGTTGCCGAGGACGACAAAACGGTGGTGATTTATGCTGTTGTGGATGGCAGACGGGAGTATAAAAATATGATTTAAGTGCACCTCACCAGAATGCTCATTATCTTGATATACTTTAGGGGAAACTTATGGAAAAAGCTTACAAACTTGAATTTGCGGGAGAACAGACAGGGAGCCTGTATGTAAATTGCTGCGGACTGTCCCGGACGGAACCGATGCACAGCTTTGGCCCGGCGCTTAAGCCACACTATCTGATTCACTACATACTAAGCGGTAAGGGAAAATTTTCGATCGGCGGGGAGGAGTATCCGCTGGAAGCGGGATACGGCTTTCTGATCACGCCCGACGAGCTTGCCTTTTATCAAGCAGATGAAAAGGAACCGTGGACCTATGTCTGGGTGGGATTCAGCGGTACGCTGGCGGCGGAGTATGTGAGTAATATCGGTCTGTCTGTGAGGCAGCCGATTTTCATGTCTGATGCGTCTGAGGAGCTTTACCGGATCGTGAAGGATATGATGGAACACAATACGTTCGGGCTTTCTCATGATCTGCGACGCAACGGACAGCTGGGTATTTTTTTATCTGTGATAGCGGAGAGCGGCAGAGTGGAGAAGCAGAACGAAAACGACAGGGCTAATACTTATGTGCGCAAAGCTGTATCGTTTATCCAGAGCAATTACTGCAATCCTATCAAAGTGACGGATGTGGCGGATTATGTGTGTATCAACAGAAGCTATCTCTATACGTTGTTTCAGCATTCCATGGGGATGTCGCCCCAGCAGTTTTTGACGACCTTCCGTATCACAAAGGCAACGGAGCTTTTACAGCTCACATCTTTGCCCATTGAGAGTATCGCGCTGTCCTGTGGATATCACGATCCGCTGGTGTTTACGAAGGCGTTTCGCCAGATGAAACAGATGTCGCCCACGGCTTTCCGAAAGGAAATGCAGAAGGGCGAGACCAGGAGGAATCGGGAATATCTGCGGCAGGTGGAGGAGTTTATCGGGCAGATCAACAGTTTACAGGGATAGTAAACTCAAAAATCCAGCCGCTTCGCGTCTGTCGCGCTTCGCGCTTTACGATTTTTTCGTTATCATGTCAGGTGAAATCAAATGTCTGCTTCGCAGCCGCTTGATTTCCTGCTGACATGGCATATAACATTTTGACAGGTTTGAGTAACAAAGGACTATTTAACGATAGTCCTTTTTTTATTATAATAAGCGCATAGGAAAAACAAGCGACGCAAAGCGGAATGTAATGGGGTATTAAAAAGAGAAGGAGAATGGGTATGAAAGAAGCGGTATTAAAAAAATTTGAAGAGATTTACGGAACTGCGGACGGCGTCAAGGTATATTTCGCACCGGGGCGTGTGAACATGATCGGTGAGCACACGGACTATAACGGTGGACATGTATTTCCCTGCGCGCTGACGATCGGCACTTATGCGGCGGTGAAAAAGCGGGCGGACAGAAAGCTTCGGTTCTTTTCCATGAATTTTGAGAGTCTGGGCGTGATCGAGAGCAGTCTGGATGATCTGACACCTTCCGAAGCGGCGGAGTGGACAAACTATCCGAAGGGTGTGATGTGGGCATTCGCCGGGCGCGGCATGGAGATGGACTGCGGATTGGATATAGTGATCAACGGCAACATTCCGAACGGATCTGGCCTGTCTTCCTCCGCTTCTCTGGAGGTGCTGACAGGATTTTGTCTGAAAGATCAATACGGATTTGATGTGACGAATGTAGATCTGGCAAAGATCGGGCAGTATTCGGAGAATAACTTTAACGGTATGAACTGCGGTATCATGGATCAGTTCGCCTCTGCTATGGGAAAAAAGGATCACGCGATCTTTTTGGATACGGCGGATTTGTCTTATCAGTATGCGCCCCTTGTGCTGGACGGCGCTAAGATTATTGTGACAAACAGCAATGTAAAGCACTCTCTTGTAAATTCTGAGTACAATGTGCGCAGAAGTGAGTGTGAAAAGGCTCTGGAGGAGCTGCAGACCGTGGTGAAGATCGCGGGGCTCGGAGATCTGACAGAGGAGGAGTTTGAGGCGAATAAGTCTGCGATCAAGGATGAGGTGCGTGTAAAACGGGCAAAGCATGCCGTGTACGAGAATCAGAGAACGATCCGGGCGGTGGAAGCGCTGAAAGAGAATAATTTGAAATTATTCGGAGAGTTGATGAATGCCTCCCACGTTTCTTTGCGGGACGATTACCAGGTATCCTGCGATGAGATTGATGTGCTCGTGGAGGAGGCTTGGAAAGTAGACGGGGTCATCGGATCCAGAATCACGGGTGGCGGCTTTGGTGGCTGTACGGTCAGCATCGTGAAGGACGAGGCGGTAGAGAGCTTTAAGGAAAAGGTAGGTGCAGCCTACGAAGCGCGTGTCGGGAAAAAGGCGGATTTCTACGTGGTAGAGATCGGAGACGGTCCGCGTTGCCTGTGAGAGTATATTAAGGAGAAGAAAAATGATTCAGAATAATATTAAAAAGCTGGTAGAATATGGTTTGATCACAGGGTTGATCGGCGAGGAAGATAAGATTTACACCACCAACCGTCTGCTNGAGCTTTTTCAGTTAGAGGAATTGGAAGAGGGCTGGGATGTNTCNATGNCNGTGGAGGAGCTTNCCACAGTTCTTGNGGAAATGATGGANTATGCCTATGANCAGGGNNTTATGACGGAGAACAGNATTGTTTANCGGGATCTTTTTGANACGAAGATCATGAGTCAGCTTGTACCCAGNCCCAGTGAGGTGATNCGNACTTTTCAGGANAAGTATGAGAGAGATCCGAAGGAGGCNACNGATTATTTCTATAAGCTGAGNCAGGATACNGANTATATCAGACGGTATCGGATCAAAAAGGATCAGAAATGGATATCANCGACGAAGTACGGCGATCTGGATATCACCATTAACCTCTCCAAGCCGGAGAAGGATCCCAAGGCGATCGCGGCGGCTAAGAATGCAAAGCAGAGCGGATATCCGAAATGTCTTCTGTGCAGGGAGAACGAGGGTTATGCAGGGCGCGTCAATCATCCGGCGAGACAGAATCACAGGATCATTCCTGTGACCATCAACGGCAGCGACTGGGGCTTCCAGTATTCCCCGTATGTGTATTACAATGAGCACTGCATCGTGTTTAACAGTAAGCATGTTCCCATGAAGATTGAGCATGACACCTTCTGCAAGCTGTTTGATTTTGTAAAACAATTTCCCCATTATTTTGTGGGATCCAACGCGGATCTGCCGATCGTGGGAGGCTCTATCTTAAGCCACGATCATTTTCAGGGCGGGCATTATGAGTTTGCTATGGCGAAAGCGCCCGTGGAGCGGCAGTTCAAGGTGGCAGGCTTTGAGGATGTGGAGGCCGGCGTTGTGAACTGGCCCATGTCCGTGATCCGGATCTCCCACGAGGATCCTGACAGACTGGTGGCGTTTGCGGATGTGATTCTGGAAAAATGGCGGGGATATACCGATGAAGACGCATTTATCTATGCCGAGACCGATGGGGAACCGCACAATACGATCACACCCATTGCCAGAAAACGGGGCGATAAGTTTGAACTGGATCTGGTGCTCCGCAACAACATTACGACNGAGGAGCATCCTCTGGGCGTGTACCATCCGCATGCCAAGCTGCATCATATCAAGAAGGAGAATATCGGTCTGATCGAGGTGATGGGGCTTGCGGTGCTGCCGGCCAGACTGAAGGAGGAGATGGAGCATCTCGCNGAAGCGATCCTGGCAGGAAATGATATCCGTAAGGATGAAGAGCTTGCCAAGCATGCCGATTGGGTGGAGGAATTTTTACCGCGCTATCAGGAGGTAAGCAAGGACAATATAACCGAGATCCTGCACAAAGAGATCGGNAATGTCTTTATGGAGGTGCTTGAGGACGCAGGTGTCTATAAGAGAGATGAAAAGGGGCAGGCGGCCTTTGACAGATTTCTCTCATCTCTTTCATAAAAAGCAAGAAATGAGGCGGGATTTTATGATCCCGCCTTTCAAGATACGTTTATGAACGTATAGATCAGATATGACAGCAAAGGGGATTTGGCATAACAGGCGCTGACAATCTGAATAGATGTGCTATATTTCATCGCTTATATTCAGCATACTTCGCAGAAAATTATAACAATCTCCCTGTTGTTTTTGGCTCATCTTTTGATAAAGGGTGATAAGATGTTGATACTTTTTCAGATTACGCATATTATCTTCTAACAGGTAATCTGCGGTCAGACGTTCTTCAGAAAGTAACAGAATGTAGTCGGTAGTGACCTGAAAGAAACGAGATAGATCAATTAGGAGCAGTGCGTCAGGGGTGCTGGCGCCACATTCAATTTTACTCAGACTTGTCTGGTTGATACCCAGGTGCTCTGCAAGGGCTTGCTGAGTCAGTTTTTTTTCCAGGCGGAGTTCCTTTATCCTTGTTTTCATTCGTGCTCCCTTTATATTATTGATTGTAGTCTATTTTTGAGAAAAAATTATTCTATTTTTTAATATTAATATTCTATTTAGAATATTTAGGAGAAAATAAAGTTTTTGTTTTATTTCTAANAGAAAAACCACAAGATATGGAAATATCAACAGGAAGAGCACCTAAAAAATATAGAAAAGGTTGATTAAATGACAGATTCTTATGTATGTATTGATCTGGAAACGACGGGACTGGATCCCAAACGGGACAAGATCATAGANATNGGNGCGGTCAAAGTAGAGCAGGGANAGATCANNGGNGAGTGGCAGACGTTGGTGAATCCNNGCCGAAAACTGGAGGAGNGGATCGNGGAGCTNACCGGGATTCGNGANGATGAGCTTGTCGGAGCCAGNACAATTTCGGAAGTTTTGCCNGAGCTGTTTGCGTTTTTGGAGGAGAGGACGCTTTTNGGNCACAGTGTGCTTTTNGANTTTTCNTTTTTNAAAAAGGCNGCNGTGAATGAGAGATTGTCTTTTGAGAGGCAGGGGATCGANACTTTAAAGATCGCACGAAAATATNTGCAGNATCTGGANAGCCGGGCATTNGGGGCTCTTTGNGAGCATTACGNNATACCGCACAGTGCNCACAGAGCNTTGGAGGATGCCCGNGCTACGACGGCNNTGTATCAGAAGCTTTGGGATGAATTTTATGAGAANGAAGANNNGGAGGGGGAAAAGAGTCTGTTTCGCCCCAGACCGCTTGTGTANAAGGCGAAACGNGATACNCCNCTTACGCNGGCGCAAAAAGAACAGTTATATAAATTGTTGGACAGGCATAAACTGGTAATAGATTATGAGATNGAAAGTCTGACCCGCAGTGAAGCTAGTCGNCGGATCGATCGGATTCTTGCAGAATACGGACGATAGTTTTNTGCATGGCGGAGTTTAGAGTTTCCGCTATNGGNTAAAGGCTGCGGATCTTTTCNGGCGTNCCCTGNTCNTGATAGATCTGACANAGCAGNCGATAGGTCGCGCTGACGTCNGTACCNGTGGANACGGCAAANTCCAGAAGCTGACAAGCCTGTGANGGGNAGCCNCCGTCNTAGAGAGCCTGNGCCCACTGCTGCAGGGTTCGCACCAGAAGCGTATANTTCTGGTCGTAGGAGNTCAAAAGNTCNATATTAGGNGNNCCGTAGCGCAGTTTTAACTCTGTGTTTGAAAGTCCNGTAAANTTTACGATGGGAAGCTCCTGCAGGGAGAGGATGATCTGCTGATAGTCCTCCACCTTGGGCACATCNGAAAGAAGCTCCATAGGGAAGATCTCCATGGGCAGTTTGATATAGGGCAGATCGTCCAGCGATTTGCGCCGGGTGCTGTTTGCAGCCCGCTCTTTCTCCCAATATTCCTGCTGAAGAGCGGCAGTCGCTTTTTTGTTTTTGGATGAAGCGATAGCGATGGCGGCTATCAAGATCAGGGTGCTTGCAAAAAGTATTAAATTCATATATAATTCCTTTATGCCCAAGGGGGCATTCCTTGCTTATAATCGTAATGCGACAGCGAGAGGTGTTATTTATGAAGTGGAACAGAAAGACTAAAAAAATTATGTCCTCAATTATTATCATTCTTATAGTGTTGGCGATGATCATTCCAATGCTTGCCTCTGCGCTGACTACATTTTAGCACAGATTTTTTTGGCAGGCAATTGATGGGGAGTAGTGTAATTATGAAAAGGGTATCGTTGATGATTTCGACGGCGCTGGCGGCGGCTGTTTTTTTTGTCACACCGGTGCAGGCCAAGGAGCAAAAAATTGAAACCGGTATCTATGTGGAGGATATAGATCTCTCAGGGCTGACAAAGAGTGAGGCGAAGGAGCAGATTGAGAACTATATCGCGGATTTTGGTGATGCGCCGATCAGACTTCATGTGGAGAATGAGGGAACAATCGATACGACTGCCGNNGATCTGGGCCTGAAGTGGGGNAATNANGATATNNTGGANGAAGTGGTNAACTTNGGCCGGGACGGAGATNTTTTNCGNTGCTATAAGGAGCTTCGGGATTTAGAGCNTCGNAATAAGGTGTACCGNACCAGCTTTGATTTNGATAAGAATAANATNCGCGCNNTGATTGAGGAGAATGCNGAGCAGTATAATCAGGANGCNGTNAACGCCACANTGCAGAAGACGGAGGNNGGTTTCGAGATTACGGAGGGACAGACAGGCAGAGCCNTAGATACGGAAGCNTCNGTGNATGCNGTNTANGATTATCTGACNGGAGACTGGAANGGCGGAGCNGCTGATGTGAATCTTGTCGTGGGGGTGGATGAGCCCANNGGCACGGCGGANNNTCTGGCAAAGGTGAANGATGTNCTGGGTACTTTTACCACNAGCTATTCTACTTCCGGAGGTTCGAGAAGNGCCAATGTAGCAAACGGNTGCAGTCTGATAGACAGCACNACGCTGTATCCGGGNGATGAGTTTTCNGCCTATGAGGCGGTAGCGCCCTTTACGGAGGCGAACGGTTATTATATGGCCGGTTCGTATCTGAACGGTCAGGTGGTAGACAGTCTGGGAGGCGGNATCTGTCAGGTNTCTACGACNCTNTATAATGCNGTGCTNCGNGCGGAGCTGGANGTGACGGAGCGGTATAANCANTCNATGATCGTNACNTATGTGGATCCTTCNGCGGATGCGGCGATCGCAGAGTCNTCNGGNAANGATTTTAAATTNAAGAANAATTTAGAGTATCCNATCTATATAGANGGGTATACAACCCCCGATAAACANATCACCTTTACNATNTANGGNGTGGAGACCAGNGANAGNANCNGGGAAGTGATCTATGAGAGNCAGGTGNTGGAGAGGATNGANCCGGATACGGAGNTCATCTACACAGACGAGTCTCAGCCGGTNGGTTTNTGNTCNGTGCAGTCNGCCCATGTGGGGTATAAGGCGCAGCTGTGGAAGGTNGTNAAGGAGAANGGNGTGGANNTNAGCCGTGANCAGGTGAACAGCAGNTCNTANATGAAAGCGCCCAGAAGNGCAACGGTNGGCGTGGCAACGGCGGATCCGGGTGCNTACNANGCCATCATGGCNGCAGTGGGAACNGGCAGTATAGATGAAGTNAAGGCGGTAGCGGGCGCATACCGGGCAGCNGCAGAAGCGGCGGCAGCCCAGGCAGCAGCAGAGCAGCCNCAGGAGGAGATACAGCCNGAGGGATGATTCTCCGAAGAGTAAGGCAGGAANATGAAACAGGGAAAAANATCAGAAACCCATAGAGAAGAAGTGAGAAGTGGCGCAGGGCTGGGGAGAGACTGCGCCATTNTAGCGCNGACTGCCGGNGCGGATCAGGATATTGTGGTGAGCAAGTGGATCGGTCTGGAGGGNACCGTGGAGCTTGTANGAGCAGTATCGTGAGAAGCTTCGAGAGCGGTTTCCCGCGCGGATGATCGATGAGGCNGCNGNTTTTGATNAGTATCTGTCNGTCNNGCCGGAGGCTGCCACCGCCATGAAGTCCGGCGTTTGCGGTATGCATGGNGTCTCTCGCGGNGGNATCTTNGCNGGGTTGTGGGAGATGGCGCAGGAAGCCGGCGTCGGACTGGAAGTGGATTTAAGGAAAATACCTGTCAGNCAGGAAACCATAGAGATCTGTGAANTTTTNGGGGAGAACCCNTATGAGCTTTTATCGGGNGGATGCCTTATTATGACNGCAAGAGACGGAAACGCTCTTGTGACGGCATTNGAGAGGGAAGANATTCCNGCNGTNGTGATTGGNCGTACCACATCAGGAAACGATCGGGTNCTTTACAANCAAGGGAANAAACGGTNTCTGAACAAGCCCANAACNGATCAGNTTTACNCAAANCAATAGAAGAGAGAATGGAGGAGNAACAAGATGAGAGAGGANTTANTNTCTATCATAGAAAGAAACAGCCGCATAGANCTGAAAGAGCTGGCGGTGATCTTAGGTGNNNNGGAGATTGANGTNGTNAATGAANTGCAGGCNTTGGAGGAGGAGGGNATCATCTGTGGATATCACACGATGATCGACTGGGAGAAGACNTCCATTGAGAAGGTNTCCGCGCTGATCGAGGTGCGNGTGACNCCCCAGNGAGGACANGGNTTTGATANCCTTGCNGAGCGGGTTTATAAGTANCCGGAGGTGACGTCNGTATACCTGATNTCNGGCGGCTATGANCTNCTGGTCACTCTGGAGGGNAAATCNTTAAAGGAGATATCNGGCTTTGTATCNGATAAGCTTTCCNCNCTGGATTCNGTNTTGAGCACGGCNACCCATTTTATCCTGAANAAATATAANGACCATGGNACGATCCTNACNAANAAGTATGAAGANACAAGAGAGAAGGTGACACCGTGAGCAACACCATGAGAAATCCTTTAGCTGACAGAGTTGTGGANATCAAGCCTTCNGGTATCCGCAANTTTTTTGATATTGTAAANGAGATGGAAGANGCNATNTCNCTGGGNGTGGGCGAACCGGATTTNGATACGCCCTGGCATATCCGGGANGAGGGNATCTATTCTNTGGAAAAGGGACGNACCTTTTATACTTCCAATGCNGGNTTNATGCCNCTTCGTGAGGAGATTTGCCGCTACATNGAGAGAAAGCACAAAGTGACCTATCACCCNGCAAAGGAGACNNTGGTGACNGTGGGCGGCTCTGAGGCNATCGACATCGGACTGCGTGCCATGCTGAATCCCGGCGAGGAGGTTTTGATCCCGCAGCCCAGTTATGTATCTTATGAGCCATGTACGGTGCTGGCCGGCGGAGTGCCCGTCATCATAGAGCTTAAGGCCGAGAACGAATTCCGTCTGACGGCGCAGGAGCTGGAGGAGGCGATCACGGATAAGACCAAGGTGCTGATCCTGCCTTTCCCCAATAATCCTACGGGTGCGATCATGGAGCGGAAGGATCTGGAAGCCATTGCGGAAGTGATAGAGAAATATGACATATTTGTCATATCCGATGAGATTTATTCCGAACTGACTTATACTGACCGGCATGTGTCAATCGTAGAGCTGCCCGGTATGCGGGAGAGAACGATTTTGATCAACGGTTTCTCCAAGGCCTTTGCTATGACAGGCTGGCGGCTCGGGTATGCCTGCGGACCGGAAAATATCATAGAGCAGATGACGAAGATTCATCAGTTTGCNATCATGTGNGCGCCCACCACCAGCCAGTATGCGGCGGTGGAAGCTTTGAAAAACGGTGAGGACGATGTGAAGGAAATGCGCACTGCCTATAACCAGCGCAGGCGTTATCTGATGCACGCCTTCAAGGAGATGGGCCTTTCCTGCTTCGAGCCCTTTGGCGCTTTCTATGTCTTCCCCTGTATCAAGGAGTTCGGTATGACCAGCGAAGCCTTTGCGGAGCGGTTTTTGCAGGAGGAGAAGGTAGCGGTAGTGCCAGGAACTGCTTTTGGAGACTGCGGCGAGGGATTCTTGCGGATCTCCTATGCGTATTCCTTAGAGAATCTGAAGGTAGCCATCGGCAGACTGGCAGATTTTGTGGAGAGACTTAGAAAAGAACAGCGTCAGTAGATGGAGAGATAATTGTGCATATTATATTACATCAGCCGGAGATTCCGGCGAATACGGGAAATATCGGCCGTACCTGTGTAGCCACGGGTACGGCGCTCCATTTGATAGAGCCGCTGGGCTTTCGACTGGATGAAAAGTCTATCAAGCGGGCGGGAATGGATTACTGGGAGCATCTGGATGTGACCCGCTATATGAATTTTCAGGAATTTCAGGACAGGCATCCGGATGCGAAGATCTGGTATGCCACAACAAAAGCGAAACGCCTCTATACAGAGGCGGCTTTCGGACAGGATGATTATATCATGTTTGGCAAGGAGAGTGCCGGGATTCCCGAGGAGCTTTTGGTGGAAAACGAGGAGACCTGTATCCGAATTCCGATGCTCGACGAGATACGCTCCTTAAATCTTTCCAATGCTGTGGCGGTCGTGTTATACGAGGCGCTCAGACAAAATGGTTTTGCGGGGATGCAGCTTCAAGGGGAACTGCATCGGCTGAGCTGGGAGAATAATTGACCGAATCAGTCATCGTCCTCTATATCTGACTTGGACAGGGAAAAGATAAACTCTGTTCCCACGCCCTCTGTGCTTATCACATTGATATTTTCCCCGTGCGCCTGTATGATCTCTTTGGTGATGGAGAGTCCGAGGCCCGTGCCTTTTTTATCTTTTCCTCTGGAGAGATCGGATTTGTAAAAGCGGTCCCAGATCAGTTTTAAGTCATCTTTCGGAATGCCGATTCCGGTATCTTTCACACTGATAAAAACTTTATTATGCTTTTCTGTCGTCTCGATCTTAATGAGAGAATCGTGATGACTGAATTTAATCGCATTATCCAGAAGGTTGTAGAGTACCTGCTGGATCTTATCCATATCCGCGACCACATACATCTCATCGCCTGTGAGCACCAGCTCGATGCCGATCATTTTTTGCCGGCAGGTGCCTTCAAAGGAAGCGGCTACATTGCGGATAACGGCATTGATCTCAAAATCTGTTTTATTTAACATGATACCCTTGGTGTTCAGATTGTTGAGGGTGAGGAGACTGTTTGTCAGCTTCGTCAGACGCTCCGTCTCGTTTAGGACGATGGTGAGATATTTCTCATATAATTCAGGAGGGATCGTGCCGTCGATCATCGCTTTTAAATAACCCTTGATAGAGGTCAGGGGGGAGCGGAAATCGTGGGAAACATTGGCGACAAACTTCTTCTGGTCGTCCTCCGAGCGGGCTATCTCGCTGGCCATATAGGATAAGATCGCCGCCAGATAGCCCATCTCATCCTCGCTCTCCACGCTGAATTCATAGTGCATATTACCGCTGGCGTACTGCTCTGTCGCTTCCGTGATCTTGCGCAGAGGAATATAAACGATNTCTGTAAAAAAGATCAGGATGATAAGGGACAGGAGAAAGAGAATCAGCAGCATGATATAAGAAATGTTTAACAGCTGATTGGTTTCAGACTGTATGCTATTCAGGGAAGCGTGAATCACCACGTACCCCTTCACCTTATAGTCGGAGGTGATGGGGGCAAAGACACTCAGCATTTCCTGATCAAAAGTCCGGAAAAAGTCGCCGACGGTGTAGTAGGAACCGGCGGTGATGGTAGGATCAAAATTTTCTACAACGACTTCATTTTCCACATCCACGGGAGCAGAGGAATCCAGTATCATACGCCCTGAGGGATTGATGATCCAGATCGTAGCATTGAAGTAGGTGTCCAGAGCGTCAAGCTGCGCTTTGACCGTCTCCAGAGAAGCTTCGGTATTGTAGAGGTCAGTGGCGTAGGTGTTGGCGATCAGTGTCGCCTCCCGGTAAAGGGCNTCNGCCTTTTCCTTGGTCAGATGGTTAGAGGTCATGTCAGACACAAAGGTAGCCACCACCATAAAGCCGAACAGGCCGAAAATNANNTAGGCGAGTATTAACTTAAGGTAAAGTGTTTTTCTCATANTTAATTGCCNTTGTATTCAAATTTATAGCCGACACCCCAGATGGTGGCGATACGCCAGCTCTCATGATCGTTGATTTTTTCGCGAAGCCGTTTGACATGGACATCCACCGTGCGGCTGTCGCCGATATACTCATAGCCCCAGATCTGATCTAAAAGCTGCTCTCTGGAGAAAACGTGGTTGGGTGAGGACGCCAGGAAATAGAGAAGCTCCAGTTCCTTGGGGGGCATNTCGATGGTCTTTCCCATATAAATGACGGAGTAGTTGGTCTGGTTGATGATCAGATCNGGATANTCCACGCTCTTCACATCGGTAGTTTTTCGGCTCTGCNACCACCGGCTTATAGCGGCGCAAAACTGCCTTGACACGGGCAACAAGTTCCTTAGAATCGAAAGGTTTTTCCATATAGTCGTCGGCTCCCAGCTCCAGCCCAAGCACCTTGTCAAAGACCTCGCCTTTGGCGGAGAGCATGATGATGGGGAGAGTGGATTTGGAGCGGACTTCACGGCAGACCTGATAGCCGTCGATGCCGGGAAGCATCAGATCCAGAAGCATCAGATTAGGCTCAAAGGTATCCACTGCCGTCAACGCCGATTCCCCGTCGTTGACGATCATCGTCTCAAAGCATTCTTTCGTTAAATAGAGAGAGATCAACTCCGCAATGTTATTNTCGTCGTCCACAATTAAAATTCTCTGCTTGTTTACCATACAAACCTCCGATTTTATTTATTTAACAAATGCCGATCACTTGAACTCNGCNATNGTAACCCCGGCATCTCCTTCCCCCAGCTCGCCCAGACGGAAGCTCTTGATGACGCGGTTTTTCTTCAGATAATTCTGTACGGCGCTTCGCAGTGCGCCTGTTCCTTTGCCGTGTACGATACGGACGCTGGGCAGATGCGCCAGGTAAGCGTCGTCCAGATATTTATCAAGTTCNGAGAGTGCCTCGTCCACCGTCTTTCCCAGCAGATTGATCTCTGTGGAGACGGAGTAGGACTTGGACATTTTGAGCTTTCCGGAGGAGCTGCGCTGCATTTTACCCACATTTATAGTNTCTTCGTCAATAAGGATCANATCTGNCAGGGCGACCTGAGAGCGGATGATGCCGCACTGCACGAAAAGCTTNCCGNTTTTGTCGGGCAGGGAGCTGACNGTGCCTTTTAGNCCCATNGANACGATCTTGACGCTGTCGCCGAGCTGAATCTGGTTTGGTTTCAGCGTTTTATGNGTGGGCTTATCATTTTTGAGNGCCAGTTTCTCATTCTTTTCCGAAATCTTATCGTGCACCTTTCGGCGGGACTTTTCCAGATCCTTNATNGAGGAGGANCCGGCCTTCTGGAAGGTGCGGATAGTCTCATCTGCNAGATCCTTGGCATTTTGCAGGATNTCNCGNGCCTCCTCATTGGCCTCTCTGATAATGCGGTCGCGGGACTGGTCAATCTTTTCCTGTTTGGATTCCAGACGNTTTTTNANCTCCTCGATTTCCCGCTTATAGGCTTCNATCTNCNNCTGNTCNTTTTCAATGGTCAGGCGGCTGTTTTCCAGATTNGCNAGGAGATCCTCNAAGCTNTCCTTATCCTGCGTGATATGGCGCTTTGCATCNTCTATGATGTAATCCGGCAGACCCAGACGGGATGAGATCGCGAANGCGTTGCTCTTGCCGGGAATNCCGATCAGGAGACGNTANGTNGGNCGGAGNGTTTCCACATTAAATTCACAGCAGGCNTTCTCCACAAAGGGNGTCGAGAGGGCATANACCTTTAAGNTCNCTNTANTGNGTGGTNGCCATNGTNCGNATNCCCCTGCCGTGNAGNTGNTCNANGACAGAAATAGCCAANGCNGCTCCCTCGGTGGGATCTGTTCCCGCACCCAGCTCGTCNAAGAGACAGAGAGAATCCATATCTGCCTCCTTCAGAATNGACACGATNCTGGTCATGTGGGAGGAGAAAGTGGAAAGACTCTGCTCAATNCTCTGNTCGTCNCCGATATCTGCNTAGACTTCCCGGAAAATGGAGAGCTCCGANCGNTCCAGNGCNGGNATATGCAAACCGGCCTGTCCCATCANGGTCANCAGNCCTACNGTCTTTAANGCCACCGTNTTACCNCCCGTNTTGGGNCCGGTGATGATNAGNAGGTCAAAATCAATACCCAGAGAAATATCTACGGGCACCACCTTCTGTTTGTCTATGAGAGGGTGGCGGCCTTTGCGGATATGGATCTGATGNTCCGTGTTAAAGATCGGCATGGTNGCNTTTTGTTCCATAGCCANAGANGCNTTGGCGAAAATGAAATCCAGCATGGTCATGGCATGTTGNTTCGTCGAAAGCGCNTCTGTGTGAGNNGCCGTCAGGGCNCTCAGAGANGCCAGGATCGCCTCAATCTCTTCCTGCTCTTTNATGGACAGTTCCTTTAACTCATTATTCAGATTCACCACTGCCGCCGGCTCGATGAAAAAGGTGGAACCNGTGGAGGACTGATCATGTATCATGCCGGGNACCTGNCCNTTGTANTCNGATTTNACCGGAATACANTANCGGTTGTCGCGCATGGTCACCACGGCGTCCTGCAAATAGGTACGCAGAGAGCCGTTGATCATGGAGTTTAACTGAGAATGAATTCTGTCGTTGGTGATCGCCATGCTGCGTCGGATATGCTTTAAGGTGGCGCTTGCGNCATCTGCGATCTCTTCCTCGGAGAGAATACAGCGGTTGATCTCGTTGGCGAGCTGNGTGAGCGGCTCCAGACTGTCAAAATAAGTATCCAGCGAATCGCCGGGGACATCATCGCGCTCTCTGCGGCCATAGGCCTTGACACGGTTTACATTGTCGAGAAAAGAGGCAATGCGCAGAANCTCCGCTATGGATAAAACGCTGCCGATCTCCAGAGATTTCAGGCTCATACCCAGATCCCTATTGCNGCCAAATGAAGTAGAGCCTTTGGCAAAAAGGCGTCCCAAGGCATCCGTCGTCTGCGTCTGCGCCGCGCGGATTTCTTCTAAATCGGTCATGGGAAGCAGTGCTGCCGCCAGCTTCCGGCCCGGCTCAGAGGTCGCCTTCTCTGTCAGCTGGTCGATGATCTTATGATATTCTAAAACGCGTAATACTTTGTTGTTCATGATTTTAAGATATCCTTATGCGATTATGTTTAANAGCATTTTATCATAAAAGCCGGGGAATTACCACGAGGGCATTGAAAACTTGTAAAGAAGGATGGAAATAGATATAATGACAACAATGAAGGTTACTGGAGAAAAACTTATGGACAATAAGGAACGACAAGGTTGTGCTGCATATTATATATTTACGGTACTTTATGTGCTTTTAATGCCTATTATGGCTATTATCATAATGATCTTAATGGAGAGCATAACATACCCAATATGGGACTTATTAGCAAGATCCATTACCTCTCTACATATAATCAGTATCATCATTGGATATACACCACTTCTATTTGTTGCTTTGGCGATGTTTCTCTATGCATATTTGTGTATTGGCAAAGAAAAAATGAATAAACCTGACAGCCTGTTTCGGTTATATCTGCCTCTCTTCATATATTTTGGCTGGCAGCTGATTGTTTCGATTAAGTTTACCCTGTCTGTCAAAAATTATGTAAGCTTTGTTTATGCGATATTATGTTGGAATTTTTACGGAATGATACATTCCTATCATTGGCAGGGGGTAATGCTTTTTAACTGGATATATAATTTGGTGCTCNTGGGCGGTTTTACGGCAGGAGAGAGACTTGCTTTTCGTAAGACCAAAGTAATGCGGAAACCTTTACGGATCAAATATGTATGCCTGGTAGTGACCTGTAGTATTTTGGTGATATCGATCATCGAAGGCGTC
Organism: Lachnospiraceae bacterium; assembly: GCA_014804565.1. Classification (GTDB taxonomy): domain Bacteria; phylum Bacillota; class Clostridia; order Lachnospirales; family Lachnospiraceae; genus UBA3282. Next base: position 45,844 of record JAAUZN010000026.1, read on the forward strand.
TGGTTTTATAGCCGGAAAGATATTGTCAAAAAAGACCCGGAACTGAGTGGCTACGGATTCGCTTATGAGAATGGCTATTCAAGTACAGATTTAGAGCCGTACTATGTTGAGAATGAGGAAAATATTCTGGCAGAATTAGATACGCCATCTACATTTATAGTCTCTGAACCGGCAGAAATGCCTGTGTTAGACGGTGCAGAAGCGGCATATCCGATCTATTCTGCTTTTGCTAACGCATGCTATGAGAATATTAGTGAAATACAAGAATATGCCAAACAGAACAGATGGCAGGATCCTAATGCTGCAATGCCGATTCAATTTAATAATAGTATTATTGCCTTTGAAGATTTGGTGGCAGGAGATACAGATATCTTTTTCGGTGCGAAACCATCAGCCGGGCAACAGGAAATGGCAGCCCAGGCCGGTAAGGAACTGGTTCTGACTCCGATCGGCAAAGAAGCTTTCATCTTTTTTGTCAATAGTGCGAATCCGATAGATGGGCTGACCTCCGATCAGATACGTAGTATTTATTCCGGTGAAATTGAAAACTGGAAAGAGATCGGAGGCGCATACGCACGTATTCTTGCCTTCCAGCGGCCGGAAAACTCCGGTTCTCAGACAATGATGGAATATTTTATGGGTGACACACCACTCAAAGAGCCGCTGCAAACCGAATATCATGACACTATGAGCGGTATCATCTTAGAAACGGCAAATTATCAGAATCGTTCCTCGGCAATCGGTTATTCCTTCCGTTATTTTGCCACAATTATGGTAAATGATATGGACTATTCGGATCATATTAAATACTTGTCAGTAGATGGTGTTTATCCCGATGTGGAAACGATCAGATCCGGAACATATCCGATCACTGCGGAACTTTATGCGGTTACGCTTGCCGATAATCCGAATGAAAATGTGGAATTATTCTTAGAATGGATGACAAGCCCTCAGGGTCAGCAGATCGTGGCTGATACCGGATATGTTGCGATTCAAGATCCGTGAAAGAGCTGCAATAAATGACTTAAAGGATAATACAAAATAATCTGCATTGTTAAAATGCAGATTATTTTGTATACTTATTATGTTATTAAGATAAACCAACTTTCGATTCTGAGAACAGGAGATATCCATGTCCGAACAGGAAAAAGAACAGAAATCCATAGCAGAGGAACCCGTCAAGGAGCAGGCGCAGTATACGCCCTCTGTGCAGGCGGAGTTCATGCGGGAAAAGATAAAACAGAAGCCTGTTAATAAAAAGAAGCTTTTGCGCAGGACGGTGATCACTGCGGTGATGGCAGTGGTGTTTGGGTTGGTAGCTTGTTTTACGTTTCTGGTGCTGGAGCCTGTTATCAGCAGCCGCCTCTATCCGGAGGAGGAGCCCAAAGAAGTGGCGTTTCCTGAGGAGACGCCGACGGAGGAGATGAAGCCGGAGGATATGCTGGTCAATGAGGAAGATATGGAACCGGCAGAAGCCGTGGAAGTGGAGCTGGTAGACGAGCAGATAGAGGAGATCCTCTCTCAGGTGGAATTTGAATTTAATCTGGAGGATTATCAGGCTCTCCATGACGAGCTGAGAAAACTGGCAGAAAATGCGAGTCGCGCAGTGGTCACGGTGGCGGGCGTCACTTCAGATGTTGATTGGTTTAATAATATTTATGAAAATGTGGCCTCGGCTTCAGGCGTGATCGTGGCCAATAACGAGAAAGCTTTGCTGATTTTAGTCAGTGCCGGTAATCTGAAGGGCGCGGACAGCATTGAGGTGACCTTCTGCGATCAGACACAGGTAGAGGCGGAGCTTGTACAAAAGGATGAAAATACCGGCCTTGCGATTTTATCAGTGCCTCTCCGGGATATTTCGGAGGAGACGATGGATGTGATCGATATTGCCGAGCTTGGCAGTTCCAATACTTTGAATCTGTTGGGAACGCCGGTGATCGCGCTGGGCAGTCCGCTGGGGACCAGCGGTTCGATCAGTTATGGGGTGGTGACGTCTACAGGAACTGTCATAGACNTGCCGGATGCCGCCTATAAAAAAATTACCACNGATATCTACGGAAGCCGCAACGCCACAGGTATTCTTATCAATTTAAAGGGGCTGGTGATCGGNATCATAGACAATGTCAATACCAGCAATGACATGGGNAACCTGCTCACGGCTTACGGGATCACGGAATTAAAGAGGACCATTGAGCAGATGTCCAACGACAGNGAGCGGGCATATCTGGGTGTGCATGGGGCGGATGTGCCCAGAGAGGCGATAGAAGATACCCAGATCAATACGCCTCCCGGCGCATACATCCGATCGATCGAGATCGATTCTCCGGCTATGGAGGCAGGGATCCAGGGCGGTGATGTGGTGATCCGGGTAAATGAAACGGAAATTACGACTTACAATGAGCTTTTGAATATTATACAGTCGTCGANGCCCGAAGACATATTGACNTTTACACTGATGCGGCAGGGNCATGAGATGAGTGTGAGCGTGACACTGGGAAGCTGGTAATGTGAATTAGGAGGGAAAAATGAAATATATCAAAGACTACAAGGAAGGCGACAGATTATCNGATATTTATCTGTGCAAGCANAAACAGTCGGCGGTGACGAAAAACGGCAAGCCCTATGACAATGTGATCTTGCAGGATAAGACNGGCACCATAGACGCCAAGATCTGGGATCCCAATAACGCGGGGATTGAAGACTTTGACAGCATGGATTACATAGAAGTATATGGNGATGTGACCAGTTTTCAGGGGGCATTGCAGGTCAATGTAAAACGCGTGCGCAAATGCAGAGAGGGTGAGTATGCCCCTGCGGATTATCTTCCCGTCAGCAAATTTGGGATTCCGGAGATGACGGAGGAGCTTTTAAAATTCATTGGAAGCATTAAAAATCCNTATCTGCACGNTGTGCTGGAGGCTTTTTTTGTGAAGGATCCTGATTTCCTCAAGGCGTTTCAGCAGTCCTCTGCGGCAAAGACGGTACATCATGGCTTTGTGGGCGGTTTGTTGCAGCACACCNTGGCGGTGACAAGGCTGTGTGATTATTACTGTACACAGTATCCGATTTTAAATAGAGATCTGCTGCTCACAGCGGCGATCTGCCATGACATCGGCAAGACAAAAGAACTTTCCCTTTTTCCGCTGAATGATTACACGGAGGATGGACAGTTTCTCGGACATATCGTGATCGGCACCGAGATGGTGGGAGAAAANATNTGTCAGATTGATGGCTTTCCGACGCTTCTGGCCAATGAGCTGAAGCACTGCATTCTCTCTCATCACGGCGAACTGGAATTTGGCTCTCCCAAAAAACCGGCAATNGTGGAGGCGGTGGCGCTCTCCTATGCGGATAATACGGATGCCAAGATGGANACCTTTACGGAAATTATGGAAAACAGTGCGGAGAAGGGGTGGCTTGGCTATAACAGACTTTTTGAATCCAATCTGCGGGGAACGAAAGTGGAGTAGGAGACTTCTTTCGCATAGAAGGCTTTGGAGAAAAGGTTGAAAAATAAGGAAACGGGTATGGAATTTAAAAAGAACGATATGGTGACGGTGACCATAGAGGATATCGGAAATGACGGCGAGGGCATCGGTAAGGCGGAGGGCTATACCTTGTTCGTGAAGGATGCTGTCATCGGTGATGTGGTGGAAGCAAGGATCACCAAATGNAAAANGAATTACGGCTATGCAAGAGTAGAGAAGGTGGTAACNCCTTCTCCTTTTCGCGTGGAGCCTAAATGCNCCTTTCACAGACAATGCGGCGGCTGTCAGATTCAGGCCNTGAGCTATGAGAGACAGCTTATCTATAAACAGGATAAGATCCGTAATGNTCTGTTGCGAATCGGCGGTTTTACCGCAGAACAGATTGACGCGGTCATGGAACCGATCGTGGGCATGGATGAGCCCTGGCATTACCGCAACAAGGCACAGTATCCCGTGGGATATGACAGAGAAGGGAATCTGATCACTGGTTTCTATGCAGGCAGAACGCATGATATCATCGCCAATACCGACTGCGCGTTGGGGGNGACGGAGAACAAGCTTATTTTAGAAGCTGTGNTGTCCTATATGCGGGAGAATCANGTGAGCGCNTATCGGGAAAACACAGGCGAGGGACTGGTGCGGCATGTGCTGATNCGGACAGGATTTTGCTCCGGAGAGATCATGGTGTGTCTGGTGATCAACGGGAAAAAGCTGCCGGCGGANGAGANGNTGGTGGAGANGCTGACGNGGCTAGNGNTTGCAGNGATTGAGGGCATGNGAACTGTTGGCGCCANGCAGCAGGATGTAGAAGAAATGTATGACAGGATNCCGGATAAAAAGATTGTCAGTATTTCNGTCAGNATNAANACAGAAAAAACGAATGTNATTATGGGNAAAGAGATNCGNGTTCTCTGGGGGAGTGAGCGTATTCAGGACACNCTCTGCGGNCTCACTTTTTCCATCTCGCCCTTGTCNTTTTATCAGGTNAATCCTCGNCAGACAGAAAAGCTNTACGNGCTGGCNCTGGAATACGCGGCNNTGACNGGNGACGAGACGGTATGGGATCTCTACTGCGGGATCGGAACGATCTCCCTCTGNATGGCGAANCNGGCNAAAAAGGTATATGGGGTGGAGGTTGTGNCCCANGCCATAGAGGATGCCAGNGAGAATGCGCGNAGAAATCAAATTATAAATGTAGAATTCTATGTGGGTAAGGCGGAGGAAGTACTGCCGGCGTTCTATGAAAGGAAANAAGGGAATAACGGTTCGGAAGCCGTGAAAGAAAGCGGAAAGATGGAAGCGGAAGANAGCTCAGCGCGGGAACAGCAGAGGCACCCTGATGTGATCGTAGTNGATCCGCCNCGCAANGGCTGNGATGAGAAATGTNTNGAGACGATGCTTGNGATGCAGCCNNANAGGATNGTNTATGTGAGCTGTGATCCTGCGACNCTNGCNAGGGATNTGANGATANTGTGTGAGGNNGGATATGNGTTNAAGANAGTGCGAGGGGTGGATCAGTTTGGGCATACGGGGCATGTGGAGACGGTAGTAATTTTGTCTAAATTCAAAACTAAACGACATGTCGAAATTGAAGTACATACTGATGAATTGGATTTGACTTTAGCAGAGAGTAAAGTCACTTATGTAGAACTCAAACAATATGTGCTTGATAAATATGGTTTGAAAGTATCCAGTTTGAACATTGCTCAGATTAAAGCAAAGTGTGGTATTATAGAGCGTGAGAATTATAATAAGGCAAAGAACGAAAATGCTAAGCAGTCAAACTGCACAGAAGAAAAAGAAANTGCAATAAAAGACGCGTTNAAACATTTTCAAATGATTTAAATGGGAGGATAAGATGCTAAAAAAGATAAGGTTTAAAGGCGGTTTTTTTACTGAGGAAACTGAGTTGGAATTATTTATGCATGAAGACAGAATATCACTTCTTTACGGGAAAAATGGTTCTGGAAAGAGTACAATTTCTAAGGCTGTGCGTAAGGCAAAAGGGGATGTAGTTGATGATATAGTCCAAGNGGCATTATTTGGTCAGGAANATGTTGCTTTTTNGGANACTCAGTGNATTNATGTGTTTAATGAAGATTATGTTANTTCACGTGTTAAAATACGNGATGATGGGCTAAACACAATTATTCTTTTGGGNGAGTTAGGTGATCTTGAAGATAAAATATTGGATTTGGAGCTTAGAATTGAGGCTGAATCTAACAGAAATACTGAACTCAGAACGACTGCTGACGAATATAAAGACAGAGATAGCAAAAAATCTCCAAGCAACTGTAGATTTCAGATTAACCTTGGATTGTCTGGGGATGGACATTGGGCNGAACGAGAAAAGATTATTAATAACGGTAAGCGCAATGCTGGGGTTACGGATAAAGTGATCGATTTTATTATTGGGCTGCATCCTGCCGATACACTGGTAGATTTAAGAAAGCGTTATGAGGAGAATCTTCAACTATTAAGGCAGGTAAGGGAAAATGAAGCAGCTCAGATCAGAAATACTGTGAAACTAAATGTTCAATATGATGAAAAAGTATTACAAAATCTTCTTGCACAGAAGGTTGAAAGCANGGTGCTGTCAGATCGTGAGCAATATCTTCTTCAGCTCATTGATGATGGAAAATTAGATCAAATCAATGAAATGAAAATAGTATTTTCGAAAGAAAAAACAAAGAAATGTCCTTTTTGCTTTCAGGAAATTTCGAATCAAGGGAAACGAGATTTGATTAGTAGTATAGAGAAAGTATTATCGAAAGAGGTTGATATTCATGAGAAAAATCTCAAAAAATGCATCATACAGGAATTGAATGTTGATTTTTCTGGCATGGATGTCTTGAATTCTTCCAATTATATAAAATGTAAAGATGTAGTGGAAGAAATCAATAAGGAGATATTTAAGATACGAGAAATTATTCTTAAAAAAATCAACCATCCATATACACCTATTACTGATTTTGAAAGCGACCTGATTTATAAACTTGAACAATATGAGTTAGTTAGAACCAAGCTGCAGCAGGAAATAGAGACATACAATAATGCCGTTAATAGAATTGAGGCGCTTAAAAGAAATCTCGCTGCTGATAATGCAGCCATTGCACATTATGAGGTTTCTAGAGATATCGAGTTATGGAAGCAAGCCTTGGAAGATCAGGAACTAGCCGATGAAGCATTAAAAAAATCCAATGAGAAAATCATAAATCTCAAAGATGAGCTGAATGCCTTAAAATCTCGAAAGAAAAATATAAAAATAGCGGTCAACTTGATTAATAAGAGTCTCAGATATGTGTTCTTTTCAAAGGATAGATTGAAAATTAAAGTTGAGGATGATAAATATGTATTGTATGCTTATGGAAAAGCGGTAAAGCCCAANAATGTNTCNGTTGGTGAAAGAAATATTATTGCTTTATGCTATTTTTTTACAGAACTGATCATGAATCAGGAGGCGAAAGAGGGTTATTCAAAAAAACTAGTCCTTGTTATTGATGACCCTGTATCAAGTTTTGATTTTGAAAATAAAGTGGGAATTATGTCATTGCTGAAAGCTAAGGTAGCCGATATTATTAAAACTAATCCAGAAAGTCAAATTCTGTTAATGACACATGATATTCAATGTTTATATGATCTTCAAAAAATTGGAGAGGAAGTTTGCTACGAATATAAGAGAGAAAGCAACGGACAAAAGAGAGTTACATACACTTGTTGTGAACTGAAAAACAAAAAGATTATCCCATTCAGTTATACAAAACGAAACGAATATTCTGAGATTTTGAAGACGGTATATGATTATGCTTGTAATGAGGATGAGAATGACAATCTGATTATTGGAAACTTAATGCGACGGGCGCTGGAAGCATTCTCAACATTTGTGTATAAAACAGGAATAACAGATATTTCTTGTGATGATACAATTTTGCAGCAGATTGGAGACAAGGATTATATTGATTACTTCAAGAATCTAATGTACAGGCTTGTGCTTAACGGCGATAGCCACATGCAAGAGAGAACAAATAGTCTGGATGACATGGATTATTTGTATTTTTTAAGCGATGAAGAGCGACGAAGAACTGCGCAGGAAGTTATATGTTTCATTTACTTATTAAACAAGAGACATGTTTTGGCGCATTTGGAAGGAAAACAAAACATTGAAACTAACATTCAAAAGTGGTGTGCAGACATAAAAAGCTTTTGCGCAGGTGATGAAGTAACGGTGTGACTATATTATATTCCGTAGGAACTATGGCACACTTCTATATTTAACCATAGGCAGGTATAGGGGCAAATATATCACCGGCTGAGCCAGNGGTCATGATTCCTTGATAAAATGTAAGAATCTTTCTATCATTGAATATGACATAGAAATAGGTTTGGACAATGATGAGCATGTGGAGAGTGTTGTTTTGCTTTCCAAGGGAGAACTCCGGTCGAAGGAGATAAGGTCTGATTTTAATTTGTAATGTGATTTAAATTGATTTATGGTATCATATTATCGGAATATATTGAATGATTAATGAAAAATAATCTGAGCTGATAGCAATAAACAAAGGAGATAGATTCAGATGGCTGACAAAACCAACGCTAACATCGGCTTTGAAAAACAATTGTGGGATGCTGCTTGCGTCCTGTGGGGACATATCCCTGCGGCAGAATATCGGAAGGTAATCATTGGTCTTATATTCCTGCGCTACATTTCTACAGCTTTTGATAAGCGTTATCAGGAACTTATAGACGAAGGGGATGGNTTNGAGGATGATCGTGATGCCTATACTATGGAGAATGTGTTCTTCGTACCTGAAGAGGCTCGATGGAGCACAATTGCTTCTGCTGCGCATACTCCGGAGATCGGAACGATTATTGATACGGCTATNAGAGCGATTGAAGCCGAGAATAAGATATTGAAAAACGTCCTTCCTAAGAACTATGCCAGCCCTGACCTTGATAAACGAGTGCTGGGAGATGTGGTCGATATCTTCACTAACAATATCGACATGAGCGATACGGAAGAAAGTGAAGACCTTCTTGGACGTACCTATGAATATTGCATCGCACAGTTTGCCGAAAAGGAAGGTGTCGGTGGTGGTGAATTCTATACGCCGTCCAGCGTGGTTAAAACGCTTGTCGCTATTTTGCGGCCTTTTAATAATTGTCGTGTATATGATTGTTGTTGCGGCTCTGGCGGTATGTTTGTGCAGAGTGCAAAGTTCATTCAGGCCCATTCCGGCAAGCGTGGAGCCATCTCTGTTTATGGACAAGAGGCGAATGCTGACACATGGAAAATGGCTAAGATGAACATGGCAATCCGTGGTATTGACGCTGACTTCGGACCTTATCAGGCAGATACCTTTACTAATGATTTGCATCCGACATTAAAGGCAGACTTTATCTTAGCGAATCCCCCATTCAACTATCATCCTTGGAATCAGGAAAAACTTTTGGAGGATGTCCGTTGGAAATATGGCACACCTCCTGCTGGAAATGCCAACTATGCATGGATTCAGCACATGATACATCACCTTGCGCCGACCGGAAAAATTGGCCTTGTGTTGGCAAACGGAGCTCTCTCCACGCAGTCCAGCGGTGAAGGTGAAATCCGGAAAAAGATTATAGAGGATGATCTGATTGAGGGTATCATTGCTATGCCAACGCAGCTATTCTATAGCGTTACCATCCCGGTTACGTTGTGGTTCATCACCAAGGGTAAGAAGCAAAAAGGAAAAACACTCTTTATTGATGCCCGCAAGATGGGCCATATGGTGGACCGTAAGCACAGAGATTTCACCGAAGAGGATATTCGGAAGCTGGCCGACACCTTCGAGGCTTTTCAAAATGGAACGCTAGAGGATGTAAAGGGCTTCTGCTCAACTGCTACATTGCAGGATATGGCAAAGCAAGACTATATTCTGACGCCAGGACGCTATGTGGGCATTGAAGAGCAGGAAGACGATGGAGAGCCTTTTGAGGAGAAGATGGCAAAACTGACTTCGGAGCTTTCCGATATGTTTGCTAAGTCTCATGAACTGGAGGCTGAGATCAGAAGGAAGCTGGGGGCGATTGGATATGAGATTTGATGAGAGCTTACTCTACAATATAAAATCTGATCATGAAGGTACCAGACATTCTTTGTTTGATCTTGCTGTTTGGAAAAATGGACTTGCATTCAAAAAGATAGACTTTTCAGAGACTGGACGGCCTGTAATTAAGATTGCGGAGCTGAATAACGGAATCAATTCAAATACATCTTTTACTCAGGGAGACTATGGAGAAGAGATATTTATTCGGTGGGACGATCTCTTATTCTCTTGGTCTGGAAATCCACAGACCTCAATAGATGTATTTCGCTACCGTCTACAGGATGGATGGCTAAATCAGCATATTTTTAAGGTGACGGCGAATGAAGAACTTGTTAATAAGGATTTTCTTTATTATGTTTTAAAGTTTTTAAAGCCGCACTTCACTCAGATAGCAACAAACAAACAGACAACAGGGTTGGGCCATGTTACGATCGCAGACTTAAAACGCATGAGTTTGGTAGTTCCGCCAAAGGAGGTACAAAACCAGATCGTTTCGATTTTAAAAGCTATTGATGACAAAATCGAAGTGAATACTGATATAAACGATAATTTAGAGCAGCAAGCTCAGGCAATTTACAGCCATATATTCATTGAGCAACGTCAATCTAATTGGAACATGGGGCAACTATCCGATTTAATTACTGTTAAATACGGAAAAGACCATAAAGAACTGGAAGATGGAAATTATCCAGTGTACGGTTCCGGGGGAATAATACGATATGTAAAAAAGCCTCTCTACACTGGTGAATCAGTTTTAATTCCACGAAAAGGTACTCTAAATAATGTTATGTATATTAATGGTTCTTTCTGGTCAGTTGATACCATGTTTTATACTGAAATGAAGCAGAAGAATGTGGCAAAGTTTGTTTATCACTTTGTAAAAAACAAAGATCTGGCTTCATTAAATGCTGGATCTGCGGTTCCAAGTATGACAATAAATATCCTCAACGCAATGCAACTTTATATCCCAGATGATAAAACTCTGGATAGATTTGAAAATATGGTTTCGTCTATGTATGTTACAATACAGGAAAACGCAAAAGAGTCTCAGATTCTTGCTATCATGCGTGATACCCTATTACCAAAGCTGATGTCAGGCGAACTGGACATCTCCAGCATCAACCTTTAAGCTGCTAAATTATCGTTTATCGCATTATTGTTTTGTATCTTCTCCTCTATCGATGCCAACATTCCAACTATTTTCTCTTGTGTTTCAAACTCAGGCACCAAGACAGGCATGGGAACTAACTCA
>JAAUZN010000027.1 GCA_014804565.1 Lachnospiraceae bacterium
CAGGAAGAACTATCTGAAATGCTTTCTAAAATTGAAACTTTGATTTTATTTGGCTGACCGTATATAATTATACTGATAGATTTTAGAGAAAAGAGAATAACCGAGAGGTATATTTATGGGAAGATGGGACCCTTGGCGTGGTTGTCACAGATACAGTACAGGCTGTAAATATTGCTATATACATAAAGGGGATTATAAAAGAGGGATTGATACAAACATTGTTACGAAAACAGAAAAATTTCACGCCCCTATTGAAAAAAACAAAAATGGAGCTTATAAAATGAAATCTGGTCAAACGGTTTTTATGTGCTTTTCATCAGATTTCTTATTAGAGGACGCTGATGAGTGGCGTACTGAATGTTGGGAAATGATACGGGAACGNTCCGANTTACATTTNCTTTTTCTNACAAAGCGGATTGAAAGATNTNTGGATTGTATTCCGCANGANNGGAAAGATGGNTACGAAAATGTTNCGGTTGGCTGCACGATTGAAAATCAGGAAAACGCAGATTACCGCTTGGGCATTTTTTCCAAAATGCCCATTAAGCACAAAAATATTATTTGCCAGCCGTTGATTGAAAACATCACTCTCTCTGCATATTTAGACGATATAGAATTAGTTGTTGTCGGCGGGGAGTCTGACAAAAACGCAAGACCACTCAACTATGACTGGGTATTGCAGATACGGCAGCAATGTATTTCCCATGACGTACATTTTGAGTTTCGGCAGTGTGGGACACATTTTATCAAGGACGGAAAAAGCTACACGTTATCTACTCGTGACTTATGCTCTCAAGCGAGAAAAGCAAATATCAACTATTGATTTTTTTAACGGGTCTGATATACTTCCAAAACCGTTCCGGATCATGATAAAAATAGAACACCCTGCCTTGCGCAGTGTCAAGACAATAACCGGACGCAGAATAGTCAAAATTTTTCATTGCCTCTTCAATTTTCTGCTCTACATTGCAATTTTGCGCTTGATAATCGAATGGACCGTGTTCAAATACAATATATTCTCCCTCCGGGACATCCATTATCTGCATTTGCTCCGGAACTTCACCGCAATACTCAGCAGGAAGCCGCACACCATAGCTTTCCGCCAGCGGAATACCCCAACTGCAAATTCTGCCTGTGGGTTCGTTAATAAACGCCATAATCTGGCCGCCTCCACTATTTGCTTCGGTACCGCCCATATCGTCCAGCTTTCCCTTTATGCTGTCAAGAAGTCCACAAATTGTTTCACAGTCCTGTCCCGGAATCTTGCTTTGCTTTTGCCAGAAGTCCCAATAGCCGTTACTTTCATAATTTCTGATGTGCAGATACTTGTGTGCTGGTATTGTCACAAAATATACCTTTACTTCACTTTGCGTATTCTCCATACCTATCTCCTCTCCAATACTGATCAAGTAACAATCAAATGGCTTAATGATAGAGCGAAGAACGACTGGAACGGGATGACTGCGATACTCGCTGGGAGTCATACCATAGGCTTCCTTAAAAGAGCGTGAAAAAGCTTCATGACTGGAAAAACCATAATCCAATGCAATTTCCAAAAAACCCTTTGAACTGTCCCGGACTTCCTTTAGCGCAAAAGCAAGCGTGCGATGCCGCAGGTAGTCGCGAAAACACATTCCTGAGATTTCCGTGAATTTACGGGAAATATAAAACTCAGAATAGCCAAATCTTTGAGCGAGGGAAGACAGCGTCAACCGCTCATCCTTGTGATTTTTTATGCACTGATCCACCTCTTCTACGATTGCCTGTACCAGACTGTGCCATTCACCCATCTCTTTTTGCTCCTCATTTTGATTGTCCTATAATAGTTATACAGGAGCGGGATTAAACTGTCTTGATTTCATTTGCAAATTTTCTTAAACTCGACGCATCTTTGCAAAAAGACACATCCGAACCAGTCGGATATGCCTTTTTATTTTCCTCCAATGCGTTTGCCATCATCACTATGACCGACACCGTCTATACAATGATCTCCAAATATCCCACCATCTTAGCCTGATCAAATTCTTTGATCACACCCAGGTTCGGGTCATAGTATTTGCCGTCGTATCCTACCAGATAGTGGCTGTATCTTCCCATACGCTCCATGATGATGCAGCACTTGGGAAGCTCCACCTCTTTACCGAGCGTATAGACGATCTTGTCCGCATGGCGAAGTCCAAGATACTCCAGGGTGGCGATCATCTTACTCATATTTGCCTGCCACTCCCTGCACTTCATGATATCACAGGCTTCGTCCAGAGTAGTCCCAGCGATCATGGCGATGCAGGACTGTCCGCACAGGCCGTCCCAGGGCTGCGTCACCAGATCTACCCCATCCACCTTGCGGATCGGATTCTCCACACTGTAAGGGCTTGTGCCGCCTACATTCACCACATTGCCCACAATCTCTATCGAGATCAGATACTTCTTGCCAAGCTCCACCTTTGTAAGCGTATCCTGATTGATCGGGATATCATAGTAGCCCTGCCCCTTCGGTAAAAGATCGCAGATAAAACATACATCGTCAAAGCAGACCCTCACCGGCGCATCTCCCACCTTCTCGCAGACCTCCCACACGTTAAAGGGAACAGCGATAGCATTCTCATTCTCCCGGAACTCCACAGTACCTTCAAATTCATACTTCATATCGTAACCCGCCTTTCTTTTTATTTTCTTGGTTTCTCTTATTTTTTCTTATTTTTCCTATTTCGTAGTGCGGCACTACTCAAAACTGATATTTAAATCTACNTCNCCCTTGATGCCGGAGACNCTTCCCTTGTTGGTATACTGCCAGATNTTNAAATCATANGGNAAATAATATNNCTCGTCATAGTAGGCAAACCACTTATCATAGTCCTCCAGCTNCTCTATATCCAAAAGCAGCATNAANGTCTTTAAATTGCCNTAGATCATGGGCGTATANCCCGCCTCTNTGATCTTATCGCAAAAAGCTATGCAGTATCTTGTGCGTTCCTCGCTGGTCAGATCATTGCTTCTTGCGTTTGTGCTGGTCACTGCCTCCACATCTATGACTACCGGATATTTGACCCGGTAGGGCGATATGGTTTCCAGTACAAACTCTGCTTCCTCCTCGGCCTCCTCCACACTCATGGCCTGGGTGAAAAAGTAAACGCCTACATCAATGTCATTTTTCAAGGCACCCCTGATATTGTCCTGAAAGGTCTCATCCTCCATGATCTCGCCTTCGGTGTAGCCGCGGATCCCCAGACGGATAAAAGCATATTCCACCTCATCTTCCGCTACTTTTTCCCAGTTGATCTTATCCTGATACCGGGACACATCTATGCCTTTATGGGATATCCGCTCACCATCCTCATAGTAGTGCATCACGCCGTCTTCATCCGGCATAAATCCCCTGGGATCATATGTATTCTTAGCAAGCTCCTCCAGGATCGGGAAGAAATAATACCGTCCGGTATCCGCCACCACAACTTCATCCGGGAAGAAATACCGAAGCATATCCGTGGTGCTCTCGCCGGATTCCATAAACCTTTTTAATTGGTCAAGAAAGGCACTGCTCACCTCGGCATCCGTCTCTTCTCTGGTCTGTGCCACCGCACTCTCCAGCATCGCATCCACCTCGGCCTGACTGTAGGACATTTCCTCCACCAGCCGTACCTCCTCCAGCTCATTCATAACCTCCACATTCTCCTGCTGGATCGCCCGATACTGAAACACCGCCACCAGACAGACCGTAACCGCTGTGAGGGTGACGATGCAAAGGAGGATGGAACCTGCCAAAATGCTGTTCTCACTTCGCCTTCGTTTCTTCTTTTGCCGCTTCCCCTGTAAATGATTCTCCTGCATAGCCTCTCCTTTTAGACTCGTTCGCTAAAATAGCTTTTGTACCCTTCTCCAAAAACTTCCGTCGCACTCGTAATGATCATGAATGCATCCGGATCTTCCTCCCTCACGATCTCCTCCACTCTGGGAGATACCGGCTTTTTCACCACGCACAAGATGACTTTCTTGTTATCTCCACTATATGCGCCCTGCCCATTTATATATGTCACGCCGATATCCAGATCTGACAGCAGACGCTCGGCGATCTGTTCCGCATGGGCACTGATGATATACTGCATCTTAGCCTCATCCCGTCCATAGAGTACGATATCCATCACCAAAGACGCACAGATAGCGGAAAGCGCAGCATACAGCGCCGCATTTAAATCCCGGAATACAATGCCGGACAGCGTCACCACCAAAGCATCTGCAATGAAAAAGATCTTCCCCGTCTTCAGATGGGGAAAATGCAGCCGCAGCGCCTTGACCACAATATCCATTCCTCCCGTAGTACCGCCCGCGCGAAAGATCACACCGATGGAGACCGCAGTGAGCGAACCTCCCACAAGCGCCGCCAGCAAAATATCATCCGTAGCCGCTCCATATACCGACAGCACATTGGTAAAAAGAGAGATCAGCGCTATGGCATAGATCGTGGACAATGTAAACCGGATCCCAAATTTCCATACGGCAAAAAGAAGGATCGGCACATTGAGCAGCAAGATCAATGTACCTGTCGGAAGCGGCAGAAGCCTGCTTAAAATGATGGAAATACCTGTCACGCCGCCCGGCGCCATATTATTCGGATCCGTAAATAGACTGACTCCAACGGCATAGCTGAAGGATGCTGCTGTTATAATAGCATACTTTTTCATGGATTACGATCTCCACTTTTCTGGTAATTTTTTATCAAGCATCTTCGATTATCATATCCGCGCCACATCGAAAATATGTACTGCGCGGCGATAAGATCCGCACCCTAAAATTTGAGCGGTCGTCAGATGCTCGCCCGCACCAACCTGGGCTGATAGCCATTCTCCTGCAATGACTTTATGATCTGGTTTTTATGCTCTGTGCCGTAAGCCTCCATGGTGATGGTAAGCTCCACAGCCGCATTTCGGTTAATGGACACGAACTGGTTGTGCTCCAGCTTGATCACGTTGCCGTTCTGCTTCGCAATCACATCTGACACCCGCGTCAGCTCACCCGGCTTATCCGGCAGAAGCACCGACACCGTAAAGATCCGATCCCGCAGCACCAATCCCTGCTGTACCACGGAGGACATGGTGATCACATCCATATTGCCGCCGCTTAAGATAGAAACAACCTTTTTATTCTTGACATCCAGCTGCTTTAAAGCCGCCACCGTAAGCAGGCCGGAATTTTCAACCACCATTTTATGGTTCTCCACCATATCCAGGAAGGCCGCTACCAGCTCCTGATCCTCCACCGTAATGATATCGTCCAGATTCTTGCTCACATAGGGAAAAATCTTCTCACCGGGCGTCTTCACCGCCGTGCCGTCCGCGATGGTGTTCACCTGATCCATTGTCAGCACTTTCCCCGCCTTGATAGATGCCTGCATACAGTTGGCCCCCGCGGGTTCCACGCCGATGATCTTGATCTTGGGATTTAACAGCTTCGCCAATGTGGATACGCCGGTGGCAAGTCCGCCGCCGCCGATGGGCACCAGAATATAATCCACCAGGGGGAGCTCCTTGATGATCTCCATGGCGATGGTTCCCTGTCCCGTAGCCACAGCCAGATCGTCAAAGGGATGCACGAAGGTATAACCGTTCTCTTCCGCCAGCTTGACCGCATGCTCACAGGCCTCGTCGTACACGTTCCCGAAAAGAACCACCTCTGCTCCATAGCTCTTGGTGCGGTTGACCTTGATCAGCGGCGTCGTGGTAGGCATCACGATCACCGCCTTCACCCCGTAGCACTTGGCTGCATAAGCCACGCCCTGGGCATGATTTCCGGCGGAGGCTGTGATCAATCCTCTGGCCCGTTCCTCCTCCGTCAAGGTGCTGATCTTATAGTATGCGCCACGCAGCTTGTAGGCGCCTGTCAGCTGCATGTTCTCCGGCTTCAAATAAACCTTGTTCCCGGTCTGTGCGCTGAAATAATCACTGTACACCAGCTTCGTCTCGGAGGCTACCTCCTTCACGATCTCATAGGCTTCCTCGAATTTATCTAACGACAACTCATTCATCCTCATTCTCCTCCCGCACATCAAAGAGTGCATCCACAAACTGTCCCGCATCGAATTTCTGCAGATCCTCTAATTTTTCACCCACACCAATGTATTTCACGGGAAGCTGCAGTTCTGACTGGATCGCCACTGCGATACCGCCCTTTGCCGTTCCGTCAAGCTTGGTCAGGATAATGCCGGTCGCATCCGTCACCTCGCTGAACTCTCTCGCCTGCTGCAAGGCGTTCTGTCCTGTAGTACCGTCTAAGACGATCAGATTCTCACGGTGAGCGTTCGGGAACTCCTTCCCGACGATCCGGTCGATCTTCTTCAGCTCTTCCATCAGATTCTTTTTATTGTGCAGGCGTCCTGCCGTATCACACAAAAGCACATCCGCATTGCGTGCTTTCGCCGCGTGGAGCGCATCATAGATCACGCTGGCCGGATCTGCGCCTTCCACACCGCCGATGATATCCACNCCGGCNCGNCNGGCCCACTCGGTAAGCTGCTCGCCTGCNGCCGCCCGAAAGGTATCCGCCGCCGCGATCAGCACCTTNCGCCCCTGANTCTTGAGCTGCCCGGCAAGCTTNCCCACCGTGGTGGTCTTNCCCACACCGTTGACGCCGATCACCAGCACNACGGACTGCTCTTTNTCAAAATCGTAAGCNGTCTCCCCNATCTGCATCTGCTCCTTGATGTTTTCGATCAGGTANNCCTTACANGCCGCAGGCTCNTTGATATGATTCTCNTTCACCTGACTCTTTAANTTTTCCAGGATCTCCTCGGTNGCTTTCACACCGATATCCCCCNTGATCAGGATCTCCTCAAGNTCCTCATANAANTCATCGTCAATATTGGAAAAGCCGCCAAACACAGAATCCATACTGTGNACGATATTATCTCTGGTCTTGGTNAGTCCNTCCTTCAGTCTGCCGAAGAACCCTTTCTTTTCTTCNCCCATACTGCTCCCTCTTTCCNATCATNNTCCCACTAATCATCCANNTCTTTATCGATCAGATTCACGCTCACCAGCGTGGAGATTCCCTTCTCCTGCATGGTGATACCATAGAGCCTGTCCGCCTTTTCCATGGTGCCGCGTCTGTGGGTGATAACAATAAACTGTGTGCTCTTTGTGAGCTTATGCAGATACTTTGCAAANCGNGTCACNTTGTTNTCATCCAGAGCCGCCTCGATCTCGTCCAGCAGACAGAAGGGCGAGGGTTTCAGNTTCTGAATGGCAAACAACAGNCAGATCGCCGTCAGCGACTTCTCACCGCCGGACATCTGCATCATATTAACCAGCTTCTTCCCGGGCGGCTGTGCGACCACAAGGATGCCCGCCTCCAGCACATCCTCATCCTCGATCAGCTCAAGAGAGCCTTTACCGCCGCCGAAAAGTTCCTTAAAGACCTTATCGAACTCTTTGTTGATCTGGGCAAACTTTTCATTAAACTGCTTTCTCATGGAGGTGTCCAGCTCCTCGATGATGCCAAGCAGCGTCTTCTCCGCCTCCACCAGATCGTCATGCTGGGTCTTTAAGAAAGTGTAACGCTCCATCAGGTTTCGATAGTCCTCGATGGCATTCACGTTCACATCTCCCAGCTTGCGGATCTCATCCTTCAAGCCGCTGATCTCCCGCTTCATGGCGGGCAGGTCATTCATCTCCTCATTCTTTAACCCCGCCGCATCAGAAAGCGTGATCTCATACTCATCCCACATATAATTGATCTGGGATTCGATGGATTCCTCCATCCGCTCCTTCTGAGCGTTCAATCGGTATACTTCCTTATCAAGCGCCGACATCCGCTCGGAAAGNTCCTCTCTGGAAGCAAAGAAATTCTTCTGCTTTGCGGAAAGTTCTTCCTTCGCATCCATATCGTCNTTCAATTTCTGNTCCGCATCGGTCTGTGCCGTGTGGGAAGCCGCGATGGTCTGCTCGATNTCCAGAATANTCTGTTTCTTGCGCTCCACCTCTTCCTTNCCCAGATGAAGGCCNTCCTTCACCTCGTTCAGNTCCGNCGTATANCGNTCCCGNTCGCCGTCTACACGCTCCAGATTCTGNCGTTTAAAGTCCGCGGTCTGGCGCATNTTTTCCACTTCCACATCCCATTCGGATACNCGGNCNGCCTGCTCGGATTCCTGNGTGCGCTTCTCCTCCAACTGNGTCTGNAANTCNGCGATCTGNGCCTCCACACTTTTTTCAAGCGCCTCGGAATCTGAAAGCTCNTTNGCNGCCTCCTCCTTGCCGGTNTGNATCTCTNAAAGCTGCGTCTCAATATCCTGCTCCTCGGTTTTCAGCTCTCCAAAGCCTTCCGCCGTCTCGTTCTTCTTCTCCTCCGCCTGCATCACNCTCATTCTGGCAGTGTTCNGCTCGATNAATTTGCGCTGGATCTGTCCCTTGATATCCTCGATCTCCAGGCGCATCTTATTGCGNCCCCGCTTCGTCTCCTCGATCTCATTCAGNAGCTGATCGATNTCNTTCACATACTGCTTTACCTTGNGCTCCAGCTCCTCCATCTCCCGGCGTCTGCNGAGNAGNTTGGAATTGTTCTTAAAAGCGCCGCCGCTGATGGCNCCGCCNGGCACCANAAGCTCTCCCTCCANNGTCACCATACGGATNCCGTAGTCAAATTTTCTGGCGATCTTNACCGCNTTGTCCACATTGTCAACCACCAGAATGCGGCCCAGCATAGCCTTCGCCACGTTTCGGTATTTTTTCTCGATCTTCACCAACTCATCCGCCATTCCTACCACGCCCTTTTCTTTCAGGGCTTCCGGATTCTTAAACTCCTGGGGATGGGTGATGCTCGTAAGGGGCAAAAAGGTAGCGCGGCCCGCTTTCGCCTTTTTCAGATGGGAGATCATGCGCTTCGCCGTCTCCTCATCCTCCGTCACAATATTCTGGATATTGCCACCCAGCGCCGTCTCGATCGCCGTCTCATACTTGGCGTCCACCTGAATGATGTCCGCCACCACGCCGATGATCCCTTTCTCTGTATCCTTTTTCTCCATGACAGCCTTTACGCTGCCGCCGTATCCCTCGTAGCGCTCGGTCAGATTAGAGAGCGCCTCCAGCTTAGACTTCTGCTGGTGGTAGAGCACCTGCGTATCCCGTAGCTTCTGATCCTTGGCTGCCAGCTCGTCCCGCACTCCGGCAAGCTGCTCTTCCATGAGCTCCTGCTTCTCCGTAAGTTCCTGGATCAATGCGGTGATGGCCTGAAATTCCTCCTCCAGCTTCTTGATTGTCTCCGTCTGCTCCGCCTCATCGGACTTGGCACGAAGGAGTCTGGAATTCAATTCTGCCTTGCGAATGTTCACCTGCTCCAGCATGGTGTCAAACCGTCCCAGCTTAGACTTGATGGTCGCCCGGCTGTTAAGCGCTTCGATAATGGTATTCTTACCGCTTTCGATATGATTATTTAAGGTCTCTATCTCACTCTGGGTCTGCTCCAAAAGCGTTCTCGCCTGCGTCCTCTCCTCCTCAAGGGCCGCCAGCTTTTCGTCTATCTCACGCTTTTCTCCCAGGATATCCTCCCGCTCTTTATCCCTCTCCGCCAACTGTTCGCTGATGCTGCGGATACGGTTCTGTAAATGCTCCTCATTTCCCTCTGCCGAGTGGATCTGCTCCTTTAAGACATTGATCTCACCCTCCAGCTTGGAGCGCATAACGCCCGTGTCAGTCAGGGTCGCACGGGCCGCTTCGATCTCCTGATCCAACTGCTCGATGCGGCTTTGGATCCGCTCATATTCTTCCTTGATCGACTCGTATTTATCCGTCGTCTCCTGCAGATCTCCCCCGGCAATGCGCAGCTTCTCATCCACTTCTTTTAACTGCTCCGTCACCCGCACATTTTCCAGAAGGAAGACATTCACATCCAGAGTCTTTAATTCCTCCTTCTTGCGAAGGTAGATCCTGGCCTTATCCGCCTGCTTTTCCAGGGGGCCTGTCTGCTTCTCAAGCTCCGCCAGAATATCATTGACGCGCAAAAGATTCTGCTTCTCCGTCTCCAGCTTTTTCTGCGCTGCATACTTCCGTCTCTTGAATTTCACGATACCGGCCGCCTCGTCAAAAAGCTCCCGGCGCTCCTCAGGCTTGCCGCTCAGAATCTTGTCGATCTGACCCTGCCCGATGATGGAGTACCCTTCCTTACCGATACCGGTATCATAGAACAGTTCGTTGACGTCTTTCAGACGGCAGGGCGTGCCGTTCAGCATATACTCGCTCTCGCCGGAGCGATAGAGCCGTCTGGACACAGTCACCTCGTCAAAGTCAATGGCAAGCTGATGGTCTGAATTATCCAGTGTGATTGCCACATAAGCATAGCCCAGAGGTTTTCTGAGCTCTGTGCCGGAAAAGATCACATCCTGCATGGAGACGCCGCGCAGCTGTTTGATGCGCTGCTCACCAAGCACCCACCTGACCGCATCGGCTACATTGCTCTTTCCGGAGCCGTTCGGGCCCACGATCCCCGTGATACCGTTGTGAAACTGAAATGTGATTTTATTGGCAAAAGATTTAAATCCGTGTACTTCTATACTTTTTAAATACATATGTACCTCTCATCTATTGACAGAGCCGTCATTCACTCTGTCTTGCTAAAAGCGCCTGATAAGCCGCCTGCTGCTCCGCTGCTTTCTTAGAATGGCCGCTTCCCCAGCCCACCTTCTTCTCGCCCACATAGGCTTCCACCTCGAAGGTCTTATCGTGCTGAGGCCCCTCCTCCTTCACAAGCTCATAGTGAAGCACACCGTGATCTTCCTGCTGTACCAGCTCCTGCAGAATCGTCTTCGCGTCGTAGAAAAGCTGCTTGTGTTCCAGATCCGACAGGATAAAGCGGTGGATAAACACGGAAGCCGCCTCCAGACCTCCGTCCAGATAGATCGCGCCGATCAACGCCTCCAGCACATCTGACACAATGGAATCCCGACGCCTTCCTCCCGTGGTCTCCTCGCCCTTTCCAAGCAGGATGTAGTTCTCCAAAGAAAAT
This sequence comes from Lachnospiraceae bacterium, assembly GCA_014804565.1. GTDB lineage: Bacteria > Bacillota > Clostridia > Lachnospirales > Lachnospiraceae > UBA3282. The sequence continues at coordinate 10,987 of JAAUZN010000027.1, forward strand.
GTCCTGGCGCAAAAAGCCAGAGCAGGTTCACAGACCATGGATGCACGCTGTTTCGTCAACTGTCCCTCCGGCGTCTCCTTCTCTCTCCGGAAAAGGAAATCACTGCTCACAAGCTCTAACACGGCATCCCCTAAAAACTCCAGCCGTTCGTAATCCTCATATTTATTGATCTTCATCTCATTGGCATAAGAGCTGTGAGTGAGAGCCTGCCGCAAAAGTTTTCCGTCCCGGAATTGATATGCAATTTTTTCTTCCAGCTCTCTGAACCCTTCGCCGACCATAAAACCCTCCACATAGAAAAATCGAGTGCCCGCGCACTCGATTAAGAGAATGCTGCGCATTCTCCTTCGATGGTTTACGCTTACTCCCTGCTGTTCTTGATCAGTTCCACCGCCTCGCCCACCGTGGTGATACGCTCCGCCTTCTGAGCCGGTATCTCGATATGAAAAGCCTCTTCAATTCCCATGACAATCTGATAAACATCCAGGGAATCTGCTCCCAGGTCTTCCAAGAAAGTGGTCTCCGTTGTGATCTCCTTGGGATCTACACTCAGCACCTCGGCTATCACTTCCCGTAATTTTTCTAATTC
>JAAUZN010000028.1 GCA_014804565.1 Lachnospiraceae bacterium
TCTTCCGGATTCTTCCACCGGATATCCGCTGTCATGGAGGATGCGCCCAGGCCGAAGCCCACATAATCCCCTCTTAGCCAGTACACCTTGTTATGCCGGCACTCTCTGCCCTCCCTGGCATAATTGGAGATCTCATAGCGGTGTAAGCCTGCCGCCGCCAGAAGCTTTTCCGTGAGCAGATACATCTCCCGGTCCTCCTCCTCAGTGGGGAAGGTATAGCAAGATTGGTTTACATAAAGTGGAGTCCCCTCCTCCAGTATGAGACTGTAGGCAGAGATATGCTCCGGTGCCAAAGCAGTCACACGCTTAAGCGTCTTCCGGTAGGAGTCCACACTCTGCCCGGGCAGTCCCGCCATCAGATCAATATTGATATTCTGAAAGCCCGCCTCCCTCGCCAGGCGATAGGTCTCAAGGAAGGCGGCATAGTCGTGAATCCTTCCAATGCGCAAAAGCTCCTCATCGTCCGTAGACTGCAAGCCGATGCTGATACGATTGATACCACATGCTATGTAATGTTCCAATTTTTCCGCCGTCACGGTGCCGGGATTGCACTCAATGGTGATCTCTGCATCCTCCGCCACCGAAAAGCAGCTCTGTATCCGCTCCAGGATTCCGGCGATCCGACCCGCCGGAAGAAGGCTTGGCGTACCGCCGCCAAAGAAGAGAGATATGACTCTGTGCTCTCTATAAAATATCGACTGTTTTTCTATTTCCCGGCACAGTAAGTTTACATAACTTTCCATCTCCCCATCTGACGCGGGCACCGACAGGAAATCGCAGTAGAGACATTTTTGACGGCAGAAGGGGATATGAATGTACAGGCTTAAGTCTCTCACGCCCGCACCCCGCTCAGTTCTCATCCAGCTTCAGCACGCTCATGAAAGCGCTCTGGGGGATCTCCACATTCCCCACCTGCCGCATACGCTTCTTGCCTTCCTTCTGCTTCTCAAGCAGCTTCTTTTTTCGGGTGATATCGCCGCCATAGCACTTGGCGAGAACGTCCTTGCGCATGGCCTTGACCGTCTCTCTGGCGATGATCTTGCCGCCCACAGCCGCCTGGATCGGGATCTCAAAGAGATGCCTGGGGATCTCCTCCTTCAGCTTTTCACACATCCTGCGTCCTCTCTCGTAGGCGCTGTCCGCGTGGACGATGAAGGAGAGGGCATCCACCTCCTCATGGTTGATCAGAATATCCAGCTTGACCAACTTGGACTGCTCATAGCCCTTCAACTCATAATCAAAGGACGCATACCCTCTGGACCGGGATTTCAGAGCATCAAAAAAGTCATAAATGATCTCATTTAAGGGCAGTTCATATTTTAAGAGCGCCCGTGACGCTTCTATATATTCCGTACTGATATAGCGGCCTCTCCGCTCCTGGCACAGCTGCATGATAGGACCGATGAACTCGGAGGTCACCATGATCTCCGCACTGACCACGGGCTCCTCCATGTATTCGATCTCGGAAGGATCCGGCAGATTGGAGGGGTTCGTCAGCTCGATCATCTCCCCGTTGGTTCTGTGCACTCTATAAATAACACCTGGTGCGGTTGTCACCAGATCCAGATTATACTCTCTCTCCAGCCGCTCCTGAATGATCTCCAGGTGCAGCAGTCCCAGAAAACCGCATCGGAACCCGAAGCCCAGCGCTATGGAAGTCTCCGGCTCATAATTCAGGGAGGCGTCATTCAGCTTCAGCTTCTCCAGCGCATCCCGCAGATCCGGATACTTGGCGCCGTCCGCCGGATACATGCCGCAGTAGACCATGGAGTTGACCTTTTTATAACCGGGAAGGGGCTCTGCNCAGGGATTGTTCANNTCNGTGACCGTNTCTCCCACTGCGGTGTCCTTCACATTCTTGATGGAGGCNGTCAGATANCCCACCATGCCCGCNGNCAGCTCCTCGCAGGGNATAAACTGGCCCGCGCCNAAATACCCNACCTCCACCACNTCCGCNGNNGCGCCGGTTGCCATCATCCGGATCTTCGTNCCCTTNTTNACCCTGCCCTCCTTGATGCGGCAGAACACGATCACGCCCTTGTAGGAGTCGTAGACCGAATCAAAGATCAGCGCCTGCAGCGGATTGTCCGGACTGCCGCCGGGAGCAGGTATCTTCTCCACGATGGCCTCTAAGACCTCCTCGATACCGATGCCGTTCTTGGCGGAGATCAGGGGCGCATCCTGNGCNTCTATGCCGATCACATCCTCGATCTCNTTCTTGACCCGCTCCGGNTCNGCGCTNGGCAGNTCGATCTTNTTGATCACGGGAAACACATCCAGATCATGATCCAGAGCCAGATAGACGTTGGCCAGGGTCTGCGCCTCGATGCCCTGCGCCGCATCCACCACCAGGATCGCGCCGTCACAGGCCGCCAGCGAACGGCTCACCTCATAATTAAAGTCCACATGACCGGGGGTGTCGATGAGATTGAAGATATACTCTTCGCCGTCCTTCGCCTGATAGATGATCCGCACGGTCTGCGCCTTGATGGTGATGCCCCGCTCCCGCTCCAGCTCCATATTGTCCAGTATCTGTGCCTGCATCTCACGGCTCGTCAAAAGGCCTGTCTGCTCTATGATTCTGTCCGCCAGNGTGGACTTGCCGTGGTCGATGTGGGCAACAATACAAAAATTTCTGATCCTGCTCTGCTCTATCTCTGCCATGGTTTTCGCTCTCCATTTCTCAATTTCCATATGGAGAAAGTATATCAAATCCGCTCAAGGATGTCCACTCTAATCGCCCTCCTGCGTTCCGCGCTCAGGCTCCTGTCCGCGAAAGACCAGATCCAGCACATGNGCCAGCGGTTCACAGGCATTATGTATNTCCTCCTCCGTATTATTCTGNGCCCCCAGCTCGATCAAAAGGGTTTTGGGACAGAGGTGCATATTATAGCGATAGGCTTTCAGATAGATCCTGCGGGCGATCCCGGGATAATATTCATTGCATGCCGCCTGCATCTGAAAAGAGAGCGCCAGATTATCTATAAGGTAGGGATTCTCCAGCTGATCGATCTCCCCCTTCTTTGTGCGGCATAATCCGTTAAAGAACATGAACTGTGCCGTGGGGCGCCCCTGCAGGTCCATGACTAGACGCCTGTCCGCCGGCATTTCGTCCCGGTGCAGATCGATCACCACCTCGATGGACGGATATTCCTGAAGCAGCGCCTCGATGGCAGGCAATGCATTGCTGTAGGCATAGTCCCTCTCGTCATCATAACATCCGTTATGATGAATCACATTGTAACCGTACCGTTCCCGCAGCAAGTCTGCCAGATAATCACCTGCTCCCAGGATCCCGCTGTTTTCATCCCCCGCAACAGAATCCGCAAAAGCCTCCTTAGAATGGGTGTGATAGATCAGNATCTGGGGCGTTTCCGCACTTCCCTGAATCCGCATATCCCTCTCTAACAGCGCTTCCGCCTGCAGAAGCTGCTCCCCCGCCACGGTGGTGCTGTCCACCGCATAGAAAGCCTTGATGAGATCCTCATAGTCTGAAAGCTCCTCCCAGCGGTAGTGGTAGGTTTTCTCNGCCACCGGAACAAAGCTTNTCTCCTCCTGCGCCTCGCTCTCCGCCTTTTCCTCCTGCCTGNCGGACAGATATCCCTCGTTCTCCTTTAAAAAAGCGGACTGCATACTTTCCGAGAGGTGCATGGCATCCTCCCCGTACTCCAGAGCCTCCTCCGATACNCCCTTGCGGTCCTCATCGCTCCCCTCGGGCAAAAGCAGTCTGGCATAATCGCTCTCCGTCACGCGCTCCTCTCCGTTCTCCCAGAAATAGAGCAGCGCCGGATACTGCATGAAAAGACCCTTCACCCAAAGGTCCTCCCCTGTCACGCGGCGGCTTCCCTCATACATTCGGCAGATTCCGGGCATATAAGGCTCCATCAAAAGCCCCTCTGCAATCCGCAGAAAGNATGAGGAAAATTCTATACACCCAAACACTCCAGATATAATAACAACTGCTATCAATATAATTTTAAGTCCCTTATGATTCCTGCGCATACTAAGATATATGCAAGGCGAATGGGACTTCATTCCTCACGCTGTCTCAGAAGTTCANTGCGCTGTTGATCCCGTCACAGATAATGTGGCTGATCTGGCGAATCTGCTGATCCACATCCTTTGTGGTGACATACATATTGTTCAACTCTTTTAAGGTGGCNGGCCGCTCTCCCATNGCNTCTCCCACGATCGTAGCCGCATCCACCACCGTAGGCACACCCAGCGCCAACACGGGAATATGCAGCGTCTCTTTGGTGATGGCGTTTCGGTGATTGCCTACCCCGGATCCCGGATGAATTCCCGTGTTCGTGATCTGGATCGTGCGGTTGAGACGTTTGGTCGATCTGGCCGCCAGCGCATCTATGGCGATCACCAGATCCGGCTTCGTCTCCCCGATCACGCCCTTGATGATCTCCGCAGATTCCATCCCGGTCTTTGCCATAACACCTGGTACTAAACTGCTCACCAGATGCATTTTGGTACGATTATATGCCACTTTGCCGTACTCCATCACAATATGTCTGTTGACAAAGAGATTATCCACCACATTGGGTCCCAGAGAATCCGCCGTCACCTCCCGGTTGCCCAGCCCCACCACCAGGATCGACTGTTCCTGGTCCGGGTTAGGCAAAAGATCCCTAATCTGTTCCGCAAGTATCTGTGATATCTCCTGATGATAGTCCTCCTCCGGCTCTGTCATGGCGGGAGCCTCCAGCGTGATATAGGTGCCCATGGGTTTTCCCAGCGCCTTGGCACCGTTTTTCGTCTCTATGACCACCCGCGTGATATGGACGTCGCTCTTTTCGTCATACCGTTCCTCTACCATGACTCCGTGAATCCCGGATTCCTTTTCTCCGATTCCCTCTCTGGCTTCCAACGCCAAGTCCGTCCTGACATTTGACCAGCTATCCATAGTATTATCCATCCCTTCCCGCGCCCAGACCTTACGATAAGTTATGCGTATTTTCTCCGTCTGCGCATTTCCTTTTCTATTTTTTGCAAAAATAAACAAAATATGTATTGACATCCCCATTCCCATAATCTAAAATAATATGCGTGTGTTTCCATTAAAACGTCCGTGTCCGGATTTAATGAGACACGTCCTTATATTAAATTGAGCTTCGCTCAATTACGAGATTCGCTTCGCGAACTCGGAAAACGGGGTAATTATCAAAATCTTAAAGTTTTTAAATGGAGGAAGTTATGGCTAATATCAAATCCGCGAAAAAGAGAATTTTAGTAAACAAGACTAAAGCAGACAGAAACAAATCCATCAAGTCCGGCGTTAAGACCGCGATCAAGAAGGTGTACGCTGCTATTGATGCAAAGGATAAGGAGGCTGCACAGAGCGCGCTGCTCGCTGCTACTTCCGCTATCGACAAAGCAACCAAGAAGGGCGTTTACCACAAGAACACCTCCGCAAGAAAGGTGTCCCGCATGACTCTTGCCGTAAACAAGATGGCGTAAGAGAAGACTGCAATATTATATGAACATTGTAAAAGGCGAGTGCATTTGCACCCGCCTTTTTTGCGTGATATATGCAGAGTCAGAAACAGGCACAGACAGGAAGCGCAATCACCTACTCCGTCCGCCTCCGCCGTGATGGCCGCCGCCTCCGCCATGACTTCGGCCGCCGCCTCCGTGTCCGCCGCCACTGCTCGTCTGAATCTTACGGCTGGTCACGGCCTTTCTCAGAAACCGATCCTGAGACACCCGGAATACCGGTTCCCCACCCGCCACATAAGTGTTCGCCCGGGTAGTCTTCTTCCCCTCTTTGGANCGCCAGTTAAAGCAAATAAATATAACAGCTGCTATTAAACCTATCAGCCANGGAATATAACCCGGCACAGAAAAGTGCACCATCCGCATNCCCATCATATCGTGGTAAAACGTATTGACATAAGCTTTGTAAGCGCGGTAAGGATCCTTCTCNANATACCGNTANACATTGTCCAGNAGATGATCTACATCNTCCACATAGTANGCNTCATAGGCNCGNCCGGTNGTGCANANCCAGGTATGTATTTTACCGTCNTCCTCTCTGGACCAGTTGTCTACCAGGATCACCCCGTCCCCGTCGGGCTTGTCATAGCCGAATCCGGTATTTTCCCAAAACTGTTCCGCAAACACGCGCACATACTCCGNCGAGATCACACCCGGTTCGATGGCGCGGGCATACTCCTCAAGGGGCTCCTTCAAGGTGACGAGCACAATATCGCAGCCCGTCTGCTTTTCTCTCTTGGCGATCAGACGACGCAGCTTCTCCTCCTCCTTGTCATCCAACACACCGGCCTCGTCAAAGACCCTTTNCGNCGTCGCGCACTCGGTATTCGTCCTCTGATAATCCGCCGCTTTCGACAATCCCCAGTGCCCCACATGAAGCAGGGCTGTCAGAAGCGCCATCGCCGCCAATATNATATANATCCATCTAAAATAGCGAAAATATTCTCTCACGAATCCGCCTCCCGTCATAACAATTCCAACACATGGACCGCCATATAGCAGATCGCCGTCACCGCCGCAAACACCGAGGCTCCATAACCGATCACCTTGGCTTTGGATACCGGNGTGCTCCCGATCACCTTACCGGTCTGTCCGTTCACATGGTATCGGTAAAGCTTATCCCGATAGCGGTAATCATACTGCCACACAGGCATCAGNGCATAGCGCGACTTTTTCCCCCGCAGATCCAGATTTTTATGATAGGGCCGTACCGTGGTATAGCCGGAGATCGAACCCNGCAGAAGCTGTTCCGAAGCTTCCCTTGCCTTTGCTCTGGCTCTCTCCGAAAGNTCCCCCGCCCCCTGATTATAGATCTCCCCCAGAAATCCGGACATATATTTCGGCGCAAAATCAACGAGCGCCCGATAATCATAGGGCTCCATCAGATCCATACATCCATCCTCCATGGCATAGGAGGCGTCCACCGGAATCCGGGCAAAGTCCACATCCATCCTGCGGACCACCTCAAAATAGGAGGTCTCCGTATACTCCGTATCGCCGCTTCTCCAGGTTCGGACCTTGGTGCCCTCCCCGGCAAAATCGTAATCCGCATCAAAATCATAGAGCCAGAAGGGCACATAAACGCCCTCCATCTTCTCCAGACTTTTGGTTGACATAAAATCAGANGGGGCAAAGAGCCGTCTGGAAAACTCCTGTTCCATAGCCGCCACGGCCGCCTGCCTGCTCACATAAAAAGGCAGCAGAAGCTGCGGCTCATAANNNCCCTCCACCCTCTCATTTAAGATCAGATAGCTGCCGCAGTGCTCACACTTCCACGCCGAGGTATACTCTGATATCTGAAGCGGCGCTCCACAGTTCACACACTGAACCATAGAGTTATCATCGAACCGCTCCTCGCTGTCCGTGCTCTCGCAGTGAGGACAGTACATTCTTCCCTTTTCCGGCGCGTACACCGCATTGCCGCCNCANTTTTTACANTTAAATATCATAATCTCCTCCAGGTCAGCGCCGTTTTATCAGCGCGGACGATTCTTCCCNCGAAAANACCGNANNCCNCAGATTCCCACAAAGATANCGTAGCCACCGNNACACANANAANNCCNGCCAGGGCGCTNTTGNTNAAAGATCATCCCAAANGCNTCCCGGATACTTGCCACACCGAAGAAAGAAAAGATCACAAAGGAAAGATTGTTCAAAAGCCCTGTAGGCATCTTGCTCTTCAAAAAGAGCCCCGCCANCAGGCCGATCAGATCTGCCAGGATCAGGCCCANCGTACAGCCCAGAAATACATAACATGCGTTNCTGACGNTTCCTCCCGCATAGGCCGCTGCCAGCGTGATCCCGGAAAGCTGTGTCTTATCGCCCAATTCTCCCAGAAAGAAGGATAAAAAGATGGCGGCNACCGGCCCAAAACCGNGCCGGAATTCCTTCTCGCTCTCCTCCTCGCCGGACTCCTCCAGCGTCGAGTAGGCAAACCAGAAGAAAGCCAGTCCTGCTGCCAGTTTGATCAGCCTCATATCCAGATAGCTCCCCANCGCGGCGCCCACTGCCACAGCCAGCAGATTCAACACCACCGTGGCAAGCCAGGTCCCCGTCANAATATGAGATATCTTGTACTTTCCCGCCATNGCCACCAGAAGCAGCTGGGTCTTATCCCCCATCTCTGCAATAAAGATCGTCGCAAAGACTGTCAAAAAAATNATCACAGAAAAAGCCTCCTATTCGCGTCCGTCCCAGCAATAGGTGCAAAGCTTAGATTTATCGATCCCCACAGAGGCGATCATGTCATCCAGACGATGATATCTGAGGGTGGTAAAGTTTAATTTNTCCCGTATCTTCTCCAGCATTTCCCCGTACTCGGTGCTGTCCGGATCCGCATAGACCGTCAGATTCGGATAGGGATTCTCGCCCTCCAGCTCTTTGATCACCCGACGGGCGATCAGCTCCATCTCCGAGGAGGAACGGGAAAAGTTTAAGTATTTACAGCCATAGAGAAGAGGCGGACATGCCGGACGGATATGTACCTCCTTCGCGCCGCTCTGATAGAGAAACTCCGTCGTCTCCCGNAGCTGTGTGCCGCGCACAATGGAATCATCGATCAGAAGCAGGCTCCTGTCCTTGATCAGATCATGCACCGGAATCAACTTCATCTTCGCGATCAGATCCCGCTTGCTCTGAATGGTAGGCATAAAGGATCTGGGCCAGGTAGGCGTATATTTGATGAAAGGTCTGGAAAAAGGNATCCCCGATTCATTGGCATAGCCAATGGCGTGGGCNNTGCCGGAATCGGGCACGCCNGCCACAATATCGGGCTTCACNTTNTCGCGCTTCGCAAGCATCGCTCCGCAGTGATANCGCATCTCCTCCACGCTNATCCCCTCGTAGGANGANGANGGATANCCATAGTATATCCATAAAAAGGTACANATCTTCATNTCCTTGCCCGGCGCCGCCAGAGNCTTTACGCCCTCCGCNGTCACGNCNACGATCTCNCCNGGCCCCAGCTCACGCTCCGGCACATAACCCAGATTTAAGTAGGCAAAGCTCTCAAAGGATACACAGTANGCNTCCTCCTTCCTGCCGATGGTGACCGGCGTGCGCCCAAGCCTGTCTCTTGCCGCCAGAATGCCTTTCGGCGTCATGATCAGTATGGTCATGGAGCCGTCGATCAATTCCTGGGCGTACTGAATCCCTTCGATCATATTGTCCCGCTGATTGATAATGGCAGCCACCAGCTCCGTGGCGTTGATGTCCCCGCCGCTCATCTCCAGAAAATGTCCCTTACCATGCTTAAAGATCTCTGCTACGATCTCATCCTTATTGTTGATCTTGCCCACCGTTGTGATGGCGTAAGTACCATGATGAGAACGGATGATCAGCGGCTGGGGCTCAAAATCTGAGATACAGCCGATGCCGAGCGTGCCGCACATCTTGTTCACGTCCTTGTCAAACTTCGTCCGGAAGGGCGTATTCTCAATATTGTGAATCGCCCGGTTAAACCCTTCTCCCTCATCATACAGGGCCATACCTGCCCGTCTGGTTCCCAGATGAGAATGATAGTCTGTCCCAAAAAACAGATCAAAGATACAATTTTCCTTCGATGCCACTCCAAAAAAGCCGCCCATGTCTCCTCCTGTCTTCCCTTATATCCTGTTAGTATATATCTCACAACCGCACCTGCCGTCCTCCTTGACGCGGTGCAATACCTTCTGTGCCTGTTTGTACAGCTCTTCATAGCTCTCGCCGGACTCTCCCCAGGCCGCGCCGGCGCTGAGTGTAACCATGGGAAAATCGGGTTCTCCGCGCATCAGCTTATCGTTCACAACAGCTATCCGTCTGCGGATTCCGCTCACCCGGTCAGCCGAAAGGCCCTCGACCCACACGCCGAAGGTATCCTCTTCAAGTCTTCCTATACCGTCGCCACACCGGAAGTTTTCCTGCAAAACAGCAGCGATCGTCCGCAGAACGCCGTCCCCGGTCTTACTGCCAAACTGCTCGTTGATCTCCTGCATACGATCCACATCCACCAAAATAAGGCAGCCCTGTATCTGATCGCCTGCCAGCGCGCGCTCCACGATCTGTCGAAATGCGTCCTGATTCGCCACGCCTGTGAGCGCATCCCGCTCTCCGGAACGATAGACTCTGCCGACATTCCTCTCCTGCGGCTTTTTAGCCGTCTGCCGGCTCCGCAGTATGTTTAACACCACTGTTCCTCCTTACTCTCCCGCTTCTTTTATCTTACTTTATATGAGGGCGGTTTGCAATTATAATTTCGGGTCAATTCTCACACCGCTCCAAAAGAAGGCATGTTTCGATCCCCGTCGTCCACGGGAACTGATCGATCGCAACGCAGCGCACCGCCTCATATCCCCCCGCCAGAAAGACCTCCAAATCTCTGGCCAGGCTGCTCGCCTTGCAGGAAATATACAGGATATGCTCCACGCCATAGCCGATGATCTTTTTAAGCGCCTTCGGATGCACGCCGTCCCTGGGAGGATCCAGAACGATCATGTCAGGCCGTTTCGGTATTTCATCTAAGACTTTCAACACATCTCCCGCCAGGAACTTGCAGTTATGTAAACCATTCAGTTCCGCGTTCTCCCGCGCCGCCAAAACAGCCTCCTCCACGATCTCCACGCCGATCACTTCCCCCGCCACCGGTGCCAGCATCTGCGCTATGGTGCCGGTGCCGCTGTAGAGATCGTATACCGTCTGTCTCTCGATCAGGCAGCCCAGAATATAGTCTCTCGCCGTCTCGTAGAGAAGCTCCGCCCCCAGGCTGTTGGTCTGGAAAAAGGAAAAAAGAGATATCTTGAATTTTAAGCCGAGAAGCTCCTCGTAAAAATAATCCCGTCCGTACAAAATTTCCGTCTCATCGCTTTGCACCACATCCGCCTGAGAATCATTTTTCACATGCAGAAGCCCTACTACTTCTCCGGAAAGCGGCAGGCCGAGTATCTCCTCCCGCCATTTGGCAAGAAGCTCCTCCTCCGCAAAGCCCGCCGTCTGTGTGGTGGTCACAAGAGCCGCCAGGATCTCTCCGGTCCTTGCCGCCCGGCGCACCACCAGATGCCTCAGATAGCCCTCATGGCGCAGGCGATGATAAAACGTAATGGGCTCTCCTGCCTCCTGCATGCTCCAGAAAAAATCCCGGGTGCAGGTGAGTATCCTGCGATAGTCCTCCTCCACGATCCAACAGTCCGTCACCGACACAATATCATAAAAGCTGCCTCTTTTGTGCATTCCCAGAGAAAGCGGGCCGTCCTTCACCTCGTCACCGAAGGTAAACTCCATCTTATTGCGGTAGCCAAAGATCCGGGGACTCCCCTTGATCTGCTCAAACCGGCAGGGTGTCTTCTGGGAAGCAAGCACCGGCAGAAGCAGTCGTTTTACCTGTCCCTCCTTGATCGCCAGGCTTTCCTCATAAGGAAAAGACAGATAGGTGCAGCCGCCGCAGGCGCCAAAATGGGCGCAGGGGCTTCCCGTTTCCGCAGGAGATGCCTCCAGCACCTCCAGGAGTCTGCCCTCGTATCTTCCATTCCGCGCCTTATTGATCACCGCCCGGACTTTCTGTCCGGGCAGCGCATTTTTTACGGTACAGGTTCCCTCATCACAGACTACGATTCCCTTATTGGGAAAATCGATCCGCTCTGCCACACCCTCTATGATCTGTCCTTTTTTCATCCGCCTCTGTCTCCTGTTTCTGCAATCGAACAGGCGCAGAATGCCTGGCATTCTGCGCCCGCTAAACGCAATCTCATGTTCGGAAGATCTTATGCTTCCGTCTCCTCATCGTCGTCCTCATCCTCAAAAAAGTCGTCATCAAAGTCATCGTCGAAATCATCCTCAAAATCCTCCAGATAATCCGGCGTCAGATAACGGTACACTGCGTAAGCAATGGCAGCCACTGCTGCAACCGCGCCGATCACGGCAAATACCCACAAGAGCTTATTNCTTTTCTTCTCCTCATGCTTTCTTCCGAGCAGCTCGTTCACGCCCGCGTTATCCATGATCTCATCCAATTTATTCAAAATCTCCTTCTTCGTCATCCCGTAACCCTCTCTTTCCCATACATTGTGACCGCGCCCTGCACGTCCCTGTTCTATAATATATCATATTATTTAAACTTTTACCACAGTTGACCGTTTTATTTATGAAAATTTTACCATGTCTCACACCTTCTGCAGCTTGGCGAACCCGGCATACATGATTTTTTGCCCCATTTCGTCAAAGACCACCGTTACCTGGCTGTCTCTGGGACCCGGCTCGATCTTCATCACGGTGCCCTCCCCGTAACGGGCATGGCGCACCCGGTCTCCCTCCGCATACCCCAGCCTGCCGGCAGGTACGGGCTCTGCGGACGATTTCACCGTATTTCCCGTTCCAAAGGGATTCGTCCCCACAGTAATCGGTGCTTTTCCTGCGCCACGTCTAATAGGAACCGCCATCGGCTTTTCCCGGGCCGTATAAGCGCTCGGTGAAGCTGCATAGGGCTTTGCCGGAGCGATCGGCTTGGCGGCCGCCGCATAGGGTCTCGTGCGCAGGCGGCTCTGTTCTCTGGAGTCCTCCTGATAGACTTCCCGCTCTCTCGGCTTCGGAGAAAACGGCTTGTTATCCAAAAGAAGCGGCGGGATCTCACGGACAAACCGGCTGACCGGATTATACTGTGTCTCTCCCCGGATCATGCGCTGCTTGGCGCAGGTGAGGGTCAGATCCTCTCTGGCTCTGGTGATGCCCACATAAGCCAGCCGCCGTTCTTCCTCAATCTCCAGGGGATCATCCGAAGTGATGGTCATATAGCTGGGAAACACGCCGTCCTCCATCCCTGCCAGATAGATATGCTTAAATTCCAGTCCCTTAGCGCTGTGCAGCGTCATAAGGAGCACTCTGTCATTCTCCCCTTCTACCCGGTCAATATCCGCCACCAGAGCCACTTCCTCCAGAAATTCACTCAAGGTGGGCTCATCTCGCTCCGCCTCAAAGGCCACTACCTTATTGACAAGCTCCTGAATGTTCTCGATCCGGTCCGCCGCATCCTCCTCATCGGACTCCTCCAGCTCTCTCAGGTAGCCCGTGGTCTCCAGCACATCCTTCACCAGCTCTTCCAGACTGAAAAATTCTGTCTTGCTCCGAAAGCTCTGTATCATCGTCACAAANGGCTTTAACTTGACCGCACTCCTGCCGATGGTCATGATCTGATCCGCCTCACGAAGCGCGTCATAAAAGCTTATGTTTCTCTCATCCGCATACTCCTGCACCCGCAGGATCGTGGTCGCGCCGATACCCCGCCTGGGCAGATTGATGATNCGTTTCACCGCCACGTCATCTCTGCCGTTGTCGATGGTTTTCAGATACGCCAGCACATCCTTGATCTCCCGNCTGGCATAAAAATTCGTACCGCCGATCACATCATAGGGAATCCCCTCCATGATGAATCGTTCCTCCAAAAGCCGGGACTGTGCATTGGTGCGGTAAAGCACGGCACAGTCTCCGTAGGAGACCTGACCTCCCCGCTTCTTCTTTGCCACATCACCGGCGATATACTCCGCCTCCTCGTAGGCTGTGTCAAACTGTCTGAAATGGATCCGCTCTCCCTCCGTCTTGTCCGTCCACAGCGCCTTATCCTTGCGTCCCGTATTGTTCTGTATCACCGCATTGGCCGCATCCAGCACCATCTTGGTAGAGCGGTAATTCTGCTCCAGCTTCACGACNCAGGCTTCCGGATATACCTTCTCGAAATCCAGAATATTGCGTATATTGGCGCCCCGGAATTTATAGATAGACTGATCGTCGTCTCCCACCACACAGAGATTCCTGTGTCCGTCCGCCAACAGCCTGATCAGTTCAAACTGGGCGGTGTTGGTATCCTGATACTCATCCACCATGATATAGCGGAAACGATCCTGATACCCGGCAAGGACCTGGGCATCCGCCTTAAAAAGCTCCACTGTCTTCATGATCAGATCATCAAAGTCGAGAGCGTTATTCTTCTTTAATGTCGCCTGATACTCCCGGTAAGCTTTTGCGATCTTGCCGCCATTATAGTCGAAACCGTTCTGCATCTCATATTCCTGCGGGTCGATCAGCTCGTCCTTCGCCGAGGAGATGGCGTTTAAGATGGTGCGCTCCTTGAGGGTCTTGGTGTCAATCTGCAGCTTCTTGCAGACCTCCTTCATGATCCCCTTCTGATCATCCGCATCGTAGATAGTAAAGTGATTGTCATAGCCCAGCCTGTCTATGTATCTGCGCAGGATCCGCACACAGGTGGAATGAAACGTGGATACCCACACCTGCTCCGCGCCAAAGCCCACGATCTGATCCACACGCTCCCGCATCTCCCCCGCCGCCTTGTTGGTGAAGGTGATCGCTAAAATATGATAGGGCGCCACACCCGCCTTATCGATCAGGTATGCCACCCTATGTGTCAGAACACGGGTCTTGCCGGAACCGGCGCCCGCCAAAATCAGCACAGGGCCGTCAATCTGCATGACGGCCTGCTTCTGTCTGTCATTTAATGTATCATATATACTCATGATTTTATCCTTAATATAATTGATTGCCGCAGTTGCCGCAGAATTTGGAACCCGTCGTGGGCGTACCGCAGTTCGGGCAGAACTTAGGCCCTGCTCCTGCCTGCGCACCGGGCTGTCCCTGTGCAGGGGCCGCCGCACCGCTGCCGTTCATGTTCATCTGGTTCACCATCTGCTGTCCGATAGCCATGCCCATCTGCAAGCCTACCATATCGGAGGCCATGCCCGCGCCGCCACCGCCGCCTTTTCCCATAGAATCTGCCGCCGCCATCTGGGTGTATTTATTCATATCGCCCACCATGGACTGCGCCGCCGCCTTCTCCTGCATCTTCCGGACTTCCTCCGGATAGGAGAAGCTCTCGATGGTAAAGCCTGAGATGGCAATGCCGAGGGTTCTCATATCTGCATCCAGCTCACCCTCAATCCCCTTNGCGATATTTCTCGCATCCATCTGCAGGTTGAACATATCCCTGCCCTCTTTGCTGATCCAGCTCATGAGCAGCTGATCCAGACTTGCAATGATGCGCTCCTTCACATCACCCACCGTGTAGGTCTTGCGGATTCCCGCCAGCTTATCGATCACCACATCGTGTGCCACCACCCTGCAGTTAAACGCGCCGAAAGCACGGATCGGCATACCGCCGGGCAGTCCGGGCGCCTGCAGATTGATCGCATTTTTCGTTCCCCATTTGACTAAAAGNTCTTTGGTGTTGATAAAGAGCACTTCCGCACGAAGCGGGGTGCTGAATCCGAACTTAAANCTCTTTAACGTGGTCAGGAAGGGAATGATGTCCGACTCGATATCGTAGTCTCCCTCCTCCTCAAAGATGCCCTCTACCCTGCCGTTGTACATAAAGATCGCATCCTGCCCNGGACGAATGATCAGGCGGGAACCTTTTTTGATCTCCTGATTCTGAAATTTATAGAACAAAACACCCTCGCCGNTCTCATTCCACTCGATCACACTGGAAAACTGATTTTTTAAAAAGCCCATTTTTCTCTCCTTACCTTTTGAAATGTCTCATCATGCCTATTTAGTATAGCACACCATAATGTCCAACGACAACATTTTTATCCCCGGCACGGCNCTACAAAACGCCTATCACGATCCCTGCAATGATGACCGCCGCACAGATTAATTTATGAGTTGTATTCTTCTCCTTGAAAAGGAAACGGCCTGCCAGAATGGTTACCACACATCCCGCCTGTTTTAACAGAGTCATCACCGTGATCCGGCTCCCCTCCATACCGTTTGCCACAAAGAGGGCTCTGTCCGCGATAACGATGAGCAGGCTCAAAAGCCAGACCCATTTATTGCAGACAGCCTTCTTCCAGTTTACACTGGTGCGTGTAAACAGAATAAAGAGCAGATAAAACAACGTCAGAAAGAGCAGATACCAGAATTGCAGCTGAGAACTTGTGATATCCCGCATCAGGATCTTATCCAACAGACCCGACAGCGCATTTAACAGACAGGAAGCAAAAGCCATCACCACATATCTGGCTTCCACGGCCTCCCCGGAGAGAGCCATCGCCTCTCTTACGCTTTTGGGACGGTATTTTAACAGAAGCAGGCCAGCCGACACCAGCACAAGCCCNATGACCTGAAAAACTCCCAACACCTCCTGCAGCACTGCCACNCCCAGCAGGGTGGCAAAGAGTACACGGGACAGATCCAGAACCCCGTAAAGGCTGATCGGCATTCTTTTGATCGCCCGAAAACTGAACATCCATGCCAGGAAAATCACGAAAGATTTCATGGCAATCAAGAAATAAAAGCGGGGCTCCACTCCTACCGCCAGTTTTACCGATGGCAAAACTATCAAGAAAGACAGGAAAGTATACATAAACAATACCTCTATGGTAGAGTTTTGCTCCAATGCCTTCTTCTTTACGATCTCCCGCACGCCCTTTAAGACGCCATACAATAAGACCAGCCAGATCCACATCTCTTTTGTCCTCCGCACCCCTGCGCATATAAAATAAGGAAAACCCCTTCACCATATGGGTTTTCCTTAAATATCAGAGCAGGCGAGGGGAATCGAACCCCCCTCCCAAGCTTGGGAAGCTTGTATTCTACCGATGAACTACGCCTGCAGATTTACAACGTAATCAGTATACCATCTTATCCTCAAAAAAGAAAGCTATTTTTTTCTAAAAAACCGAATCACATGCCCTCCCGGCACCGCATAGGCTATAACAAATATGTCTTTTAGGGATTGCCACCGCTTACGGCAATCCGAGGAGGATCATGAAAAAAGCAGGCAGTTTATTACTGACGGCGCTCCTGATCGCAGCCACACTTGCAGGCTGTGGCAGCAAACAGGANGGCGGTGCCGCCTCTTCTTCATCCGATAAAACTCCCGTAGTNCTGAATGAGGTAGCACACTCCATCTTCTACGCNCCTATGTATGTGGCGATCGAGGAGGGCTATTTTGCACAGGAAGGGATCGACNTGACCCTGGTGACCGGTTTCGGCGCNGATAAGACCATGACCGCGCTTCTGACCGGAGAAGCCGACATCGGNTTTATGGGCAGNGAAAGTACCATCTATACTTACAAGGAAGGCGCCACCGANTANGCGGTAAATTTCGCCCAGCTCACTCAGCGGGCAGGGAATTTTCTGGTGTCCAGAGAGCCCATAGAAAACTTCAGCTGGGATATGATGATCGGCAAGGAAGTCCTTGGCGGCCGGGCGGGCGGTATGCCCGAAATGGTGTTTGAATATATCTTAAAGAAAAATGATATCGATCCGGCAAACGACCTGTCCATTGACCAGAGCATCGACTTCGGCTCCACCGCAGCCGCATTTTCCGGCGGTCAGGGCGATTTTTCGGTGGAGTTCGAGCCNCATGCCACCTCTTTGGAGCAAAAAGGAGACGGCTATGTAGTAGCTTCCCTGGGCGAGGATTCCGGTTATGTGCCCTACACCGCTTTCAGCGCCAGAAAAAGCTATATCGAGAAGAACCCTGATGTGATAGAGGCCTTCACCCGCGCACTGCAAAAGGGTATGGACTATGTACAGACCCATTCCGCCGCAGAGATTGCCAAGGTGATTGCTCCCCAATTTGAAGGAACAGAGCTTGCCACCATAGAGACTATCGTGAACCGGTACGCCTCCCAGGATACCTGGAAAGCCGACCTGATCTTCACNGAGGACAGCTTCACTCTCCTGGAAAACATTCTGGAGGAAGCGGGCGAGCTGGACGGCAGAGTACCCTACGCCGATCTGGTGGACACCACCTACGCCGAGAAAGCCATCCAATGATCCCGCTCTCTCACTCGGACACAGTAAATGCCCGGTCTTTTGCGACCGGGCATTTTATGTAAATCACATATCACTCACCTAAAAGCTCTGCCAACGCATCCACTACGATCTGATACTGCTCCAGCAATTCTTCCACGCCCACTTTCATTACCGAATAATTCTCCATCTTCGCCGCCTGCTCCTGCTCTCCTGCCAGCTGTGAAAGATAGTTGGCTCCGATAGATTTCATGGCGTTTTTCAAACCATGCACCTCGATCTGATAGCGCTCGAGATCACCTTCCCCATATACTTTCCGGATTAACGGTATCTTTTCCCGGCCTTCCATCATCGCGGCCCAGATCACCTCCATGTAGATCTCCTCATCTCCCCCGCATAACCGGATTCCTTCTTCCACATTAAATCCTTTATTTTTAAGATCATCCAATGTCCGCACTGCTCCCATTTTACTCTTCCTCCTGATTTTTCCCTTTTTTTCTTTTTTCCGCGCCGCGCTTGTCCGCAAAGCCGTCGATCATTTTCTCGATCAAAAGTTTTTTCACATAAACGTCAAAGCTCAGCATACAGATGAATGAAAATATCTTCAAAAACTCCCGATCTTCCTCGGGCGCGTCCTCGAAGGTGGTCTCCTGGGCGATCCGGAATTTTTCTTCCACATCCGCCTTCAGAACATCCCGCTGCTTCCGCTCCAATCCGAACACTTCCTCATAGACACGGGAAAGATCATAATCCCCTCCGNCTCCGAAAAAGTGCTCCGTGATCGGCTTTAAAAGCTCCTGAATGTCACTGATGGACAAAATACCTTTATAATAGTAGATAAAGATCAAAAGCAGCACATGATCCTTGGAATATTTTTTCTTGACCGGCGGCGGAAGAAGATCATTCTTGGCGTAGTTATTGATCATCGTCTTCGTCAGGATCTTATCTCCGNCAGGATCNCTGGTGGTTTTTTTCAGATGCGTCTCCATAAATGTAGTCACCTGATCCACATAGAGGTCAATATCCGGAATATCCTCTGACCGGATATACTCTATCCGATCCAGACTTCCCTTGATGCTGTTTAGCAGGTCCTCTAAATCAATCGTCATTTGCTGTACCTTCCGTCAATGATTCTTTTTTAATTATAAGATTTTCAGTCTTGCATGACAAGTATTTCGTTTACAAAAAAAAGAAACTGTGATATATTCATACATGACGTCGTTAAAGTTTTAACGTGTGAAAGTACTAAAAATCGACCTGAAATCNCGTTTCAGAATGGAGGAGCTATGAATAAAAAATTAAAGACCGACGCTGTTGACCATCTGTTTCAGGCAGTCCTTTGTCTGAAAACGCCGGAAGAATGTTATGATTTTTTTGAAGATCTTTGCACCGTCAATGAGCTTCTCTCCCTGTCCCAGCGCTTCGAGGTAGCCTCTATGCTGAAGGATCATAAGACCTACCTTGAGATCGCCGAAAAGACAGGCGCTTCCACCGCCACGATCAGCCGCGTCAATCGCTCCCTGAATTATGGCAGTGACGGCTACGACCTTGTCTTTGAACGCCTCGATTCATAAAACAGCCAATCCCTTCCCATATTGACACAAATTTGCAGGCTTGATAGAATAAAAAGCAACAAACATTTTTATCATGGGCAGAGGGAATCCGATATGTATACTTGTCGTCTTCACATATATTTCGCTGGGCATCCCAGTCACGCTTTGGACGTGATAAAAAAGATGCCCGCTCTTGAAAATTTTACCCATATTTTTTCCGAAAGTGACGAAGCAGAAGCTTCTTTGTCAAAAAGGGCGGACGTGATCATTGCCGATCTGTCAAATACGGATGTGCAGCCCGCACTGCAAACATTTCTGCAAAACTGCAGCGCCGGGACGCCGATCATTTTGCTTGCANGCAGGGANCAGATGCGTCTTCTCNGNTCAGANCCGGCNTTAAAGGATATCACNGACATCTGGATCANGCCTATGTCTGACGAGGAGCTTCGTTTCCGTTTNCTGAGATGGCAGCAAACCTTTAAGATGAGCAAGGATTTCTGGGAAACCTCTCACTTCCTTGAAGCTACGATCAATAATGTTCCCAATCTGATCTGGTATAAGGATAAAGACGGCGTCCATGAAAAAGTAAACAACAGCTTCTGTCAGGCNGTCAACAAGACCAAACAGCAAGTGGAGGGCCGCAGACACGCCTATATCTGGGACGTGGAGGAGGATGATCCTTCCTGCATCGAATCCGAACATCAGGTTATGAGCAGAGAGCAGACTCTNGTATCCGAGGAGACCATTAAGGCCGGGGAAGAGACAAGGACCCTNATGTGNTACAAGTCTCCCCTCTATAACTGTGACGGCACCGTAATGGGAACCGTCGGCGTTGGGGTCGATGTGACGCAGGAACGCGCCTATGAGCAGCAGATCATCAATAAAAACCGGACTCTNGANACGATCCTCGCCACCATTGACTGCGGCTTAATGAATCACCGTCTGAATGATTCGCATATTCTGAACATAAACAGNGCGGCNCTCAAGNTTCTNGGATATGAGACGCTGGAGGAATTGACGGCGGACGGCTTTGACCTCATTGCCGCCTCCGTAGTGGATGAGGACAGNGANCTTTTGCGAAACAGCATCCGTACCCTGAAAAAAGCCGGGGATACCGTCAANGTNGNNTACCGCGTACAGCATAAAAACGGGGAAATNCTCCACATCATGGGNAATATNAAGCTCTATGAGNAGAACGGAGAGNTGTTATGCCAGCGTTTTCTTGTGGACGTTACGGAACAGAANCTTCAGGANCGNAAAGACAAAAANCGGCAGATGGAACTGCTTCAGGCNTTGAGCNTGGATTTTACGCAGGTCTGTTTNCTGGAACCCGACACCGGTATGCTNGTTCCGGTNCGTACCGACAAGGNCAAACTGGANAATATNTTTGAAAANAAAATTTCTCTGGAANAAAGCATGNNGCANTACATCGAGGAGTGGGTATATGAAGAAGACCGNGAAATGCTGCGGCATGCCNNTTCTCTCGATACCNTNCNGANTGAACTGCGNNACANACAGATATACTCCGTCAATTACCGCAAGCGGCAGGATGGGGAGNTTATCTATTTCCAGATAAAGGCCGTGAGCGTCGGAACNGAGGANGGCGGTCTGGGCATCGTACTCGGCTTTCGCAGCGTGGATGCGGACATCCGNAAGGAGATGGAGCAGAACACACTGCTTGAGGCCGCGCTCGCTCANGCCAACCGGGCAAGCAAGGCAAAGAGCGTATTTTTNTCAAATATGTCCCATGANATCCGCACCCCGATGAATGCCATTGTGGGATTTACGAATCTGGCCATTACCCATATCGACCGGAAGGAACAGGTNGTGGAATACCTGAAAAAGATNCAGACCTCCGGCAACCATCTGCTGAGTCTCATCAACGATATANTGGATATGAGCCACATNGAAAGCGGNAAGCTCCAGCTGGANGAAAAGCTCTGCAGCCTTCCCGAAATTTTACATGGNNTGCGCAATATTCTGCAGGCNGATATCCACGCCAANCAGCTTGATCTGCAGATCGATACGGTGGATGTTGTGGACGAAGCCATNTACTGTGACAAGCTNNGNCTGAATCANGTNCTTTTGAATCTGCTCAGCAACGCCGTAAAATATACGGGAGCCGGCGGCCACGTCAGTATGCGGATCACAGAAAAACCGGGCGCTCCCGCCGGCTATGCCAACTATGAATTNTCTATCAAGGACAGCGGCATCGGCATGAGCCAGGAGTTNGTNGAGCATATTTTNGAGCCNTTTGAGCGGGAACGCAACAGNACNATCAGCAANATTCAGGGAACCGGCCTNGGCATGGCCATCACNAAAAANATCGTGGATATGATGAACGGTTCCATTTCCGTNACGAGTGAGCAGGGCGTTGGAAGCGAATTTAAGGTCTCCTTCACCTTCCGTCTGCACGCTGAAAGTAAAGAGGATCTTATCCTGCCGGAGTTGAAAGACTGCAGGGCTCTGGTGGTGGACGATGATTTCAATACCTGCGACAGCGTTTCCTACATGCTGGGACAGCTGGGGCTGCATGCCGAATGGACACTGTCCGGTAAGGAAGCGGTGCTGCGCAGCCATCAGGCGCTCACGCGAGGCGCAAGTTATTCGGTATATATTGTGGACTGGCTGCTGCCTGACATGAACGGTCTCGAGGTAACCCGAAGAATCCGGAAGGAAATCGGCGAAAGCGTGCCCATCATCGTTCTGACCGCCTACGACTGGTCGGATATCGAGGAGGAGGCAAAGGAAGCCGGCGTCACAGCATTCTGCAATAAACCTTTGTTTTTGTCGGAATTACGCTCCTGCCTCCATTCTGTGCTGCAGCCGCAGCTTCAAGAGGATGAAGCTGCTGAACAAGAGGATTCTCCCCGTCATACCGGGCGTATTCTGTTGGCGGAGGATGTGGAGATGAATCAGGAGCTCGCTGTCGTGCTTCTGGAAAATGCAGGCTTCAGCGTAGATGTCGCAGACAATGGCCAGATTGCCTTGGATATGGTGGCGAAATCGGATCCCGGCTACTATCAGGCGGTGCTGATGGATGTGCAGATGCCTGTGATGGACGGTTATGAGGCAACCAAGCATATCAGAAAACTGGAAAACCATGAGCTGGCTTCCATTCCGATCATCGCGATGACCGCCAACGCTTTTACGGAAGACAGAGAGGAAGCTCTCAAAAGCGGCATGAACGGTCATATCGCCAAGCCCATTGACGTAGAGGTACTGTTTGAAACACTTAATAAAGTACTTTAGGCAATAACTAAACTAAAATATCGAAAAACAATGCTTTACATTTTATAAGTTATATGCTATCCTATGGATGTTGTAATTTAATAACTTTTTTAATTTTTTTGGAGGTATCTACAATGAACAAAGGTACAGTAAAGTGGTTTAACAACCAAAAGGGCTACGGCTTCATCTCTGATGAACAGGGTAACGACGTGTTCGTTCACTACTCCGGACTCAACATGGAAGGCTTCAAGTCTCTCGAAGAGGGCGCTGAGGTTGAGTATGAGGTAGTAAACGGCGAGAAGGGACCTCAGGCCGTAAACGTAACAAAGTTATAAGAAACACGGATTTCTTATAGCATCGATAATCAGTATCACGATGTGCCTGTTCTTAAATATAATGTTCTGAAGTATT
>JAAUZN010000029.1 GCA_014804565.1 Lachnospiraceae bacterium
AATCAAAATCATTAAAATCGGAATGCCCATAGGAGCGGCGCGTCTGTTTACGTTTAATACGATTCTTTCTGCGTCTTGCCGTCCTTCCATTGGCAATAATGGCATGCACCATAAATATAGCAATGGCAATGGCGGCAAAGATCAAAATGCCAAGCAATACCTTTTTAATATTGATAAAGATGGTATCCTGCTCCGCCTCCGGTTCAGACTCCGCGCTCGTCTTTTCCACACTCACATCTGTGGAGGTCATGTTGGTATCAAATTCGTAGGTCGAAGCATTATCGGTAATAAGATTCAGATAAGCATCCCCCACATATATGTCATGATAAGAATATGCAATCCCCGCAACACGGTTCTCGTCCGATACGCTGTAATCGATGTCTGAGTCGAGATCCTGAAAAGATACGGTGTTAGGAATTATGACATAACTGTCAGTATCTATAGAAAGAATCGGCTCGGAACTGCCGAATACATCGTTTCCAATCTTAAAAAATCCTGTAGATTCGATATTATATTTCTTTTCATTTTCCGAGATGTTCAGCACCTGGAAATTATGAAAACCATAATCGAAAAGCTCTACAGTATCGGTAAACTGATCCGGGGATTCTTCCTTAAAGACAACACAGATAAGACGCATACCGTTTTGTTCCGCACAGGTCACAAGAGTCTGTCGGGAATCATCCGTGTATCCGGTCTTACCGCCCAGAATGCCGTCGTAGGAGATTTCTCCGTTGACCAATCTGTGCTTATTGCTTTTTACGAAATCATCAGGCTGAGTTGCGGTAGCCTCAAAATGATAGCTTGCTGTGTTGCTGATCTTACAGAGCATTTCGTTTTTAAAAAAAAGGCTGGAAATCAGGGCAAGATCATAGACGCTGGTGTAGTGCTCCGAATCATGAAGCCCGTTGGGATTCGTAAAATGAGTGTCTGTACAGCCGATCTCCGCCGCCCGCTCGTTCATCAGAGTTACAAAATCCTCGATAGAACCGGAAACATATTCGCCGACTGCATTGGCGGTTTCATTGGCGGATGCCACCATGATACCGTAGAGACATTCTTCCAGAGAAAGGGATTCTCCCTCATCCATACCCATATTAGAACCGTCGTAGGGCACACTAAAAACAGCCTCATGACTGAATTTCACCATGTCATCCAGATTACCGTTTTCCATGGCGAGAAGACAGGTCATGATCTTAGTGGTGCTGGCAGGATAAAGCCGCTCATGAATATTTTTAGAATAGAGGATAACGCCCGTGTTGGCGTCCATCAGGATGGCTGCCTGTGCACTTATCTGAGGGCCGGTTGGCCAGTTGTCGATCTCATTTGACTGAATGGGGAGCGCCTTGCGGGCTTCTGCCTCCTCCTGCAATTCCTCTAAAGTGGCCTGAACAGGAAAACTTTGTGTCCAGAAGCCGACGAGAAACAGGGAGAGTGCGAGAAGCAGGACGGCACGCCGTTTTATTTTTAAAAGCATATAACTACCTTTCTATGATTACAAGTATATGTGAAAGTCGATCACTCTATGAGTTTGTCCTTTAACATCATACACTATTTGAAAGAAAAACTGTAGTGTATTCACAAAAAATACAAATTGATGTAAAATAAAGCCAACATAAAAAAAGGATTTTACGATAAATGAGACTACGAAACGTAACAGGATCCCGTGAAGTGATTGCAGCCAGCGATCTGGTGGTGCATGAACCGCAGGCATATCGGGGAAAATGGCACGAAATATTTGGGAATCATAATCCCATCCGTCTGGAGATCGGCATGGGAAAGGGCCGCTTTATCATGGATCTGGCAAGAAAAAATCCGGATATCAACTATGTGGGAATCGAAAAATATTCCAGCGTACTGATCCGAGGTATTCAGAAACTTGAGGCAGATCCTTTGCCCAATCTTTATTTTATCCGTATGGAGGCGGAGGAGATCACAGCGGTTTTCGCGGCGGGCGAAGTGGATCGCATATATCTGAACTTTTCGGATCCCTGGCCGAAGGATCGGCACGCAAAGCGCAGACTTCCCTCCCGTGAATTTTTGCAGCGGTATGATGAGATACTAATACCGGAAGGTGTGATCGAGTTTAAGACGGACAATCACGAGCTCTTTCAGTTTGCACTGGAAGAGCTGGAACCGGCGGGATGGCATCTGGAGCAGATGACGGAAGATCTTCACCATGATGCACAGATGATGCAGGAAAATATCATGACGGAGTATGAGGAGCGGTTTTCTAAAAAAGGAAACCCTATCTATAAATATGTGATCGCAAGATAAAATTAAAATAAAAAGAAATGGAGGACATGCTATGGAATACACATTTACAACCGAAAATTTTGAGAGTGAGGTACTGCAGTCGGAAGTTCCGGTGCTGGTAGATTTTTATGCACAGTGGTGTAATCCCTGTAAGATGATGGCGCCGATCCTGGAGGAGCTTGCTGAAAAGTATGACGGCAAAGTAAAGATCGGAAAGTGCGATATTGACGAGGAGGACGGCCTTGCCAGAAAATATCGTGTTATGAATATCCCCAATATGAAGATTTTTGTAAAAGGGGAGGTCGCGGGAACTGTTGTAGGAGCCGTGGAGAAAGAAGAGCTGGAGGAAGAGATTCAGAAGGTGCTGTAATCTGTAAAAATAAAAACACCGCTTTTGCGGTGTTTTTTGTAAATAGTCGAAGCGACAGGATTTGAACCTGCGACCTCTGCGTCCCGAACGCAGCGCTCTACCAAACTGAGCCACGCTTCGATTTGAACAACTATGATAATACAACACTTTTGATAGAGTTGTCAATGTTTCTATGCAGTATCTTTGAAAAAGTTTTGCGACAAGGAACCTTTTGCAGACAGAAACAGAGGATATTTGAATGGATATACACGCGCTCAAAATTCCATGTAACGCTATGCCTTTTATTTGTGAGGCAGACTACAGTGTTACGCTGGGACAGATGATTCATGCGGATCGGATTGCGCCCTTTCATGTAGCAATCTATTTATTGCGGGGCTCCATGGAGATCATAGAGGATGGCATTTGTCACAGACTTTTGCCACATCAGCTCTTTTTCTTAAAAAGTGGTGTGCATCACTGGGGAGAGAAGCCTTTCGAAGAGGGATCCGCCTGGTATTATGCTCATTTTTACTGTCCGGAGCCGGAACCGCAGATGCAGAAGCTTCCCGGGAATGTTTATCACGATTCAAAACTCACCCTGGATTTGCACGATAACGAAAAATATCTCATTCTCCCCAAGCTGACGGACTGTGATCCGACGAGTCGGATTCAGCGAAATTTTGAACAATTGATAGAGGCACATAGTTATGGAAATATTCCTCAGGCATCCGTCAGATTATGGCAGATATTTCTGGAATGTGTGAAAAATGTTTCAGAAGAATATGTGGGAAATGTCTATGTGAGAAAGCTTCAGGAGTATATTCGCTCCCATTATATAACTGGTTTTACTGCGGAGGAGATTGAAGCAGCCTGCGGTCTGTCCTATAAATATGCGGGAACGCTCTTTAAGGAGACGACAGGGCAAACCATTCGGGAATATCAGCGGACACTGCGCATCCGCCGGGCAAAGCAATTATTGGAGGAGACGGATACTTCGGTTACGGAGATTGCACAGATGACAGGTTTTTCCGATGTATTTTATTTCAGTAAGGTGTTTCGCACAGAACAGGGATGTTCTCCCAGCGAGTACCGCAGGACGTATATTCCGGGAATCTAAAAAATACGGGAGCTTTTAAGCTCCCGCGCCCATGATATATGACATAAAATCGTAGCTGTCCTGCACATCCGTCAGGAAAAGATCCAGCCAAAGCTCATTTGGATTGATCATGTAAAGCATCTGTAAGGCATCCTTGTTTTGTTTCAGATCGCACATCGTTTGATTGGGAAGTCCCAGATATACACGGCCCCGGCATTTCTCCACCATGTTAATGAAATTTTCCACTTTTCCGATTTTTCTGATATTTACATTATACATATATTCCTCTCCCTTCTTAAAAATTGAACTTATTATAATGGTTTTGCTTCCTCTTTTCTTTTTCCTTACCTTGTGATATGATTATATCACCATTAAAAATAATAATGTTAGTATTAAATAGGCAATATATATGATTATATTTCCAAAAATGAATTTAAGTGGATGAAAATGCAATTCGAGAAATGGGACGGGAAAGGAGAGCAGGATATGATACAGCAATGTAGTGTACAGACAAATATGCAGGGGGAAGAACTGCGGGAGCACGGAACAAATTTGTTTCCTGTGGCTTGTTATTTTGATCAGCTTCCCCATGATGATATTCCCTGGCATTGGCATAATGAACTGGAATTTGGTCTGGTGGCGAAGGGCTCTGTGGTGGTGGAGACAGCTGTTGCTGAATATACGCTTCAGGAGGGCGAAGGGTTCTTTGTCAATAGCAATGTACTTCATACCGCTTTTTCTCCGGACAATGTTCTTGGCGAATTACATTCTGTGGTATGTCATCCGCGGGCGATCAGCGGCAGTACGGACAATATTATCTGGCAGAAATATTTAAAGCCCTTGATGGAGAATCAATCCTGCACCGGTTTTCATTTGAGAGCAGGGGTGGATTGGCAGAAGAGGGTTTTAGACTGTCTGTCTTCTCTGTGGCGGGAGGCTGAACAGGAGCCTTATGGTTATGAAATAAGAATCCGCAATGAATTGTCTACGATCATGTCGCTGCTTTCAGAATATCAGCCGGTTATAAATAAAAAAACTTATGGCAAGGCACAGCGGGACAATGCCCGGATTAAAGAGATGCTGACTTATATTCAGACTAACTATGATAAGGAATTGACAATTGAGAATATCGCCTCCGCCTGTGCCATCAGCACAAGTGAGTGTATTCGCTGTTTTCGCGCCACAATCAATACAACGCCGATCGCTTACCTGAAATCCTACCGCCTCCAGCAGGCGGCCCTGAAACTGCAGCTTACTACAGATAAGGTATCTGCCATTGCAGAAAACTGTGGTTTTCAGGAAATGAGTTATTTTGCCAAATCCTTCCGTGAAGCTTACGGCTGCACGCCGTCGGAGTACAGAAGCGGAAAATAATACAAATAAAACAGAAAATAATCTATTTATATGCCGTATCTCCCAGAATATAATACATATTAGTAGTACAAGGAAACGGGTAATATTTAAATTTGGAGGAGAAGATATGGGCGATTTAAAATTGGTCAAAGATTTTCAGGTTGGGGATGGATTTTTCGGCAGGTATGAGAAACTGGTCAAGGATGTGGTTCTGCCTTATCAGGAGCGCGCCTTGAACGATCAGATCGAGGGGGCGGAAAAAAGTCATTGTATTGAAAANTTCCGTATGGCNGCGCAGAAGCTTGAAAACGGAAGNTGTGACGGAGAGTTTTACGGCATGGTATTNCAGGACAGCGANGTNGCGAANTGGCTGGAGGGCGCGGCNTATTCTCTGGCNCAGAATCCCGATGAGGCGNTGGANANNCGNTGTGATGAGATCATAGANCTGATNGGCCGGGCGCAGCAGAAGGACGGCTACCTCAANACNTATTTTACNGTGAA
Organism: Lachnospiraceae bacterium; assembly: GCA_014804565.1. GTDB lineage: Bacteria > Bacillota > Clostridia > Lachnospirales > Lachnospiraceae > UBA3282. Next base: position 5,553 of record JAAUZN010000029.1, read on the forward strand.
GGAGCCNGANAAGCGGTGGACAAATCTTCATGAGGCACACGAGCTTTACTGTGCAGGACATATGATCGAGGCNGCGGTNGCCTATGCGGAGTGCACGGGAAAGTCCAGACTTTTAGAGATCATGTGTGATATGGCGGATCATATCTATCAGCACTTNATTGAGGAAGGAGCNGAGGGNTATCCCGGNCATCCGGAGATTGAGTTGGCCCTGATGCGGNTGTTCCGCAGTACGAANGANGAAAANTATAAAGAGCTGGCNCTGCATTTTATCAATGTGCGAGGCGTTGACAGCGATTATTATAAGAAGGAAATGGAGAAGAATCCCTGGCGGGTTTGGGGTAATAATCCGGAGGATAAAGAGTATGCCCAGAATTATGCTCCGGTGCGGCAGCAGGACAAGGCGGTGGGACATGCGGTCAGAGCGGTGTATCTCTACACGGGTATGGCAGATGCAGCGATGGAGACGGGAGACAGAGAGCTTGCGGAGGCCTGCAAGACACTCTGGAATAATATTACCCAGCATAGGATGTATGTCACGGGAGCCATCGGCTCCGCCTATGAGGGAGAGGCATTCACGAAGGATGACCATTTGCCCAACGACACAGCTTATGCAGAGACCTGCGCNGCNATTGGTTTGATCTTNTTTTCCAATAAGATGCTGTATCTGGAGCGGGACGGCAAGTATGCGGATGTGATGGAACGCGCATTGTATAATTGTGTGCTGGCAGGTATGCAGCTTGATGGCACGAAGTTTTTCTACGTGAATCCGCTGGAGGTGCTGCCGGGAATTTCCGGGGAGGCACAGACGCATAAGCACGCCCTTCCTGTCAGACCCAAGTGGTTTGCCTGCGCCTGCTGCCCGCCCAATGTGGCCAGACTTTTAGGTTCTGTGGCAGAGTACGCCTGGCATATCATACCGGGTTCCCTGTTTTCCAATCTTTTCGTTGCGGGAACGCTTGATGTGAGTGGACATTTTGGAGGGAAGGTGACTCTGCAGACAGGTTATCCGTACGATGGCGAAATTACCTATCACTTTGAGCCGACGGAGGGCAGAGAGTCCATGGAAGTACCGCTGGCGATCCGGATTCCTGCCTGGAGCCTGCAGACAACGATCTGTTTGAACGGAGAACCGGTGGATTGTGAGATCCGTAACGGCTATGCCTATATAAGAGGAGAATATACAGCGCGGGATGTCATTACAGTGAAACTGGATATGTCGGTGAGAAAGGTATATACCAGCAACCGGGTTTCTGTCAACACCGGCAAGGCGGCATTGCAGAGAGGACCTATTATCTACTGTGCAGAAGGTGTTGATAATGAAAGCGATGTGCTTTCCCTGCGGCTGAAGAAGGACGGCAAAGTTACAACTAGCGAGAATCTGCCGGATAAACTCTTCGGGATTCGGGAGCTGTATGCGGAAGGATATCGCGAGACAATAAACAATGCACTCTACAGCTTTGAGAGACAGGANGCNNNGCCTTGTCAGATCACGTTTGTTCCNTATTATACNTGGGGNAANAGGGGNTTNAANCAGATGCGCGTGTGGATTCCGGAGAAGGAATAGTGTCGGAAGAACTTTTAAAAAGGAATTGTATTGATGAGAGTTTGCCGTTATACTTAACTTGATATGGAGATCCGAAACAGAAGGGCGGTGTGTCCATATGGATGCNCCGTCTGTTTTTANNATTAANATTGGGGANAGGATNAANNCANATGNTGAANCGGAAGNATAAGGAGTCAGANAANAAGAGNGAAAAGGCGATTGAGAAACTGATTAAAAAGATGACGCTGGATGAGAAGATCACCATGATTCATGGTGCGACACTTTTTAATTCGGGTGCAGTGGAGCGTCTGGGAATCCCAGGCATTGTGACCTCCGACGGTCCTATGGGTGTGCGTGCGGAGTTTATGGAGGACAGATGGCTTCCGGCGGGCAATCAGGACGATATGGTATCCTACCTGCCCAGCAACAGCGCGCTTGCTTCCTCCTGGAATACGGAGTTAGCCCANACAGTAGGACATGTGCTGGGAGCGGAGGCCAGAGGACGGGGCAAGGATGTGATTCTGGCGCCCGGCATCAATATCAAACGTGATCCCCGCTGCGGCAGAAACTTTGAATATATGAGTGAGGATCCGTGTCTCACGGCGGCGCTTGCAGTGCCNTTCATCCGTGGTGTGCAGGAAAACGATGTGGCGGCCTGTGTGAAACATTTTGCGGCGAATGTGCAGGAGACGGATCGTTCCATGGTAGATGAAACGATTGACGAGCGGACTCTCTACGAGATTTATCTGCCCGCTTTTAAGGCGGCGGTGCAGGAGGGAGGCTCCTACTCCATCATGGGTGCGTACAATAAAGTCAACGGCTTCCACTGTTGTGAGAATAAGAGGCTTCTGGATGAGATTCTGCGGGAGGAATGGGGCTTTGACGGTGCGGTGATCAGCGATTGGGGAGGCGTACATAAGACGAAGGAGGCGGCGGAGTGCTCCATGGATCTGGAGATGTCGGTATTTCCCGATTTTGATGAGTATAAGCTGGCGAATCCCTTAAAAGAATTGATACAAAAAGGAGAGATCTCCGAGACCGTGGTGGATGCGAAGGTGAAAAATCTTCTGCGCATGATGTACCGCCTGAAAATGATCGGTCCGAAGAAAGAATCCCGCAAGGCGGGTGCCTATAACGCGCCGGCGCACAGGGACGCGGCTCTGCGTACGGCGCAGGAGTCCATGATCTTATTGAAAAATGAAGGTCAGGTGCTGCCGTTAGATGCGAAAAAGATCAAAAAGCTGGTGGTGATCGGTGCCAACGCTGCAAAACTTCATGCAAACGGCGGCGGCAGTGCGGAGATCAAGGCGCTATATGAGATCTGTCCGCTGGCAGGGCTTAAGATGTATCTGGGCGGCAACACGCAGGTGGAGTATGTGAAGGGCTATTATGTGCCCGAAAAGCTGCAGGAATCTGATATCAGCTGGCAGGCTACAAGCATAGATGATGAAAGAGGCATAGAGGTGGGACAGGCTGTTCGGGATGCGAGCAGTGAGGAGGCGAATGCACGTCAGCGTAAAGACGCGGAAGAGCGGCTGAAGGCTCTGGAACGTGAGAAGGCAGTAATTCACGAGAAGAATGAAAAACTTTTTGCCCAAGCGATCGAAGCGGCTAAGGATGCGGATGCAGTGATTTTTGTGGGTGGGCTGAATCATGAGTTTGATGTGGAGGGATTCGATCGGCCCGATATGAAGCTTCCCTACGAGCAGGATCTTTTGATCGAGGCGCTTTTACAGGTCAGAAAAGATATCGTTCTCACTTTTGTAGGAGGCTCTCCCGTAGAGATGCCTTGGCGGGAACAGGCGCAAACGATCCTGTGGAGTTACTATGCAGGCATGGAGACAGGTAATGCTTTTGCGAAAATTATCTTTGGTGAGGTGAATCCGTCCGGTAAGCTGGCGGAGACTTTCCCGGCAAGGTACGAGGATTGCGCCACCGCGAAAAACGGTCAATTCGGCGTGTGGGGTAAGATCACGCTGGAGGAAGGACCGTATTTCGGCTACCGCCACTTTGATAGACAGCATATCGCACCGGCTTTCTGTTTTGGACATGGACTGTCCTATACGGAGTATGAGTACAGCGGTCTTACCATGAAAAAGGAGAAGGGCAGAGATATTAAATTGACTTTCTTAGTCAAAAATATAGGAAAATGCGCGGGAGCCGAGGCCGTACAGGTATATATTGCGCCGATCTCGTCCCGGACAGCACGGCCTGATAAGGAGTTAAAGGCTTTTACCAAGGTGGAGCTGGGTGCAGGAAAATCGAAAAAGATCAGTCTGACCTTAAAGCAGGAAGATTTCGCTTATTTTGATGAGTCTTTGCACAAGTTTGTCACAGATGCAGGCGATTATGAGATTCTGGTAGGCGCATCCTGTGAGGATATCAGGCTGCGGGGTATTGCAACACTTTCTTAGTTGAAAAAGTAAATTTTATGTAGAATAACGAATAGGTTTTCATCCCGATGTGCATATTAGTGGCAGGACATTTCATTTGTCTATCATGCAGGAAAGGGATGAAAAGAGATGGATTATAATACACTACCGATCGGTCTGGGGTTAGCGTTTGCCAATAACCGTTTAGCCATGGATCGTTTCGTGGATATGACGGATGAGGAGAAGGAGGAGTTCGTGGAGAGAAGCCGCGGTGCCATGTCTGAAAGAGATATGGACCAGCTTGTCGCATCTCTCGTCAAAGAGGATGAGAAGCCGGATCTTCATCTGGAGAATGTCAATCAGATTTTTAAGGGACCCAGTATTGGATAGATCGTGGTCAAGGAGATTCCCATGCAGATACAGTTGCCCGATAAAGTGCATAAGATCATAGAAACGCTGGAGGCAGCAGGCTATGAGGCGTACGCAGTGGGCGGCTGTGTCCGGGATTCTATTCTGGGCAGAGAGCCTGACGATTGGGATATTACTACTTCGGCGAAGCCTGAGGAGATNAAGCGGCTCTTCCCGAGAACAGTNGATACCGGCATAAAGCACGGGACTGTGACGGTACTTTTGGAAAAGGAAGGNTTTGAGGTGACGACCTACCGCATTGACGGTGTCTATGAGGANAGCCGTCATCCCAGCGAAGTCACTTTTACNGTCAATTTAATAGAAGATCTGCGTCGGCGTGATTTTACTATCAATGCTATGGCCTACAATGAGAGAAGCGGGCTGGTGGATATTTACGGCGGCATGCAGGATATAGAGGATCGGCAGATCCGCTGTGTGGGAAACGCCGAGGAGCGATTTGAAGAGGATGCCCTGCGGATTCTGCGGGCGGTNCGTTTTTCCGCCCAGCTCGGTTACCAGATCCATGAGGATACCCAAAGGGCGATCAAAAAGCTGGCTCCCAACCTGCAAAAGATCAGTGCGGAGCGGATTCAGGTGGAATTGGTGAANCTGGTGGTNTCTCCNCATCCGGATTATCTGCGGACNGCCTATGAGCTGGGCATCACAGCGCAGATCCTGCCGGAGTTTGATNTGTGCATGGAGACGCCGCAGAGGCACCGGCACCATTGCTATGATGTGGGCGANCATATTTTACATTCTATGCTTGGGGTAGAGCCGGATAAGGTGCTGCGGCTTGGCATGCTCTTTCACGATATCGGGAAACCACAGACATTGACTGTCGATGCGGATGGAACGACACACAATAAAAAGCATCCTTTCGAGGGAGAAAAGATTACCCGCAAGGTGCTGCGGCGGTTGAAATTTGACAACGATACCACTGATAAGGTGACAAAGCTGGTTCTTTATCACGATTATGATATTGCTCCCACGGAGGCGGGAGTCAGGCGTGCCATCCATCGGATGGGAGAAGATATTTTTGCCATGATCTTTACCGTGCGGCGGGCGGATATCGGAGCCCAGAGTGAATATATGCGGGAAGAAAAGCTGCAAAAGGTGGACTACATAGAAAAACTGTATCATAAGATCCTGGAGCGTAAAGATGCAGTCAGTCTGAAGGATCTGGCGATCACAGGAAGCGACCTGATCGCGGAGGGTATGCCGCCGGGCAGACAGATCGGGGAGACGCTTGCCGCGCTCTTAGATCGGGTGCTGGATGACCCGAGTTTGAATAAGAAAGAGATTTTGTTAAAGATCTATAAAGAATTGTAATGAAAATCCCCTGCGGTTCATAAGATGTAACAGTCAGAGTCAGGCAGGGGGTATTTTTGTGAACGACAGAGCTGTCAATTTATTGGAGCATTATGAAATAGAGGTGCACCGCACATGGAAGGGGCGCGGGTCCATCCTGTGTGATTCGGACCGCGGACTGCTCATTTTGAAGGAATATGGCGGCCCGGCGGAGAAAATTGGTTTTCAGGCATATCTGTTGCAACATATCCAAGCAAGCGGCGTTTTGCGGGCAGAGTCCATTTTGCGGACCAGAGAGGACGAATTGCTCGTCCGCGATCAGGATGGGACGGCCTATATCGTAAAAACATACTCCGACGGCAGGGAGTGTGATCACCGCAGTGCGCAGGAATGCGGCCGGGCAGTAGAGACGCTGGCGCTTCTGCATGATGTCTGTGATCTTTCCGGCTGTGAGGCTCTGGAGGGACAGCCCGTTTTTTGCGTGGAAAAAGAGTATGAGAAGCATAACCGCGAGCTGAAAAAGGTGCGGAAATTTCTGCGGGAAAAAAGCCAAAAAACCGATTTTGAGATCTATTTAATGAAACATTATGACTATTTTATGGATATTGCCTTGCAAATTACAGGGGAATTGGGTTATTATGCCTATGGGAAGGATTCTTATTCGTTTCCTGTTGTATGTCACGGCGACTATCAGTATCATAATATCATACAGACGGAGGAGGGCAGCGTTCTGATCAATTTTGAGAAGTGTGTCAGAGACTACCCGATCAGAGATCTGTATCTGTTTATGCGTAAGCTTTTGGAAAAAAATAACTGGTCGCAGGCGCTTGGTGATATGCTCCTTACGAGTTATAATAAGGTAAGACCCTTGGATGAACGGGACCACAGACAGTTATATTTTCGGTTTGCTTATCCGGAGAAGTTCTGGAAGATCGTGAACTTTTATTATAATAACGGCAAGGCCTGGATTCCGGGACGAAATATGGAGAAATTAGAAAAATTGTTTGCTCAGGAGAGGGAGAAACAGCTCTTTTTAAAGAGCGCATTCCCATCCTGCGGATCATTATAAAGTAGAAAAAGCACCACGTGCCGAAGCAGAAAGGCTTCGGAATGGAGGAAAGAAAGATGAGGATGCACAGAAGAGCTGTAAGCGCAGCGGCTGTATGGATGGTGATGACACTGGCATTGACAGGCTGCACCTCAGAGGCCAGTAATATAGGTATTGCTAAAGATAAGAAGGGAAATGTGGTGGATACCGGCTTTACGGTTTCCACTGTGGGCAGTTATGACTCTGCGGATACAGCGGTGGTTCTGTCTACCGATCTGACAAATAAAGCGGTGTCTCTGGTCAATATGGATACGGGCAAGCAGTACACCCTTTATTATGACGGAACTACCTATGTAAAGGATAAGTACGACGGGCCTATGACAATCTCCCAGATCAAAGCGGGTGATGTGGTAGATGTCACCTTTTTAAAGGGGAAAAAGAAGCTTGCCAGCATCAAGCGTTCTCCCGAAGCCTGGATATTTGATGATCTGGATAACTATGATCTGGCAGGCGCCAACAGGACGGCTAGCATCGGTTCTCTTACCTATGCTCTGCCGGACGAGGCGGTGGTTTTGTCAGAGGGTCGTCGTGTGGAGAAGGAAGAGGTGATGGCACAGGATGTGGTCACCATTTCCGGTATCGATCATAAGATTTATAGTGTCAAGGTGGATAAAGGCCACGGATATCTGCGCCTGAAAAATGACCAGCCTCTTTTAGGCGGCTGGATTGAAGTGGGCAACAGTGTGATCCGCCAGATCACAGAGGACATGCTTTTGGTGGTGCCCGAGGGAAGCTATCAGGTGGTGCTTTCCAACAATGGCGTGGGCTGTGTGAAAGAGATCACAGTAGAGCGTAATAAAGAAGTTGTGCTGGACGTGGGCGACGTAGAGATCGCGGAGGATAAGACAGGAATGATCCTCTTTAACGTTACCCCGGAGACAGCCAGTGTCAGTGTAGACGGCAAGCCTGTAGATATCAGCAAAGCGGTGGAGATGCGCTACGGGATCCATCAGGTGCAGGTGGAAGCCAGCGGCTATGATACCCTGACCAAATACATTCAGGTGGGATCAGAGTATGCGACCATCTCTTTTACGTTGGAAGAATCCCGTAAAACGGATGATGACAAGAATTCTGTCAGCGGAAATACCACAGAGCGGTTTCCATGGCAGGATACCCTCGCTTCGACCAGCGGGAACTCCATCAGTGACAATACACTGTCTACACTCAGTGAGAATGCGCTGGGCACCTCGAGTAATTATAAAGTATATATTGACTCGCCAAAAGGGGTAGAGGTGTATCTGGACGGTAACTATATTGGGCTGGCGCCCGTAAGGTTTACAAAGAGTGCGGGCACTCATCAGATCACCCTGCGTAAGGATGGGTATGAAACAAAGAGCTATACCATTTATTTGACCAATGATAGAAAGGATGAGACATATTCTTTCTCTGATCTGGTAAAAATAGGTTCTAATGACGGAAGCAGCGGGAATAGCGGAAACGATGGAAATAGCGGCGATAACAATGATGACAATCAAGGGGATGTTGGGGAGCCGCCGCTGCCGCCGGATGATAGTGAGGGAACAACCTCGGGGGACAGCACGGGAACGTCGACAGATCCTGAGAACCCGGGTGATGAGGATGATGAAGGAGATGAAGGCGAAGACGAAAATAGTGAGGGCGGTGAAGACGAGGATGACGATAACGATAACCCCGGCAGTGGTACAGAACCTGGCGGCGAAACGGAAAATGTAGAGAATAAAACGACCAACACTACCGCGGCCAAGGCTCACCCTATCAGAGATTTCTTTTCATCGTTATTTAAATAATTGTAATACATAATGAATAGTCAGCATCCGAATAAGTATAAAATATTTCGGATGCTGACTTTACCTATGATACATTCTACAATGATAAAGGAGTCCCATATGTCTGAAAAAACTTACACCTACGAAGAATTCCTCGAAATCATAGCCACCTTGCGCAGCGAGAACGGCTGCCCCTGGGATAAGGTGCAGACTCATGAAAGCTTGAAGCCCTGCATGATGGAAGAGGCCGCGGAGCTGCTTGCCGCCATCCGTATTTATGATAAGACCGGTAATCCCGAAAATATGATAGAAGAGCTGGGCGACGTTCTTTTGCAGGTAGTCATGCATGCCCAGATCGCCTCCGAGGAGGGGCTTTTCGCCATGGAGGACGTAGTAAATGAGGTCAGCCGTAAGATGGTGCGCCGTCACCCCCATGTCTTCGGTACGGGAAATGCAGATACTCCCGACGAGGTATTAGTGAACTGGGAGGAGATCAAAAAGGAAGAGAAAAAAGAGAAAGACTGGATTGAGTCTCCTTTGCGCGAGATTCCCCAAGAACTCCCATCACTGACCAGGGCAGTCAAGGTGCTGAAAAAGATAG
>JAAUZN010000030.1 GCA_014804565.1 Lachnospiraceae bacterium
TCTTATCCTTTGAAGTTAATTCCGTTAGGAATTTACTTCGTTTACTTAGTACTTCTTCTGAAATTCATTCTTCTTGGAATTCTTTTCAGGGTTGCATTACTGTTTATTTGTCAAGGTACATCGGAGTAAGTTCCTTCGGAACTAACTCCTGAAGAATGCTTCGCATTCTTCAACGCGCTCTCTCGAACGCTAACGGAGATGGAGGGATTTGAACCCTCGCGCCGCTATTAACGACCTGCACCCTTTCCAGGGGTGTCCCTTCAGCCATCTTGGGTACATCTCCACACATAGCTAAATCATATAATCATTATTACCGAATAGAAAAGATTCGGTCGGAGAGGGATCTCCAGCGGAGAGGGTGGGATTCGAACCCACGCGCCCTTGCGGACAAACGGTTTTCAAGACCGCCTCGTTATGACCACTTCGATACCTCTCCGTGTTCGCAATGCGCCCATAATTTACGTCGAGCGCAAAGATTATTCTAGCAAAAATAGATTTTCATGTCAACCACAATTTTACATTTTTATATCCAAATTTGTAGAATTGCCATTGATGCAATTCATTATCCCTTGCCTACATATTTCCGCAGCCTGCAGCTCCGCTCCATAACCCGCATAACCACATGGCAGATAAAACACACTGTAACTAAAGTCAATCCCCTTGCCACAACACACTGCCACACAAACAAATCTCCGCCCACACTTGTGTATACTGGTCTTATACATTTTACCATCCACTGGTTAAGGCATAAATAAATTATAGAATTCTGCCCAATTGATATCATACTCTCCTTAAACATACAAGGAAGACCTTTGGTAAATTTCGTCATCATCACTCTTGCTACATTCCACAGAAGAATTGTTGAAATTACAGCATTGGCATAAGTGATCAAGAAATTCTCATAAACGCCACTCCTAAAATTAACTTCCCCGTTATAGAACAGCAAACAATTGACAACGATCAAAAGAACCATGAACACATACCATTTCATATGAAATATATGTTCCTTGATCCTGCCATCTCCCATTTCACGCAGCAGCGAACCTGTCGCAAAAAACGCAACACCGACAAGCGCCACATCAATCGCCATAGGTAGATGTACTCCGCGTCTTCCGGCAACCATACCGCATACTCCAACTACAAGCGATGCCAAAAACAGCATCCGGTTATTTCTGATGAATTTACTCATAAAAAAATATATCACATTGATCCAGAACAGCGCGGGCAAAAACCACAACGCCCCTGCTATGGGTACCCCTGCAACAGTGGGATTGACTAAAAGATTTATAATGTTACTATATAGGACTCCGGCCTCTCCCCCGCCCTCAAGAAAACTATATATAATATGAAATATTCCCCAGAACAAATATGGAACTAACAGTGTCCGGGCTTTGCGAAAGATAAAGTCACCCTCATCAACATTCGACCGGACAAAGAAATATCCCGAAACCACATAAAACAGAGGCATATGAAATCCATGATACCATATGCTGAAATACTGATCATATGGCTGCGCACCGATTTTAATATGTCCCATAATCATAAGTACAATACCAAAACCGCGTAGTATATCTACTGTTTTGTCTCTGTTTTCACGCATTAAACCGATTCCTTTCTTCACTCCGCCAACATCGATACTATGAATTGCATGATATCACCAGCTCTTCTTAAGCTCCATATTCCAATCGAGAGTATAGGGCCCGTTTTCCATATCCTTCAGTATCTCATAATAATGGTAGCGCTCCTTAGATGGCGAATCATCCGTCAGCATCAGATCTCCCTGCCAAAACATATATCCCGTCATATAACTATCCATCATCTCTTCCCAAGAATCGAACAACTCCTGCAGCTTCAGGGAATTGGTGAGGGAAGCGTCCATGGCCTCCTCATAAGTCACGTAACCACACAGATAGTAATCTGCATACAGCTGATTCACCCGGCACAGATCCCACGCCACCATATACTCCGGTTCTATCCCGCTTTTATGCATATAATAGGCCACCGCGTAACGTCCGAGCTCATTACCCACATCCTTTTCAACGATTTGTTGTATAAACTCCTCTTCCCCCAGATCCAGGATTCCCCACTCTGCCATCTGCTCCGTGTATTCCCGGCATTTCCCCCGATGTCCCTTTTGGATCAGGTTCTTCACCGTCTCCAGTCCGGTCTCCCGGTCTTTCACACTCCAGCTGCTCTGCAGGAGCGTCTTGGTGATCTCGGCATTTTCTTCGGTGGGTTCCCAGCCGCCGACCAGCCGCCAGTTGCACCCGTTGCTGTAGGTCAAAGGCGCATAGGTCGCATTGAACCAGAGGATCGTCTGAGGCAGTTCCTCCGCTGTCCCCTGCTCCTTCCTGCTCTCACCCACTAATCCTGCCATAGTGACGGGTTTCTTCTCCTCCGCACTTTCCTCCGCTGCTGACGCATCGGACATATCCTCTGCGCTTTCTTCTACAGACGGCTCGTCGTCTTCATTCTCTATACTTTCTTCTACAGACAACTCTTCGTCCGCATCCTCTGCACTTTCCACAGCCGCCTCAGAGGTCGTTCTCTTTACCTCGCGCTCAGCCACACCACAACCTGCAAATAACAGCGACGACACCATTGAGACTGCGACAAGCATCCAAATTTTTTTCATGTTTTACCCTCACTCTTTCGTCTGTGAAAGATCTTACTCCGCATACCACGCCGACAAGTCAAGACCATATGCCGTTTCCAGTTCTTTGAGCAGATCGTTTGTCTCGACGTCATAATCCTCGAACAGCAAGCGTATCTCACAGGATACATAGTGCTTCTCCTTCACCTGAATCAGACAGTCAATATACGTTCTCCTATTATACTCCTCTGTCAATGAATCCTTCTGCTCATATTCAACAAAATAGTAAACAGCCGCTTCCTGTCCCGGCATGGGCATAACTTCGCTGACCTTCCCATTGCGATAGCCATACTCCAGATTATTGTAATAATCCAGCGCATAATCGACATCTTTCTGTGCCATCGCCTGATAGTTCCCCGCATAAGGGGTCTGATTGCCTCTTACCCACATGGAAACGCCGTGGATCGTCGTTGAAACTCTGTTCTCATCGGCAGTTGTATTACGCCCCATCGGGACGAGAACCGGGCAGGTGACTTCCCCTTCTTCGTCCATCGCAATCGTGGCCATGCCGAGGTACTGATAGCCCTCCACCTTTTCCAGCACAGGCTCTCCCTCCGCCGGTTCATAGACATTCTGACGCTCCGCTTCAAGCTTTGCATCCTGCTCAGCCCATGTCCCGTCTTCCATCGAAAACTCTCTCAGATTCAGGCCATAGCAGCGCGCCACCTCGGCAATCAGAGGGCTCGTCTCCTCATCCTGTGCATATTCACTGAGTTCCATCTCCCAGAAGACTCCGGCGCCGCCATCCCTGACACTCATATATATGAGCTTTCTCTTCTGATAAACTGCACCGTTGTAATCCTTTTTCTTTGCGGTAAGAAAGAGGTAACGGTCATCTCCTTTTTCGAGGGTCTCTCCCACGCCAACGTCCGAACATTCCGGATCTTGCTTCCAGTCCTCGACCTGCAGATCTACCGACATTTCCATATACATCTGCAGCTCTTCCGGGGAACCGCCGCTGTAAATTGACGCCGTGAAAGTAATACCGTGATCGCTGTAAAAGAAGAATCCATCTGTATTCTCGCCTCCCTTTGGCGCATAGAGCGGGTATTCCTTTCCATCGCCGAAAACGTCCGCTATCTGATATTCTTCCAGATAAATGAGGTTCGTCGGATCCGGCGCCAATGTTTCAGGTGTCTCCTCTGCCTCCGCTTCCGCCGCCGATGTCTCGGTCATCTCCTCTGCTGTCTCCGCCGCCGGTGTCTCAGCCGCTTCCTCTACAGGCGCTTTCACTTCACTGCTCTCCGCTGCACCGCAGCCTGCAATCAATCCTGCCAGACAGGCAAAGCAGACGACTTTCTTACTAATCNCCATTTTTTTCATCCTTTTTCCTCTTTTCTATGTGGCGAGAAAGGCTTCCGCCACCGCCATATCCTCCGGCGTAGTGATCTTGATATTCTGATAGGATCCCTCCACCAGCTTGACAGCACTGCCCGTCAGCGTCTCCACCACCATGGCATCGTCCGTGATNCGNATTCCTTCCCGCAAAANNCTCTCCTGCTCCTGCATNAGCTTTTCNTAGGCGGAAAGGATCAGGGGCNTATCGAAAACCTGGGGNGTCTGCACCTGCCACACGCTGCTTCTGTCGGGCGTGCGCAAAGCATATCCCTCCCCGTCCACGATCTTGATGGTATCCTTTACGGGCATTCCCGCCACACAGGCGTGATATTTTGTCACCGCCTCATAACAGCGCTGCAGGATCTCCTCCGTCAAAAAAGGTCTTGCCCCGTCATGGATAAAAATATAGCCGTCCCTGTTAGGAACCGCCATATCTCCGTCAGCGATCACCTTCAATGCCTGATAGACAGAATCATACCGTTCTCTGCCACCCGCAACGATCGTGTCCACTTTATGAAAGCCGTATTGCTCCACAATCTCCTTTTCTGCGTACCCGTTCAGCAGTGTCTCCCGATCCGTGACCAGAATACAGTCGTCGATCAACTCGGANCTCTCCACCGCGTCCAGCGCATACCAGAGTAACGGCTTTCCCTGCAAAAGCATATACTGCTTCGCCACATCACTTTTCATGCGGCTGCCGCTCCCCGCTGCAAGGACAACTGCGGTACATCTCTTTTTGTTCATATTTTGTCCCCTAATTTTAAATTCGGCACCGCATTCAGATCATACCCGTGCCGCACGCCTTTCACATACTCATAGTAAGCCGCCGTGCCGATCATCGCCGCGTTGTCCGTGCACAGGATGGGCGACGGATGATAGAACGTAATCCCTCTCTTGGCACATGCCTGCGTGAGCGCAGCCCGCAGCGACGAGTTGGAGGCCACACCTCCCGCGATAGCAAACTTTTTGATACCGCTTTCCTCTATGGCGCGCATGGAATGCTCTGTAAGCACATCCACCACCGCCTTCTGAAAGGATGCCGCCACGTCCGCCTGACAGATCGGCTCCCCCTTCATCTCGCAGGAATTGAGATAGTTCAGCACAGCGGACTTTAAACCGCTGAAACTGAAATCATAGTCAGAGTCTCCCACNTTCGCTCTGGGAAAGGCAACAGCGTCGGGATTCCCTTCCCTGGAAACGCTGTCAATCTTGGGTCCGCCGGGATATCCCAGACCGATAGCGCGAGCCACCTTGTCAAAGGCCTCTCCCGCAGCATCATCTCTGGTACGCCCTAAAATCTCATATTCGCCGTAATCCTTCACCACCACCAGATGAGAATGTCCGCCNGATACGACCAGACAGACAAAGGGTGGCTCCAGNTCTTTNTTTTCTATGTAATTGGCACTGATATGCCCNTCNATGTGATGCACGCCGATCAANGGGAATNCCCGATGCAAANCTGACCGCCTTGGCCGCCGATACGCCCACCAGAAGCGNTCCCACGAGACCCGGCCCGTAGGTGACNGCNATNGCGTCCATATCNGACAGNTNCTTCCCCGCCTCCTTNAGNGCCTNCTCCATCACCTGATTGATCTTCTCGATATGCTTGCGNGAGGCTATCTCCGGCACCACGCCCCCATAGAGGGTGTGCAGATCGATCTGAGATGAGATCACATTGGACAGCACTTCTCTGCCATCCCGGACCACCGCCGCCGCCGTCTCATCACAGGAGGACTCTATCGCCAGGATCGTCACAGACGCATCGGCGCTGTTTCTCTTGTTCTCCATGCCGTCTTTAATCCTCCACAAGCTCCCAGCCCAGTATCTTCCAGTGCCCGTCTACATCCTTCCTGAGCACAAAACGCTCCAGGGATGTAATGCGCGAGCTGTTTTCCTGTTTTATATTGAAAGTACANTATAATCTGGCATAGGAATCTCCGTCCTGATCAAAGTATTCCACATCGGTGCTGGCGGAAACCTCGTAGCTGGCGATGGTGTACTTGTTTTTCTTCATATCCTGAATTTCCTGCCGAAGACTGTCTATATAGTTCTCCTGATTGGCTATCAGTTCCACATCGTAGAGATGCTGNANCTTATTNNCAAGCTTGNNCANNTCNTCGTCACTGTACTCTTCATTATAGAAGCACTCCGTGATCTCCGCGTAGTATTTCACCACTTCCTTAGGCGTGGGCGGATAACTATGCTCCAAATCCTTCATTAACACGTTCTGTACCACCGTAGCCGACACCGCTTCCGCTGCCTGCTGCTGTTTGCCCCGGTTTCCCTGATAAGCAAAAAAAACCAAAACGATAACCGCAAGAATCACTGCCACGATCACGATTCTAGCTGTTTTTGAACCCTTCATAGTTCCCTCCTTGTCTCACTCTCAANCCNGAAACAAAAGATCNACGCTCCTGCCGTCCCTGGCAGCCACTGCGTTTGGAAAGATCTTCCATACCTCGTGCATATACTCTTCCGGACGAATCAGGGAAGGACTATAGTGTGTAAGCCACAGCTCCTGTACCTTGGCCTGCTTCGCCAGCTTCGCCGCCTCATAAAATGTCATATGCTTGTATTCTTTTGCTTTCTGCGCCTTTTCCGGTTCGCCGTACATTCCTTCACAGATAAAAAGATCCGCCTCCGCCGCATTTTTGACAATGCTCTCTGTGGGTCTTGTGTCTGTGCAGTAGGTGACCTTAAGTCCTTTACGTGCCTCCCCCAATACCATGTCCGGGGTAAAGGTCTGTCCTTCTATCTCTATTATCTCACCTTTTTGCAGAGGATTCCAGTAATTTCTGGGAATATTTAATGCCTGTGCGCGTTCCACATCAAATTTTCCGATGCGGTCGATCACAATATTGTACCCGTAGCAGATCACGTTATGGTTGACTCGAAAGGTCTCTATCCGAAAACCATTGAATGAAAATACCTGCTCCNGCTCCGTGATCTCCACGCAGTTGATCTCAAAGGGCAGCTCCGGCGCGATCACGCGCAGAGAATTAACTACTCTGGTCAAGCCCTTTGGACCGATCATCAGAAGGGGTTCTGTGCGCTCCGCGTTGCCCATAGTGAGCAGCATCCCCGGAAGCCCACTGATGTGATCCGCATGAAAGTGCGTAAAACAGATCACATCGATCGGTTTCGGACTCCAGCCNTTCTCCTTCATGGCGATCTGGGTNCCCTCCCCACAATCGATCAATATANCGGTGCCGTTGTATCTCGCCATCAGCGAGGTNAGCCANCTGTGAGGCAGGGGCATCATCCCTCCCGTGCCGAGTAAACAGATATCTAACATATATGCTCCTACTTTCATTGAAACAGGGGCAGTCTCAGAGAAGTTCCAGTCTCTCCTTCTTATCCGCCGGAACGGCAAAATCGGCNATCAGCTTCTCGTAACACGCCTCACACAGATCAAAACTGTCGCTTTCTCCGTCTCTGGCGCCAAAGAAACCGAAATCGTGCTCCACACGGATGCACTCCTCTTTCAAAATGCCATTTTCTACCAGCAATTCTTTGCCGCAGGCATTGCAGACTACCTTGGTCAATTTTTTCTCTTTTTCATAAACACGCATGTCAATCCTCCACCTTTTTCTCCAATAATTTCACACATCATCTTCATTGTAACAGACAAAATGTGTAACCACCGTGGTAATTGTTCCATGCACTGCCTATCTCTTCCACATGATCATAGCGTCTTCTGTCGGTTTTTCGTAAAAATTGGGGCGGATGCCCTCGGACACAAATCCAAGCTTCTCGTACAGGCCG
Organism: Lachnospiraceae bacterium; assembly: GCA_014804565.1. Taxonomy (GTDB): domain Bacteria; phylum Bacillota; class Clostridia; order Lachnospirales; family Lachnospiraceae; genus UBA3282. The sequence continues at coordinate 7,757 of JAAUZN010000030.1, forward strand.
ATGGCCGCCTGATTGCTGACCCGCACTTCCAGAGTATATGCCGTAAGTCCCTCGCGGTCGCCTGCCGCAAGCAGCTGAGTGAGCATCCCCGTGGCCACTCCTCTTCGTCTGGCTTCNGGAGCGACCACCACATTGGTGATGTTTCCCTCACCGGCGATCAGAAGCAGACCGCAGCCGCCAAGAAGCTTTCCGTCCTCCTCCGCCACATAGTATCTGGCATCCTCATTTCGGATCATCTGTAAAAAAGATGCCGCCGACCAGGGCATGGAAAAAGTTTCCTCCTCCAACTGGCTGATAAAGGGAACATCCTCCTCTTTCATCTCGCGGTACTCAATCATGCTGTCCCTCCGCCTCCCGCTCGGCACGCTCCCTCTCCGCCTGAGAGAGCCGCAGATATTCCGGNGCNTGTTCTGCNCCGCTCTCNATCTTACCCCGCGCATAATAGAGANTGCCCANCGCGGCGATCGCAGCCGCCGATTGTCTGGCTCGGTGCAGAGGTGCTGTCTGGTAAGGCACCTGCATCACCTGCGCCATGCGCTCCTGAAAGACAGGCACGCCGTCTCCCAAGAATATGACACTTCTGTCAAGTTTATTCAAAACCGCGGCAATATCGTCAAAAGCGACTGCACACTGTTCCTTTATGACACGCATTTCATATCCATATTGACTATTCTGGTCAGCNACAAATTCATAAATACCGGTGTAAACCTGATTCCTTCTGGCATCCATGATGGGGCACACCAGAGACTGCGCGCCGTACATCTGATAAGCCAGCCCATCCACGGTAGGCACCGGCACAATAGGCTTTTGCAGAGCGAAGGCAAGTCCTTTCGCCGTAGCGGAACCGATCCGCAGGCCCGTGAAAGAACCGGGCCCCGCCGCCACTGCAATGGCATCCACCGCAGCAAGATCCAACTCTACCATCCTGCTCACTTCCTCAAGCATAGGCAGAAGCGTCTGGGAATGTGTCTTCTTATACTGCACGGTGTATTCCGCGATTAAATTGTCGTCCTCCGCCAGCGCCACACTGGCTACCAGGCCGGAACTGTCAAGAGCCAGTATTTTCAAAACTACTGATCATCCTTTCATCTTTGTATTGTAATCCTGCGATAATCAAATCCCTGTGTCAGATCTTTTTCAATGGTGATGCGGGTGTATTTCTCNGGCAGGATCTCACTGATCAGATCCGCCCACTCGATGAGGCAGACGCCCTCCCCGTAGAAGCAGTCATCATAGCCGATCTCCTCCATCTCCTCCACATCCCCGATGCGATACACATCAAAATGATAAAAGGGGAGCCTTCCCCCCTCATAGCTTTGCAAAATCGTAAAAGTGGGACTGTTTACCGGCTCCGTGATGCCAAGCCCCGCCGCCACCCCCTGAGTGAATACGGTCTTCCCAACGCCCAGATCCCCGATCAACGTATAGACCTCACCGGGGACGGCTTTCTCGCCGATGGCCTTTCCATATGCAAATGTCTCCGCCGCGCTGTGGCTCTCCAGTGTCCTATCCACGAATCTTCACCTTCTTCGGGGGCATATGAGTGGAAATGATCTCAATGACCTTATATTTCCCATCTCCCAGATCTTTTTTCGGGAAAATGCAGGCGTTCACCGCCGTGGTGTAGACCACGATNCTCTTGGGCGTGGAGATNGCTTTNACCATNCCNTCCCATGCCATCTGCTCNACAGTCTCATCCTGNGATACCTGNATCCCCTCCTCCGTCAGCTTATAATGGAGCGGCTTCTGAAAAGCCGGGGTCGACTTCGCCTGGGTTGCCGCCCGCAAAAAGAGCGTCCAGGGCAGATAGAGCAGAACCACCAGTGCGATGATCAGAATGAGTGGCTGTCTGTTCGCCGCAAAAAGAAACAACAGTANCACACCTACAAGNGTNCCCATAAGCCCGGGGAGACGAGAGTAGGTGTGCTGCAGCATATAATCATATAAAATATTAGGTGTGATCTTTACATCAAATTCGATTTCCATACTGAAATCTATTATACTAAAAATCCCCGAAAGTGCAAGGAAAAATGTTACTCGTGTCTGAGCGCCTCGATGGGACTGAGCTTCGCCGCCTTTTTCGCCGGGTAGATACCGAAGAAGATACCTACCGCCGAGGAGAACAGCGCCGCAATGAGCACCGTGGACACATTCACCTTCGCCGCAATGCCAAACGCCCCGCAGATCGCATAGGCGCCAAGGCCTCCGATCGTGATNCCGATCAGNCCGCCGATCAGTGTGATGATGCCGGCCTCCGCCAAAAACTGCAGCANGATCGACCGGGTTCTGGCTCCCAGAGACTTCCGGATACCAATCTCCCTGGTCCGTTCCGTCACGGACACCAGCATAATGTTCATGACGCCGATGCCTCCCACCAAAAGGGAGATAGCCGCCACGAAGGAGATAAACAATGTGATCACACCTAAAATCTGGTCATACTGCGCCGAGTAATCGGCGAAAGTCTCCATCATGATCTTATTCTCTCCCCGCACGTTATATTTGTTCTCCAGAAGACTGATGGAGTCCGCCGCCACCTGAGCNGCATACTCAGAGCTTTCCGCCACAATATAAAAATCCGAGAAATCTTCTATCCAAAATCCATATCCGGATGCCATCGTCGTGAGCGGTATCTCCACCTGGATGTAACCGCCGCCGTTCAAAGCGGAAATGATACCCGCCGGAGTGTCCTGTCTGATCCCGACGATCCGCAGCTCCTGGCTCACATCCCAGAGGCTCACCTCAAAGGTCATTCCCACCACATCGGTGGTTCCAAACATGGTTCTGGCGCTGGTCTCATTGATAACGCAGACCATGGCGGCCGCCTCATATTCGTTTTTTGTAAAATATCTGCCCCTGACAATGGGNTCGCTNCCCACACTGTATTGAAGNGCCNCGTTGCCGCCTGAGAGTCTGGTCATAAAGTCGTCGCCTTTTCTCGCCTTAGCCGTAGCGCCCCAATAACCATACTCAGGTGTAACACCCTTTACATGCTCCACCTTCTCCTCGATCAGGTCAAAATCTTCCTCCGTGAATACCACATCATTGCCTTCCACATTGCTGTTCGTATACAGGGCGATCAGGCCGCCGCCCATATTTTCCAATTCCTCATTGATAGAGCCCCGCACACCGTTACCGATGGAAATGATCAGGATCACGGAGGCAATACCGATAATGATACCCAGCATAGTGAGGACGGAGCGCCCCTTGTTGGTCTTAATGTTCATCAGGGCNATTTTTATGTATTCCCATATCTGTCCCATGTCTACCCCTTTACTGTGCCATCGGCATCGCTGTCACCGCTGTACCCTCTTCAAACTCCATACCATTGGAGAGGATCACATTTTCTCCTGCCTTAAGTCCTTCCTTGATCTCGCATATGCTNTCTGANGAGATACCTACAGTGACGCGCTTTTTCGCCACTACGCCATTCTCCTCCACATACACAAAGTCTCCCTCCCTGTCGCTGTTGATCACTTCCAGGGGAACGGTAACAGCCCCTTCCGCCTTTTCCATATGCACATAAATCTTAGCCTCTACGCCAAGGAATACACTGTCATCCGGGTTGTCCAGAGAAACATCCACGCCTACCACTGCCGCACCGCTGTCATTCTTGGTCGCCATACCGTCAATCTTTGTTACGCTGCCCTCGTAGCTTTTACCCGCAATATTGATATCCGCCTTCTGTCCCACGGCGATCTTTTCCAGATCATATTTAGATACGCTCAGATGCACCAGCACCTTCTCNGTACTCTCCAGCGTCAGCAGTTTTCCGCTCTCCGCGGGCANCTGTCCTGCCACGGCCTCCACCTCTGTGACCACGCCTGCGAAATCAGCTTTCAGACCNTTCTCCACTTCGGCAACGGCATCCAGCGTCTCCTGATTGGTCAGCTTCTCAAGTGCCGTATCCGCCTCCAGNTTCGCCTTGCCGCCCGCATCCAGCACGCCGTTCTCNGAGGATTCCTTCTGGGACTTCATCTCGGATTTATACTCTTTGTANGAGGCGATCAGNTCCTCCACNTCNTTCGCCTGCCTCTGCAGATCNCNNATCTCCTTATTGTTCTGNTCCTCGTAGGCATTGTACTGCACCTGCTCCTGGAGATTCAGCAGAACATCCTCGTCATAGGCGATCTGCGCCTTGGCCGCATCNTCTTTCTCNTTCTTNTCACNGTCATCGGANTNGATCTGCTGNTCCGNCTCCCATGCGTGNCGNTCTTCCAGCCTCTGNTTCTCGTCAGCAATGATTTTCTTTTCCTGCTCTAAAATGGTCGCCTGCAGAGCCGCCCCGTTATAAGACCAGCCCGCCTTTTTGTCCTCGATCTTTTTATTGATCTCCTTCAACAGATTTTCATTGTCCTCAATCTGCTGATCCAGCACAGCAAGATTTGTGGTCGCCTCAGACAGATCTGCTATGTACTGATTGTCCTTGTGCAAAGAGCTTTCATAGCCGCCCTCATTGGAAGCCATTTTATATTCCGCCTCCTGTCTGGTCTCCGTCAGCCCTTTCTCATCAAAAGTGAGCAGCACATCCCCCTTCTTCACGGTATCGCCTGCAGCCACCTTCACCTCGCCCACAGACACAGACACCGGTGCAAAATAGGTCTTCGTCTCATCGCTCTTTACCGTACCGCCGGTGCTCAAAACCTGCTCTACATCCCCCACCGTGGCCGCCACTGTAGTCACCATCGGAGCCGAATTCTTCGCTGCCAAAGAATTTCTCACAAAAAATGCCGCGATCAGAGCCACTACCACACCCGCGATCACACGCCGTCTGATCTTCTTCTTTTTCTCCTTATCCACGGGGGTCTTTTCCTTTTTCGGCATCATCTCCGTAATGTCCGTATTCTCTGCCTTATTCTTCGCTTTCCCAAACATTTTCATAATCCTCCTCAATTTTTCCGTCCATTATTTTGATCACCCGCTTTGCTCTTGCCGCAATCTCATTGTCATGGGTGATCAGGATCACCGTCCTGCCCTCCTCGTGGAGTCCCCGCAGAATATCCATGATCTCTCTGGTAGAGTTGGAATCCAGGTTGCCCGTAGGCTCGTCTGCCAGAATGATGGGCGGCGCCTGTGCAATGGCTCTGGCGATGGCAACCCTCTGCTGCTGTCCGCCGGACATTTCCGATGGCTTATGGGTCTTACGCTGAGCAAGCCCCACCTTGTCCAGAGCTTTCTCCGAAAGCTCCATGCGCTCCTTCTTACCCACGCCGCGATAGATCAGGGGCAGCTCTACATTTTCTACTGCCGTCAGGCTGGGAATCAGGTTAAAGCCCTGAAAGATAAAACCGATCTCCTGATTGCGGATATCCGACAGCTCGTCATCCGACATACTGCCCACATCGTGTCCGTGCAGGAAATAACTCCCGCTGGTGGGAACGTCCAGACAGCCGAGCATATTCATCAGAGTAGATTTTCCGGAACCGGAGTGCCCGATGATAGCCACAAACTCTCCCTTCCCGATGGTCAGGCTCACATGATCCAGCGCCTTCACCTCATTTTCCCCGGGATTGTAAATCTTGCAGATATCCCGAATCTCCACCAATGTTTCCATAGATAATTCTTTCCTCTCCCTTTCTGTCAATTTATCAGATTTATGTATTGTCCCTTTCCTCTGTAAATCTATAACGAAACAGGCCCGAATTTGTCTCCACCTGTTTTCACTTCTCCCATAATATCGCCCTTTTCTTAAAAGAATCGCAGGAAAATCTTAAGGCAATCTTAAATTCAGCAATCGAGCGTCCGCACGCTCGATCTGAGAGAATGCTGCGCATTCTCCTTCGAGGTTTTACCTTGTGGCACTTTCATTGTATCATCTAAATATTACAGGAAGCTTACAGAAAGCTTACAATTACGTTATATATCACACCATTGACGCAAACTGTATATGTACTATTATATACAGTATATACAGTTTGTCAATCTATTTTCCATTGTCTTACTATGTTCCATCGCATAAGCAGACTCGAGATGCTTCGCATCCCTCGTTCGCGTTGCTCGTCAAATGATTCCAGAGACATTCCTGCATGCAAGCATGCGTCCTGTCTCTGTCATCATTTTACTCTGCTTATGCGCGCAAAAAAATACTACTTTCGCGCGGGAAAGTAGTATTTTCGTGGTTTTTCTTTATTTTGGGGTCTGTCAGGTGTTGCCGGAGCCGGATATCTCGCCGGCCTTTCGTCTCTCCATGACAGGATTCGCGTTTTTCAAAATCGGACTTAGAGGCTTGTAGATCAGCATAGTCACCCCAGAGGCCGCCACACCCTTGATCACATTGAACGGCGCCACCGCAAAGACTACAAAAGATGTCACACTGTGGATGCTTCCATTGATCTGGGTCCCCGCCGCAATAATGGCATCCAGAGGCATCCCGAACAGCTTCGAAAAAGCAGGCAACAGATATATGCCGTTAAAAGCGGATCCAAACACAGTCATGACAACCGTGCCCGCCACACAGGCTGCTATGGCTCTCTTTTTCGTCTTCTTAAACAGGTACAGAATTGACGCTGGTAAAATCAGACTACAACCGATCACAAAATTTGCCAGATCTCCCACGAAGGCCGTACTCGTACCTTTTATCACCAGTTTCAATAAAACCTTACAAAACTCGATCATCACACCCGCCACCGGGCCGAAGGCAAATGCTCCTACCAAGGCCGGTATCTCAGAAAAATCCAGTTCATAGAAGCCCGGCGCTATAAAAGGAATCGGAAACTCCATCAGAAACAGGATCACTGCCAACGCTGAAAAAAGACCGATCATCGTGATCTTTCTGGTAGTGAGAATCCGTTCCGCCACCCCATTTCTCTTCTGCACATATTTCTCCGCCCCGTAGGCGATCAGAAACAGCGCCGCCGCCACACTCAAGCAGACCAGCACAAAAATCATATTGTCCGCAACATTCTGTAATAAACCGTTACCCATTTTCTTTTTCCTCCTTAATTAGCTGTAGGGGAAAGTTCTTCTGCCTGCGCACAAAGAAAGCCCCGGAACTACAGTTCCGGGGCAAATCTGCACAAATAAATGACACGCATGTCACCTATCATTTCTTCTCTCATCCAGACTATACTGTCGGTTTTGGAATTTCACCAAATCAGCCGCCTGTGTCAGCGTGGGTAAACACCTTCACATAAGCGGGTCGCGGACTATACCGCCGGTAGGGAATTTCACCCTGCCCCGAAGAACTTTTCACTTTATTATATTACCACGACCATCTTACTACGGTCTGACCAGCCAGTCAAGACTTATTCCATGGATTCTATTTGTTTCGAGTCCTCTATCTCCTTTTTATACATATCTATCACATAAGCCGGACCACTCCACCAGAGTTTTGATGATTCATCGTATAGCAAGGCACCTGTCCTTGATGCAACAAAATCTTTTAATAATACTGTCGGGTCACAATGCAGATCATTAGCCAACTCCTCAACAACCAGTGTGACCATCACATCCACTGCAAACTTTTTTTGCTCCTCCGTAACATCCCTTAATTTTTCCATATCTGCTCACTTTCCACAAATGACAGGCATTTTAATCCCGCCTCTGTCCTGAAACAAAACTGATCTTTCAGCCGCTCTGGAATAAGCCTGCCTATACACAAATCATCCGCCTCCTGACTTCCGATTGTGCCATAAGCTCCTACCAAATAGGTCAGAATAGTAACATTAGTTGCATCATCCGCAATCTTTCCGGCTATTATATCGTACTGTTTCATTTGTTCCACGACAACGGGGAAAGTATTTACCTTTCTATGGCCCACGACACAATGCAGCCACTCGGCATTGGCATCATCAAAAATATGTGCCTTTACACCTTCATAATGATGATAGCAAAAGGTTGAAATCACTCCGTACCCTTGTCTACCATCAATTACCCCCTGAACCTTTGCTTTTTTCAGTGATGTATTGATAAAATTCTCTGCCTGCTCCTTAGAAGATGTCAAGTAAAAACCTTTTCCAAAATCTTTAGCGTCCACGCACTTTTCCAAATCCGGTTGATTTACTTCGCAGTAACCTCCATGATAGAGAAGCATACCGTCAGATAATCCTAACATCCACATCTATCCCCCTATTTTTCAATACGGTTTTGATTTCATTAAATACCGCGTCATCACCCTCCATATGAAAAACATCATAGCAGTCTTCAATAAATTTTAGTATACCATATTGATCAAACAATAAATTCACCTTTTGAATCGTAGTATGCCACTCTTCCGATGCAAGACGGATCAACCGGGTCTGCATAAAAATGATTTCTGCCCTTTCACTCATATCGGTCTCCCTTGCTCTAATGAATATTCCATCTGCCCTATATACTTTTTACGAAATTCTTAGATTTTATTTTAACATCAAAAACCCCCGTTTTCAATGAAAACAGGGGTTCTTATCAGTTTTTATCAATTCTTATACAAAATTTATTCAGCAATATCTGCGTACATGAAGTACCAGTAACCGTATGCGGAATGCCAGCTTCCGGTAATCTTGCTGCTCTGTAACCAGAAGTCATTGTAGTAAGCCACCGGAATACATCCGGCCTCCTCCATCAGGATATCCTCCGCCTCATGGAGTGCTTTGGAACGCTCTGCAGCATCCAAGGTAGTTCTGGATACATCCATAGCCGCATCGTAAGCCGCGTTGTTGAAATTACCATCGTTGTTACCGTTGGTGGAGTAGAGCAGATCCAGCATGTTGGAAGGATCGCTGTAGTCACCTACCCAGCCGTTACGCGCTGAATCATAGTCGCCGTTACGTCTCATAGGTGTGAAGCTTGCCCACTCAACGATATCTACCTGAAGATCAATACCCAGCTCACCCCATGCCTGCTGCAGATACTCAGCCACTACCTTGTGGTAACCGGAATCGTTGGTAGAATAGCTGATGGAAGGGAAGCCTGCGCCGTCCGGATAGCCGGCATCTGCAAGAAGCTGCTTCGCCTCCTCCACATTCGCCTCATGGTTTGTGGTATCAATATAGGGCTGTCCGCCGTTTGCATTATCCATGAAGGAAGAACCGTCTGTGTCGATCCAGCCGGGACCCATGAAATTGCTTGCCGGAGAGTAGGTGCCCTGCATCAGGGTATTCGCCACATACTCACGGTCAATGGCAAGACTTAATGCCTTACGCACCTTAGGATCGTTGAAAGGCTCTCTCTCAGTATTCAGACTGAGATAATAAGTTCCGATAATAGGATCTACATAGAACTCATCGGTGCCAAGCAGGGAAGGGATCTCCTCTGTAGGCACATCCTTGATGAAGAGCACTTCTCCGGTCTGGAATGCACTGTAGGAAGCATTGGAATCCTCGATCAGGTTAAACTTGATAGCGTCAAGCTTAACTGCACCCGCGTTCCAGTAGTTCGGGTTCTTGGTGCACATGATATAAGAGTTCGGCACCCACTCGGAAATATAGAAGGGTCCGTTACAGATATAGGTATCTGCAGATACTGCCCAGGAATCGCCGTTGGCATCAATGGTAGCCTGCTGTACCGGACTTAAGGTAGCAAATGCCGCCAGAGAACCGAAGTAAGAGCAAGCGGAAGACAAATGCACTACAAATGTAGAATCATCCGTTGCCTCCACGGCAAGGGCTGAGATATTACCACCGATTGCCTCCTCGTAGCCCTCTACCATGCTCAGAACTGTCTCAGCATAGGGAGCTGCCACCATAGGATCACAGACACGCTGCCAGCTGTATACGAAATCGTTTGCTGTCAGAGCAGAACCGTCAGACCACTTCAGGCCGTCTCTTAAATGGAAAGTCCAGGTAAGACCGTCCTCAGAGATATCCCAGGTCTCCGCCTGACCGGGAGCCAGCTTACCGTCCTGGTCCACGGTCAGAAGGCACTCGAATGTGTGTAAGATCATGTTACCGCCATCCACTGCACTGTTCAGAGCCGGATCGATGGTCTCAGGGTTAGGGCCGATCTGTACGGAAAGAACCTTTCCGCCCGCAGATGCACTGCTGTCAGCAGGAGCTGCACTTTCAGAAGCCCCTCCCTCTGCCGCATCGCCCGAAGCATCGCCGGATTCAGCCGCAGGAGTCGTCGTGTTGCTGTCAGAACCGCCGCCGCACGCTGTCACGCCGACAACCATTGCCGCTGCCAGCATCAGCGCGATCACTTTCTTTTTCATAATCGTTTCCTCCTCTTTCTATTTTGTAAGAAAACTCTCTTCTTTTTTGAAAGTTTTTCTTATCCACTTATTTTGTTTATCACATCTAGTTGCACTTGTCAATATGGTGACAAGCGGAAAAATGTCCTTTTTCTACCTCTTTCCATGAAGGAACTTCCGCCGCACAGCGCTCATCCGCATAGGGACAGCGGGTCCGGAAAGTACATCCGGAGGGCGGATTTAAGGGACTTGGCACATCTCCCTCCAGCACGATACGATTGCTCTCTCTGGCCTGTTTCGGATCCGCGATGGGAATTGCAGAGATCAGGCTCTTCGTGTAAGGATGCAGGGGACGATCCACCAGCTCGTAGCTGTCCGCCAGTTCCACCATTCTCCCCAGATACATCACGCCGATGCGGTTGGAGATATGTTTTACCGCCGACAGGTCGTGGGCAATGAACAGATAAGTCAGTCCCATCTGCTCCTGCAGATCCTCAAACATATTGATCACCTGTGCCTGGATCGACACATCCAGCGCCGAGATCGGCTCGTCACAGACAATAAATTCAGGATGCACCGCCAGGGCTCTGGCGATACCCACACGCTGTCTCTGTCCGCCGGAAAACTCGTGGGGATAACGGTTTGCATGCTCGGAATTTAAACCCACCCGCTCCAGCATCTGTATGATCTGATCGTAACGGTCCTGTTTGCCGGACGCCAGCTTATGCACATCGATAGCCTCACCGACGATATCCCCCACCGTCATACGGGGATCCAGGCTGGCATAAGGATCCTGAAATACGATCTGCATCCTTTTTCTGTAGGGGAGCATGTCCGCAAACTGCTTTTTCTCCACATCGAAGATCACGTCCCCGTCAAAAGTAAATCTGCCTCCTGTAGGCTCATACAGGCGCAGCATGGCACGTCCCGTGGTGGTCTTGCCGCAGCCCGACTCTCCCACCAGACCCAGCGTTTCTCCCTTCTCAATATAGAAAGAAACATCATCCACTGCCCGGATATATTTTTTATTTTTTCCAAAGCCTCCCGCCGGAAAATACTGGCGCAAATGCTCTAATTCAATCAAATGCTCACTCATGGGACGCTCCTTTCTCCATCTCTTCCTTCTGGTTCAGCCAGCACTGTGTGTAATGCACCCTGTCAAAGGTGGTCACCGGCGGCATCTCCCGCAGACAGATCTGCATAGCCGCATCACAGCGGGGTGCGAAGGGACAACCTGCGGGCGGATTCAAGAGATCCACCGGCGTTCCCTCTATGGGGATCAGACGCTCATGCTCCTTGGTATCCAGCCGGGGGATCGAACGGATCAACCCCTTCGTATACTGGTGCTTCGGANGNTANAAAATNTCGTCCGNCGTGCCGTACTCCACGATNCTGCCNGCATACATAACTGCNATANGCTCNCACATNCTTGCCACCACNCCCAGNTCATGGGTAATCATGATGATNGCCATACCCAGCTTATCCTTGAGNTCCATCATCAGCTCCANGATCTGTGCCTGAATGGTCACGTCAAGAGCNGTGGTCGGCTCGTCCGCGATCAGNAGCTTGGGCTCACAGGCAAGAGCGATAGCGATCATCACACGCTGGCGCATACCGCCCGAAAGTTCATGAGGATACTGTTTCAAACGACGCTCCGGCTCATTGATGCCCACCAGCTCTAAAAGCTCCCTGGCACGCGCTTTGGCCTCCTGCCTCGTCTTATCCGTATGCAGTCTGATCACCTCGGTGATCTGATTGCCGATGGTATAAACCGGATTCAGGCTGGTCATGGGATCCTGAAAGATAATGGAGATCTCGTTGCCGCGGATCTGCCGCATCTCCTTCTCTGTCATATTCTCAACCTGATGTCCGTTAAAGTTAAGCTGCCCGCCAATCAGCTTGCCCGGATGGGCCGTCAGCCCCATCAGACTGTAAGCCGTGACGGATTTGCCGGAGCCGCTCTCGCCCACGATCCCGAGGACTTCGCCTTCCCTCAGGTGGATCGAGACATCGTTCAGCGCTTTGACCTCCCCTGCCGGAGTAAAAAAAGAAAGTTTTTCATTTTTGATATCTACAAGATATTCTGCCATCTTTCCATCCTCCCTTCTAGTTTTTCAGCTTCGGGTCAAAGGCGTCTCTGAGCCCGTCGCCAAGCAGGTTAAAGCTTAAAATGATCAAGCTGATCAAAACAGCCGGGATAAACAACAGATAAGGGTATGTATTGATACCGTTTAACGCATCACTGGCGAGACTCCCCAGCGAGGGCAGCGGCACCGCCACACCCAACCCCAGAAAGCTTAAAAAGCTCTCCGTAAAGATGGATGAGGGAATCTGCAAAGTCGTGGTCACAATCAACGTACCGATACAGTTTGTCAGCAGATGCTTCTTGATGATACGTCCACTGCTCACACCAAGCGCTCTCGCCGCCGTGACATACTCGCTCTCTTTTAACATAAGGATCTGACTTCTGACCATGCGGGCCATGCCCACCCAGTAGAGCAGAGCAAACACCACAAAGATACTGACCAGATTTTCCCCCACCACCTTGAGCCATCCAAAGGCGGACATTTCCGCCAACTCGCCCAGAGGGGTTTTTAAAGTAAAGGACAGCAGTACGATCAGCAGGATATCCGGAATCGTATAGATGATATCCACGATCCGCATCATCACCAGATCTACCCAGCCGCCGAAAAAGGCCGCAATGGAACCGTAGGCGGAGCCGATGATCAGAATGATGACCGTGGCGATCAGACCTACCAGCAGGGAGATGCGGCTTCCCATCATCACACGGATGGCGTAGTCACGTCCCATCTTGTCCGTGCCGAAAATATGGGGGAAAACCTTCTCACCCGCATCGATCCTGGCCTGTTCCTCCGCGGAATACTGCATAGGGGCCAGGTTATTTGCGCCCTTCATCTGCTCTTTATAGGTATATGGATAGAAAGAGGGGACGATAAAGGAAAAGATCATTACCACAATGATCACCACCAGAGATACCATGGCCACTTTATTCTTTCTCAGGCGGCGCATACCGTCTTTCCAGAAGCTCACGCTCTCCCGCATGATGACCTGGCTCTGTTTTTCCTCGTCCGTTGCCGGAAGAAAATCTTCCGGATTGAGTTTTAACTGAAAACTTAAAGGATTTTCTTTCATTGTATTATCATGCCTTTCTGTTGCTGATTTGCAGTGTTATCACTTGAGTTTAATTCTGGGATCCACGATCTTGTAGACAATATCCACAAGCACATTCATCACGATAACGAGGGTCGCCAGAAAAATCGTCGTTCCCATGATCAGGGTGTAGTCGCGTCCGTTGATGGCTGTGATAAACTCACCGCCCAGACCCGGAATGACAAATATCTTTTCCACCACAAAGCTGCCTGTGATCGTATAGGCAAGCATGGGTCCCACATAGGTAACCACCGGCAGGATCGCGTTCCTAAGCGCATGTTTAAAGAGGATCTTGCCTCCCGCCAAACCCTTTGCCCGGGCTGTCCGCATGTAATCCTGCCCCAGCACATCCAGCATGGAGGAACGCATCAGACGCATAATGTAGGCCGTCGGATAGAACGAAAGCGCGATCACCGGCATAATATAGTGTTTTGCGCTCTGCAGCCCCATGGTGGGCAGAAGCCCCAGCTTAACACCTAAGAAATACATGAGCACCGTACAGATCACGAAGCTTGGCACCGCGATACCGCAGGTCGCAATCACACTGATCACACTGTCNGCTGCCTTTCCCCTCTTCAGAGCGGCGATACTGCCCAGCGGAATACCAAGGATCAAAGCCACCAGCACAGAAATTCCGCCCACTCTCGCCGATACAGGAAACTTCATAGCGATAATGGACATTACGGTACGGCCTCTCTGTTTCAGGCTGTCGCCGAAATCCCCGTGCAGCGCATCTGTCATATACGTCAGATAACGCTGGTACATGGGTTTATCCAGTCCGTATTTTGCCTCCAGAGCCGCCGTAGCCTGAGGGCTGATCGCCTTTTCCGATAAGAACGGACCGCCAGGCACCAGGTTCATCAGGAAAAAGGTGAGGGTGGCAACCGCCCAGATCGTCACGATCGCCAGCAAAATTCTTTTTACAATGTACTTTAGCATAGCAAAACTCCTTTACTTCAATTTCATAGTCAATCCAATTCTTTTCTTCGCCACATCCACGGTGAGCACCTGCACGTCCACCACATCGCCCACGCTGACTGCCTCCAGCGGGTGCTTGATATAGCGGTNCGTGATCTGGGAAATGTGAACCAGGCCGTCCTGATGCACGCCGATATCCACGAACACACCGAANTCNATCACGTTTCTGACNGTTCCCTTTCAGNATCATGCCGGGCTTTAAGTCNTTCATATCCAGCACGTCGCTCCGAAGGATCGGTGCCGGCATATCATCTCTGGGATCTCTGGCAGGCTTTTCCAGCTCCGACAGGATATCCATCAGGGTGATCTCCCCGATTCCCAGCTCCTCAGCCAGCTTCTTCTTATCCTTCACCTTCTTCGCCAGATTGCTGACAGCCGTTTTGCCGCCATTTCCGTTCTGAGAAGATGTGACATTCGTGTCATTTACATCTGTGTCCCCGCCCAGATTGTCCATACTGCCCATGGCCGCCGCCAGTGCCTTACCCATGGCAGTGTCTGTGTTGCGGATCACGATCTTTTTCTGACGCGGCTTCTTCTCTTTCACCGGAGCCGCCTTCTGCTTCTGCGCCGCCGTCTTTTTCTGGGCCTCCTTCACATCCTCCATGGTCAGGTTCAGCTTCTCCATAAGGTGCTTTGCCGCCTCGTAGGATTCCGGATGCACGCTGGTGGCATCCAGCGGATTATCTCCGTCCGCGATGCGCAGGAAGCCCGCGCACTGCTCAAATGCCTTCGGCCCCAGCTTGGCCACCTTCAACAGCTGCTGCCGGTTGCGAAAGCGCCCGTTCGTCTCCCGGTATTCCACGATATTGCGGGCGATCACTTTGGTCACGCCGGAGACATATTCCAAAAGAGATGCGGAAGCGGTATTCAGATCCACCCCCACCCGGTTCACGCTGTCTTCCACCACGCCGCCAAGCGCCTCGCTCAGCTTCTTCTGATCCATATCGTGCTGGTACTGTCCCACGCCGATGGACTTGGGATCGATCTTCACAAGCTCCGCCAGCGGATCCTGCAGTCTTCTGGCGATGGACGCCGCGCTTCTCTGCCCCACATCAAAATTCGGGAACTCCTCCGTGGCCAGCTTACTTGCCGAGTAGACAGAGGCTCCCGCCTCGTTGACGATCACATACTGCACCGGCACATCCAGCTCCTTGATCAGCTCCACGATCACCTGCTCGGATTCCCGGGAAGCCGTACCGTTTCCCACGGAGATCAGAGAAACATTATATTTTTTGATCAACTTTTTCAGCTCTGCCTTAGACTGCTCCACCTTATTCTGCGGCGCCGTGGGATAGATCACCTTCGTGTCCAGAACCTTGCCCGTCTCATCTACCACCGCCAGCTTACAGCCTGTACGGAAAGCCGGATCCCAGCCAAGCACCACCTTACCGCGGATGGGCGGCTGCAAGAGAAGCTGCTCCAGATTTTTTCCAAACACAGAAATAGCGCCATCCTCCGCCTTCTCGGTGAGATCGTTGCGAATCTCCCGCTCAATAGCCGGAGCGATCAATCTGTCATAGCTGTCAGCGATCACTTCCTCCAGAATCGGAGATGTGACAGAGTTGTCATTTATAATCGTCTTCGTCCGAAGGAACTGTAAGACGCGCTCTGTGGGCGCCTCCACCTTCACCGTCAGAAACTTTTCTTTCTCTCCACGGTTGATGGCAAGCACCCGATGCCCTGCTGCCTTGCCAAGTGGCTCCTCGTACTGATAGTACATCTCATAGACGCTCTCAGCCTTCTCATCCTTGGCGGTGCTTACCAGTTTTCCCTCTTTCATCGTGATATCCCGGATATAGATGCGGTAATCAGCCTCATCGGAGATCCGCTCTGCGATGATATCCTTGGCTCCCTGCACAGCTTCCTCGGCCGTCTTGACCGCCTTTGCAGGATCCTCATCCTCGTGGATATACTTTTCTGCCTCCGTCTCGATGGGCTCTGTGGTCTCCTGGGCCAGAATAAACTCTGCCAGAGGCTCTAATCCCTTCTCCTTCGCTACACTGGCACGGGTCTTGCGCTTCGGCCGGTAGGGCCTGTAGAGGTCCTCCACTACCACCATAGTCTGCGCTTCCTCGATCCGTGCGCGCAGCTCGTCGGTAAGCTTGCCCTGCTCCTCTATGCTGCTTAAGACCTGCGCTTTCTTTTCCTCCAGATTGCGCAGATAAGTGAGCCGCTCATGGAGATCCCGCAGTACCTCATCGTTCAAAGACCCTGTTGCCTCCTTACGGTAACGGGCGATAAAGGGAATCGTATTACCCTCATCAATCAGCGAGACTGCCGCCTCCACCTGCCATTTTTCAACCTTTAATTCTTCTTTCAGCTTTAAAATGATGTCCATGGTTCTTTCCTACTCCGCTCCATCTTTACTGCTTTATCGCATTAAAGTATCAGTGTATACTTTAGTCCGACATTTTTTATTATACAGGAAAAATGTAAAATTCGCCACAGGAAATACTTAGATTCAGAAAGAAAAATATTCTTCCGAGCTTGCTGACTATGGTTTTTTTTGAAAAACTATGCTACACTATTAGTATCTATCTTTTTGTATAACGTAAGAAATGAGGCAGTTTTTATGGATTATCAACCAAACAACCCGCAGGGCGGACCCGGAAACGGCTACAACCCTTATAATCCCTACAATCCCTACGGCACACCCTTACAGCCTGTGCCGATGAAACCCAAGGGTGACGGCATGGCAACAGCATCCATGATCCTTGGCATCATTACACTGGCAAGCATGTTGATCCTCCAGTTTACTATCCCTTTTTTACTGGGCGGCGTGGGCATTATTCTGGCCATCCTGTCAAGAGGCAGCGCAAAGCGCCTGGCGGGCAAAGCAAAAGCAGGACTGATCTGCTGTATTGTAGGGCTGTCACTGGATATTGTGTTGTGTGTATCTGCAGTCTGTCTGGTATTTGCCCTTCCCCACCTCTCACCGGAATTGCAGGAAGAGGTCAATAAATCCTGTGAAGAGCAGTACGGTGTCTCCTACGATGAGATGATGGAAGAGTTTTATGAAATGTTTGGCGTGGAATAATATAGAATTGAGAAAAATGAGAAAGGCAGGGTGATTTTATGATGATTTCTCCTATTATGGGAACTTCAGATTATACTCCCGTTGTTATCAAAAATCCCGGCGAATCCACCGAGAAGCAGGCCGGCCGGAAGTCTTCTCCCGCAGAGTGCGAGACCTGTAAAAACCGAAAATACCAGGACGGCTCCGACGAGGGGGACGTTTCCTTTAAGGCAGCGGCCCATATCGACCCAAGCACAGCGGCTGCCCGGGTCATGAGTCATGAGCAGGAGCATGTGAGCAATGCCTACCAGAAGGCAGCCGAAAACAACGGCAAGGTCATGTCCTGCAACGTGTCCATCCACACCGCGATCTGTCCGGAGTGCGGGCGCACCTATGTTTCAGGCGGCACCACTGCCACACAGATCAAATATTTTAACGAAGACAATCCGTATCAGAAGGAAATGAAGGCGTCTGATGCTGTCAATAAATATCGGGGGATGAACTATGATGAAGCAGTTTAAATCCTCCGCAGAATTGAAAGCCTCCGCCAGAGAGCATCTGCTCGGACACTACGGCACGGTTATCGGGGCCTATATGATCTTTGCCGCTCTGTTGGGCGTAGTATCGTTGGCAGTGACCCTTCTCGTGGATCTTCAGACCGTGATCGGCACTGTGATCTACTATGCCATCATGTTCTTAGTATCCGTCCTGACGGGACTGTTCACCTCAGGCACCTGTTATCTCTACTTAAAGATCATCTGCAGACGACCGGTCAGCGTGGGAGACATGTTTTATGGCTTCCAGCTCTGCCCAGATAAGGCCATTGTGATCCAGGCATGGATCTCGCTCATCACTTATCTGGCCAATCTGCCGCAGATCATCCTGAATTACAAAATCAGCACTTATACTGTCAGCTATCAGACAGACCTGCTGTTTTCTCCTGTGACGCTTTCACAGGCTCAATTGGACAAAATACTGAATCTCATGCTGCCCTACTCCCTCTCCCTGATCCTGTCAGGGGTGGTTTCGGTCATGGTGACACTCCTCTATGGGCAGGCCTTTTATCTGCTCCACGACTTTCCGCAGTACACGGCAAAGGAGCTGCTAAAAAAGAGCCGTCGGCTCATGGTACACCACAAGGGCAGGCTCTTCTATCTTTATGTGAGTTTTATTCCGCTCATGCTTTTAGGGTTTTTATCCTGCGGCATNGCACTGNTNTGGGTNNNNCCTTACNTGGCNGCCACGNAGGCTGCATTCTTTCTGGATTTAATACAAAACAATACGGAGGCTGCTTCATAAGCAGNCTCCGTTTTTAATTGGTAATCCACTTCANATAGGCGTTGATAAAAGGATCGATCGCGCCNTCCATCACCGCATCCACATTGCCGGACTCCTCATTCGTCCGGTGATCTTTCACCATAGTATAGGGCTGCATGACATAGGACCGAATCTGATTGCCCCAGCCGATCTCCTTCACATCGCCGCGGATATCCGACAGCTTCTCCGCATTCTCCTCCTGCTTCAGCATATAGAGCTTCGCCTTCAGCATCTGCATGGCTTTATCCTTATTCTGGAACTGGCTGCGCTCATTCTGGCAGGTCACCACGATCCCGGTAGGGAAATGGGTGATACGGATAGCCGAGGAGGTCTTATTGATATGCTGACCGCCCGCGCCGCTGCTTCGGTAGGTATCGATACGGATATCCTCATCCCGGACTTCCACATCCACATCCTCCTCGATGTCCGGCATCACATCCAGAGACACAAAGGAAGTCTGCCGCTTGCCCTGGGCGTTAAAAGGTGAGATCCGCACCAGCCGGTGTACTCCCTTCTCCGATTTCAGATAGCCGTAGGCGTTCTCCCCGTTGATCTGGAAGGTCACGGACTTGATGCCCGCCTCGTCGCCGTCCAGATAATCGATCACCTCCAGAGAAAAACCCTTGCGCTCCGCCCAACGAGTGTACATGCGATAGAGCATGCTGCACCAGTCGCAGCTCTCCGTGCCGCCCGCACCCGCGTTTAATTTTAAGATCGCGTTGTTTCTGTCATATTCTCCGGAAAGGAGCGTACTGATCCTGATATTCTCAAAGGTCTCCTTAAAGGAAGCCAGCTCCTCCTCAATATCCGGAATGATCGCAGGGTCATTATCCTCATACCCCAGCTCGATCAGTTCCAGAATGTCATTATACTGGCTGGAAAGGCCGTCCATCGTCTCCACGATATCCTTCAAGCCTTTGGATTCCCTCATCTTCTGGTTGGACTTCTCCGGATCGTCCCAAAAGTCCGGCGCCTGCATTTCCATGTCAAGCTCTTCGATCCGCTTCACTTTATCTGCTAAGTTAAAGTGAATCCCTCACTTCCGCCAGGGGGCTTTCGTATGCCAAAAGCTCCGATTTCATATTATCTAACTCTACCA
>JAAUZN010000031.1 GCA_014804565.1 Lachnospiraceae bacterium
TCGGCGTCAATGCGTTTATTGCCGCTTTCAAATTAGTATAAGCTGTATCGACCTCCGTATCCGATGGGTCTGTCTTTTCTTCATCTTCTTCCTGATCTATCACAGCCTTGGCCGCAGTGAGTTTACTTAAGAAAGCCTTCCATTCATCATCATACTTGTACTTTTTCCCCTGACCCGTTGCTCCATCTACATAGCCATCCTCTTTGATCAGCTCTTCCGCCTTTTCCACAAGGGCTTTCAGATCATCTATCGTGGAGGGTCTGTCCTTATAGAAGGTTCCGTTCTTGTAATACACATTACCGGCGAAGACTTCTGTAAAATCAACTTTATCCTCCCCTGCAACTGTTCCCTCCACAAACGTTTTGACCAGAGTATACGCTTCCTCTGTCCCACCAGACGCCGCTCTAAGACTATACAACCCGCAGATCTCTTTTGATGCCGGATCCGCCACAGGCGCAGAGAAACTCAGATAATACCAGTTCGTATTATTTTCATCCGCAGTCATGTCATAGTATTTGGTTCCATCCTTCTGTGCAGAAGCGTTAAGCGTATTCTTCTTTCCGGTCGATTCATTCACAACAGACAGTTCGTCCGATGTACCGATCGCAGGTATTCCGGCATTGTCATAGACATATATCTTCACATTCCGCATCAGTGCCTGGATCAGTTCCTCCCCGCCGTAGCACCGCGCTTTCTTCACCGCATAGTCTTTTTCGTTTCCGGATATCAACTCCGCATATACATCCGTGCTTTCCCATTTTTTGGAACAGACAAATACCTCTGAGCTCGAGTTCTTCTTGCTATCGTACTTATGAAGCGAGAATCCTGCATCTACACCTCCTTCATGGGAGAATGTGATTGGAATACTGTACCAGCCGGGATATCCGTCAACAGCAGTCATTCCGTAGGGCTTATTTTCCTCCTTCACCTCGTTGTATGCATACCAGCTTGACTTCGTAACGGTACAAGAGATTGGCGAATCAGCATCATTTGACCAAAACGTTAATCCGGCTTCATCTGCATCGCCGATATAATAGTATAAGGTCACATCCATTGCCAGTTCGTTGATTGCTTTCTCCAACGCATTGTACGCATTCTTAACCGTCTTGTCACCTTGTGTATCTGACAACTCATCCGTGTAGTCATCTGACTTGTCAGAAAGATTTGTGATCGCAGCCTTCGCCGCTGTTATCGCCGTCTGGAAATCTGTCCAGCTTTTGTCATTATACGCACCCTGCCCCTTCTCATCGATTCCTTTTGCCGTCTCATATAGTTCTCTCAGAGCTCCGAGAGACACACTTCTTGTGTTAGTGAGCGCACCGTCCTTATAGTAAACGTTCCCCGAGAAGACCGGGGCAATATCCACACTCCATGAATTAGCCCCTTTTGCACCACTCACCAGATCTTTTTCCCACGCAAACTCTCCTGAACCATTCTTCTTATAGAGGCATAATACCTTACTACCGTCATTCGAAATACCGCCCGGTACAGTGAAATCAAGATAATACCAGTTCTCTTCCTCAGTATCCTCCCTCATAATGTAATAGTAATTATTATATTCATCAGTATATGAATCTACACCAAGTTCCGTAATTGCTCCAGTGGACTCATTAACTGTCGACAATTTGTCATAGTTACTCTTCTCCACCATAATGACAGGCGTATCACTGGTGCTGTACACATATAACGTAATATTTCTCAGAATCGCTTTGACAGCATCCTCGCCCTCGTAGCATATATTCTTTTTAATGGCATAAGATTTCTCTGTGCCGGAAGCTANCTTGGCGTAGACNGCAGAGTTATTATCCTTATCATATGAATATAAGCATTTATCTTTGNTTCCCTCATAAATCGCAAAACCCGAATCNGCACCTTCATTCGCAAAGGTAAGCGCAATNTTATACCAACCTGTATATCCGTCTACAGNNGTCATCTTATATGTATCACCCGCNGCATCAACATGCCAGCTGGCTGCCTCTGCTCCGGAAGTTATATTATCACCCTTATGATATAATCCAATCTCAGCATCGGTCTTNCCAACATAATANTAGAGNGTTTTNTNNNTTTTTNNTGCTTCTTCTTTAGACAATAGCTTGATATTATCTAAATTAATATAACCTCCAGCATTCAATTTGCCGGAAATCNCAACTTTCAGATTGACCTGCGNCTCTCCTGACGGGACAGCCACCTCAAATGCATCTGTACTGATATCCGTAGNCCAAGTTTGCCAACTTGTACCCTTTCCCAGACTCTTGCTGGTTAATGTATCAATATCCGTATAACTGGAATTGGTCTTTTTGACCCTCTTTACCTTGATNGAAATCGGATNCGTGGAATCCTCTTCATATTCTCCGAGTGCATCCAGAGACAATACATATTCTCCTGNTTTTANATTGTCNATTGTCTGGCTTAAAGAAATATCACATCCGTCTTNNCTCCACCAATGAACTGTNTTNCCATGATTNTCCTTTNCCTCGATTTTANAATCNTCTCCNTCACCGGTCCATGATGTAAGNTCATCATCAAAACCGCCGTTCAACAACGTCCCATAATCCCCAGACGCCATCGGGCTGATCTCCGACCCATCCAGTTCGAGAGCCTCATCTTCCTCATCNTTCGTCAGGTCGCCGTCGGGATTCTCCTCGTCCTCTCCATCAANATTCTCATCCCCTTCTTCATCGGAGCCGTCTCCGGACTCTTCTCCTGAGCCATCGCCACTCTCGGAAGAACCGTCGGACTCTCCGCCNTCCTCAGAGGAATCACCCTGATCGCCGGTGTTCTCCCCCTCGTTATCGTTATCGCCCTCAGAACCGTCACCGGGCTCTTCTGAACCGGAACCTTTTCCCTCTTCCGATTCCTCTTCGCCTGTNTTTTCCTCCACAAGCNTATCGTCCTCATTCTCCGTCGTTATGCCCGCCTCATCCTGCGGCGCCGCATAGACTGTCATATCCGGTACGATCAGACTNGCNGCGATCATCNCCGCNCTCAGCATACCGCACAGACTTCTTCGGAAATACCGTNTTACCTGTTTCCTCATTGTTTACCTCCCNTTCTTTCNCGCTATCTTGATACCTTCTCTTATATATNNGGATATAGCGCAACCGTTGCGCAATCGGTTGCGCTAATGTTAAAATTATTATACGAAATCGAATGATTTTTCACAAGAAACTTTGTGCCGTTTTATTTACCAATTTTCACCAGTATTTTTTATATAAAAATCACAATATTCGTAATAAGCAGCTTTTCGTTTTCAAGCTGTCACTGCTCTCTCAGAAGTTCCCAAAATTTCCCTATCTCAACCGGCTTCGAGTAATAATACCCTTGAAACCAGGTGGCATGATATTGCCGAAGATAGTTCTGCAANTCCTCGGTNTCCACNCCCTCCAAGCAGGTANTCATGCCGGAGTNGTTGGCAAATTCTACGATTGACTTTACCATCGCCTGTTTTTTAGCATCCTCGGTGATCCCCCGAATGAAACTCATATCCAGTTTGATCTCATCCATCGGCGCATGAAGCACTATCCCGGAAGAAGCGCTCCCGGTTCCATAGTCGTCCATTGCCATGCGGATCCCATATCCCTGAAANAATTCCACCTCTCTNTTNATCANNTCAAACGGCATATCCTTACACCGTTCCGTCAANTCCAGNCACAGATGATCNGCCGGAAACTTGGTCTCCTCCAAANTGTGCAGCACCTTTTCGCGAAACGATTCCCNCTCCATCTGTCTTGCCGATACATTGACGTTGATNACAAACTCCGGTAATGTTTCAAGCACTCCCACCGTTTCCTGTAAAGCGGTTTGCAGGACAAAATTTCCCAGATCATACATACTGGGGTCCTTTTCCATCCATTCAATAAACATGCCCGGCGGCACGTTTCCATAAGGTTCTCTTCGCCATCTGACCAGGGCTTCCGCTCCTACGATGCGCCCTGTCTCGGATGAGACGATCGGCTGGTATTCTACATAGAATCCCTTACAGCCTTCCCGGACCGACTGGTGGATCACCTTCATCAAGTCCAGATCTACATTTCTGGAAATNCTNACNANATCATTAAAAATGATCAGCTTCCCCTGATGCTCTGTCTCTGAANTTCCCAGCGCGTAGGCTGCCTTGGAGCTTANAGAATCTCCGTTTCCGACATACTGTTCGAGCAGGATCGCTCCCGCACATATTTTCACCGAAATATTTCTATTGGNTACAGGNATTCCGTGTGCCAGTCTTTCCCTGAGCTCCTGCTCAAAAGCAAGCAGTTTNTCNCTGCCGCATCCCCTGAAGATAAANCCGAATTTCGGGCCNTCCAGGCGATAAACCGCACTGTTTTCATCCATCATATAAATGATCTGCAGCGCCGTTTCTTTTAANATCTGATTGGTAAATTCCGTGCCATAAATAATATTCAAATTGGTAAANCGNTCNAATTTTATCATTAAAACNGCAAACGANTCTTTNGTNCCGATCATTCTTTCCAGNTCCGCCACNAATCTTGCCTGAGAATACAGATNCGTCAGGGCATCAATTNTTGGCAGGACNTTTTCATTGTGCAGNAAAAGAAGCAGATACGANTCCGCACTTNGCTCATCNGTCACAATATCCGTATGGATACTGAACANATGNTATTCTCCAAAAGTATCTTTTATCCGAATACACAATTGNCTGTCCAGATCCTTGCCCTGNNTCCTTNNCGGAATNNCCTCCTCNTACTCCCACAGATCATCCGGATGGATCAGCTTACGCATGACTTCATAATGATCCTGGACATAGGTATCCGGTATCCCGAAATAGTCTTTGGCAGTCTCCGAAAACCATGCTCTGTTCTGTTCTAAATGCAGGATATATATGTAGGTGTCTTCTGCCAGCATATTCACTTTATTCATGATCGAATCGATGTAGTCTGCATTTTCATTCCAAAATTGCTGTTTNCTCATCCTCTTTTTCTCCTGNACTNTTAGTGCTGTATNTCCTGCATCCGTTCTTCTTTATTTCTATCATATATGGGTTTCATACACTTTTCCAAAACCGGAATCAGCTCGTGATCAAAATTCTCACGCACCGCTGTCTCTTTGCCGATCACAAGGGTACTTTCCTTCTCCGGCGTGCATGCCTCCCACCCCGGCACTTCCGGATTCCCTGTTCTTGCAAATGCCATAAAAGATTCAAACATCAGCTTCTCTATCCGCTCCGTAACGCCCTGCTCCTGCGTATAGGGCGCAAGCTCTGTATTATGGAAAAAATAGGGAATATCTGCACAATGCCATGGCGTTCGTCCGCCGTCCAGGTTCATGTCCAGATTGAACAAATAGGACCAGACGCCACCGCTGCATTTGCTTCTTTCCCTGATGTAAGCAATCTCCGGCCGCCTGAATATAAAGTCCATGGTCATGAGATCCACCGGATTTCGCTCGGAATAGGTCTCCTGAAACAGTCGGATCAATTCCTGCGATTCCTCTTTTCCTACCGCCTGCTCCACGATCCGAATCCCCTCTTCTCTGGTCAGTCTGGAACGATTATAAGGGGTCGGCGAGAACGAATTAAATTCTCCAAATACGCTGCCCACCATTAAGGGAATATGGGCCGTCTCTTTCCGAAATCCGTTCTTCACAGGTTCCCCCTTATAAAAAGCATTTTTATAGGGAGTGCCGCCTATATATTCACCCGCTTTCTCAAGGGCGGGCATCACTTTATTGTAAGCATTTACTAACTCCTCATACGGGACAGTCTCCAGAGCTTTCACCTCTGACACCTTAAGCTCTTTCATAAGCGCACGCCCTAATTTTTCTCCATTGCCCTCTCCATCTATAGTGGCGGGATCCTCTATCACGCCGCTCATGTTGATTCCCTTGGCATAGAGCCCGTCTGCCGCAGGGGTCTGCAATAGTGTGGTCACTTTCGCACCGCCGCCGGACTGTCCGAAAACGATCACATTCTCCGGATCCCCGCCGAATCTCTCAATATTGTCATGAATCCACTGCAAAGCCGCCACNATATCATCGGTTCCCGCATTCCCGGAATTGACATATTCCTCCCCNAACGGAGAGAGATCNAGGTANCCCANCAGATTCAGCCGATGGTTCACNGACACCACAACNACCTGCCCCAGCTTACACATATTTTCACCTTCATAGGCAATCTGTTCGATGGAAGACCCGGCATAAAATCCGCCGCCATGAAGCCACACCATAACGGGCCGCTTCTGACCGTCCAATCCNGGCGTCCAGACATTCAGATTCTGGCANTCCTCGTTCATAACCCAGTAACGGTGAGGCACCAACAACTCTCCCTCCGGCTTGGGCATCTCCATGAGNGGACACACATANCCNTAACTGGTAGTCTGCCGCACTCCTTCCCAGGGTTCCAGCGGCTTGGGCGCATGGAAACGCTTCGCCTTCGCATAGGGAATGCCCTTAAAGATGTACATATCATCATAAAAATATCCGCGTATCTTTCCGCTTTTCGTCTCNACGACCGCAGTGTCTTCATCATAGACAAATTTTTTCTCCATACAGCTGCCTCCATTTATACAATATCAATAATAAAAATCATCCTAATAANAATATGCTACAATGGATTTAGAAACAGGTCAAGCGCGGGTTTTNATTCACCCGCGCTTNATTTTTGCGAACATTTTCAGGGGTTCTTTTTGCGGTTTATCCCGATCAGATAGATCAGCTTTGCTCCATATCCGGAAATATGTGTGACCGCCTCTCTGAGTGTCGGATAGGAAATGCTCTCCGTATATCTTCCGCTTTTATCTTTACAATAAGCATTGTGCAAAATATATCCGCCGCTTACATTCCGTGTGATGCACACCGTATGTATCTGTTTGGTAATATCATTCCCGTCATTGTATGCTGTGNCGATCATAACNGCGCTCTCGCGCGCAATGTNTTCCACCGATTGCTGCTTTCCATAGGATGTGAGAACCTCCAGCCCGCAGCTCTTAAAATATCGTGCAAGCGCCAGGGGAGATGTCCCGAATTCTCCCNGCAGTGCCGCTCCCTTTGCCTCAAATCTGCGGATCAGATCCGCCAGCTCTTCCGGCGTTCCACTGCCATACAATCTTTTCCGCGCATTAAAAACAGCGATGATCTCACAACCGGAATAGCACATACTATGATGCCGGCCTGCCCCGAATCGTACATCCTCCCACTGCGCCTGGTTCTCGATACAGACAGAAGGGTCTTNCCATGATCCCTGATNCATTTCCCGCAGCCGCTTCAGATTATACACATAGTTCTTCTCTCTGACAGAACGGGGCACTCTGATCCACGTTAATANCTGATACAGCCTGATGACTATCCTGTTGCTCACGTACCTCGGAATAAAAGAACACAAAAACCTTTTACATTTCATATTCATACACTAGCCGCAATNATCTCCATCTCTCCCTGCAGTTCCACCTCTCCGTAGCCACANGGCAGGATAAAGTGATCTCCCTTCTGGATCAGCTGTCCGTTGAGTAATCCGTCTCCCGCTGTCACACTCATGATCAGGAAAGGATGCTCCTGCTGGAAAGAGATTTGATTCGCCACATCAATCTTCCATACTTTATAATAATCACAGGCGATCAGCAGGTTCCTCTGATCCTTGGGCAGGTCTGCCGCCGCCGTAACACTTTCCCCGGCGGGCTTTGCGGGCACCGTGATCACGTCGATACTCTGCTCCACATGAAGCTGTCTGGGCTTTCCGTCCGTAAGCCTGTCATAATCATAGACGCGGTATGTGATGTCCGAATTCTGCTGTGTCTCTAAGAGCATGATGCCGCCCTTGATGGCATGCACGGTACCGGGATCGATCTGGATAAAGTCGCCCTTTTTCACCGGCAGTTCTCTGATAAACTCTCCCCATCTGCCCTCTCTGATCATTGCCGTAAGTTCTTCTTTGTCNCTGGCATTGTGACCGATCACCAGAGCAGAATCCTCCTCACAATCCAGAATATACCAGCATTCCGTCTTACCCAGAGACCCATTNTCATGAACCCCGGCGTAAGCATCATCAGGGTGTACCTGAATGCTCAGATCACTTTTGGCATCAATGATCTTTGTCAGAAGCGGGAAGCGGTCAAGACCGGTATTGCCAAAGAGTTCCGGCTCCTCCTTCCAAACTTCCGACAGCGTCTTTCCTGCATAGATCCCTTCTCTCACAGTACAGTCCCCATTGGGGTGGGCGCTCACTGCCCAGCACTCTCCGGTACCTTCTCCCGGAATCTGATANGGCCAGTCTGTCCCCAGGCGTTCACCGCCCCAGATCATCTGCTTGAATACGGGATTCAAAAATAAGATCGGCTTCTCCTTCCGATTGATCGAAAGAATCTCTCCATTGCTCTCTATCACCTTCTTATACCAGTAAGCGGAATCCTTGGCNATCCGCTTCTGGGTCTGGAAATCCACATACACCAGGCCGAACCGTTCGGTGTAGCCCTTATTCCACTCAAAGTTATCACAGAAAGTCCAGAGGAAATACCCTCTCACATCCACGCCGTCATCTGCCGCCCGCTGCAGCTGCGACAAATACTTATCCAAAAACGTGATACGATTGGGATCATGTACCCTGCCGTCTACAGATACAATATCATGGCATGACATTCCGTTCTCCGTGATATATAAAGGCAGCTTATATCTCTCATATAAGAATTTCACGCCCCAATACAGGCACTCCGGTGTCACCGGCCATCCCGCCGCCGTCTTGGGGAAGCCCGCGGGCCGATTCACAAACTCCGGTTCCCCGTCTGCTCCCGCGCGCACGGTATATCCGTTGTAGATATTCTGTCCCATAAAGTCCAGAGGCTGGGAAATCAGCTCCAGATCCTCCTTGGTGATCTCCGGCAGATACTCCTTGAATTTTGCAAGTCCCTCCTCGGGATATTGTCCCAGGAANACNGGATCCGAAAACCATGCCACATTCCAGGTCCAGTTNTCNATCGGGTTATAGAANGAAAAGAGAACCTTTCTTGCCGCCTCNATNTCNGNCGGACTGTCACTGGCNGGATAAGCCATGCCGCAGGTNGGCGCATACCCNACCTGAATGGGACGNTTCGCATACTTGCGCAGATTGATCACCGCCTGNCCGTGNGCACGCAGTGCATTGTGGGTGATCTGAAAGGTCTCCTTGACAGACAGCTTTTTGCCCGGCGCATTGATGCCGTGTAAATGTCCCAGTCCCACAAAGCACTGAGGCTCATTGAGTGTGATAAAATATTCACAAAGATCCGAGAAATTCTCTGCGACCACTTTCGCATACTCGCCAAACCATTCCACAATCTCCTCGTTCAGCCATCCGCCGCGATCCTGGATCGCCTGAGGAAGCTCCCAGTGATACATAGTGATATAAGGTGTGATCCCATTCTTCTTCATTTCCAGAATCATATCCCGGTAAAGCGCAACACCCTTCTCGTTGACACGTCCCGTTCCCTCCGGTATCAGCCTTGCCCAGTTGATGGAAAAACGGTAGCCCTTCACCCCAAG
>JAAUZN010000032.1:0-23851 GCA_014804565.1 Lachnospiraceae bacterium
CTTCTCCTCAACGACCTCGGCTTCCACCTTCTCTCCATTCTCATCTGTGGCACTCTCATCGTCCCCCGTCTCGTCGGGATCGATCTTATTGACCTCCAGGCACTCCGGCAGAGTCATATACTCGCCGTCCAGATTCTTAAAGAGAATGTAGTCTGTCATCTTCTCACAGAACTTGTCATCCTTCAGGCAGCCGAATTTGATGAAGGGACTGATATCATCCCAGTATTTCTCGTACTCTTCCTTCTCGGTCTTACACATGCCGGAGAGCTTGTCCGCCACCTTCTTCGTGATATACTCGCTGATTTTCTTNACGAAGCCGTCATTCTGCAGCGCGCTTCTGGANACATTNANCGGCAGATCCGGNCAGTCNATCACNCCCTTTAACAGGAGCAGGAACTCCGGAATGACCTCCTTGATGTTATCCGCGATAAACACCTGATTGTTATACAGNTTGATGGTNCCCTCGATGGACTCGTACTCCATGTTGATCTTNGGGAAGTACAGGATNCCCTTCATGTTAAAGGGATANTCCATATTCAGNTGNATCCAGAANAGAGGCTCCTTGTAATCCTGAAATACCTTGCGGTAAAACTCCAGATACTCCTCTCTGGTGCACTCGTTGGGNTGCTTNGTCCAAAGAGGCTGCGTCTCATTGAGAAGCTCGGGCCGCTTTNTGATCTTCAGCTTCTGCTCGTCCTCNTCCTTCTCCTTCTTGATCTCCTCCACGACCTCGTCTGTATCCAGCTTCTCCTCCGCNGTGATGNTCTGNGTCTCNGTGGTNTTTGCCTTGGACAGATAAATNTCNGTNGGCATGAAGGANCAGTANTTTTTGATNACTTCCTTNGCCTTNTATTCATTGCAGAANTCCANGCAGTCCTCATTGATATGNAGGGTNATCTCCGTACCGACCTCGGTCCTGTCACCGGCCTCCATGTCNAACTCCGTGCCGCCGTCACATTCCCANTGTACCGCCTGCGCGCCCTCCTGATAGGANAGGGTATCGATATGCACCTCATCAGCTACCATGAACGCAGAGTAAAAGCCCAGACCGAAATGACCGATGATCTGATCCTCGTTGGCCTTATCCTTATATTTTTCAATGAAATCCGTAGCGCCGGAAAAAGCGATCTGGTTAATGTACTCCTCCACNTCTTCCGCCGTCATGCCGATACCGTTATCAATAAATTTNAGAGTCTTTTCTTCCGGATTGACAATGACCTGTACTTTGGCCTTATAATCATTTGGCAGACTGTACTCGCCCATCATATCCAGNTTCTTAAGCTTCGTGATCGCATCGCAGCCGTTAGAGATCAGCTCTCTGAAAAAAATGTCATGATCCGAGTAGAGCCATTTTTTGATGATCGGAAAAATATTATCGCTGTTGATTGACAGATTGCCNTGCTTTGTTTCCATATTACCTCACATTCCTTTCTTCAAACTTCTATTTCCTGTTTTTCACGCGCTTCTTTCTGTGAATTAGTTTAATACCGCTACATTGAGAAGTCAAGAAAAAATTAGCACTCATNAAAGNNGAGTGCTAATAACCGCAAAAATAANCCGCTTTTTTCAAGGTTTCAGNAATTATAAATTTTTTCTAAACTTCACATTTTCCTTCAAGATCCTGGTCTGNNGCAATTTTCTATGCGGTAAAATAAGCCGCATAGATCTCGAAGAAATTCTGCGTGCTTACGCTCTCGTCATGGATAAAATTCACCGTATCCCAGAGCTCCTCGTTCAGATTTCTGGTAAGGGTCTCCACATAGGCNTCATATTCCCGTCCGAAAGCCTCCTCCCGCCGCTGTTCCACAATCTTGATCTTATTGGCGTCCGTCTCTTCCCTGTCAAAGGTATTGATGCACTTGATGATATGGTAGCCGAATTCCGTCTCCACAATATCGCTGATCTCCCCGGTACCCAGATTGAACGCCGCCGTCTCAAAGGCTTCCTCCATCTCTCCCTTGCCAAAGGAGTATGTTGACTTGTCGTCCTCGCTGTATCTGCGGATCAAAGCGTCAAAGTCCTCGCCGTCCTTCGCCAGGGCAAGCACCTCCCGCGCCTCGTCATAGGCCTCCTGTCTGGCCGTCTCCGTATACTCGATCTTCTTTCCGGTGCCGTCCAGCGCATAGGTTTTGATCAGGATATGCTGTACCGTGATGGTTCTGGCCTCATCGTCGCTGATCTCCGGGTTGATGTCCTTGATCGTGTACTGGTACATCTTCTCCGCTCTGGCAAGCTCCGTGTAGAGCGCTTTGATGGTCTTCTCAGAAACGCCCATCAGCTCGATCTCACGCTCGCCAAGCGTCTCATAGTAGGCNTTGGCCGCATTCTCNGCTCTGGCCTTCTCCTCCTCATCCAGATCCACCTCATACTGCTCCGCCATCAGGTTCATGGTCTTGATCTGAGCGATCTGGGCAAGGGCGATATTTTTGACATTCTCCTCCAGAGTCACACCGTCCGCATTGGTCTCCCANATCTCCCTGCCATAGACGCTCTCATAGCGATTCTGGATCGTGGTCAGATACACCATAAGTTCCGGCAGNTTACAGGANCTGGTCTCGATCCGAAAAACCTCATCTTTATCAAAGCCGGTGGTGAGCACCACCTTCGTTCCGATNCCATCACCGCTGCCGCAGCCCGCAAGGGANCCGGACAGCACNCCTGCCGCCAANAGNAATACCGCCAATTTTTTCCGTCCGTTTCTGCTCATAACCCTTCCGATCTCCCGTTATTATTTAAAGGATATGTCCCTCTTTGTCATACCATACCACCCCATCAGTCAACACATGATCTTCCCCTGTGAGGATCGCCTGTACATAATCAGCCACCGAGGTGATCTTCCTGCGAAAGGCCGTGCCGCCGCCAAGCAGCTTCGTGGAATGAATGTCCGACCCTCCGCTTATGGGCAGTTTATGGGTACGNGCATACTCTAATGCCTTCCGGTCATATTCGNGATTTCTGGCCCCTAAGCTNTTNGGATTCGNGTGGGTGGCGTTGACGCCCTCCACNCCGTCCACCCATTCCGGATAGAGACGTATTTCCGGAATATAATCCGCCTCCCTGAAAGGATGGGCATGCATCACCAATCCGCCCGCCTCATGGATCAGNCCGTACTGCTCCTCCACCGTGGCCTCTCTGATCTGGGGATGGNTCTTCAGCCATGCGCCATCCACCCCGTATATCAGAAATTCCGTNCCCTGATAACCCGCTTCGTATCCGAAAAACACATCCAGCCCGATTCTGTCTCCCTCCGCCCGGGCGTGCTCATACCCCTCACAGAAAGCATCCACCCATGCCTCCCAGGGCAGACTCCTGTCCACCGCCGTGTTGCCATACCAATTATGATCTGTCACGATAATGCCGGTATAGCCGTATTCTTTGCAGGCTCTCGCCATTTCCGCCCCGGTGCTCCGGGCGCAGGCGCTCCCCTCCGACGTGTGCAGATGGGTCTCATACAGATAAGGATATTGTTCCCGAATTTTATCGTACATAACCGTTGCTGCCTTCCTCCCCTAAAAAGGGATTAAATCGCACCAGACGGCACAATCTAACCCCTCTCTAATCCCNTTATAAAGATGTAATTACTTGATCACATGGATCCAGCCCTCGGGCGCTTCAATCCTGCCCATCTGAATCCCTGTCAGCGTATCATACAGCTTCTTCGTGATCGGTCCCATCTCATTCATACCGCTGGGGAACGCGATCTCCCTGCCGTGATCGACCACCTTGCCTACCGGAGAGATCACTGCTGCCGTACCGCACAGGCCGCACTCCGCGAAATCCTTCACTTCCTCCAGAAGAACTTCTCTCTCCTCCACTTCCAGTCCCAGATAATCCTTCGCCACCGTCATCAGGGAGCGTCTCGTGATAGAAGGCAGAATGCTGTCAGATTTCGGTGTTACCACCTTATTATCCTTCGTCACAAACAGGAAGTTCGCTCCGCCTGTCTCCTCCACCTTCGATCTGGTTCCGGGATCCAGATACATATTCTCATCATATCCTTCCTCGTGGGCAGTGATGATCGCATGCAGACTCATAGCATAGTTTAAGCCCGCCTTGATATGGCCCGTGCCGTGCGGCGCCGCTCTGTCAAAATCACTCACCTTGATGGTAAGAGGCTTCGCACCGCCCTTGAAATAAGGGCCTACCGGTGTGGTAAAAATCCTGAACTGGTACTCATCCGCAGGCTTTACCCCGATCACAGAGGAACTGCCAAACATATATGGTCTGATATAGAGGGTCGCACCGGAACCGTAAGGCGGTACATAAGCCTCATTCGCCGCTACCACATCCGCCACCGCCTGCACGAAGCGGTCCTTCGGGAATACGGGCATCTCCAGTCTTTTGCAGGAATCCTCCATACGCTGCGCGTTGAGATCCGGGCGGAATGTCACGATATGTCCGTCCTCGGTGGTGTAAGCCTTCATCCCCTCAAAACAGGTCTGCGCATACTGTAACACGCCGGCGCACTCATTTATCACGATATTGGCATCCGCCGTAAGCGTCCCCTCATCCCATGCGCCGTTTTTATAATTCGACACAAAGCGCTTATCTGTCTCGTGATAGCCGAAACCGATATTCGCCCAATCCAGATTCTTTTTTTCCATAATATCCAGCTCCTCTCTTACGCGCACTTCTTTTTTTAATATATTAAACCTTTCTCTTTCAAAAGGCAAGCCNGTTTACAGCACNGTNTTGACCACTTCCAGGGCAATATCATAGGCATAATCATTCACTGCTTTCTCACAGAGTCTGAGCATCTTTTTNTCGCTNTCCGGCCTGTCATAGCGCTTTAACTCCTTAAGNTTGGCNGCCGCGCCNTCCCCGTCAAAATCATCCAGTCTGGCCGCCAGCTCCTTAAGCGTCNTGANCCATCTATCCTCNGTGATCTNCTCNTCGCCCTCACTCTCCTGNGGCTGTTNCTCTGCCTCCCCGGNANTNTGNCTCTCCAGATANCTTTGCAGNCTGCTTCTCATTCTGTTCATCATNCCAAACAGGATCGGGGAACGCACCGTCACNTCNTCCAGCTGTCCCGCCTTAGACATNTTCTCCAGNTCAAAGGCCTCNTCCGCCAGATCATCCGCTCCTACATTTCTGGCATTTCCCTTCAGGGAATGGACAATGATCGCNTAGCCCGGCATATCTCCCTTNTTCAGNAAATCCTGAAGCGCCGNCTCCTTCTCCTGNANGATCGANTGAAANTCGTGAAGCACCTTNCCGTAAAGCGCCCGGTCTCCGCCCATATAACGGAGNCCGTTGCGGATATTAAAGCCCATCAGATANAGCTGGCTCTCCAGAAANTCAAGNTCNCCNTCCTCCTCCGTCTGCGCACCGNCANCNTNNTCGTCTCTCTTATNNGTCAGATAAACCACATTTTCCGGCAGGTANTCGATCAGCATATTCTCAAACTTATCCGCATCGATGGGCTTGGTCAGATAATCCTGAAACCCCTCCTTCAGATAAAGCTCTCTGGCACCCGCCACCGCATTGGCCGTCAGGGCGATCACCGGNATATCCCGGGAGGGATTNCCCTCCATTGCCCGNATNTCATGCAATGTCTGCACACCGTCCATCCCNGGCATCATATGATCCATACAGATCAGATGGTAGGTCTTTCTCTGGATCAGATCCAGACACTCCTCTCCGCTCGCCGCCACATCGATCTGCAGNCGNGTCGCNTTNAAAAGNCCCTGCGCCACNGCCAGNTTCATGGCATTGTCATCNACGATCAGAATCCGGCCCATAGGCGCAATAAACTTTTCNCGATACGCCTCTANGCTGCGCAGGCTTTCCTGATACTGNTTTTCAAAATCTCCAAGNGGTTCCCTGTCCACCACCTTTTGTANGATCTTAANAGAAAANGCGGATCCCTTTCCGTACACACTCTGTACTTCAAGACTGCCGCCCATCATTTTNACCANNCGGTCCGTGATGGCAAGCCCCAGTCCCGTTCCTCCGGTTTTACTGCGATCGACAGAATGCATGCGCTGAAAAGCCTTAAAAAGATTCGGAATATCCTCCNTGCGGATNCCTTTTCCCGTATCCTTCACGATCACACAGATCTCNATGGTATCCTCCGACACCTCTTTCCANCTCAGATGCAGTGTNACNTTNCCCTTGTCCGTATAGCGCACCGCATTGGANAAAAGATTNCCTATGATCTGNCGNATATGTATCTCATCCCCTNAAAGCTTATAAGGAATATCCTGNGCAATGTCCAGTACCAGATCCAGCTTNTTTCTGCGCTGCTGTACGGAGATACTGTTGATCAGATCATTTAACAGAGAGCTGACATCGTAGATCCCCTCTGTCAGTTCCATCTTATCNGTCTCCAGCTTAGAGAAGTCCAGAATATCGCTGACCAGCGCAAGCAGGATATTNCCCGCCTGTCTGATATCTCTCGCATACTCCTTCACTGCCTCTTCCTGACTTTCCCGCAGAATCATCTCATTTAACCCAAGGATCGTATTGATCGGNGTCCTCAGNTCGTGNGACATATTTGACAGAAAGATATCNCTGGTATTTTCCGTNTTCTTTTTGTTTTCCTGTCCCATCTCCTTATACCTTCCTTACTTCCTGCGCTCATATTTTAAAAAACGGTAGGGCAGATCAAAATACGTCTGCTCCTCACTGTCGGCTGTGATCTCCCATGCCTCGTCACGATCCAGATCCGGGAAATAAGTGTCCGCCTCATAGACATGATCGATCTTCGTCACATGCACCACATCACATTCCGGCAGCATCATGCGGTATACGCTCTCCCCGCCGATGATATAGATATCCTCTGACGGATAGCCTGCAAGCTCTTCCATCAGCTCTTCTTTACTGTGCACCACCACAGCATCCTTCACCTTATAGTCCGGATTCGTGGATAAAATAATGTTCGTCCTGTTCGCAAGCGGCATTCCCTGTGGAAACGTCTCCAGCGTCTTTCTGCCGAGCACGACCACCTTTCCTGTTGTCTCCTGCCTGAAATTCTTGTGATCTGCCGGGATCCNCACCAGCAGATTGTTNTTACAACCGATGGCCCAGTTGTTGTCCACCGCTACGATTGCGTTCATAATNNNTCTCCTTCTCCGTNAGATGGCTACGGGAATATTTTCAATCTGCGGNCCCGTNANNTAATTCTCCACNNTCACATCATCTCTGGTAAATTCATAGAAATCCGTAATGTCCGGGTTCAGCCAGAATGTGGGGGCATCGTAGACAGGCCGCTCGATCAGNTCCTTTATCAGCGGAATATGTCTGTCGTAAATATGTGCGTCCGCAATCACATGAACCAGCTCTCCCACTTCCATGCCGCAGACCTGCGCCAGCATATGCACAAGCACCGCATACTGCACCACATTCCAGTTATTAGCCGCAAGCACATCCTGAGAACGCTGGTTTAAGACCGCATTCAGGGTCAGCTTCTCATGCCCCGGCTTCTGGGTCACGTTAAAGGTCATGCTGTAGGCGCAGGGATACAGATTCATCTCATGCAGATCCTGATGCACATAGATGTTCGTCATGATACGGCGGCTGAAAGGATTGTTTTTCAGATCGTAGATCACCCGATCCACCTGATCCATCATGCCTTCTTTGTATTGATGTTTCACTCCCATCTGGTATCCGTAAGCCTTGCCGATGCTTCCGTCCTCATCCGCCCATGCGTCCCATATATGGCTGTGCAGATCGTTTATATTATTGGATTTCTGCTGCCAGATCCAGAGCATCTCATCCGTGGCACTCTTTAATGCCGTCCTCCGAAGCGTTATGATCGGAAACTCCTTGGAGAGATCATAGCGGTTCACTACCCCGAAAAGTTTCACCGTGTAAGCAGTCTCACCGTCAGGCCAGTGAGGTCTCACCTTCTCCCCCTCCGTGCTCGTTCCCTTCTCGAGGATATCCCTGCACATATCTATAAAAATGTGATCTGCTAAACTCATTTTTTATCATCCTTTNTANATTATGTAAACCATTCNAGAAAGAATGCACGCTTTTTGCATTCTTTCGAACATAATATAGTTGTACTNGGGCATCGTCCTCTGATGCCCTAGTGCAACTTTATGTTCTGTCCCACTTGTCACAGAGCGAATTGACCTGATCCGCAAATCTGGCCAGATCCTTGTTTGCGCCGCCCTCGTTCTTGTAGATGACAGCCATAAGCCGCTGACCAGCGGCCAGCAGTCTCGTAAAGACAGTCGCCACACTGCGCGCTTTCTTCTTGACCGCCACGGGCTCCGCCTCGTAGATAAACGATCCCTCTATCAGATCAAACCGGGTACCGCTGTAGGGTGCGTAGGCATTGTGCCCATGCTCACCTTTCAGACACTCCGTAAAGAGAGTACATACACTGTCCTCACCGTGCACCACAAAAACCTTCTCCGGTTTTTTCTCGAAACCGTTGATCCATTGCAAAAGGCCATTCTTATCCGCATGTCCGCTCATGCCCACCAGCTTCATGATATCGGCACGTACTTCGATGGGCTCTCCGAACAACTTCACTTCCTCCACACCGTCAACCAGCATTCTGCCAAGCGTTCCCACCGCCTGATAGCCCACGAAAAGGATCGTGCAGTCCGGCCGCCACAGGTTATGTTTCAGATGATGTCTGATACGGCCCGCCTCGCACATACCGGAAGCGGATATAATAACCTTCGGCGTATTCTCAAAATTGATCGCCTTGGATTCGTCGCTGGTGATCGCCAGCCGCAGCCCCGGGAAAGTGATCGGATTGATACCCTTCCTGACTAACGCCATAGCCTCCTCGTCAAAGCATCTGGCTTCGTTTTTATGAAAAATGCCCGTAGCCTCCACCGCCAGCGGACTGTCCACGTAGACCGGGAAATCCTCATGCCCCTTCACCAGCCTGTCCGCCTTGATCTGCCGCAGGAAATAGAGCATCTCCTGGGTTCTCCCCACCGCAAAGGAGGGGATCACCACATTGCCTCCCCGGTCAAAGGTGGTCTGCAGTATCTTAGTAAGCTCTCCTACATAGTCGATCTTCTCCTGCGAGTGCAGTCTGTCGCCGTAGGTGGATTCCATCACCACATAATCCGCCTCATCGGTATTTTTCGGATCCTTGATAAGAGGCTGATCGCTGTTTCCGATATCCCCGGAAAACACGATCTTCTTCGTCACGCCATCCTCTGTCGCCCAGACTTCTATGCTGGAAGAACCGAGCAGATGGCCGATATCCGTAAACCGGATCTTAATATTTTCACATACCGTCACTTCACTGTCATAATCNCAGGGGACGAGGCGTCTGATTGTCCCATCAGCATCCTCCATGGAATAGAGCGGTTCTGTCAGCTCGTTTTCTGCACTTCTCTTCGCTTTACGGTTTTTCCACTCTGCCTCCTGCATCTGGATATGCGCACAGTCACGCAGCATGATGCTGCAAAGATCGCAGGTGGGCGCCGTGGCGTAGATCTGTCCCCGAAAGCCTCTTGCATACAAAAGCGGCAAAAGCCCTGAGTGGTCTATGTGCGCGTGCGTCAGGAACACATAGTCTATGAGTGCCTCATCCACAGGCAGTTCACAGTTCTCGAATACATTGACCCCCTGCTCCATACCATAATCCACCAGGATATTCTTTTCCCCTACACGGAGATAGTGACAGCTTCCTGTCACCTCATGGTCTGCCCCGATAAACATAAGTTCCATAGAAAGCCCTCCCCTCCTATTGTTATTTATCATACCATTTTTTTCATAAAGCGTAAATCGTTTCGGAAATTTCTTTTCAGATTTCCTGTGCCCCTCAACATCCCATTTCCTCCCCATAGAATATACTAAAACCCTATTGAGGTAACTCCCATGTCTTTTGCCCTTTCTTCCCTGCTGCTCTTTTTATTCGCTGTTTCTCTGGATTCCCTGACGGCAGGTTTCTCCTACGGCACCCAAAAAGTGCACATCAAAGCGCTCTCCCTGCTTCTCCTGGCCTGTGTTCCCGCAGCCTTCATCACCCTGTCAGGCCAGCTCGGCTCTCTGATCGGCCGCCTGCTGCCCTCCGGCGCACTTCCCTTTCTCTCCTTCTCCATGCTGTCAGTCATGGGCTGCGCCAAGCTTCTGGAAAGCCTGATCCGCCGTCTGGCAAAAAAACGCCCCAGTCTCATCGGAAACTGGGGNTGTAAGATCAAAGAGGTAAATATCATCTTCACCGTTTATCTCTCGCCGGAATACGCCAACCAGACTGATCTGCAGGTTTTAAGCGCCAGAGAGGCGCTGCTCTTAAGTACGGCCCTCTCTCTGGACAGCATTCTGGTGGGAATGGCCTTCTCCACTGCGGGTATTCCCTGGNTCCTTCTTCTGTTATCCGCCACACTCTTTAACCTGATCCTGTTTCTTTCCGGCTACCTTCTCGGCCGACTGCTCTCCCGTATGCTTCGTGTGGATCTTTCCTGGCTCTGCGGGCTGTGCCTTCTCCTGCTAGCCTTCCATGCTCTCGTGTGACACCTTTCTGTCTAAAGCTCCCGTCATTCCTACCGCCACCAAAAGCTCATGTACGACAAGAGGTGTGGCAGACAACGCTGTCAGCCTCANCCACTCGGCAGAGCTCAGCCGCACCGTTCCAAACAGTGTGATGAGCGGCGTAAACTCTGTCACCACAGCCTGCAGGAAAAAGCCCACCGCCAGAGCCAACAGCATCTGGGGATTGCTCCTGTGATCCATGCGGAACACGGAACGATTGACATCCCGCATACCGACGGCGTGAAANAGCTGACTCATCCCCAGCACGGTAAAGGCGTGGGTCTGCGCCCGGGCAAGCACCGCCGAAATTTTCAGCCCTTCTAATATATTATGTAAACTNANNGGAAGNCCNTCTGNNACNANNCNNTCATAAGGNACCTTCAAAAAGGCCGCCAGACTGATGCCGCCAATGACAAGCCCGTAACAGATCACACACATGAGTCCGCCCTTGGCAAAGAGAGACTCCTCCTTCTTNCNCGGCGGCTCCCGCATCAGNCTCTCCGTATCGTTCTCNTCTACCCCNAGCGCCAGCGCCGGCAGAGAATCCGTGATCAGATTGATCCAAAGGATNAAACCGGCCTTCAGGGGTGCNGGCAGACCCGCTATGATAGTGAGGAGCATGGTCAGNATCTCCCCAAGATTCGAGGACAGGAGGAACAGCACCGATTTTCGGATGTTCTCATAGATACCACGGCCCTCCCGTATGGCTGTGTGTATGGTCGCCACATTGTCATCCATCAGCACAAAGTCCGCCGCGCCTCTGGCCACATCCGTTCCCCCCTGCCCCATGGCGATTCCGATATCTGCGGCCTGCAGAGAAGGGGCATCGTTGACCCCGTCACCNGTCATGGCNACAGTCTTATGTAAACTTCGATACCCCTCTACGATCCGNACCTTATGNTCCGGCGTCACTCTGGCAAACACCTTAAGNCGGGGCAGNCTCTGCAAAAAGCTCTGNTCCTTCAGATGATCCAGNTCCCTGCCCGTGATACACTCCTCNATATGNCTGGCGATCCCCAGCTCTTTGGCGATGGAAAAAGCCGTGTCGGGATGNTCCCCCGTGATCATCACCGTAGAGACACCTGCCCTNGCNAAGCCCTGCACGGCAGNGACCGCCTCCGGCCTGACCGGATCCTGCATGCTGACAAACCCCAAAAAGACCATGTTCCGTTCTTCCATNCTTCCCTNCGGAAGACATNGCCAGCGCCANCACNCNNCTGCCCTCCCCCATCAACTGCTTTTGTANGCGAAGCAGACGGTCACGCTCNGACCCGGTCAGCTCCGTTATCCTGCNGCNCTGCCAGTGTCTGTCGCAGTTTTCCAGNATCCNCTCNGCCGCNCCCTTTGTATATGCCG
Source organism: Lachnospiraceae bacterium (assembly GCA_014804565.1). Taxonomy (GTDB): domain Bacteria; phylum Bacillota; class Clostridia; order Lachnospirales; family Lachnospiraceae; genus UBA3282. Next base: position 11,806 of record JAAUZN010000032.1, read on the forward strand.
TCATGCCGTTCTCNTCCCGNTGCAGTGTNGTCATCATCTTNCGNCNGGAATCAAAGCCGATCTCNTTCAGTCTGGGATANCGCTCCCTGATCCGCTCTACCNTNNCACTGCAGGATTTTGCCATATGGAGAAGCGCCAGCTCTGTGGGATCNCCCACCCCNTNCNCCTCCGGCTGTCCGTCNTTGCACAGCACACAGCAAAGAAGAAAANGNCCNGCACAGGAATGNNNCTCNCCCCCCGCAAGGNCTTCCTGNAAAAANNGCTCCAGACGNNCTCTCTCCANCAGNCTGCCATCCAGATAACACTCNGTCACCGTCATTTTATTCTGGGTCAGCGTGCCNGTCTTGTCCGAGCATACCACCTCCACCGCTCCCAGCGTCTCNACCGCCGAAAGCTTCCGGACAATGGTTTTGGCNTTCACCATGCGGGATACGCTCAGCGCCAATACGATCGTCACAATGGCAGGCAGCCCCTCCGGCACCGCTGCCACCGCCAGCGATACAGACGTAAGCAGCATCTCTCCCACATCCCGCTTTTGCAGCACCGCCACNCCAAAAAGCAGGACACAGATGCCCACCGCCAAAGCGCTTAANATCCTTCCCAGCTCTCCNAGCCGCACCTGCAAAGGCGTCAGCTTCTCNTTATGACCATGCAGCATGTCCGCNATATGACCGACNTTNGTNTCCATCCCCGTAGCCACCACCACGCCACGGCCACGGCCTCTGGTCACATAGGTGGACATATAGGCCATATTCTTGCTGCTGTTGTCAGCCTCCCGCTCCTCTACATAANCNGCATCCTTTTCCACCGGCACAGACTCTCCNGTAAGGGTAGACTCTTCTACAAAAANTCCCATNCTTTCTATCAATCTCAAATCAGCCGGAACTCTGTTTCCCGCCTCCAGAAGGACAACATCCCCAGGGACCAGCTCCTCAGCCGGCAGCGTCACCCTGACACCGTCCCGCAGTGCCATCGTCCTGGGCTCCGAGATCTGCTTCAATGCCTCCACCGCTTTTCCGGCCTTTCCCTCCTGAATAATGCCCACCGCCGCATTCAACGCCACCACCACCACAATGATGATCGCATCTCCGAACTCATACAGCATCGTGGAGATTGCCATGGCAACCACCAGGATCAGAATAAGCGGATCGTTTAACTGCTCCATGATCCGTTTGGCAAGGCTTTTCTTTTCCTGATCTCTCAGTCGATTGGGACCATACTTTGCCCGCCGCTCTGCGACTGCACTCTCACACAGCCCCTTCCTCATGTCTGTCTGTAATCCCCGCACCGTTTCCGAGACAGTCCTGTTCTCATACATACCTCTTGTCCTCCCGCTTTTCTTAAGATCCAAGGCTTGTCACTTCTTTTTAAGGTATATTCGGACAGGCGTCATATTATTACTGAACAGCTCGCTTTTATATGTTATGTAAACTATTTGTGCTAAGAAAAAGGAGCTTCTAATTCTGTTAGAAGCTCCTTATCTTATCCGTTCCGTCATCCGTGGTGTTCTCGATGGATTTCACCACCACATAATAGCCGGCGCCGTTCGCCATCTCCACATAAACCCGATCGCCCACTTTGTGGCCCAGCAGCGCTTTGCCAAGCGGGGACTCCGTACTGATCAGTCCCTCCAGGGAATTGCCCCGGACCGTGGTCACCAGCTTATAGGTCTCGGTAAGGTTATCCTCCTCGAAGAAAACCTCCACCGTATTGTTCATGCCCACCTCATCCTCTGCAGACTCGTCGGAGACGATCACAGCAGTTCTTATCATCCGTTCCAGATAGCGGATGCGGCTCTCGTTCTGATTTTTTACTTTTTTTGCCGCATGATACTCGAAGTTCTCGCTCAGATCTCCGTGTGCTCTGGCCGTCTTCACATCTTCAAGGGCCTCCTTGCGCACTACGAGCTTACGATACTCGATCTCTTCCTCCATCTTGCGGATATCCTGTTTTGTCAATTCATTATGCATAGCATCTATTTCTCTTTTTCCATATTGTCAGTCAGATGGTTCACATTTTCCATCAAACATATTACACTATTTTTTCTATTTGTCAAATCTTTTCCAAAAAATATATTTTTGTGTTGACAAACCAATTCTCCTATAGTATATTAGTAAATGTCCGAGCGAGAAAGCCGGATATATGCGCGAGTGGCTCAGTTGGTGGAGCACGACCTTGCCAAGGTCGGGGTCGCGGGTTCGAGTCCCGTCTCGCGCTTTTTTTATTTTCCTTTCCAGCGTATCTTGTAATCGACTTTTACATATGCTATAATGCCACTAGGCATACAGATATGACATTCTGTCAACACAATCACCAAAACGAAACCCTCAGAGTGGCAGCTCTGAGGGTTTCTTGTTCCTTTACGGGGAACCAGTCCGAGGTTAGTTGTCACGTTCGTCACTATCTAACCATTTGGTGATGTAATGGCAGATTACACCACCCGCGACAGTAACTAAAACAGATATAAAAAATTCCATCAACACATTTCACCCCCTTTCCGTTGCCGGAATGGGTATGACAACAAGACAAGCATAGCACATCTTGTCAAAAAAGACAAAATATTGTCCGAACTTAAAGACTCAGGATATTTACGGCATGTTCACTAAGACCATCATAAAGCATCACATATAAATGACAACGCCGCCGTTTCTCCTGCGGTGTGTGCAGTTGGGCTTATCGGTGGCAGATCTTGATTTGTTGTCGATAGGCCTTATTAATGATATGTATGCCGAGAGCGTAAATGATGGCTGTAACTATGCCGCGCTTGCCACACAGGATGATTTTGATGCTTTCTAAAACTTACCTCTTCTCAAAGCAGAACAAATGTTCTATAATTAAATTTACATTACAGAGGTGAGGATGATGGATTTTCAGAACAGGGCAGTGGACGTGATATGCCAGCATACAAAAGAAGGAAAGCTGATTCCCATAAAACTCCGCCTTCAGGACGATGAGGTGGAATTCCAGACCTATGTGGTAAAGGCTTATAAGGACCTTTCCCACAAAGGCTCTTATATCATGCCAAACGGGATCACTGCGACAAGCACCATTTTTCCGTTCGATTGTAAAATTATAGTGTTTGGAAGGGAAAAGATAGTGCATCTTTATTACAACAGCGGTGATCGGATCTGGCGTATGGCATAAGACAGAAGACGACCGGGAGAATGATACGGGCAGATTTTGATGGAAAGAAAGAGGGTTCCATGTTATAATTTTCCAAGCAGGTAGACACGGATTCCCGCAAAAAAATACGGCAGGTGCAGATATGGTTACAAAGGAAAAAGTAGAACAGATACTGACGGCTCCCGCCCTGAAAGCAGGTCTTGAAAAATATCAGTACATTATGGGAAGATTTCGCAAGGTGGATGTGTCGGAGGATACAGAATTCCAGAGTGTCTACCGTGATTTTTACCAGATGCGGAGGTTTTATTCGGATGAATTCGCACGGAAATATTTCAGGCTAATGGAGCAGTTGAAGGGAATGGATGGCGTGACCTTCAAGATGGCTTTTGAAAGGGTGAAACATATCCAGTGTACTTATGAGACTTCTTTCTCCAGTAAGATGGCGCATACCTTCAATCCGCAGACGCCGATATGGGATAAGATTGTAACCACGGACCATTTCGGCTTCCGGTCTCCGACAGGTCAAAAAGACAGGGAACAGAAAACGGTAAGGCGATTTGAGGAGTATTCCGGGAAGTTCCGTGGGTATATGAAAAGCAAGGAAGGACAGATGTTTATCGGAATGTTTGATAAGGTATTCCCGGACAGTGGGATATCGGATGTGAAGAAGATTGATTTTATCTTATGGCTTGACAGGTGAGGCCGCAGGAATGGATGGAAAGATACTGTTTAATATGAAAATGTGCAGTCACCCAGCAAAGCTGAAGGCAATGTCAAAACAGGCAGATACATTCATAATCGTATCGCCTTTTTATCGGATGATATGGCTGGAATCCTGAAACAGATGCCGGACATCAGAAGGATGACACTTTACACTACCCTTGATAAATATGATGGCACTGTCCAGAAGGTCTTTGCCTTATCTGATTTTTACGGGTGTTGCGGGGAGAACGTCATCGACCTAATTCTAAATATCCATGAGGAACTGTACGGCAATGGAGAGATATACTATGAATGCTATTAAAAAGAGAATTTTAGGCGCTGTCACCGTAATGAATGAAAATGACGCTCAGACACTTTGGAATCTGATCACAAAAACTTTCGGTACAAACTGGGAAAACGTGAAAGAAGATACTCCGGATGATTGGGATTTGCAGATGCTTCAAGAAATTAAGAGTAATCCTGAATGTCATGAATTTGTATTCGAAGATGACGCGATGAAAGAATTAGGATTGGCATAAAAATAGGGCTAGCTTCAAATTCTGTTTACTACAAAAACGAGATAGGAAAATCACCTATCTTTTCACTGCAGATACGACAAAATAAAAAGTCTATAATCGAGGGATATTTCAAGCACCAATTTGAAATATCCCTTTTTTATTATCTTTATTCTGCTTGTAAATCCCCACTCTACGAGTGCCTGCGGTAAAGGAATTGACAAGCATTTAAACCCATACTATACTCGACTACGAAAACAATTATAAGTGATGTTGAAAATAGTTTGATGGATATAAAATTATTACTATATATTTTATCATTAGCATTTCAGGTTGCGGGTGCAGTTCTATTAATTATTAAGTATTGTGGGAAAACTAAACAAAGAATTATTAACGAATATTTTCCTGGTAGTAATATAATTGAACGTGATGATGATGATACGGTTCACCTTGAAAAAGAGAAAGTACAAGAATGTGTAAAAAGAATATACGACAATAGGATATCTTTTGCATATATCGCAATAGGCTATGTCTCATCAGTCTTTGGAGAATCATCTAATAGCAGCAAAATAGAAATAATGTTCTATATGATATTCTCTACAATTGCTCTAATTCTGGTTGAGAAAATAATTTCATCCATTTTTGCAAAACTATTATACCACTCAGACATGGAAATGAAATATAGCGAGATCGAGGATATAGCGGATACAGTAGCGACAAATAAAGAGATAAATGAAATAATTGATGGCTCATTTAGAGAAAATGAAAAGTAGCAACATTGAAGTCAGCCATTTATTTGTAAAAAAGAGACTATGAAAAAATGTTATACTAACGATAAGGAAAGGGAAAGCCAGAGAAACGGCTACCCTCAATAATGTTTAGCTTTAACCTCTTTCGAGGTCAGCCGTCACTATTTGCGGTAGTGGCGGCTATTTTCGTTTTCCCCTGTAAATTGTATAACACAATCCCACAAGGGTGCAAATGAATATTCCAATCTGAATCAAGTCAGAGTGTGTAACATACATTGGCAATCCCTCCTTTCTTTCGTCTGGAGGGAGTGCATTCTCGATTATACTTTTCGGAGCCCTAGTCGATCTGCAATACCCTATTGGTTTCGATAATCATATCTTCCACCTCTTTCGCAAGCTGCTCCAAATCTTCCATGGATTTCTTGATNCTCTGACTNTTGCTGGAAGTTGCCTGCACACCNTCGATCGCACCGCNTGTCACAGTGATCAGTTTCTNTACAGTATCATCAAAATTCAGAATGACATGATTAACNTTCTCAATCGCGTTTCTGATTTCTCCATCGTTCTCCTTAGCATTGCCGACAGATGATTTGGAGTTGTCAGAGAGTTCNCTGATATTGGATGCCACGACTGCAAATCCGCGTCCGGCTTCTCCGGCTCTTGCGGCTTCAATAGCAGCATTTANGGAGAGCAGATTNATTTTTCCGGCNATNNTTTCTACATTCTGTGTCATTTCATTGTATTTACNAATNCTTTGNTTNATCGCTTTCATTGCCTGCGTGATANTCTGGTTCATNTNATTCAGATCTTCTATACGTTTTGATACATCTGACATTTCCTGTGAACTCTTGCTGCTCTCTTTCTGTATCTGTGAGGCTTCCTGTTTTACAGCTTCAATATTTTCATAGAGTTCTTTAAACACACGCATCAGTTCATCATTCATCGCCAAAACTTTTTCATTGACCTGACTCACTCTATGACGCTCTTCCTGTATAGATTTCATCATGAATTCATGACAGTTTTCCGGCGTATTCAATCCGCTCGCCACAGCGATTGCCATATCACGGCATGAACGATAACCGCAGGAATGACAGTCAAACTGTTTTTCTTCCTCGGTATGTTTACCCATCCGCGCAAAGGCGTTCTCGATATCCCGTTCTGACACGCCCGTTTTTTTGATATCGCGCTGTTTGTATGTGCGTATGTAATCATTGAGATTTAGTGTCTTATCAAACTCTGCAAACTGCTGATCTACTCCTTTTTTGGTAGTATTTGTCTTGCGCACCTTTCTGGCATGCTGTTCCACGTTATGCATAATGTTGTTCATGGCAAACCGCTGATAATGTACTCCCGTCGCAGGACCTCCGTTACACCCGTCACCGCAGTTAAGCACATCAAAGAGATCAGGCTTATCTGATTCTCGTAGTGTGCTGTATATTTCCATATCATGATAAAGTGATTCCGTACCCTCCGAGGTAATAATATTCATATTTGGTGCATGTGTCAGCATGTTGACCATAAGGCCGCCGGGCTTGGGATAAATAGCGCCCTCCAAGCCCTGTTTACCATCAAATTCAAATTCACTAAATACTTTAACATCCGGGAGTTTGACCCCATTTTCCTCAAAGTAGTCTCGCAAATGTTCCATTGTGACATTGTAATCAACAAGCCCCGTTTCACGAAACTCCTCAATTTTTGCGACACAAGGTGAGATTGCCGCTATTTTTCCTCTATATCCCAAGACCTTCTTCATATATACGGCGAGACACAGCATAGGGCTGTGAACCGGGGAGAGATTGGAAAAAAGCTCAGGTTTATGTCGTTGTACATAATTTACGACTGCCGCACATGGCTGTGAAATCAGCTTTTTCCCGGGATTTTTCTCCAGATACCGCAAATGTGCCCAAGTACAGATATCTGCTCCAAAGCTTACATCATATATCTTTTTGGCACCATGGTCACTCAGCCACTGGAGTGCATGACGCCAGTTGCCGTCAAATGCAATCTTGATGGAGGGTGCAGCTATCAGTGCAATTTCCTGTCCCCTTTTCAAATCTTCAATAAATCGCAAGGTATCATCGACATATGACCTTGCGCCATGCGAACAGGCTCTGATGCATGCCCCGCACTTGATGCATTTTTCGTCATCTATAGTGATTTTTAATTTGCCGTTTTCGTCCATTTGGGCCACATTGGCATCCCCTACAGGACATGCACGTACACAGGCATTGCAGCCTACACATTTGTCAACATCTACATTGATAATACTCACGATTTTTACCTAGTGAATTGATACACTATCCTTTCATTAAATAATAAAAGTTTCTTGTGCAATAATCATTTGTATAAATTGCATAATTTTATTATAAAAAACACAAACAAACATGTCAATATAAAACACCCCGCCGTCTCCGGCAGGGTATCTTATTCTAACTTTCTTTAAATTTGATAAACCGATAACTCTCCATGATCTGCATATACTTCACCACTCTGGGATATAACGGCTCCACCTCTTCGCCGAACTCCGTCTTCTGAAGATCCGCCAGCTCCATCACCGTGCGCTCTCCGTCGATCAACGGCCACAGAAAGCTGCCATATTTCTCCATATGCACCTTCGTATATTTCGGCCTCTTAAAACACTTCTGGGCAATTCGATTAAAAATGCCCGTATTCTCTACCTCCAGAACGATGACCCCCTCCTCATCCGTACTCCATGTAAGCTCCGGCGCCCGTTCCGGAATCAGATCAAGGTAGTTTTTCTGCTTCTCTTTTTTCTTCATCAGTTCTTACTCTTTTTCCACATAGAGAACTTCAGAAGACAGAGGATCATTACTACCATCAGCGCAACGCCACCGATGTTGCCAAGGTTCACGAAACCTGACAGATCCATTTCAATGCCTCCGACTGCCAGAAGCGCAAGCAGGATACCGACCAGGCCCTCGCCCGCGATCATTCCCGCGCAGTACAGTGTACCGTCGGTCGCCTGACGCTCCTTCGTGTCATTATCCACCTTCTTACGTCCATCCATGAGCATACGGACAACGCCACCGATCATGATGCTTGCATTCAGATAAATAGGCAGATACAGACCAATGGCAAAAGGCATCACCGGAACTCGTAAGATNTCCAGGCCCANTGCCAGNAATACGCCGATAAATACCAGTGTCCAGGGAAGGTTACCACCCATGATACCTTCTACGATCATCTTCATCAGCGTAGCCTGAGGAGCGGGAACTTCCGCACCGCCATAACCCCATGCTGCATTTAACAGATACAGTACACCACCAATAGCAAGGCCGGATGCTACCACACCGATCAGCTCACCGATCTGCTGTTTCTTAGGTGTAGCGCCCAGCAGGAAACCGGTCTTTAAATCCTGTGAAGTATCGCCCGCAATTGCAGCCACGATACAGATAACAGATCCGATCGCAATGGCGCCCATCATACCTGTGATGCCGCTGTCCCCTGTAGCCTTAATGGTGATCGTAGCGATCAGAAGAGTCGCAATCGCCATGCCGGATACCGGGTTATTGGAACTGCCGATCAAACCTACCATACGGGAAGATACTGTTGCAAAGAAGAAACCAAATACCACAATGAGCAGCGCGCCAAGGAAATTCACAGGAATCGCCGGAACGAGCCAGATAATGACTACCATTGCCGCAATACCGGCCAACACTATACCCATAGGCATATCCTGTGCCGTTCTCGCATCACTTGTATTCTTTCCTCCCTTCATGCTCTTAAGGGAATCCCGGAAAGTGGTAATGATGAGGGGGAACGATTTAATCAGGGAAATGATACCTCCCGTTGCGATCGCGCCCGCACCGATATATCTCAGATAGGAACTCCAGATTGCAGACGCACCACCGCCCTCATAGAGCTGACCGATGGTTGTACCCACCGCCGCCGGATACATCCAGGTATCCGCACCAAACAGACAGATCAAAGGAATAATCGCCATCCAGCCGATCAGAGAACCCACAAACATGTAGGAAGCGATCTTCGGACCCACGATATAGCCTACACCCAGAAGCGCCGGATAGACCTCCATACCCAGCTCTCCCTTAAAGGACTTAAACTCCGCAGCCACATCCGCCGGAATGACCTTGATGCCGTCCACCAGGAATTTAAAAACCGCTGCAAATCCCATACCACTGAATACGGTAGATGCATTGGCACCACCCTCCTCGCCCGCAAGGAGCACTTCCGCACAGGCAGTTCCTTCCGGATACAGAAGGGTCGCATGCTCTTTCACGATCAGAGCGTTGCGGAGCGGAATCATAAACAGCACACCCAGCATACCACCGCAGAGTGCGATCAGTGTGATCTCCACAAGACCCGGCATATCGCAGAGGCCTTCTTCCGCCCACAGAAACAGCGCCGGCATAGTAAAGATCGCACCGGCTGCCAAAGACTCACCGGCAGAACCGATGGTCTGAACCATGTTGCTCTCCAATATGGAGTTTTTCTTCATGATGACACGAATCACACCCATGGAGATAACCGCCGCCGGAATCGACGCAGATACTGTCATACCTACACGCAGACCCAGATAAGCATTCGCCGCGCCAAATACGATGGCGAGGATAACACCCATGATGATCGATGTCACCGTAAATTCCGGCGTGATCTTCTCNGCAGGAATATACGGCTTGAACTCTTTGTTTTCGTTCATGTTCTCTCTCCCTCTCTTATATTTATGATACAAGTTAAATTATAGTAGATATACGGAATTTTGACAAGGANACGTTAATNCNCCAGNTTATCCGCACATTTTACCCGATAGATCCGCTCCAAAGACTCGTCGATCCTCTCCTCCGAGATCCTCCCTTCCTGCACTGCTGCAAGCACCGCCTGATACGCCTCCTCAAAACTCTCCGGCATCAGCAGCATATCCGCTCCAGCCTCCACCGCCATCACTGCCGCCTCCTCGGGCGTATAATATTCTGTGATCGCGCTCATGTCCAGCGCATCCGTAATGACCACACCTTCAAATCCAAGTTCTCCGCGCAGAATATCCGTAATAACCTTCTTAGACAGAGAACTTGGCACACTGTCTTCATCAAGGGCAGGCGCCGTCACATGGCTTACCATCACGAAATCGGCACCGGCCTCTATTCCCTGCTGAAAAGGTAGAAAATCAGAAGCCTTCAGCTCATCCAATGTCTTATCTAATTCTACTCTGCCCTCATGGGTATCCGCCGATGTACTCCCAAGTCCCGGGAAGTGTTTCAGGCAGGCACTCACATCTGCCCCCTCTATGCCATTCACNACATTGGCGACCATTCCCCCCACAAGCTGNGGATCAGAGCCAAAGGAACGATTGCCAAGCGCACTCTCTTCTCCCTCTGTGGTCACATCCGCCACCGGTGCAAAATCCACATTAAAGCCAAGCTCCTTCAGGTAGGATCCTATATTGGCTCCCGCCTCATATGCCTGCGATGTATCGCCTCCCGCACCGATCGTGGCCATATCATCTACCTTGGTCACCTCAACCTTACTGTTGGCAACTCTGCTGACATCTCCACCCTCTTCATCTACCGCCAGAAAAATAGGATATCTGCTCATTGTGACCGTATTGGTAAGCATAGTCGTGATCTGTTCTTTATCCTGAATATTGTTTCCAAAATAGATCAGTCCCCCCACCGCATACTGGCTCAATGCCTCCTGTGTNGCTTCTCCTGCCCGTGTCGCTGTCCCGGCCCCCGTCAATGCTTCCGGCGTTATCATGAAAAGGCCTGCCACTTTATCTTCCACCGGCATCTCAGAAAAATAAGAACGTGCCAGATCTCCTAAAAAATCCTCCTCTTCCGGTTCCTCTTCCACCGGTTCCGGCGTATCAATGATCACTTCCTCTTCCTCCGAATTTTCCGCTTCCTCCTGCTCCTGTGCAAGCTCCGCCTCCTGTCTCTTCTTACCGACCATAGAAGCCACCCTCTGACCGATCGCAAGGCCGCCGGCTACAACACCTGCCGCCAAAATGATGATCACAAAATAGGCGATGATCTGATTGCGGATCCTGCGCCTGCGCCTGTAAGCACGGCGGTCCTCTTCATCCTCATCTTCTATATCATCATCATCTTCTNNATCNTCNTCATCGTCGTCCTCATCTTCGTCTTCGTCCTCATCCTCATCTTCCACTTCTTCGTCGTCCTCTTCCACTTCTATTTCTATTTCTTCATCTGCCTCTTCCGTCTCTTCGGCAACCCCTGTTATCTCCTCGTCCATTTCCTCGTCAGAGTATCCCTTTCCACTTTTGTGCTGCTTTCCCATAGACAATATCCATATCCTTTCCAAAATCTGATCTACGCCGCTATTATGCTACATACCACAAGATATAGTATGGTACAAGTATACTATAACCTATTTTTTGTGGAAAAGCCACACTATTTTCATTTTTTAACAATGCGAAACGGGTATTCATTCTCTTAGGAATCAATACCCGCCTCTAAAACTCACTGTCCAATGGCCTTTACCTCCGTTTTCCCTCACGTCCTCTTTCCATCTCTTCACTCGTATCCTCGATACTGTGGCGTCCGGTTCCTTTCTCTACCTATCGGTCTGTCGGAACTCTCTTCTCTGATTCGCCATCCTCAACCATGTACTCGACTTCGCTCGTTTTTGTTTTCAGTGATTTCCCTATTCACTTGTAGTTCTCTGATTCTTCAGATTACGTTTTTGGTGGACCNTACCTCTCTTTCTTTTAGATTATCTATGTGAAGTGTTTCTTTATGTATTCATTATATCATCTGGTTTTGATTTGTCAACACATTTTTAAAAAATTTTTTAAAAATTTTCATTTTATTTGATATTGTACGTTATTTTCTAAAATTTANGCACACTTCTTGATAATTAACAGTTAATTTGNATCTCAAAAAAGCCCGATGCTTGCACAATTCTAAGCTGCGGTGTTATAATCGTCGCAGGATCNGCATCCTGCGACCAAAGAATTAC
>JAAUZN010000032.1:24011-64238 GCA_014804565.1 Lachnospiraceae bacterium
CTGCACNGNGNCCAGACAGGCAGATACAATCATCAAAAATCTGAAAAAAAGAAACATGGAAGGTTATTACTTCGACACAGCAGCCGCCTGCACTGAGGCACTCCTGTCCGCAATCCCCTCCGGCTCCATCATCGGCTGGGGTGGCAGCGAGAGTCTGAAGGAATGCGGTCTGATGGATGCGATCCACGACGGTTCCTACGAGCTCCTTGACCGCAGCAGCGCAAAGACACCTGAAGAATCCAGACAGATCTATGCAAGGACAGTTCTTGCCGATTACTATCTTATGAGTACGAATGCGATCACAATCGACGGAGAACTTATCAACATCGACGGCAACGGCAACCGCGTTGCCTGCCTGATCCAGGGTCCCTCCCATGTCATCATCGTGGCCGGCATGAATAAGGTCGTCACCGATGTGGAAAGCGGCATAGCCAGAGTTCGCAACATGGCTTCTCCCGCCAATGCGATCCGCTTGGACCGCAAGCTCCCCTGTGCCGAGACCGGNGTCTGCCACGACTGTCTCTCCCCGGAATGCTTCTGTAACCATATCGTAGTGACAAGGCGCAGCATGCATCCGGGCCGTATCAAGGTATATCTGGTGGGTGAAGAGCTGGGCTACTAAATCCGGGTCCATACATCCGCAAAGCAAAAGACCGGGATATTATCCCGGTCTTCTTTATCATATTATCTTTTTTAACACATCACACTGCTCATCAGGTCTTTAACCGTCTCAGTTTCGTCTTCAGCTCTGCAGATATCGAAGTTACCATATCCGCCGAAGCAGCAATCTCCTGGGTAGAGGATGCCAGGTTCGTCACCCGCACATTGACGCTGTCGATGACATTGATCAGTTCTCTCGCATCTCCCAGCAGCTCCTCGATCGCTACCTGGATCTGCTCTTTGTTCGCATCGCTGTCGCTGGCCGTATCCTTGGAGGAATCTGCCAGCTTCTTGATATTCTCAGCGATAATGGCAAAGCCTCTTCCTGACTCCCCGGCTCTGGCCGCCTCAATGCTGGCATTCAATGCCAGAAGGTTCGTCTCCTCCGCCACATTTGTGATCTCTTCGTTGTTTTCCTCCAGTTTCACGAGCATACCCTGGATTCTGTCTAACGCTCCGTTGAGCTGGTCACAGAATTTGACCACATCCGCCATGGATGTCGAGATGCCTGTACTCTCCTTCGCATTGTTGCTGTTACCCTGAGACATTTCTCCAATGGAACTGTCAAGGCTCTCAAAATCTATCTTCAGCTCTGCAAGCAGCCCGGCGATCATGTCATTCTTTTCCTGCATCTCAAGGTTCTTGCCTTCCACCTCGGATGCCATCTCCCTGGCAACCACGTTCTCCTTCTCCACCTCGCTCTTCACGAACTGGATACAGTTATTCTTATTGTTGCAGCCGTTATGAATGGCTGTTGCCATATCCTTACAGGTATCGTAACCGCAGGCGGAACAGTTGATGGCTCTCTCTGTCTCCGTATGTTTCTCCATGGATACAAAGATTTCGTTCATCTCAGACTGGCTCGGCTGCTTCACCTTCAGACCGCTGGACTTATCACTATAATGTCTGATAAAGTCGTTGATATCCAGATCCTTAAACTGCTTATTCAGTTTCGCGAGTCTCTGCTTNGGAGTAAGGCTCCTGCTGAAAGCATGGCTTCTGTCACTCTTTTTGCTGGCCTCTCTGATCTTATGAAGCTCATAGAGGGTGTCATCCGAATGTACNTTAGATTCCTCCACGCCGGGCCCGTAAATACAGCCCTTTGCACAATTCAGAGCATCCACCATAAACGGCAGTTCTTTCTTGCCNAGCACTCTCTTCTTATAGTCCTCTAAAAACTCATAGGCGTGCTTCTCGCCCTCGATCTGTCTGATAAANATATCTTCCCCGCAGAACCAGTAGACATTCTCCTTGAGGCCGCCGGGCATCGGATAGATNGATCCCAGACCGTACTCTATTTCATCAGTCACAGCCGGGCCGGAAATGCCGTTNGCCCGCACATACTGCATCAGATGGTCGAAGGTCACATTATAGGAAACATATCCTCCACAGTTNGGATCGTCGATCTCATTCTTCTTCGCGATACAGGGACTGATAAAGGCAAGCTTGTCCGCCACCTTCATATACTTTTTCACATAAACCGCGCCACACATCATCGGGGAATGGATCGGCATCAGACTGGGAATCAGCTCCGGAATATATTTCTCTATGTATCCCACCACCGCAGGACAGGGCTGTGAGATTGCCCCTGTGAAATTATGTTCCGTGATGTACTTAACGTAACCCCATGTCGTGATATCCGCACCGAAGCTGATGCTGATAATGCGGTTCACGCCCAGTTTCTTCAAACCGCCCAAAACCGTAGCGTACTCTCTCGGATAATTCGCTAAAAAGGCCGGTGCCAGGAGCAACGAGATCTTTTCCCCCNTCTTCAGATCCTCAAAGAACCGCTCCGTATCGTCATTGAAACTTCTGGCGCCGTGGGCACAGACATCAAAGCAGGCACCGCAGCTGACACACTGCTTACCATCCACAACAATCTTATTTTTGCCATTCTCTTCCACCGCATGGTTTGCTGTCAAAACCGGGCAAGCGGAAATACACTTGTTACATCCTACACAATTTTCATTGGTATACACCAACGCATCTAACGGTTGATTTGCCATTGTTTCCTCCAAAACCTATGTAATATTGTACCTTATATTGTGGTTTTATACTCCCCTATATACCATACCTGCACATATTATAGCACAATANCCGGCAAAAANAAACCATTATTCTTGCTGTTTAAATCTGGGAAATCACAAAAATATCATAGATCGCTTTGATCGCTGTCTCAAAGTCGGCATTGGCCACGCCGATGATGATATTTAACTCGCTGGATCCCTGATCGATCATCTTGACATTGACATTCGCATGCGCCAATGCGGAGAAGATCCTGCCCGCCGTACCACGGGTAGATTTCATACCCCGTCCAACCACCGCAATAAGCGCCAGATCCGCCTCGATGTCAATCGAATCCGGGTCTGCCAGACGATGAATGCCGGCAACGACTTTCTGCTCCTTGTGCATAAATTCATCCTGATGTACAAAGACGGTCATCGTATCGATGCCGGAAGGCACATGCTCAAAGGATATCCCGTTCTCCTCAAAGGCCTGCAGCACCTTACGTCCAAAGCCGATCTCCGAATTCATCATATCCTTTTCTATATTGACCGCACAGAAGCCTCTCTTACCGGCGATACCGGTGATAACATACTTCGACTTCTGGCAGGTACTCTCCACGATCCATGTACCGCTGTCCTCCGGCGCGTTGGTATTGCGGATGTTGATCGGAATCCCCTCGCTCCTGACCGGGAAGATCGCATCTTCGTGCAGGACCGTGGCTCCCATGTAAGACAGCTCCCGCAATTCTCTGTATGTAATCGTCTCGATGCCCTGAGGTTTATAGATGATCCGGGGATCTGCGATCAAAAAGCCGGAAACATCTGTCCAGTTCTCATACACATTTGCCTTGATAGCCCTGGCCACAATGGAGCCCGTAATATCGGAACCGCCTCTGGAAAAGGTCTTAACCGTGCCATCCTCATATGCACCGTAGAAGCCGGGGATCACCGCCGACTCTACCCCTGCAAGCCGCTCTCTCATCAGACGGTTTGTCAGTTCCGCATCATGCTCGCCGTCCGCTCCAAAGCGGATCACTGAAGCCGCATCTATAAATTCAAACCCCAAATACTGGGCCATGATGAGGCCGTTTAAATATTCACCGCGGGAAGCCGCATAGTCCGGACCTGCCTTCTCCCGAAAGTTTTTTTCAATGATCTTAAATTCTTTATCCAGAGAGAGCTTCAGAGCAAGTCCATCTATGATCTCCTGATATCTGTCTTTGATCTCCTGCAGATTTTGTGCAAAATCCTGCCCCTGCTCCGCCAGCTCATAGCAGGCGTAGAGCATATCCGTGACCTTCGTATCATCGGAAGATCTCTTGCCGGGTGCGGAAGGCACTACAAATTTGCGTTCCCTGTCCGCCCGGATGATCGCNCCTACCTTTTTAAACTGTTCTGCACTCGCTAAAGAGCTCCCGCCAAACTTAACTACCTTGTTCATATCCTTCACTCCTGTTATGCCATGATCCGGATCCTGTTCAGGCACCCGCCGATCTTCTCAATCTTTTCATTAAATTCTTTCTCTGATATCATCTGTGTCATGAAGGCAAACTCCTCCGCGATGCCCACGCTCACCTCTGCNAGCGCACCGAAAGTCTCCATCNCNGCATCNCGCTTGTCCGCGGNCACTCTGACAAAGAATTTCCGATTCGCACACCCGATATCNGCCACTTCCACNTTTTCCTCATCCCAGAAGCACATGATCGTTTTTCCCTGATGTCTGGCACAGTCCACCACATCGGAGACCACCGCGCTGGCCGTGGGCAGCTTGCCTGCGCCGCGCCCATAGTACATGGAATCTCCCAGCATATTTCCGTGCACATACACCGCGTTGAACACATCATTNACACTGTAGAGCGGATGCTCTCTGGAGATCAGGAAGGGCGCCACCATGGCAAAGAATCCTTCTTCGGTATCCCGGCTGACCGCCAGCAGCTTTACGGATTTGTTCATCTGCTTCGCATATTTAAAATCTGCGGCAGANATCTTAGTGATCCCCTCCGTGTAAATATCTTCAGAGCACACATTTTTCCCCGTCATCAGAGAGGATAGGATAGCGATCTTACGGCAGGCGTCATAGCCTTCCACATCAGCCTCAGGATTTCTCTCGGCATAACCCTTCTCCTGAGCTTCCTTCAGGACATCTTCAAAATCAGCGCCCTCTCTGTCCATCTTCGTCAGGATATAATTAGTGGTTCCGTTCAGAATACCCGTAATGCCGTCAATATGCTCGGCCGTCAGGGAATAATTGAGCGGGCGTATGATCGGGATGCCCCCGCCCACACTGGCCTCAAAGAGATAATTACAGCGGTGCTCCCTGGCAATCTTTAAAAGCTCCGGTCCGTGTGCCGCCACCAGTTCCTTATTGGAAGTACACACGCTCTTCCCCGCAAGAAGCGCCTGCTTCGTAAACTCATAGGCAGGTTTTGTGCCGCCCATAGTCTCGCAGATAATGACTACATCCGGATCCTCCAGGATCGTATTGTAGTCATGCACTACCTTACCCTCGTAGGGATCCCCCGGGAAGTCCCGCAGATCTAAAATATATTTAACCGCAAGCTGTTCTCCCGCNTTCTTATTGATATCAGTCTTATTCGTCTCAATCACTTCCACAACGCCGCTTCCCACGGTGCCGTATCCTAATACCGCTATCTGAATCATACGAACCTCCAAGTNTGATTTTTCAAACAGTTCTTCTTCTCGTNTCAGAACCNNTTATATCAACGGATATTTATCCGTCAGGGTCTTNATGATGGCCTGCGCCTTGCCTATNCCTGCCTCGCCCTCCTTGATGACGATGGAGATGGCCTCCGCCACCTGCTCCATGTCCGCCGTGTTCAATCCGCGGGAGGTAGCCGCAGGCGTNCCCAGACGGATGCCGCTCGTCACAAAAGGCGACTTCGGATCGTTAGGGATCGTATTCTTGTTGGCGGTGATATGCGCCTCGTCGAGAAGCTTCTCCACTGCCTTACCNGTCAGATCATAGGTNGTCAGATCGACCAGCATGAGATGGTTATCCGTTCCGCCGGAAACGATNCTGATATCTCTCGCCTGCAAAGCCTTGCAGAGCGCCTGTGCGTTGTCGGCAACATTTTTCATATANACCTTAAANTCATCGGACAACGCCTCNTTAAAGCANACAGCCTTCGCNGCGATCACATGCATCAGCGGGCCGCCCTGGATGCCGGGGAAAATAGCCTTGTTAAAGTTATACTNATCCGCCACCTCCTGGCTCGACATGATCATGCCGCCGCGGGGACCGCGAAGAGTCTTATGGGTGGTGGTGGTAGTCACATGTGCGTAGGGAATGGGGCTNGGATGAAGACCCGCTGCCACCAGACCTGCGATGTGCGCGATATCCACCATCAACACTGCGCCAACCTCGTCCGCAATCTCTCTGAACTTCTTAAAATCTATGGTTCTGGCATAAGCGGATGCCCCTGCCACGATCATCTTNGGCTTGCACTCCTGTGCAATTTTTCTCACATTATCGTAATCGAGGAAACCGTCGTCATTGACTCCGTAAGGGACGCAGTTGAAGTATTTNCCGGACATATTGACCGGTGAGCCGTGGGACAAGTGTCCGCCGTGATCCAGATTCATGCCCATAAAGGTATCACCGGGCTCCATCACTGCAAAGAACACCGCCATATTCGCCTGCGCNCCGGAATGGGGCTGCACGTTGACATACTCNCANCCAAAAAGCTCTTTCGCGCGTTCTCTGGCCAGATCTTCCACCACATCCACGCACTCACAGCCGCCGTAATATCTCTTGCCGGGATACCCTTCCGCATATTTGTTCGTGAGNGGGCTTCCCATAGCCGCCATAACCGCCTTACTCACCCAGTTCTCGGATGCGATCAGCTCAATATGAGAATTTTGTCTGTTCTGCTCNTCNANTATNGCCTGCGCGATCTCCGGATCTGCCTGTCTTACTTCTTCAAATGAATACATTCCTCGCTCCTACCTTTCTAAAATACATGCATATTTTCCTGATCTCATATAATCTCATATAAATAGAGGCAATTTCAAAACAATATTATAAGGTATTATGCTATGTAATGCAAACAAAATTTATGACGNTCCCTGAGGAAGACTTGTGCAAATNGACATCGTTTTAGCACAATNGATAGTTTTTCAGAGAAAATTAAGAAATCTTTATGGAAATCTTATTTTGACTTTTCACCCTNATCTGCTATCATGTACTATCATGGAAAGAAAAATACGATTCAAATCATTATTTCATAAATACAGACACGCGCTGCCGCTGCTTCTTTACGGAATCGTGTACATGCAGTGGTTTGCCTATCTGGAAAGAACCGTGACCAGACATTACCGACTGATCCACGTAGCGCCGGACGACCTGATCCCCTTCTGCGAGGTGTTTGTCATCCCCTACTTCCTGTGGTTTGCCTATGTGGCGGCNGTGGTTGTGTATCTTTTCTTTAAAGATAAGGACGATTATTTTCGGACCTGCACTTTCCTGTTTACNGGNATGACCNTTTTTTTGATCATCAGCACCCTATGGCCNAACGGNCACGATCTGCGCCCCGCCGCCATGCCGAGGGATAATATTTTCACCAGAATGGTAAGCACGCTCTACGCCGCGGACACACCGACAAACCTCTGGCCCAGCATCCACGTGTACAACTCTCTCGGCTGTCATTTCGCCGTGATGAANAGTGCANGGCTTGAGNAGAAAANGGGCATNCAGNCCTGCTCCCTGATTCTGTGTATTTCCATCATTTTATCAACTATGCTGATCAANCAGCATTCCGTGTTTGATGTAGCCACCGCCTTCATTATGGCCGGTGTTATGTACGGCATCGTATACCGTTCCGACATGCTTCTCCACTTCTATCACGGACTGCGCAGACGGAACAAAAGAAAACCCGGCACCTTACACTAAAAAAACAGAGCCAAACGGCTCTGTTTTTTAGTTAAATTTAAAAAATCTTCTGCAGATCTTGTATCCTTCCACAGTGATCTTTCTTCCCCCTTTTCCCGGCAGATTCATAGAATTGCCGAGCACACCGTATCGAAGCTTTATAAACAACCCGATATCCTTCTGTCTGATATACTCCCAGAGTTTGGCTTTCTTTTCGAGATTTTCTTCTGTGCCGGAGCGTATCAGCATAACGGAAGAGATTACTGTGATGATCTCCAGATAGTTCAACATATATTTTTTGAGCTTACTTTTTCCTACTATCTTGTTTTTATTATCCACAAAATAATCTATCATGATCTTATTGACCTTGATCTGCTGATCGATCCGGCTGATCATGATCTCCTCGTTGACCGACTGTCCCTCTCTGCCGATATAATAGCGATAAAAATTCACATCGAGATAGTACATATTTTTAACGTAGGGCAACGGTTCAAAGACGAAGATGTTATCCACATAGAAAGTTTTTTCCGGCAGGTTCAATCCGCACTCATGCAAAAGCTTCGTCCGAAAAATGACCGAATGCATGAGAATATACTGTCCCTTGTGAAAATGCTTCACCTCATTCCAGCCAAATATCTTATCCTGCGGGAGAGCGTGGTGATACTTCATCACCTTGTGTTTCTTCTCTCCCTCCTTCTCATATACAAAATTGCTGATCAGCATGTCCAGCGTGTCGCCCCGCGCAATGATATCCCGCAGGGTATCCAGAATTTTCTGATAAGCGCTCTCCTTCACCCAATCGTCGCTGTCCACCACTTTATAATAGAGACCTGTCGCGCGCGCAAGCCCCGCGTTGACGGCGGAGCCGTGTCCTCCGTTCTCCTTGTGGACCGCCTTCACAATAGAGGGATACCGGCTTTCATAAGAATCCGCGATCTTGCCTGTTCCATCTGTGGAGCCGTCATCCACGATCAATATCTCCACATCCTCGCCGCCGACAAGCAGCGACTCAATGCACTTTTTCATATAAGCTTCCGAGTTATAGCAGGGTATTGCAACTGATAAAAGTTTCATGCCAAAATTATGCCTTTCCCATTTCTGTCTGTATATCCTGTTCTGTCACTTCCCTGCCATTTTATCATAGAAGACTAAAAAAATGTTTACAGGTTTCTTATGTTTTTCTTATTTTTCCCTGTTTTTTCGACCCATCTCGACCTGTTCGGCGTAAGCCGCAAATGCGGAGGGTATCGGATAATTTGTCTTTGTCTCCTCCGGATCGACAAATATGATATTCTGCGTCTTTCTCCCCGGTTCCATCCCTGCCAGTTCATCCACCCTGACCAGATACCCTGTCATATGCCACTCCCGATGGGTAAACACATGTCTGGCCGCCGGGAGCTTCCTGATCCTGATGGGGATGAGCCCAAGCTCCCTTATATGGGCAAGCACCTGCTCCTCCTCACACTTCCCCTCCATAGAGGGGAATTCATACATACCGGCCAAAAGACCCTTCTCCGGTCTCTTTCGCAGAGCCACCTTGTTCGCATCCTGTATGACCAGAATCGTCCTTTCCTCCACAACCCGCGGCTTCTTCTTCGTCTTCTTCGGAAATGCAGTCTGCCTGCCCTCCTCTTTTGCCCTGCAAAGGGCTTTCCATGGACAACTCTCACATTTCGGCGCGCCATTGGGAATGCAGATCATCGCTCCCAGCTCCATCAGCGCCTGGTTAAAATCTCCGGGACGATCCTTTGGCATCACGCCCCGAAGCTCCTCTTCCACAGAGCGTTTCACCTTCGCATCCAGGATATCTCTATCATCCGCCCGCAATCTCGCAAGGATACGCAGCACATTTCCATCCACCGCCGGATGCGCCTTCCCAAAAGCGATGGAGGCTATGGCCCCGGCCGTATAGCTCCCGATTCCCGGAAGCGCCTCGATCCTGTCAAAATCATCGGGCATCTTTCCGTCATATTCGGAGACGAGGATCTGCGCTGCCTTTCTCAAGTTTCTCGCCCGGTTATAATATCCTAACCCTTCCCATAGCTTCAGCAGACTATCCTCCTCCACAGCCGCCAGACTCTCGATATCGGGAAGCGCCTGTAAAAAGCGGTCATAATAGGGTTTCACCGCCTCCACTCTGGTCTGCTGCAGCATGATCTCCGAAAGCCATACGTGATAGGGCGTCGGCTCCTCCCGCCAGGGCAGTATACGCCGGCCCCCGTCATACCATGCAAGCAGCGGCTCCGCAATCCTGTCCAGGCTGTCCAGATATACAGGAAGCGGCTTGTCCATCTCCAAACTGTCTTCCCGCACACGACAATCGTAGGCGAGAAGCCGCACCCCGGCGTTCCTCGCCCTCTTAAGCGCCTCTCCAAAGGCCGGCTGTGTGTCCCAGTTCGGTTCCACATAGCGGATCCCCTTCATCTGCACGACGAATAAGAGATAAGCCTCGTATCCCTGCCTGCACGCTTCGATCAGTTCCTCCACATGTTTCAGCGCCCGCTCAGAGGGGGCGTCGGGAAAAGCCGCCACATTATCCCGCTCCAGAGTCACACCCTTCACCTCGATAAAAGCCTTTCTCCCGGAGCCGCTCTCCACATAAAAATCAAACCGGGAGTTCCCGAAGGTTTTCTCAGGCCGAACCAGACTGACATCCCCGTACAGGCCGCCCGCCGACAACCATTCTCCCGCCACCTGATTCGGGGCATTCGAATCCATATTCACCAGCCGGCCCGCTTTATCCACCGCTATCAGGTCATAGGCCGTGGCTCGTTTCTCGCTGTCATTCTTTTCCAGATATACCCTGGCATGATCGGTGAGGAGCTCTCTGCATCTCCCCGTATTTTTCACATGGACCTTCGTCCGCTCACCCATGAGCTCCACATAGGCAATAAACCGATTCGGACGCTCTAAAAACTCAGCGCTGACTATTTCCCGGTATCTCATATTCTGTCATCCTTTTAACTGCTGTCCTTCTCTTCTATCTCCCCCGCGGCTTCTCTATTTCTGTAAGGCACTCTGGCGGAGGGCACCACCTCTGACGCTGGGAGTGTATGTGCGGACTGGTCGTCAAAGAAAATATGCGCCCCGAAGGCCTGCAGTACGTCTTTTTTCCGGATTCCTCCCAGGAAGAACACCTCGTCAATACGCACATCCCACGCCCGCAGCGTACGGATGACGCGCTCGTGAGCCGGCGCGCATCTGGTGGTGACCAGTGCCGTCCTGATCGGCGCCTTCTCCACCGGATATTCCTTTTGCAGTTCGGAGAGCGTCTTTAAAAATTTCGCAAAGGGTCCCGCCTGCAGGGGGTTATCCGCATTGCGCCTCTCGTTCTCCTCGAAAGCTTCCAGACCCTCCGCCTGAAAGATCCGCTCAGACTCATCCGAAAACAGAACCGCATCTCCGTCGAAGGCCACCCGGATCTGCTGAATCCTGTGCTCGCAATCGTAGGTCGTTATCCCCTCCGTACAAATGATACCCGCCGCAATATTGGAATCGATCGCGCGCTGCACATCATCCTCGCAAGCTGACAGAAAAAGATCCGTCTTGAAGGCCGTAAGGTACGGTGCCAGAGAAGCTCCGCCTGCCAGCACGGCTCTGGTTATGCGAAGTCCGTAGTGCTCGATCGTCTTAAAGACCCGCAGCGAGGTGTCCGGACTGTTTCTGGACATGATGATGACTTCTACCCGATCCTCTCTGCCCGGCAGTTCATTCAACGAAAGGAGTGCACGCACCAGCGGAAAGCCCGGCCCCGGTTTTAACACCTCGTTCTCATGCTCCTTCTGATAACGGCCGTAAGCCTCCACGCCCTCTTCCTCGTAGATCTTATTCTCATAGGTCAGATCAAACAACGCCCTGGACGAAACACCCACCACAAGTTTGTTTTCTAAATCGTATGCCATAAAGCACCCCCATCCGCGATTCTCCGGCGGGGATGCATTCCCTATCTCAGCCTGTTACACTCAAACTTCTCAAAGGTACGCAGACAGTTCCGAAGCTCCTGATATCTGTCCTCCAGATCCCCCTCCTTGATCTCCAGATCCTCAGACACCGCCATGGTATTTATCATGTCGTCTGTGATCCGGTTATGGAGTGAATCCAGAATGAGGAGCCTCTGCTCATAGGAGTCCGCATCGAGAAACGCAAGCACCAGAGGATCGATATTTAATTCTTCTTCTGATTCATCAACTGATTTTATATCTGTCCTTACTTCTATCTGCTTCTGCAGATTCTGCTGATCCTGCGTTCGATCGGTTGGTTCCGCCTTCTTCGGCTCCATGCTCTCCCGCTCTTTTACGCTGTCCTGCCCTTCCTCCAGAAGTGCAAAGCGATACTTCTGTTCGACATCGGGATATTTCACAGTATCTACCTCCTCCATAAACATGGAAAGAGGACGCACATAGATCTCGAAGCTGCCATACATCGCCTGGTAAACCACCATCATCTCCCCGTTCTCACTGTGTCTGGCAAGACAGCGGATCTGATATAAGTTACCCTTAAAATGCCTGTATATTTCCTGCGGTCTGGGATTATGTCTCATAGAAATCTCCTTTTACTTGGTCATTATCTATTAGTATAATCCCAAAATTCGAAAATGTCATCCCTCGGCGCAGACTCCAAACAAATGTTCTGATTCTATTATAGAACATTTGTTCTGAAATTACCAGCCCTAATCATAAATAATGCACAGATCTTCCACTTCTTTACAAAAATCTTCACAGAACAGGATCTCTGTCAGCTGTGCCTGCTCCCCTGCCTCCAGCTCCCGGATCCGCCTGTGATGGACCTCCACTCTGTAGCTGCGCCTGCCGTCCGCGTCTCTTGTCCATGTGACTGTCAGCCCGCTGTTGTGATATCCCTGCTCCTCTAACGTCCTTCTTGTACTCTCCTTAAAAGTATCCTCAAGCAAGGCATATTTTGCATTTTCCTGAGAACAGTCCTGCTTCTCCTTGCACATAACCGTGCCGCTCACGCAAAAGACCGCACTTAAAATCAACAGCGCCGTTATCATGCCAAATCCCATTTTCATCTGTCACACCCCCTTGTTAGAGAGAGCTTAGCATTTTATCTGTCCTATAAATCGGACATAGAAAAGAGCCATCGCTTTTTTTGCAATGACTCTCTCAAAGACTATATTTAGTTTACATAATATTCTTACTCTTCGATACGCGTATAACGTACATCGAGCAGATCTTCACCGCACACCTGACGGTATCCATCCGGATCTGTAATGATATAATCCCCCTCGCGCAAAAACGTCTTGCCTCTCCTGTTCTCCACATAAGGACAAACGATAGCGCCGTTTTCCTTTTTGATCTGGATCAGCTTGTCCATGACAAACCATCCCTTGGTCACCACATCCGTCCACAGCTCGACACCGTCCTCCAAGCCTTTGCCAATCTCATATTTCTCCGCATTCACTTCAAAAGCTTTATGTTCATACTTCATAACGCCTCTCTCCTTCCTTTATTTTAAATATATCACTCTGTGATCACTCTCATAATAGCCGTCTTCAGTTCCTCATAGGTCTCATAAGCCGGAAGCTTCGGATATTCCTTCTTAATCTGCTCCGTACTGCGGAACAAAAAACCGGCCTTGCTCGCCAGGATCATTCCAAGATCGTTATGGCTGTCTCCGCTGGCGATCGTATCATACCCGATAGACTGCAGCGCCTTCACCGTGGTGAGCTTGGAATCCTGAATCCGCATCTTATACCCGGTGATCGTTCCGTCCTCAGCCACCTCCAGAGAATTACAAAAGATCGTGGGCCATCCCAGCTTTTCCATCAGCGGTCCCGCAAACTGCGTAAATGTATCACTGATAATGATCACCTGCGTAATACTGCGCAGCTCGTCCAGAAATTCCTTCGCCCCCGGCAGCGGATCGATCTTTGCGATCGTATCCTGAATCTGCCGCAAGCCCAGCCCATGCTCCCGCAGGATGCCAAGCCGCCAGTTCATCAGTTTATCATAGTCCGGCTCATCCCGGGTCGTTCTGGTAAGCTCCGGGATTCCGCTCTCCTTCGCAAAAGCGATCCAGATCTCCGGCACCAGCACTCCCTCCAGGTCCAGACAAACAATGTTCATACCCATGAAATGCCTCCAAAAGCAATATAAGTAAATGACACTCAGACATCATTCCTGTTTTTATTGTACTGTAAGTAACCCCTCACCCGCAACAAAAACTTTTCCAAATATTGTCAGGCGCAGCTGTGCTTCACGATCAGAAGCTCTACGCTCATCACATCACCCATTCTGCCGGTCTTGACCGACTCCTCAGCCTCCACACAATCCTCCAGCGCCTTTTTCAGCTCCGCCTCCTTAAATTTAACCGCCTGAGCCACATATTTTCTGGCGATAAAGCCCGCGAGTCCCACCTTCGTTCCTATCACTGCCGCATCGTATCCCTTATTCTTCAGCTCCTTTACCTGCAAAAGAAGATTAAACTGTCTGGCAATCAGGAAGAGGATACGCATGGGCGGTTCCTTCAGTGTCAGCAGGTCATAGTAAAGATCCATGGCACGCTTCTGCCTCTTGTCCGCCACGGCCTCCACCATATCGAATATCCGGCTGTTCACCTGCCTGACACAGATCTCCTCCATATCCGGTGCGGTGACCACATCCTTTTCCAGACAATAGCAGACCAGCTTCTCCACCTCGCCCCGGATATTCTCCATATCAGTCCCTGTCTTGTCCAGGAAAAAGTCCAGATCCCGCTGTGTGATCTTCTTTCCCTCCTTGGTGAACAGCTCCAGGATCCACCTCTTTAACATCGCCTCATCCGGCGTTTTACAGTCAATGATGCGCCCTTTTGTACTGACCGCCTTATAGAGCTTACTCCTCTTGTCGATCTCCGCTTCCACAAACACAAAAAATGCAGTCGAAGCAGGCTCCGCCAGATACTCCGCCAGCGCCTCCCCGCCCTTCTTAAAAAAGCCGCTGTTTTCTATCACCAGCACACGGCGCTCCGCAAGAAAGGGCATGGTCTCCGCCAGGTCGATCACCTCTCCCGATTCGATTCCCTTTCCCTCAAAGCAATGAAGATTCATAAGATCTCCGTCTCCCATGAGNGCATCCTTGATCCTGTCNCTGTACTGNCTGCGCAGATATGCCTCGTCTCCACAGAGAAGATATATCTGTTTTAACTGTCCTGTNNTGATCTCNTCGCCCAGCTTCTTCATTNCTGAATCTCCATGTAACNCAANTCANATCATNTAAACNCGCAGTGCAAGCTCGAAAAATCTTTNATGNTCATTGCNTTCGNGTNNATTNTANCATAATCTNNTATNCNTATGCAAAGACACCCCCTTATTTTATGTACTCCTCCACATACACCNTGTCCCCTNTTACNCGTATTGTCACCGCACCGCTCTCAGGCGTCTGATANACGCGGCATCCCTGCCCTGCAAGCCGCTCCATCGNCTCTTTGTGGGGATGTCCGTAGCTGTTATTNCGACCGGCGCTGATCAGCGCNATCNTNGGATCCGTCAGTTCNAAAAATTCTTCGGGNGTGGAGTTNCGNGANCCGTGGTGCGCCACTTTAAGCAGGGTAAAGCTTTCCGGCAGGATCCGCTCTGTACCGGTCTGCATCCGCGCCAGCCTCTCCATCACAAGNNNCTCTCCTTCCCCTTCCAGATCTCCTGTAAAGAGCGCCGAAAACCCGCCGTATGTAAGAACGAGAACCGTGGAGTAAGCGTTGGCATCCCCGCAGAGATACCCTTCGGCGGGATGAATGCAAAGAAAAGTAAGGCCATCGCTGTCGATCCGTTGTCCTTCATGCACAAAACGTACCGGTATGCCCCTGTCCTCCGCAAGAGACTGCAGCGTCAGATAGTTCTCGTTTTTACTCTCCTCAGCCACATCCGGCAAAACCAGCATGCCGATCCTTATGCCGTTCTCCTCATAATTTTCAAGCATACCCCGGATCCCNTTCTCNTGATCGCTGTCCGGATGCGTGACAAACACGGCGTCCANTCCGGAGACGCCNCTGTATTTTAAAAACGGAACNATCTGATANGCATCCACATCGNTCTTGTCNGAGCTGCCGCCGTCGATCAGGTAATGTCTGTTTCCCCCTTCCGATAGATAAATGCAGTCTCCCTGCCCCACATCAANAGCTGTGATCTCCAGCCCCGCCGAAAACCGCAGACATAAAACCGTCACCGCCAGAACAAGGCCCGCNGCAAACTCGCGTTTTCTCTTTTTTACNGCACAAAACACTGCCAGCACTATCAAAACCCNAAATACTACAACCTGCCACTGCGCCGGACAGCCTGCGATCCATTGCCGGCCCGGCAGCTTTCCGCAAAAATCACAGCATTTCTCATAAAAGATCAATATCGCCGCGCCCGGCAGGGACGCGATATGTCCCAGCGACAAAGACAACGCTCCGGCCGCCACTGCCGCAATACCGCTCAATAAGACGGCTCCCATGCAGGGAATCACGAGCAGATTCAGNAAGATGGAATAGGGCGGAAACTGATAGTAAAAGCAAAGATGTACGGGCAGCGTAAANACCGCCACCCAAAGACCCGCNGACAGAGCCTTTACCGGCTTANACCGGNANGGAAAACAGGCTGACACCGCAGGAAGGAGNCCGATCGCACAGATCGCACCGAANGAAAAGAGAAACCCGCTGTGCGTCAGATAGAGCGGCTGCTGCACCAGGATCAGAAGAGCGGCCGTCATCATAGCCGTGAGCATATCGTAGGTGCGCTTAAAAAGACTTGCACTCAGCTTCAGTCCAAACATGATCAGCGCCCTGATAATAGAAACGCCCATCCCCACCATGGTTCCGTAACAGTACAGCAAGGTAATTGATAATATTATGTTAACCNNANTAGGNATNCGNAGACGCCTCCCGATCCCATAAATACCCATGCCAAGCAGTGAGAGGTGCAGACCGCTGATGGCCAGAATGTGAATGATGCCGTTTTGCTGATAGAGACTTTTNATCTCCTCATCCAAAGCGCCTTTCTCTCCCAGAAGCATGGCCGCCATAATATCCGCCTCCCGCTCGGGACAACAGGCCCGCAAAAGTAGAGACAAATAAGTCCTGCACTGATAAAGCCCTTCCCGAAAAGCTGAAAATTCACTGCTTTGTGCCAGACACTTTGCCTTCATAAGCCTGCCCTGCTGCCCCATAATGCGATAATAGTCAGCCGCATCAAACTCTCCCGGATTCGTNGCATGGGAAAAGGCATAAAACTTTCCCTCCATCAGCACAACACTCCCCATGGCGGGTTCCTCTCCGTCGAGATAACAGAGCACGCCCTCTATCCCTTCTGTTCCGGGAAGACGAAGGCTCTCATCTTCATATTTACANTATTTTCTGATCTGTTTTAGGGTATTTCCCCCGATCGTNTGGGGGAGACTNTTTGGTTCCAGGACAAAGACCTGTCCCAGAGATACCACAAGCACTTCNTCNTCTTTTGAGATTTTTCGTTCCTTCCACTCCACCACGCCGAGCATCACGAACTGTTCTGCGTCTGTCTCTTCATAGGTTCGCGCGCTGTGCGGGACAAAAAAGATTCCCAAAAGCAGTACCGCCACAAATGCCATTCCNATCAGGCACAGGGGTCTGCGCATTCCACATCATCTCCTTTTATTCTCTTTTTTATTCTCCTCCTCANGGGGCGAGGATATCCAGATTTCTCTCCAACACATTGTTTAAATTCACGTTCTCCCGATAGGAGATATTATTTTCTCCGTCTATAGATATCTGCACTTTATTGACATTGGACAGTTCTACCAGCGAATTGGTGATAGAGTATATCGTCACACGGGAAGTCACGCTGTAGGGCTGATTCAGGAAATCGCCGNTTAAGTTTACATAACATATTCCATCTTTCACTGTGACACTGAGAACCTTTGTTGTCGGATTGATGGTCGGATATGCCCCCTCAGTCAATGGCCCCTCCACCAGCTTCTCGAGCACCAGTTTCTCCAGTGAAATATTACTGTTGTACACCACATTGCGGCGGTTTTCTTCTACCAGAAGATCCCCCGACTCATTGGCAAAATAGAGTTTCAGATCGACCTTCTCGTAAGCATTGATCTCATTGCCCGCATTCTCGATAAAAGTATCCGCCGCCATAATGCCGACCGCCGCCCCTGTGCTGTCCACAAGCTGCTCTCCCTTCACCGTAAANGCCACCTGCTCCACCTCCGGCAGCTGNGTCAGCGTCCGCACGATAGAAGCGCGCACAAGCACCTCTCTGGTCCCNCGCAGACTTTTATAGCGTTCGTCAAAATCCAGGGTCAGAAGCCCGTTATCCAGAG
Source organism: Lachnospiraceae bacterium (assembly GCA_014804565.1). Classification (GTDB taxonomy): domain Bacteria; phylum Bacillota; class Clostridia; order Lachnospirales; family Lachnospiraceae; genus UBA3282. The sequence continues at coordinate 41,846 of JAAUZN010000032.1, forward strand.
TGTGCCCGAGCAGCGCAAACTCCTCCTCCAACGGCGACTCATACTCCATCCGTTCCGATGCCGCCGCAAGCTGCCCCATGATCTCCTCAAACAACAACGCGCTGTCCGTGGTTTCACTCCGGTACTCCCGCTCCACGATCTTCGTCTCTTCTTGGTTTACATAATATATATTGTAGGCCGTACCCGTCCGATCCGTCTCTCCGGCCGTACAGGCGCAGCAAAAGAGTAATATTCCAAAGAGAATGGCACCAAAAAAACTACCTTTCGCTTTTTTCATGGCTTCCTCCTAAACAGCAATATACTTAAGCGGTATCTTCACCGTAAAATCCGTTCCCTCTCCCTCGATGCTGCTCACCTTGATGCTTCCCCTGTGCATGAGGATCGCACTTCTTGTGATGGAAAGTCCCAGTCCGGTTCCCCCGATCTCTCTCGAGCGGGATTTGTCCACACGGTAAAACCGCTCATAAATATGCTCCAGTTCNTCCTCCGGGATGCCCACGCCGGAATCCTCCACCTGCACCGTAAAAAACTGATGGTCTGCNTCCAGCGTCACCTTCACAAAGCCGTGNTCCTTATTGTACTTGATCGCATTCTCCACCAGATTCGANAGCGCCAGCGTAAGCTTGACCTCATCCACCGAGGCCGTCACCGGACGAAGGCTCTCGTACACAAGCTGCACATCCCGGCGCATGGCGATGGGACGCAGTCTCTTCATAATAAGCTCCACCAGCGCGTTGATATCCACCTGAGAAATATTCAGATCCGCCGAGGTTCTGTCCATCTTCACCAAAGAGAGCAGATCGTTGATGATCTTGTCCTCNCGCTCGATCTCCGCCGCAATGTCCGTCATAAACTCCTGATAGACCTCTAANGGCACATCCTTTTGCGTGATCAGAGAATCCGCCAGCACCTTCATGGAGGTGATCGGGGTGCGCAGCTCATGGGACACGTTCGAGACAAATTCCTGTCTGGAATCATCTAACATTTTCATCCGGCCAAGCACCCGGTTAAAGGCGTCACCTATGCGCTCCGTCTCGAGACATTCCGTCACAGAGATNGGATCGGTCGTATACCCTTCCTGTGCCTGATCCAAAGCCTGTGTGATCTTTTTAAAGGGCCGAAAGAGAAATNATGATACCAGAAGCGTCACCACAAAAATAAGCACGCCCACGATCGACTCTACCACTACCGCCTGCCGGTTCAGGCTGTTCATGGTGGCGATGATACTGTCGTTAGAGGCACTCACCAGCATAACGCCCCGCACCAGATCAAANGGTTCTCCGAAGCCCACCGGCAGATCCGCCTCCACCGTCTCCGTGATCGGTATGGTCATCTCCATATACCCGTTTTCTTTATCGTAGCTGCTGGTGCTCTCTCCCCCCAGGCAGCGGATGACCTCCTCTGAAATGATCGTCTTTCCCTCGCTGATGCCGTAGGTGTCCTTCACGATCTTAAGGTCAGAGTTGATGATAAGGACTCTGCCGTCATACAGATTGGAAAGCTGCTCCAGCTCCGCATTGATGACCTCCGAGGAAGTGTCCTGCAGATAATGGTAGGTGATCAGATGATTCGCCAGGATCCTCAGCTGGGTCGTAATGTCAGAGGTCCTGACATTGACCGCACGCTGCTCATAATTTTGCAGGATCGCATAGCGCATAATGAAACAGGGAATCAGCCCGACGAGGAGCAGGATCAAAAAGATCCGTGCTTTCAGGCTTCTCAAGAATGTAATTTGACGTAAACTGAATTTATGCAAAATAATATCCCACACCCCACTTAGTCCTCACATACGCGGGCTCTCCGGGGATTTTCTCAATCTTTTCGCGAAGTCTCCTGATATGTACGTCCACGGTCCGCAGATCTCCCGGGTAATCGTTACCCCACACCAGCTTCAAAAGCTCTCCTCTGCCGTAAACCTTTCCAGGATTCTGGATAAGAAGCTCCAGCACCTCAAACTCTTTGGCGGTCAGATTGATCTCACGATCTTCAATATAGACCCGTCTGCCCTCGCAGTCAAGACGCATATCTCCCCGCTCCAGTACTTTGACCGGCTCTTCCTTCTCCGGCGCTTTGCGATTCGTCCTGCGTATGATCGCCTTGATCCGGGCTTTCACCTCCAGGATATTAAAGGGCTTCGTGATATAGTCATCGGCGCCGTAATCCAGCCCCAGAATCTTATCCATATCTTCTCCCTTCGCCGTCAGCATGATGATTGGCACATTGGAGAAACCGCGGATCTGCTGGCACACCTCGAAACCTGTCATTTTAGGCAGCATGACATCCAGCAGGATCATATCGTAGGCATTTTCTCCCGCCAACTTAAGGGCTTCCTCTCCGTCATAGGCGCAGTCTACCTCCATGCCGTCCTGCTCCAGACTGAATCGGATTCCCTTCACGATCAATTTTTCATCATCCACTACCAAAATTTTCTGTGCCATATTTGCTGCCCGCCTGCCTTATTCTGTCTTAATCTACCCTGATGCTGTCCTTTATTTTCCCGTACAGACCCTCTTTGATACCGCTGACTTTCATGATATCCTCCGGCTTTTGAAAACTGCCGTTGGATTCCCTGTATGTTACGATAGCTGCGGCCCGTGTCCCACCGATCCCCGGTATATTGCACAATTCCGCTTCCGACGCCGTATTGATATTGATTCTGCCGTCCGACGCCGTTCCGGACTCTCCCGTCTCTATCTCCCAAGCCGATTCATCCACAATACCGGCTAACGCCCTGGTGCTGTCGTCTCCGTCCGCAGAAAACGCCTCCACCTCTTCCTTCGTGGGAATGACCAGCTTCACACCGTCCCGCAATGTTTGTGCTTGGTTTACATAATTTTGATCCGCATTCTCGGCAAAACCGCCTGCCTCCCGTACCGCCTCATAAACACGGCACCCCGCCGGCAGTTCATAGACGCCCGGCCGCATCACCGCACCACAGACATGTACACAGAGCAGTTCCGGCTCCGAAACACTCTCCGGCTGAGTCGGCTCATCTTCTCCATTTGCCTCCTGAGAAGGTGCGGAAACTGTCTCTCCGATCTCCTCGGAAAAATCTTTCTCAAAAGCTTCCTCTCCGGCAGTGGTCTCCCCGCTCAGAAGAAGGAGCTCTTCCTTCTTCGTACAGCCGCTCAAAAAAAACAGCCCTGCCAACAACAGCCCGATCAGCCGTATTTTCCGTATCTGTTTATATTCTTCTCTATACACTTTTGTTCGCTGCATAGTCTCCTTTCCGGGCTCTTCTGCCCTTCAGGAGGTTCCCGCTACGCGCCGTATTCTCATTGTAAAATAAATCTTGTCCTATGTCCACTTAAAAATAACGATTCCTGCAATCATTATTCCCATTCCCAGAATCTTCCTTCCCTCCAGAGACTGCTTCTCCACCCCAAACATCCCGAACACCTCTATGAGATAAGCGATGATCAGCTGAGAGACCACAATACACATAGCCGCCCGCGCCGGTCCCATCTGCTCCATGCTCTTAATGACTGTGTAGGTGATAAAGGCACCGATCGCGCCGCCAAGCAGCATATATTTCGGCTCCACTTTCATCAGTGTGGCAAAGGAGGACCTGTCCGTGGCAAGCCAGAGAGCCAAGCAGACTAAAAGTGCGGTAAGCTGCACAAATATATTGGTGACCCATATTCCCGACTGCTTCGTGACCTGCGTGTTAAAAACACCCTGCACACTCATCAATGCGCCCGATATGACCGCAATCCAAAATCCCAGCATATTTTTACCTCCTAAACAAAACAAGACGGTGATCACCGTCTTGTCTTAGGTTGACCTTATAGGTCAAAAAATATTCTTTTTTCTTTCATATATAATCCCGGAGCCGTCGTTACTCTTCCTGCTCCTCCAGCTCCTCTTCCTCCTCGGTCTCCTCTACAGGAATGGGAACATCAATGTACTCCTCCGTATAGGCTTCCCCGAGTACCTGGCTCATGATCTGTTCAGACAGCGCCCGCAGCTCATCGTTGGCATCGGCTCCGCCCCAGATCTTAGCAAAAGCGATCTCCAGCTCCACCCAGAAATTACTGGTCTCGATCATCTTAGGCATAGGCACCGAATCGGCGTACGCTTCCAGAAAGGCCGCCGCATTGGAATCCTCATAGGTATTCCCATTCTCATTGCAAAACACGGGAAGCTTGCCGGTCCTTGCGTAGAGTCCGTCTGTGTCATACTGTGTCAGATACACCGCAAAATCATTAGCCATTTCCTTCTTCATGGAATAGCCGTTGACTGCCACACACTGTGTCACAGACAGGGACGCGGATTCCAATTCTTCACTCACATCCGGCACTCTGGTCACTCCGAATTCGTAGGTAAAATCTCCTTCTTCCCTGGCCTTCTCCAGTCTGGAGAGCGCATCCGTGGTGGCCACCGTGTAAACGATCTTTCCATCCAGAAAGTCCTGCAGAACGCCATCATAGCTGATCTCCTTGGTGTCAATGGAGAAAAACTGATTCAGATTCTGGTACACTCTGAGCGCACGGATCGCATTTTCATTATAGATCCGAATGGAATCCGCATCATCGCCGTTTGTGCCGCCCACATCAATGTATTCGCCCACTACGAAATAATTATAGAAAATATCCGATACATCCCACTTAAAGACTGCCTCCACCTGCTCCGGCGCGTCATAGACATCTGCGAAGGATAATATTTCGTCTACGGTCTCAGGGATCGCTTCCTCCAGCTTCGCTGCCAGCTCTTCCTCTGATATTTCCTCCTCCGCCACAGCCTCAGTGATCTCCTCCTCCACGTCGCCGCTGTCCGCCTGCGCCTGGGTTTCTTCCGCAGCCGCCTGATCCCGCTCGGCCTCAATCTGGGCTTTCGCCCATTCTTCCAGATAAGTCTTATTGTAAAGAAGGCCGCTTGTCTCATAATAAAAAGGATAACCGATCTGCTTGTCGTGGTATGTCACGGCATGAACTGCCGCCTCCGGCAGCATATCTTCCATGGGGAGCACACCCTCCGGCAGCTTTACCTCACTGGCCAGCCCCGCCAGATACGCTTTTTCCAGCGAATCATTGCTGACAATATACAGATCCGGTACCTCCTCCGTCTGCAGAGAAGCCTGGTTGATCGTCTCCAGATATTCTAAACCCTGGGTATAGACCGGAATCACTCGCACCTCATCCTGAAATTCACTGTAGGAGACCGCCACACTGTTCAAATAATCTGTCAGTCCCTCGTCCGCATACCACAAATATAAGGTCTCCCGATGGCCGAAAAGGGATTCCTCCACCTCTTCCTCAGGCTCCGCCTGCCACACCATCATACCGAATCTGCCCGCCCCGTAAAGGCCGGCGACGATCAGGACAGTCACAAGGATCATGATCAATCTTTTTTTCAGAGTCACTTCCGCTCTCCTTCTGTCTGCGCAATGCACTCCCGCAGAATTGCAATCATATCATCCACATGGGTCTCCCGGATAACAAGCGGCGGCACAAAACGAATGATATCCGTGCCCGCATTGATCAGCACCAGGCCCTTATCCATGGCCCGCTTAATGATATCTCCCACCGGCTGATCAAACACCAATCCCTGCAGAAGGCCCGTGCCTCTCCTCTCCTGCACACAGGTAAACTCTGTTGCCACCTCATCCAGACGCTTTTCCAGATAAGCGCCCACTTTTTGCACATTGGCAAGCACATCCAGCTCCTCAAACAATTCCAGCACCTTGCAGACTGCCGCACAGACGAGCGGATTGCCGCCGTAGGTGGTGCCGTGATCGCCCGGCACAAGGGAGGCCGCCCCCACCTTCTCCGTCATTAGGAATGCGCCCACCGGCACACCGCAGCCAAGTCCCTTGGCTGTTGCCATCACATCCGGCTTGATGCCGTAACGCTGCCAGGCATACATGGTGCCTGTACGTCCCATACCGCACTGGATCTCATCTAACATCATCAGGATATCCCGCTCGTCACAGAGCGCCCTGACCTTTTCCATAAATTCTTTTGTGGCAGGATGAACGCCGCCCTCTCCCTGCACTGTCTCGAAGAGGATCGCACAGGTCTTGTCCGTCACCTGAGACGCCACACTCTCAAAATCATTCAGATCGGCAAAACGGATATTGCCGATCATCGGCTCAAAGGGCTCCCGGTAGTGGGCATTCCCCGTCACGGACAGCGCCCCCATGGTGCGCCCATGGAAAGAATGGTTCATGGCGATGATCTCGTGATCCGTAGAACCGTCCTTTAAGTAAGCATATTTGCGCGCCGTCTTGATGGCGCCCTCCACAGCCTCCGTTCCGCTGTTCGTAAAAAACACCCGGTCCATGCCGGAAACTGCCTTCAGCTTCTTCGCCGCCTCAACGGCGGGCACATTATAATAGTAGTTGGATGTGTGGATCAGCTTGTCTATCTGCTCCTTCAAGGCGTTATTATATGCCTCATTGTGATAGCCCAGCGCAAAAACCGCGATGCCAGACACAAAATCCAGATACTTTTTCCCTTCTATATCGTACAGATAAACATCCTCGCCCTTGTCGAACACCACCTGATACCGATTGTAGGTGTGGAGCAGAGCCTGTTCCGCCTCGTCAATAAACCCCTGCATTGTATTCATACTATTCTCCATTCCTGTCGAATCCGCTAATTTGCAATAATGTCGTCGTCCGCGATAATAGCCGTTCCGATACCCTGCTTCGTGAAGATCTCCAGAAGCAGACAATGTGCGATCCTGCCGTCCAGAATATGCACTCTGCTCACGCCCTCGCGGATCGCATCGGTACAGTTCTGGAGCTTGGGCAGCATCCCGCCGCCAATCAGCCCCTCCTCGATGAGCGCCTCCGCCTTCGACGCGGTCAGCCGTGAGATAAAGCTGGACTTATCGTTGATATCCCGATAAAGCCCCTCTATGTCCGTCAAAAAGACCAGCTTGTCCGCACCAACCGCCTTGGCGATCGCGCAGGCCGCATCGTCCGCATTGATGTTATAGGTCATAAACTGCTCGTCCAATCCGATGGGCGCCACAATGGGCAGAAAATCCTTCTCCAGAAGATCGTAAAGCACCTTGGGATCCACCTTCTTGATATCTCCCACATATCCGATATCCTCGCCGTCGGCATACTTTTTATCACACTGTAAAAGGCCGCCGTCCTTGCCGCTGACACCCACAGCTCTGACACCCAGCTCTCCGACCATACGCACCAGATCCTTATTGACTTTATTTAAGACCATCTCCGCGATCTCCATGGTCTCTTCGTCCGTCACCCGAAGACCATTCACGAATCTGGCCTCCTTGCCTACCTTGCCGACCCAGCGGCTGATCTCCTTGCCGCCGCCGTGGACGATGATGGGCTTAAAGCCTACCAGCTTTAAAAGCGTCACGTCCTTGATCACGTTTCTCTGCAGCTCCTCGTTGCTCATGGCGCTGCCGCCGTACTTGACCACAATGATCTTTCTGTTAAATTTCTGAATATAGGGGAGCGCTTCGATCAGAACCTCTGCCTTCCCCAAAATCTTATCCATCTCCTGCTTTTCCATGATCTCTCCACTTCTTCGCTCGTTATATATTATGTAAACCTGTTTGGTCAGCTCCTGTAGTCCGCGTTGATCTTCACATAATCATAAGTCAGATCACAGCCCCAGGCAGCCGCCTCCGCATCGCCCCGCTTCATATCCACGATCACGCTGACCTCAGGCGCCGATAAGATCTCTGTGGCCTCCTCCTCGCTGTAATCCGTCAAGAGACCGTCCTTACAAATCTGCATCCTTTTGCCGTTTCCCTCGCAGAAAAGATCCACCTGCTCCGGGTCGAAATCCACTCCCGCATAGCCCAGCGCACACATGATCCGTCCTACGTTCGCATCATGCCCGTAGATCATTGCCTTGGTGAGACTGGAGCAGACCACGGACTTACTTAACAGCCGTGCCTCCTCTTTCGTAGCCGCGTGAATGACCTTCGTCTCGAAAAGCGCCGTNGCGCCCTCGCCGTCCCCNGCCATCTTTTTTGCCAGAGTCATATTGATATAGTGAAGNGCTTCCCTGAATNTATCATAATCCTCGTTCTTCTCGGTAATCTCAGGATTGCCCGCAAGACCGTTTGCCAGCACCACCAGCGTGTCGTTGGTGGAGGTGTCTCCGTCCACGGAGATCATGTTGAAGGTGTCCGCCACATCCTCTCTCAGCGCCTCCTGCAAAAGCGTCTTGGAGATAGCCAGATCTGTGGTCACGAAACCCAGCATGGTACACATATTCGGATGGATCATCCCGGAGCCCTTACACATACCGCCGATCGTCACGGTCCTGCCGCCGATCTCCACCTGTACCGCCGCCTGCTTGGGCACCGTATCCGTGGTCATCATAGCCTCCACTGCCGCCTGCCCCGCCTCCGGGGTATCCGCCTTCGCCGCCGCCAGCAGCTCTACGCCAGCCATGATCTTATCCACGGGAAGCTGCCAGCCGATCACACCGGTAGACGCTACCAACACGGCATCCTCCGGGATGTCCAGCACTTGAGCCGCCTTCGCCGCCGTCTGTCTGCAGCAGTCGTACCCCTGCTTTCCCGTGCAGGCATTTGCGATGCCCGCATTGATGATGACTGCCTGCGCGTAGGGGCTGTGCTCCACGATCTCCCTGTCCCACAGAACAGGCGCCGCCTTCACCACATTACCGGTAAAAACTCCGGCCGCCACGCAGGGCACCCGGCTGTAAACCATGGACATATCCTTTCGGTTCTGATATTTGATCGCCGCCTCTACGCCTGCCGCCTCAAAGCCTGCCGCCGCAGTGACGCCTCCTTCTATGATCTTCATGTACCCTCATCTCCCGTCTCTTGTTCCGTCATGCTCATTCATAAGTTGTCGCATGACACAACTGATAACAATATACAATAAAAAAGGCGGTAATGCAACCTTACCGCCCTGCAATTCCTATGTAAGCGCCTGTCCNATCGTCTTTTCCAGCTCCGTCACCATCGTGTTGACCACCGAGATCGTCGCCGGNTCCTTACACATGCTGCCGCATAGCAATCGGATGTTGAGTTCAAAATTNATCGGCAGCACGCTGCATTCCTCTGTGCAGACCTGCACCAACCGCTTTTCTCCGGGATGGAGCTTTTCATTGAGAGCAAAGATTATATCAAAGTAAGATTCAAAAAAGCGATTGACGCAACGAGTTATGTTAACCATATCACCCCGCTTCATAGCCTTCTCGATCTGCGCTACAAAAGAGGGCATTCCATACTTGATCAGATTCATATGATAACTGATAATATTATGCTTCAGNTCCTGGGGNTANGGAATACTGTACTTTTCCTTCGCCGCCGCCAAAAGACCGCCCTTATCGTAGGCGATCCTCCCCGTCAGCANATTATGCCACAAGCCGGTACTGCAGCTTTCCAGCGGCTCATGATCTTCCGCTACCCGGGCAATGGTCGCAAGACATTCGTCCAGATCGCGGTAGATGATGTTAAGCTCCGTGCCGTCCTCCATGATACAGATGTCCTCATGCTCCCTGTAATGGTTATCTAACACCATACTGTCACAGTATTGCTCCAGTACCCTGCGTCTCTCCTGCACTGGAATCGGCTCCGTACAATAGACATAGACATCATAATCAGAATATTCATCGTTTCTTTTGACAGCCCGGGAACCGCCCACTGCCATGGAGCGGACCTGCGGAAATTTCGCGTATTCGTTAAAAACATCCTGTACCATCTCTTGTCCCATCCCTCAATGCATTATTGTTCCAAAAATAGGTTATTCCTCGCTTCCCGTCTCTCCGGAAGANNNCTCTANAACCACNCCNTCCGGGGCNCCCACTGCNGCCTCCGCATTCGCCGCCACTTCTGCAGGATCGTCATATTCTGTCTCTTCCTCGTCCTCCCAGAGGGAATCCCATTCCTTAGATTCCTCATTCATATTGACGGCTGCCATATTGTGCGCCATCTGATAGAGGTCCATATCATAGTCCATCAACCTTTTCTCATCCTGCGCCGGTACCTTGTCTCCCCTGCTGATCCGTCTGGCGATCTCCATGCACTTGATCATATCTTGGAAGTATTTCTGCATGGCATCCGCCTGCTGCTCCGACGCCACGCTGTTGAAGATACCGACCTCCTGCTCGATCAGGGCATCCAGCCCCTTCTCATCCTTCTTGATCTGCTTGGACAACTCTTCTATCTTTTCCTGCAGTTCCTTATCTTTTTCCAGATATTGCGTTGACAGCTCAAGAACCACACCGGCAGATGCGCCGCTCTTCCCGGCCTCCTCCATCTTCTTGCGGTTTTCCTCCTGCTGTTTGACATAATCGCTTCGCNGGCCTCTCAAGAGAGAAAGCTGCTCTCTGTAGGCTTTCTGGGCTTCTCCGATTTTCATGTTATGTAAACCTCCTCCAGACTGCATGACATACTTTCAAATATAATATCGGCAGATTGGNGGCGTTTCTACATATTAAACGCCGTGATATTCGCCTCATTCANCGTGAAATCATAGTAGTTCAAGTCTTCCCTCTTCGTCCANCCGATCCGTCTCCAAAANGCATTTCCCACNTCATTNACGGTAAAGGCGATCAGCGACACCTTATTGATCTGCTCCGCCTTCAAAGCCTCCATGCANAAGACCACCATAGCCTTNCCGATGCCGCGCATGCGGTAATCCTCCGCCACACACACATGATACAGACAGCCTCTTCTGCCGTCATGGCCNCACAGGATCGCGCCCACGATCTTNCCATCNTCNACNGCTACCACNCTGGTNTCAGGATTTCTCTGCAAAAANCGCGCCACNCCCTCCCTGGAATCATCCAGACTNCTGATGGCGAATCCNTTGATCGACATCCAGAGTGCCTTCACNCCNTCATAATCCTCTATTGTCATACTGCGTATCATGTCCGTTCCTCTTTTCNTTTTCCCTTTTNGCNATTTANAAATTATGTAAACTATTCTCCCTGNAGTTCCACNGCNGTATAGNCATGTGCCACATAGGGCAAAAACTTCTCCAGAATATCCTTCATCCGTATTTTCAAACTGGCCGTGTTCACACAAGGGTGGCAGCCCACAAATTCATCCTGCAAAAGGTCCTGATCGATCAAAAGCCTCACTCTGTGCTCCTTGTCATTCATCAATCCCATCACACTCACCGAGCCCGGCGTAATGTTTAAAAAATCCTCCATATATTCCGCCTCCGCGAAGGAAAGTCTGGCTGTGCCAAGCTGTGCTGAAAGCTCCTTCGTCTTAAACTTTTTTAACCCCGGCATCATGAGCAGATAAAAATCTGTCTTCTGTCTGTTGCACAAAAACAGATTCTTACAAATATGAATCCCCAGCGCCTCATCCACCTCATGGCAGTCATCCACAGTAGCTGCCGCCTCGTGGTCCACCCGCAAATAGGGAATCTCCAGTTTCTCCAAAAGCTCATATACTGCCATTTCTTTCGAAAGTCTACCATCGGGTGAGGGTTTTATGTCAACTGGCGTTCTCGCCATTTCTCTTTCTTCCATCTTCTCGCCATTCCTTCCTTGGCCGTCAATATCCAAATATGCCTTCTAATGACTCGTCCTCTTCAATCCACTGCTGTACCGGTATCACTCTGTATTCCGTGTCCGTGTCTCTGACATACACCGTCTCAATCCCTGCATTGATGATCTGTCGCTTGCACATGGAGCAGCTGCAGGAGTTTTTCACATACTCTCCCGTCTCCGCCTCCACGCCCGCCAGATACATGGCGCTGCCGATCATCTTATCCCGCGAGGCACTGATGATCGCATTGGTCTCCGCATGCACACTGCGGCACAGCTCATAGCGCTCTCCCCGTGGAATTTCCAGCTTTGCACGGATACACTCTCCCACATCGGTACAGTTTTTCCTGCCCCGCGGCGCTCCCACATAGCCCGTGGATATAACCTCATCGTTCTTCACGATGACCGCGCCGTAATGTCTGCGCAGGCAGGTGGAACGCTGTGCCACCATCTTTGCCAGATCCAGATAATAATTTACCTTGTCTCTTCTTTCCATAGTCAATCTCCCGATTATATTATGTAAACCTAAAATCCATTCACCGCTCTGCTTTCTGCGTGTAAGTATAGCATAACTCCGGTTTCCAATCTATAGCGATTTCTCTCACTCCCTTGTCCAATATCCGTCATAAGCATATCCCGTCTTACCGATCAACAAATGTTCAGACTTGGCAAATCCTGTCTTTTGAAGCGCTTCCACTCTTTCTACTGCATAGATCGGCCCTTTCGTAAGGATTCCGTCACACCCCAAAAGCTCCGAAATGTGCGGTACGATAATCGCAATAATGTCTTGCAGCATACTTGCTTTCTCGTAGTCACTTCTTACATCAATTCTTAAAATTCCCATATTGTTAAATTCATCCTCGGAAACTCTTAAACACAATTCGATCGTCCCGATCACACTCGGTACAGATTTATCAACGATGGACAGTCTGGCAAACCAGCCATTTTCATACGACATTTTCCAAAAATCAAGCGCTTCCTGCATTCTTTCCTTTGTCGCATAGTAAAAATTATCACCGTCACAGTTATCGCTGTTAAAAAAGGGCAAAGCATTTTTGTCGCTATAAACCCGTAACAGATCGTCACAATCTTCCTTTTCAACGGCTCTTAATTTGAATCTTTCATTCTCCAACACCGGAATCTCTTCGTAAATATTCATGATATACCTCCAAAATGTTTTAGTGAAAACAAGAATCTGCTAATCAGCATATATCTCCAAAAACGATGTGATTTTGCCGTGTGTGTACTCCCCCTCGATCAAACCGAACTCAGGATCATAATATTTATTATCATACAGCAGCACCCAATGTGTATATCCTGCATTCGTATGGACTGTTAAAATGGAATACTCATAAGGAACAGGATTTTTCTTAGAAATCCGCTTATTTTTTTCAGCGTGTCTGATACTATAAAAATCAAGTATCTCTATCAGCTGACCGATACTCGTAGCCCCGTCGGTTTTCATATCCTTTATCACTTCTTCAACACTTTTTCCCGCAATCATGGCAATACACGCCTGTCCACATGTTGAAAAAGTAGGCTGCATAATCAATTCCATATATCTTGCCTCCGTAAAATTCTAAAAAATCAAATAAACCTACTGCTTTTCAAATCGTATTGGCTGTGAGCCGTCGTCTTCTATAAATTTTCCGCCGGCTGTTCTGATCAGATGTGTTCCGACAGGAAGATTTAAATATGGAATAATGTCCTGATCATAATTGCAGATCGTGTTTAATGCAAATACATGGAAATTACTGGCATCATTCGAATACGCTTCACTCTCATCTCCTTTAAAAAAATGCCAGCCGCTATCGGGCTGATTATCTAGTGGTTCATCTCGAAACATGTATCCGACTTTCCATCCCTCCTTCGTTATCATATCTGAAGCAATACAGCCTTCCCCATTTGGTTCATTCCAGTCGATCAATGGTTTTACATCAATCTTCAAAAATTCATCTTTGTTTTTCTTTTTCAATTTATCAAATAAGCCCATAGCACATTCCTCCCTGTTCCTTTTCCCGGTATCTATTTCCTTCTTAGTTCCGCAATCGCGCCATAATGTAAAATCGTAAATTCGTCCGGAGCGATCTGCGCAAGAAGTTTTTTATGCTCTTCTTCCCACCTGGAAATCTCCCCTTCGGAAAGAGACGCTCCAATCCCGCGGCAAGCCTTCATTCTTCCGTTCCAGCTTTCACGGGTAAACGGTACTTCCAGAAGAAATTCTTCGCGATACACAAGCTGAAATTTTTCTTCGTAGCAATCAGGCATCTCTATTTGATGAATGGTCTCCCCTGCACCGCTCCAATCCGGATTGTATTTTAATACAAGTTTTTCACTGGCTCCCGCAATCTGATCCTCAAAGGGCAGCCACGCCATGTATAAAATCAGAATACTTCCTTCCTGTTTTAACATACGCCAGAGTTTAGGCGCAGCTGTTTCATGGTTGAAATAAAAGAAACACTGGCAGGCTGTAATGACATCAAAAGACTGATCGGGAAAATCAATATCCTCCGTTGATACCGTATAGTAATCTATATCCATACCCGCTGAAAGGATTTTAGCCTGTTCAATCTGGTTTTCCGAAATATCCGTGGCAGTCCACTTCGCTCCATACTGGTACATGTTTCTGGGAATAACCCCTGTCCCCGTTCCGATATCAAGAACGGCCTGTTCGGCCATACACAAATTGCGGTCAAGAATCTTCTGATAAAATTGTTGGGGATAGATATCACGAAACTTCGCATAATCCGAGGATGTCCTTCCCCAGTCAAAGGGAATCCCGTTATCTATATTTTTGTCGATTATATTCATATTTCCTCCGCGAGCAAAATTGTACTATTCGTGTTCTTTACAACTCAGTTTTGTGACCTCCAACTTAAATACTGCAACCGCATTCATCATTTTCTCATCAAAATCCCAGTTTCTTTTCCCGGCATAATGTTCCATGAGCAAGGAAAGTCCCAATTCCTTTTCATTGCTTTCTGATACTATGCTGACAACACCAGTCCCAATGACACTCTGAAAACGTGCAGAATAACCGCAGGCAGTGTCTGCTTCATTAAGGGCATAATTTGTGTCCATTTCAAATCCTACAACGGGATTCTTTTTCATTAAATCGATCTTTCTTCCTTCTTTTGCTCCATGAAAATAAAAAGTATATGTATCATCCTTTACCTCATATCCGAAGTTTAGCGGGACAATATATACTTCTCCCTCATCATAAAATCCAATTCTACAGCAGGTGCATCGACTTATGATATTTTCAATTTTCATAAAATCCGTCACTTCTCTATCTTTTCTTCTCATGGTTATCTCCTCAAATTCCGTTTATCTGCCTGCATAACTCTGATTTATGTTGTCATTTCAATAGCCACAGTTCCCTCTATCAAGTCTGTCATCGTCCTTGACATATCGGGCATGAAATTCCATATTGATCTGTCTTAACTCTTTTTTGCCGTCAATGTAATCCTGATACATATCGGCAAGCCCGGCCATACAGCCATCACAATTTGCACTAATGTTCCCAAGAGAATCCCTGACAATCTTTTCACGTTCTTCCTTTGTTGTGTCTGCAATCAAGTATCCCATTTTTATAAACTCCTTTTCTCTATTAAGCAAATTCAAAAATCGGTTTTTAACAATTCCCAATCATTATCTGTCTTTTAAAATAAGGTGTCTCTATTCCCTACGCAAACTGGAATTTAATCAACTGTTACAATATTTTGCAAAGAAACCATAACACACCCATTTTTCAATGTAAGCAACAATTTCCTTTTTAGATTTGGACGAAACATATTCTAAAGGACAATCCCACTTATAATCTTTGACAAGTATTAAAATATAATTTCCGTTTGCATCATAATTTGGATACCACCCTAAATCAATAATCAAATTTTGTTTTTCATTGCAGAGCCGTAATAGATCCTCATGCAATTCAAACAGATCACTTTCCCCATGTATATCTCTATCATATTCTGTGAAATTATTGTATTCTATTTTCCATCCTGCTTGAATCCGCAACGGTTGTAATTCGTAATACATTTACTTTCCTCACAACTTCCAAATTTATCCGGCTGTGTATTTCTGCTTTATATCACAACAGCTTTTCCATAAGATAAAATCTGCCCTTCCTCCAATCCGCAAAGCCGACCTTTTCATATCCCGCATTACGATACAGCGATAATGCAAAAGGATTCTCGCTGAACACATCAAGACGTACTGCTCTGACATGCAATTTATGTAATTCGTCCTCAATATGGGAAAGTGTGTTCTTTGCTATTCCTCTATTTTGGTATACCGGATTAACGCATAGTCGATGAATGATGCGATATTTACAATCCTGGCATTTCCATCTCCCATTTTGATATTCCTTTTCACATTCTTCATTTACAGTGTATACCACGGTAATGTCATCATCTAATACACCAACATATAGCTGCTGTTTTTGAATATCCGCCAGGAAATCCGCCTTTTCGGGATATATGTCGTCCCATTGAAAAATACCCTGCTCCTCCATGCTGCAGATGGCGGCCTTTATCAAATTGCAGATTTCATCTATGTCACTTTCCTGCGCCAGTCTATAAAACATATTCTTCTCCCTAAGTTGGACACTTCTACTTCTTTCTATAATTAATCACGTATAATAGAATGGCTATGAATATAAAATTCTTCCTGACTTGGACAAAATTCCTTTTTCATCGGTTCAAACTGTTCATCAAACTTTTCCGCATCCGCCTTTTCAAATTCACATGCCGGACTTTCACGATAAACCCGTTTTGTTCCGTTGAGCGTTCCCGGCACTAATTCTTTTACAAGCATTGCCGCAGGATAGCTTCCATCTGCCGTACATATATTATACTTTTTACAGCTTTTAAATCCACGAGATACATAGTTATCAGGATTACCAAATATCACGATCACTTTATATCCTAACGCAATTGCCCTGTCAAAACTAAATTCCAGCAATCTCCTGCTGATTCCCCTGCGTTGATAATCAGGATGCACACTGATCGGGCCAAAAGTAAGGATTGATAACTCAGCTCCACTCTCCTCAACAAGCTTTGCTTTTGTATACATCACATTCCCGACAATTTCCCCGTCCTCGGTCTCTGCAACCAGATCGAGTTCAGGAATAAAGTCTTCGTGATCCCGCAAAACGTGCGCTAAATAATGTTCATCACATCCGGGAACATTCACATTCCAAAATGCCTTGCGTGTCAATATCTCAACTTCTCTGAAATCGCTCTCTGTTTCATTTCGTATTGTTATTGGAAACATATACTACCTCAGCTTTCTGATTGGAAAAAACATATAATTTTCCCCTGTCTGCGGGCAGGTGAAATCATGGACGGCTCCCGCCAATGAAATCCCGTTCTCCTCCATATAAGCTATTACCTTGGAAAAGGTATCCTCCTCTTCACACGCTGTATAAATATATTCATAGCCGGGAATCACCCACTTTGTCCAGCCATCGGGGGCTTCTGCATCATCATAACATTCTACGCCTGCGAGATAAACCCCCCTCTCAAAATCCTCCCAGGGCTGAAAAGATCGGGAGAAATCGGACATAGCTCCCCAGATCCCGCCCAGCTTTCCGTTTTCATCTTTCTTCGCCAGATGCTGTACCTCTTCAAAATGGGAATTGGCATCGTCCCACAATTTCTGGATAAACCCTGCACCATCTAAGGTGGAACCTTCTTTCCCGATCACGACAAAGGACTCTTTCTCACATCTTTCAATCTTCATACTTGTTCTCCCGTCTCATAAAACTTAAATTTATTCTTTTATAAATGCCTGATCAAGTTCCGGAACTCCTGTTTCATCAGACACATACCTCTCTACTTTCATATGTAGATCGTATTTTTCTCGAAGGTCCATAATCTTTGCCATCATAGGGGAAGCATGGTGTACGTCAATGGCCTGCTGGTCATTCCAGCTATCGATCAAAAGCACGGTTTCCTCATCTTCCATCGGATAAAAGTATTCATATCTAAGGTTTCCGTTTTCTGCGCGAATATCTTTCACAACACCGCTTGAAACCATTTCTTCTGCAAATTTTCTGGCATTTCCTTTGATGCCGCTATAGTAGATATTCACTGTAATAGCCATTTAGTTTCCTCCATCTAATCCCATCTGGACAATAATACCTTTCAGATGTTCCTTGTATATGTACACCCCGGGTAGCTCATGCATCCCCAGAACTCTCCATATCTTCCATTTCGTTTTCGAAGAACATTACCACACTTAGGGCATTTCTTAACAGCTTTAGCATCCTCTGACGGATTGGCCATTTCCTTTGCCAAATGTTCAAATACGATCTGGTTCATCCGACAGTCATTCAGTGCTCTATGGGCTCCGACTGTAGAAATCTTATAATACTCTGCCAGATCCACAAGCTTATAATGCGATAGCTGCGGCAGATACATTCTGGCAACCTGTAACGTATCAATATAATCATTTCCTATGGTTTCGCCCCAGAATCTCTCCGCGTCACGATACAAGAACTTCATGTCAAAAGTATGAATGTTGTGACCGACCAACACTGCATCCCCGGCGAATTCCAGAAAATCGGATAGGGCTTCTTCAAAAAAGGGACTGTCCTTCACCATATCATCCGTGATGCCGTTCACCTCACTGGCATAATATGGTATCGGGCGTCCGGGATTCACAAGCGTGGTGAATTCATCAACTACCTCTCCGCCTATGACCTTGATGGCTGATATTTCCACCACAGCATCAGAGCTGCAGGAGACACCGGTCGTCTCAAGATCAAAGACCACATAATCCGGGACATATGTATTCAGTTTTTTACCAGTTTTCTTTGAAAGCATACTTCTTATCCTCTCTGCATCTGTAAAAAAGCTTCAACCACTTTGTTAAATACAGCGTATCTCTTATTTGCAATAAAGTGATTCCCTTTCATAATAGATAATTTTGCATTAGGTATATTTTCTGCAATCTCTTTTGTATGGGATTCCTTGATCATATCATTGCTTCCGCAAATTACCAGCGTGGGAGCTATTATTTTTGATAATTCGTTTCGCTCAATATTCGGCTCGTTCACCATTAATCCAAGCATTTCAGCATTCTTTTTTGCCCCAGTCGATTTGGATGCAAATCGGCTTGCTATTTTATATCCTATTTCAATTGGAATCTGTGTCGTCCTCTTTACCCCCTCTGGATTCAGATTTCCCCCATTTAATATCAATGCCTTTACCTTATTCGGATATTTGATTGCAAATTTCATCGCTATATTGGCTCCGTCTGAAAATCCCAAAATAACTGCCTTTGAAATTGCATGACTTGTCATAAAATCGTATAAGTCACAGGAAAACTGCTCAATGGTAAAAGGTTTAGTACCTCTCGGTGATTTACCGTGGCCTCTTGTATCTAAAGCGAGCACTCTGTATCTGTCACTAAAATAATCTATTTGATGTTTGAAATAGGAGCCATCCTCTCCGTTCCCGTGCAAAAGGATAAACGGCTCTTTATCTCCTTTTTCTTGATAATATAAGTCTATATCCATTTACACTTCCTCACAATTTCCAATTTATCTAATTCCTTATCTGTGTTATCATATATGCAGCATATTCATGGGCATTATTTTCATCCCATTCTGTTGATTTATCAGATAAATATTCATCCAGTGCCTGTACAATTAAAGTTTGATACTTTTCAGGGACATTGCATATTCCCCATTTACCACCTTCCTGTTTTGACAGGATAAGTTCTTCTTTTTTGTATGCTAATACTCTACATAAGTTTAGAATAATGTAAGTGGGATTATCCATTATTTCCGTTTCAGCTTCCTCAATATCACTCCAAATACTATCAAAGTAGTCTTCTTTACTGACTGCTCCAAAGACATCTTTGATATCGTTTCCATAAAGACATTTTCCCCTGTGATAAATAATAGTAAAATGAGCTGCCAGATCTTTATCTGTTCCCTTCATTTTATCAATATAATCTAAAGGATTGGTTTTATACCATTCTAAATGTGCAATAGAAAAGTGCAATTCGAAAGGTGTCGGATAAACAAACGGATTGCATACCCCTTTTTTAACAATGCTTAGTTCTATTCCTTTTGGAGGAGCATATGTATTTAATTCTACAACCATATCCATGAAGCGATGTTTTATGTTGTTTGGTATAGCTTCCCTTACTACAACCAACAAATCAATATCACTTTTTTTCTCATTATAGCATCCCATAACAGCAGAGCCATGAAGATAAATCCCAATCAGATTATCTCCTAATATTTTTTGACTTTGTGTGACAAAACTTTTAAGCAAATCATTTAAAGCATCCATATCTAACGGCTCCTCTAAAACATCTACTACAGCGGTCAATCCCGATTCGGTTCACTTTTTCATATACCAGTATGTATAGACTCTCTCATACCCTAATTTCAAATACATATTTACCGCCGTTGCATTTTCCCTGACGACTTGAAGGTATGTGTGGTGTGCGCCGTTTTCTTTTGCCTGGGCAATCAGAGATTCGCAGACTGTCTTACCATAGCCATGTCCCCGGTATGCAGGACTGACTACGACATTCTGAAGGAGCATATACCCCTGCTCTATGGCTGCCGATGCGCAGGCTGCCACTTCACCGTCCTTGATCACAGAACAGTAGATTGTATCAACAAGAACCTTTGAAAGCATCTGACGAAATGTCTCTTGTTTGGTTATATCTGTAAATCCCTCAAATGTAAAATAAGCATGTAACCATTCTTCCGTAGGCTCTTTTGAAAAAACACACTCTCCTTTTTGAAAAGCTTTATCTCTCAGATTCAAAATCATCACATCTGTTGGCGTGACAGCTTCATAACCGTGCGCTTCCAGATATTCATTCAGTTCACTATCCTCTTCGGTTAATTTAAATACGCACGGTAAATTTGCCTTTTTATAGATTTCTTCACACTGTGGAACCTTCACATCCAAGCTGATCGTAGAAGGATAGATAACACTGACTGAATTTGCTCGATTGGTATGTCCGTTGGCAAATCGTATGAGCCAGCCATCATATTGCATGGTATTAAGTGCAACATGCGCATTTGATGAAATTTCCTCAAAAAAGCGTATTTTCATTTTCCATTGCTCCAATTCATCTGATGGTATTTTGATGTCGCATCATGAAAGCCTAACGATCTATATAATTGGTATCCGTCTTCCGTTGCTTTGAGTTCCACAACACTCAATTCCATATCGGACACATCTTCCATCAACATATTCATAACTTTTCGCGCATGGCCATTATGACGATATTCTGATTTTGTATATACATTTAAAACAGTTCCCGTTTTTCCGGTAATAAAAGCAGGACTCATCGGTTTTTCAATCACAAGCAAGAGGGCGCAGGCTACTATTTCCCTCTCATCTCTTGCCACATAACCAAATATGTTTTTATTCAGATTTCGGATAAAATAATCCGGCAAATCCCGTTTGATTATCTCTAAATCCTTTTCTGTCAATTCGCTATAATCTTCCGCCAGATAAGCGATCCTTAATTCTGTCAACTGCGCAATATCTTCCGCTGTGGCTTTGGTATAAATCATATGTTATCTCTCTATAAATATACAAACTGGAATTTACTTTACACGATACATTTTTTTTAATCTTTGTGCCTCGTTTGCACTAAAACCGAATTTTTCATAGAATGGAATCTTATCAGGCATTGCACAGAGTTCTACAAAAATATCTGTACCGTTTATACCATTGTCATTTATGAATTTCATCAACTCATTGATTAGCATTTTTCCTATGCCCTTGTGTTGATATTCCGGTCTTACTACAACATCTTTGATATAATAGTCCAATCCCATATCGCCGATCATTCTTGCCATAGCTACTATTTTATCTTTGTCATACACAGACACTCTGAATAGTGTATTCTTCATAGCAAGTTCAGTTTGTTCCAAAGAAGGACTCTCTCCCCAGACAGTAGTTTCCCACAAAAGAATAAATTCTTCGGCACTTAATTCATTATATTTGATGGTTAATTCACTCACGTCTATTCCTCCGCTAAATTCAAATTTGTCTACCTACACCAAGACATCACGAACTCTTTTTCATTAGTGTTCTCATCAACAGCCTTCGATTGAACCATGAATTTTTCTCTCTGGTAAAAACAAATTGCCCGCGTATTCTTTTCATATACGCTTAAACTCAAACTTGGCTTGATACATTTCACATAATCCAATAATTGTTTTCCAATACCTTTTGACTGGACTCCATTCCTTACAAAGATTCCGGCAATATAATCGTCTGCCAGTCCAATGAAGCCGTCTATTTGATTAGTTTCCTCATCTTCATAAACGTATACTTCTGCCTGTGGCATCATTTCCTTTACCATGTCATAATTATTGATCCAATACTCTTTGGGAATAAAGTTATGAGCTTGAATATTGGTATTAACCCATATTTGCATAATCATATCTAAATCATTTTCTCTAAATTCTCTTATCATGATTACCTCTGTAAACTGGAATTTGACTTTGCTCTTTTAATATCAAAATGAGCAGCATTCTATAAGCGCATTATAAAAAGAAGGATATTTCTTATCCAGCCTTATAGGAATCCCTTTCTCATCCAGAAAGCAGTGCTCCGAATAAGCCTCACATACCTTATTTCCTTTGTCATTTTTCATAAAATACTTCAGCTTTAATTTCACTCCTTTAAACTCTTTAACAGTCACTTCTATATCAACCGTATCCCCAAATGTTGTTGACTGCATATACTTACATTCAACAGCAACCACAGGGGAGATAATACCCTCTTCTTCAAGTTTTGCATAATTCCATCCGATTTTTGACAGGAAATCTATTCTAGCCTCTTCCATCCAACGGATATAGTTTGAGTGATGCGTAATCCCCATTTTATCTGTTTCATAATACTGCACAATATGCCGATACATTTCATTCACCTCAC
>JAAUZN010000033.1 GCA_014804565.1 Lachnospiraceae bacterium
ATCATGTGAGTTTTTGTTATGATAAAAAGACAGTTATTAATGGATTTAGCGCTTGTTTCGAAAAAGGTGGAAAATATGCGCTGATCGGTCCTTCCGGCTGTGGAAAATCTACACTGCTTAAGCTGATTCTGGGATGTCTGCCGGAATATACGGGTTCCATCCGTTTGGATGATCGGGAAATCAGGGATTGCAGACCGGAACAGTTGTGGCATCAGATATGTTATATTGAGCAGGATGTATTTCTGTTTAATGCTTCGATCCTGGATAACATTACCTTGGGAGGAAAATTTGCGAACGAACAGATAGGGAAAGCGTTGCAGGATAGTGCTCTGGAAAACGATCTGTTATCTTTACCTGACGGTGTGAATACGATTGTGGGCGAAAATGGCAGTAATCTTTCCGGTGGGCAGAAGCAACGGGTGGCAATTGCACGAGCACTCCTCCACAATCGTTCTGTTCTTTTGGTAGATGAAGGAACCAGTGCATTGGATCAGGAAAATGCAGACAGAATAGAAAAAAATTTGCTGTCAAACCCTGAGCTGACACTGATCTTGGTCAGTCATCATCTTTCCGCAGAGCAGAAAAAAAGGTTTTCCCAAGTGTTTACGCTGTCAGGGGCTTCTTGATTTTAAAGCATGCTTTTAAGCAGGGCGGTAGCCGGAATGGCTATCGCTTTTTCTGTCCGTTTGTGCTGTCAAATTATGTTTTTATGCAGACGGTATTGAAGCAGAGTTTATATTTCCGATATGATAGGTGAAAGCCAAAGGAGGGCATATGTTAAAAATTGCAGTATGCGATGATGAAAAGAATATAAGAAGTTATCTGATATCGCTCATCAGGGAGCAGGATGTAAAGTGTGAGATCTCAGAGTATGCCTTGGCGGAGGATTACCTGTCGGATGACACAGAGTACGATCTTTTGTTTTTGGATATCGAATTAGATGGTTCTGGTTCCGGTATGGATGGCATAGGGCTGGCAAGACAGATCAGGGAGAGGGAGCAGGGCAGACAACCGGTTATCATTTTTGTTACGGGCCATGAAAAATATGTCTATGACGCCTTTGATGTGGACGCATTTCAATATCTGGTAAAACCTGTAGATGAGCAGAAATTCGCAGAGATTTTCAGGCGGGCACAGGATAAGATCTTATCCGAGGCGGAACAGAGGAAGAAAACGCTGGTCATCCGGCATGGCGGGGCAAGCAAAGTCATTCCGTTAGACAATATTTATTATATGGAAAGCCAGGGTCATAAAATAGTGCTTTATACAAAAGATGGACAAATGGAATACTATGCCAGGATCGGCGAATTGGAGGAGGAATTGCGAGGGCATTTCTGCCGCATACACAAGGGGTATCTGGTCAATCTTGCCTGTGTGGACGAGTACAGTAAGACAGAGATACTGCTTACAAACGGGGATAGGATGCCTCTTTCCAAATATAAGTATGAGCACTTTGTAAAAGCGTATCTGCGGTTTGTGCAATAGGAGGGAAACATTGGACGAAGCAGGTTTTGTTCTGGTTTTAAATATAGCGGTAGGCATTGAAATACTTCTATACGCAGTTTGCATGGCGGCTTTTTTCTATCCTTTTATGACAGGTCGAAAAGAGCAGGAGAAAAGCCGGCTTAAAAAAATACTTATGATATTTCTGATCTATACGGTGGTGTATTTTGTCAGTATGCTGACTTCCGGATTTGGCTGGCTGTACATGGTGAGCGTGCTTACTCTCTTAGTGGCGGCATCCGGGATCTTGGATATGGACAGGGAATTTACCTTCTTTTTGGGAGTGATTTTTTTCTGTATCAGAAATCTGAGTATGTTAATTGTGAGAAGTATCAGTTATTTTTTAGACAAACATCGGGAGTATATGGCGGGGATTTCCGGAAGCTTAGAAAACGTTTTCGCTCATGCGGCGTGGAGTTATATCCTGGCTTTGGTTCTGAGAACTTTGCTGCTTTTTGCAATGTTGTCTTCCATAGGGCATCTGTTGAGAAAAAAGACATTAAAGCTGCATCGGAATGAATTATGCTATCTGCTTTTGATGCCGCTCATCGGCATTTTATTTGCAAATATTATGGTCAACATTTTGCTGATCGTATATGGAGATCAAACCTTTCAGCTTTATGAAGAGTTTCCGGTATTTCTTGGAATTGTGCCTGTGATTGCCGCCTTGCTTTATGCAGGGATTTTGTTCACGATAACGTTTTATCAGAAAATGATAGACCTGCAGGAGGAACAGCAAAAATACTTTGTGGAACAGCAGCAGGTTCACGCCATACAGGAGCGAATGGAGGAAGTGGAGCAGTTCTATGAAGGCATTCGTCGGATGAAGCATGAAATGAGAAATCACCTGACGAATATCAAGGGGCTTGCCAGAAGCGGCAATTATGGGGAAATGGAACAGTATATAGACCGGATGGATGAAAGCATGAATGCGTTTGAGTTTACTGTTAAGACGGGAAATGCTGTTACGGATGTCATAATAAATGACAAGCAGAAAACGGCGGAAAAACAGGGAATACAGTTTTGCTCAGAATTNTCTTATCCCCANACAGANGGCTATAATGCNTANGACATTGGNATCATCATCAATAATCTTCTGCAGAATGCNCTGGANGCCTGCGAAAAAATGACNGAGGGGGATAGATACATTTATCTTTCCGGCAGGCAGAAGAAAAAGTTTTATCTGATNCATGTAANAAATTCNTTTNANGGNGAAGTGNNATTTGANGAGGNGACGAANNTTCCGCTNTCCACGAANGAAAGNGANATATCNCTGCATGGCATTGGNTTATCCAATGTAAAGCGNGANGTGGANAAGTACATGGGAGATGTGGACATTAAGGNNNAGAAAAATGAATTCAGTGTGGCGGTGCTGCTGCAGAAGAGGAGAGAAAATAATGGGAGGTATTGAAGATATGGATATACGATCACTTGGATTACTGAACAATATTGCAGCGCAAGGCAGCATCAATTCCTTGACGGGNGNAGTAAGCAGNCTGTCGTTTCCCCAGATTTTTTCAGATGTAATGGGGATCGGTCAGCTATCGACAACGGATCTGTTTTCAGCGATATTTCCTACAAATAGCGTAAACGTAAAAGTCGGAAATTGTAATGTGACCGATAAAACCTGGCAGAGAATGGATTTTCCGTCATGGCGGTATTTTCAGGANAATGTGAGTGCNGACAGCCTGAACAGCTGGAGAGCGNCNGGNNCAGAGCCGACNGGTATAGAAGCATACATACANNGGGAACTTAAGAAAGTNGGNTTCGGNGAAATGGCNGTGATNNTTCCGGAAANNCTGCANNAGAAAATGGGAGCNGACTCGGCGTATGCACNGGAGATNACAGNGAAACTGNAAAAATGGAAAACCGACTANGACGACATGGATAATGNGCTTGCCGCTTCTTACGGNNANGATCNNGNNNTNCATCAAAAGNCCAANAGCTACTGCGTNCGGTTNGATGAAGANGGAAATGTAANAAATTATATGGTAGTCAGCGGCGGTATGGATACAGAACAAAAGACTGTTCAAAGAAGATANCGCAGTCGATGAAACTTTTCAGAGCTTTCAATCGTATTACTAATATGAGAATCACTAAGTTTTACACAGGAGGATCTGAAAGTTGGGATTTCTGGATAAATAAGATGATTAAGGAGCATCCGCTTTAGGGCGGGTGCTTTTTCTATATGCAGAGGGCGTTTCTCCATACTTGGCATGAAAAGCCCTTGAAAAATAAGATACATTGTGAAAACCAACATTTTCTGCAAGGTCTATTATTTTATATGAGGTTTCCACCAGCTGCCTGGCAGCGATTTCAAGGCGGTAGTCTATTAAATATTGCGAGAAACTTTTTCCTGTCAATTCCTTAAACAGCTTCATAAAATGACTTGAAGAAAAACCGCAGATTGCCGCTGCATCTTTAACTGTGATTGCACGGTCATAGTTTGATTGTATGTGCAAAAGCAGATTCTTCAGCTTATCATAATTATTTTTCAGAGAAAGTTCATCGGAACTTGTTGGAGAGCTGTACTGGGTTATATAGTGCATAATGGCAAAGAGATTTGATTTTACCAGTAATTCATCGCTTGTATAGCTTTTTTTACGGTTTTCTATTAAATACATGATATGAGGGCGCAAAAAGCGGTTTAAATCGACTTCTGATTCAAGGTAAAGGGAAGGTAATTTGGTATGACAATACAGCGGCCTAAAATATTTTTCGTAGCANGTNTCNTTTGCCGAATAGTNCAACANTGAAAAATGGAACAGTATATTAAAATATTCCATTTGGGATTTGTGGTATTGTTCTATGGAGTGAACCATTTGAGGAGGTATGATAACAATGTCATCTGATTTCACAATATATTGATGGGATTGTATCGTAATAATACCTTGTCCACTCCGGATATAGATTACTTCCATTTCATCATGCCAATGCAGCGGGTATGAAAAGAAAAATTCAGGGATATTTCCCTTATAGACAATATATGGGAAGGATAGCTGACCGTGTATTTGGGCTTCATGCAGAGGTGTNTTGCACATATTGTATTTTCACTTTCTTTAAGAGNTTTGTGTCAAAAAACAGGGANNATTCTACAAGAATTATATAAAATGANATAGTATAATGCAAGAANAATGGAAAGCAGTAATTGCGAAGAAGGTGTTGTAAAAGTGCAGAGAANACTATTTCAATTAAGTATGCCGATTTTTATAGAATCNATGCTGGGCACGATCATAGGAAGTATTGANACGATNATGCTTTCCTCTTATAGTGATGACGCAGTGGCAGCGGTCAGCATAGCGAATCAGATANTGTTTTTGATGCANGTGCTTGTTTGTATTGTGAATACCGGTACGAGCATTTTATGTGCCCAATATATTGGCGCGAAAAAAGCNGAAGATGAANAAAATGATTTAATAACGGCATCCATNCTGATGAATGTGGGAATGGGANTAGTACTGACAATTCTGATGTCTGTATTTTATCCAATGATTTTAAGCTTTTTAAATCTGTCAGGAATGGTAAGGGATTATGCAGGAGAATATCTCAGTGTGATCAATTGGTTTTTATGGGTACAGTTGATTTCCTCCATCCTTTCTGCGGTACTTAGGTCTTATGGTAAGACAAAGCAATGTATGTATGTTTCAATGGGCATCAATGTCTGCAATATTGTGTTGAACTATTTGCTGATCTTTGGAAAATTTGGTCTGCCTGCCATGGGTATTCGGGGAGCAGCAGTCGCCACAGTATCGGGAAGGTTTCTGGGATTCCTGATTCTTATTTGGATTTTATTTGATATGAGAAGAAAGCGTTCAAAATGGAGGATATGCTGGGGAAAAATCGTACCAAATATGCGCAAGGTCATTACATATGGGATTCCGGCAGCGGGTGAGCAGATATCTTATAATTTAGCCCAGTTTTTGGTCGTTGCTTTTGTAGCCGCGTTAGGAATGAAATCGGTTACGGCGCAGTCGTATATGAATACCTGTGTGCGGTTTATTTATATTTTTTCGGTTTCACTGGGACAGGGGACGGCGATTATGATTGGATGGAGTGTTGGCGCCGGAGAATATGAGAAGGCTGATAAAGAATGCTGCTTTGCAAGAAGATGCACATTTATTTTTAGTATGGCTATGATGGCAGTTATGTTTATGTTTAGAAACCGGATGTTCTCTCTGTTTACATCTGATCCGGAAATAACGGCATTAGCCGGAACAGTTTTTCTTGCAAATTTTCTGTTGGAAACGGGGCGCAGCCAGAATTTAGTCTATGTAAATGCTCTTCGGGCGGTGGGGGATGTAAAATTTCCATTTTATATCGGTATTGTTTCCATGTGGTGTATTGCGGTAGGAGGCAGTTATTTTCTGGGAATTGTTTTGCATATGGGACTTTTTGGTGTTTGGATCGCACAGGGACTTGATGAGTGTGTGCGTGCTGTCGCTATGGGGATTCGTTGGAAAAAGAAGGATTATATAAGGATTGAGGTGGCAGAATAATGGAAAAAAGGATGCAGGTAAATGGCCGGGAGTTTTTGACCATAAAATTACTGGGGAAGGGCAAGGGTGGTTACTCTTATCTGGTCTCGGATGGACAGCGGCAGTATGTACTGAAGCAGATTCATCACGAGCCCTGTGATTATTATCGGTTCGGGGATAAGCTTGCGTCAGAAATAAATGATTATGGCAGGTTAAGATCCATAGGAATTAAAATGCCGGAAATGATAGAAGTGGATGTCCGGCAGGAACGGATATTGAAAGAATATATAGAAGGGGAAACAATCTATGATCTGGTGCTCTCGGATAGAATGAAACCGGATTATCTTGAGCAGGTCAGGAGAATGTGCAGATTATTATATGCAGCGAATACAAATATTGATTATTTTCCTACCAATTTTGTTGTTCAGAATGAGGAATTGTATTATATTGATTTTGAATGTAATGATTATATGGCTGAGTGGAACTTTGAAAATTGGGGAATAAAGTATTGGTCTAAGACGGATGAGTTTATAGATTACGTGAAAACGCATTAAGAATTTTAATCAATCCAGTGCGCGTATGGAGAGATTCAAAGTTACATAAGGAGACTGCAGAATGATTACAGCTGATAATCTGGTAAAGACATTTATCAGAAATGAAAAGGGAAATAAAAAGAGCGATTTTAACGCTGTAGACGGTATCTCACTGTCCGTGAAGGAGGGTGAGATCGTCGGAATACTGGGGCCCAACGGTGCGGGTAAGACCACGCTTCTGCGTATGATGTCCAAGTTGATGAAACCGACAAGCGGCACGGTAAGTATTCGGCTCGGCGACGAAGAAGTGTCGGACGATATAGAAGTGAAAAGACATATCGGCTATCTGTCTAACAATACAAAGCTTTATGGACGGTTTTCAACGAGAGAACTGCTGCAGATGATCGGCGCACTCTACGGTTTGTCGGAGGAGAATACGAAGCGGCGGATCGGTGAGATCAGTGAAGTGCTTTCCATGGAATCCTTTATGGATAACCGGATTGAGAAGCTGTCCACCGGACAGACACAGCGCGCTTCGATTGCGAGGTGTCTCGTGCATGATCCGCAGGTCTATATTTTTGACGAGCCGACGCTGGGGCTGGATATCATCAGCAGTGCGGCGATCGTGGACTTTATGAAGGGGGAGCGGGAGAGAGGCAAAACGGTACTTTATTCCACCCATTATATGGAAGAGGCGGAATATCTGTGTGACAGGATCATTATGATCCATCAGGGAAGGAGTATCGGCGAGGGTACGCCTGAAGAGTTGAAAAAGCAGACAGGGCATGACAGCTTAAGAGATATATTTGCCGGACTGATAGCTGCAAACGGCGGCCTGGAATCCGACAGATCTGATTCGGGCGCAGAGGATAAAGGGAAGAGAAGGGTGCGCGGATGAGTGCGAAGATATTAAAGACTTTAGTGAAGAAGGAAATGCTGGACGTCTTCCGGGACAAAAAGACGGTGTTCATCATGTTAGTGATACCGATCATCCTATATCCGCTTATTTTTCTCGGTGCCCTGCAGCTTATGACTTTTATCTCTTCCAGTATGGAAAAAAATGATTATAAGATTGTCGTGGCGGCGGAAGACGAGGGCAGGTTCTTACACAAGCTGGAGGAGTTTCGTCAAGACGACAGGGAGACAGCAGAGGATGAAGAGCAGTCATACGAGATCACGATCGTAGATTCCGGCAGTATCACAGATTATGAGACTGCGCTGAACGAGGAAGAGATCGACGCGTATGTCTCCGGGCGGCTGCAGGATGGCAAGATGCAGTATGATGTATATTATCTTTCTTCCGTAAACAATTCCTCGTATGCGTCAGGTCTTATTATAGATGTGTTTGATGCTTTAAGAGAGGATTTGTCAAAACAGATGATCGCAGAAGAAGGGCTGGATGTACAGGCGGTTTTTGAGCCGATCGTGTATGCGAGGCGGGATATTGCCAGCAGCGAGCAGTCGATCGGAAGCATTATGGGGTCAATCCTTCCTTTTATGCTGGTGATCAGCCTGCTGATGGGAACGATGTATCCGGCAATCGACACGACTGCGGGAGAACGGGAGAGAGGGACTTTAGAGACGATCCTTACACTTCCGGTGACGAACAGACAACTGATCGTATCCAAGTTTATTACAGTGGCGGTGATCGGTATCGTTTCGGCGCTGCTCAATATTCTTTCTATGGGAGCGATCACTTTTTATATGTATAAAATGCTGGATATGCAGACGGATATGGGATCTTTTGATCTGGCGAAGTTTATTCCGGCGATACTCGTGTGTATCTTGGCAGTGTTTGCGTTCTCCTTATTCATAAGCGCGGTGGCGATGTGCATCACATCGTTTGCCAAGAGCTATAAGGAAGCGAATAATTATATTACGCCGCTTATGTTGGTGGTGATGTTTGTGGGCTATGTCGGTTTCATACCGAATATTGAGTTGACGCAGACGATGGCGATGGTGCCGGTGGCAAATATATGTCTTCTCGTTAAAAATATGCTGCTGTTTAAGGTGGATTATGCCGCGATAGCGATGGTACTTTTAAGCAACGTAGCCTATGCGGTGATTGCAATTCTGTTCTTAAGTAAGATTTATGACAGCGAAGCGATCCTGTTTTCTGACGGCAAGGCCGGACTGCAGCTTTTTGAAAAGCGGAGCAATTTGAAGAAGGGCGGCGTGCCTACGGTATCGGACGTGTGGTTCGTGGTGGCGGTTACGATGCTTCTGGTACTTTATGCGGGAAGTATGCTGCAGATCAAATACGGACTGATGGGTGTCTTCGGCACACAGTTGATCCTGCTTGCGGTACCGCTGTTTCTGGTGATCTATACGAAGCGGGACGTGAAGGAGACTTACGGTTTTGCATATACCAAAGCCGCGGATTATCTGGGCAGTGCAGTGCTCATTGTAGGAGCGTATCTGGTCAATCTGGTCATTGCCGTCGGTTTGACGAGTTTATTTCCTGAGAGCACTGGCAATGTGGAGGCGGTTTTCGAGGATATTATGAGCGGCAATGTGCTGGCGGTATTTTCGGTGATCGCTCTTGCGCCGGCAGTCTGCGAGGAAATGCTGTTCCGCGGCGTGATCATGCATTCTCTGAAGGCTAAATATCGTGTACCCTCGGCAATCGCGATCACGGCAGCATTATTCGGACTGTATCACATGAGCCTCGTGAAATTTATTCCTACCGGTTTATTGGGACTGCTGCTCTGTCTCGTTGTCTGGAAAACGGGCAGTATCTATCCGGCGATGCTGATGCACTTTATCAACAACGCGATCAGTGTCTTTATAAGCTGCTATCCGGAGCAGGTTGAGAAAGTTCTGCCGGTGCTTTATAAAGATACGCTTTCGGGATTGGAAGCATTGTGCCTGTGCGCTGTAGGGCTTGTATTGATGGGGATCGGCCGGGTGATCATTATGAGGAAAAGACTAAAATAATGCGGCAATGTGCGGGAATTGCGCATTGAAAACCGCGTGAGGATGTGATACAGTAAAAGCGGGTATTTTGTACCCGGATTCAATTGACACAAAAGCAGAAAAACGAGGAGTATGGCGATGGAACAGTATAAACAGGAGTTTATCGGCTTCATGGTGGACAGCCAGGTGCTGAAGTTTGGAGATTTTACTTTAAAAAGCGGCAGAAAGTCTCCTTTTTTTATGAACGCGGGCGCTTATGTGACAGGCGCACAGCTTCGCAGGCTGGGCGAGTATTATGCGAAGGCGATTCATGACCGCTATGGGCTTGAGTTTGATGTTCTGTTTGGGCCTGCCTACAAGGGGATCCCGCTTGCTGTGGCGACGACCATGGCGATCAGCGAGCTCTACGGAAAAGAGATCCGCTACTGCGCAAACAGAAAAGAAGTGAAGGACCACGGTGACACGGGTATTTTGCTGGGCAGTAAGCTGCAGGATGGCGACAGGGTGGTGATCATAGAGGATGTGACCACCTCCGGGAAATCCATAGAGGAGACCTTCCCCATCATTCAGGCGCAGGCGAATGTCACGATCAAGGGACTGATGGTATCCTTAAACCGTATGGAGCGGGGGCTTGAGAGCGAAAAGAGCGCTCTTGCGGAGATTGAGGAGAAGTATGGATTTGCGACCGGAGCGATCGTGACCATGGAGGAAGTGGTGGAGTATCTCTACAACAAGCCATACGGAGGTACGGTCTATATCGACGATACATTAAAGAGTGCCATAGACGCTTACTACGAGACCTATGGCGCGAAGTAAAAATCGGAAAGGAAATGGATATGGAAGAGAGAACGTATAAGGTAATGGGCGGTTCGGGGGCGCTTAGTATCGCGGTCGGTGTGGTGACCATGGTGGTGGGCGTAGCAAGCGGCGTGCTTCTGATCATCAGCGGCGCGAAGCTTTTAGCGGGAAGAAGTAAGATCTTGTTTTAGAGTAGAATGGGTGTTTTCGGCGAGGACGAAGACGCCCATTTTCCGCGTATAAGCAGACTGAGTCTCTGCTTATGCATTTAGTATAGGATAAAGAGGACAGGGTTATGTCAAAGAAAAACAGCTTCATGTTTACCACGAAAGAGCATACGCTGAAGGGGATCATGGCGACCATTCTGGGTGTGATCTCGCTGGCGACGATAGGATATGTCGTTCTGAACAGCTATTGGAACGCGGGGAAGGTTCCGCTGGAGTACGGAGCGGCTGCGTTCCTTACGATGATCTTTGCCTTTGTGGGAATTATTTTGGGCGTGATCTCAAAATCAGAGCGGGATAAGTTTTATTTTTTTAGTTATCTGGGCATTGTATTGAATGTATTGGTTCTGGCGGCCCTCAGTGTGATCCTGTATGCCGGAGCGTACGCATAAGGACCGGATAGAGACAGCCGGGAGATGTTTTGACAGGGAGGAAAGAATGAGAGAAGAAGAGTTGATGATGGAACGCTGGGAGTTGGCTGCCACACGGATCAAAGAGATACCGAATGAGTCAATTTGTCCGTCGCCTTACAGGGAGTATTTTATCCGGATGGCACAGTTTGCGGAACAGATGGAAGACACCTGGAAGCTGGTGGAGAGCGGGGCTTTGCGGCGGATGACGCTGGAGCAGCTTAAAGAGCACAATCATCTGCTCTATGCGGATATTTTACCGGAGCATTATAGTGAGAGTTATGCGAATCCGACCTATGCGGTGGATCGACTTGGTGAGTCAATCGGACAGATGCTGTCTTTTCTCTACACGGAGCTGCGCAGTATGATACCTGCGGTTTACGAGGGGAATCGGGCNGCTATGGTGATCCGTGCGGAACTTTTGCTGGAGGTGTATCAGGCTTTTGTGTGCGCGGCTCAGGAGGCGGAGGGAGCGGTGCCGGAGGCGGAGNAACTCAGGCAGATCCTCTATTGGTTTGTGAGCGATTACTATGAGGCAGAGTTTGAGGACAGGACTTTGTGCCTTTTGGATGCGGACAGAGATTTCGCCCGCCGTATCATTATGGAGAGCGACTTGTCGGATCTGCGCTATCTCTATTATTTTGGGGAGTATATCACAGAGGATGAGATGAAAATGGCGGCTCATCTGGACGAAATGCCTGCGGAGAAGATCAAGCTGATGGCGGACACCTACACAGAAGGCTACCGTATCGGTTTTGAGGTGTGCAATAAGGATATCTCCATCAAGGAGACGGCGGAGATCCGCTTCTTTTTAGGGTTTGAGCGGGTGATCAGGCAGGCGGTTCACAATTTTGACCGAATTGGTCTACAGTCGGCTTTTTGCCGGGCCGGCACGAATATTTTCCAGGGCAGGAGCGTGAACAAGAACGGTTACTGTGGCGCGAATCCGAACAGACAGTACGATTATGACCACAGGGAGGATATGGCGCTCTTTCTGGACGGTGCGCTGGCGGAGCGGAAGATCGAGGCGGTGAGAAACGTCTTTGAACGGCATAAGGAGCTGGCGGCGCTCTACGGCGGACCGGCAGTGGTGGAGAGCTTCGGAGAGGAGCCGTTCGTGCCGGAGACGAAAGCGGCGGCATGCCGGCTTTCCGAGAAACAGCAGAAGATTTCCGTAGCCAATGCGGGACAGGTGTTTGCGATACAGAATGAATATATTAAGGGAGAAGAGCGCAGCTTCACGATCATTGCCTTTCCCGTACCGCAGATCGGGGAACGGTTCGGGGAGATCTTCGATGATGTGGTGCGGATCAATACGCTGGACTATATGTTATATCGAAAGATCCAGCAGACGATCATAGATACGCTGGACAAGGGATTGACCGTAATAGTCAAAGGACGCGGCGCGAACGAGACGGATATCAAAGTACAGCTTCACAAGCTGGAGGATCCGAAGACCCAGACGAATTTTGAGAACTGTGTGGCGGACGTCAATATCCCTGTGGGAGAGGTGTTCACTTCGCCTTTGCTGACGGGAACGGAGGGACTTCTTCATGTGACCGGGGTGTTCTTAAAGGGCCTGGAGTATAAGGATCTCCGGCTCCGGTTTCAGGATGGTTTCGTGACAGATTACAGCTGCGGGAACTTCCCCTCCGAGGAGGAGAATCGGAAGTATATCAAGGATAACGTGCTCTACCACCACGACAAGCTGCCGCTGGGAGAGTTCGCCATCGGCACCAACACGACGGCTTATCGTGTGGCAAGGAAATATCATATTGAGGATAAGCTGCCGATCCTGATCGCGGAGAAGACGGGTCCCCACTTTGCCCTGGGGGATACCTGCTATTCCCACGAGGAGCAGGTGCGTCTCTATAATCCGGACGGCAAGGAGATCATNGCCAAGGANAACGAGGTGTCNGTTTTACGTGACACGGATGTCAGCAAGGCTTATTTCCAGTGCCATACNGANGTCACGATTCCCTATGACGAGTTGGGGGAGGTTTCGGTATTGACCGACGCGGGGGAGAAGATCGTTATTATCCAAAACGGTCAATTTGTACTGCCGGGCTGTGAGGAGCTGAATCGGGCCCTGGAGGAGACCGATTGAGACGGCGTTATCGTCCCAGACAGCGGGAAAAGATAGTTGCAGAACCGGGGGAAATCTTGTATACTGTAGATTAAGAAACTTTGTTTTACTACAAGATATTGTGGTTAGGAGGAAAATATAGATGGCACAGGTAGGCATCGTGATGGGCAGCGATTCGGATATGCCCATTATGGCAAAGGCAGCAGATATTTTGGAAGAGCTGGGGGTTTCTTATGAGATGACGATCATCTCCGCCCACAGAGAACCCGATGTGTTCTTCGAGTATGCGAAGAGCGCGGAGGAGAAGGGATTTAAGGTGATCATCGCGGGAGCCGGTAAGGCGGCGCATCTGCCGGGTATGTGTGCGGCGATCTTCCCGATGCCGGTGATCGGCGTGCCCATGAAGACCTCGGATCTGGGCGGTGTGGATTCCCTGTATTCTATCGTACAGATGCCCTCGGGCATTCCGGTGGCTACGGTGGCAATCGGAGGCGGTCAGAACGCAGGTATTCTGGCGGCGAAGATTCTGGCGGTTTCGGATCCGGCCTTGTTAGAACGGCTTAAGGAGTATAGTAAGAGTCTGAAAGAGAGCGTGCAGGAGAAGGACGCAAAGCTTCAGGAAGTGGGCTATAAGACATATTTGAAGGCATAAAAGAAGGATAAAGGCAAAAACTTATGTAAACCACAGAAACGCAAGGGCAGACCGATAGGCGTTTCGGAACGGAGTAAAAATGGACTACAAGGCAGCAGGCGTGGACATCGAGGCGGGATACCGTTCGGTGGAACTGATGAAGCAGTATGTGAAGGGAACCATGAGACCGGAGGTGCTGGGAGGACTTGGCGGATTTTCGGGTGCGTTCTCTCTGGAGAAGATCAAGGATATGGAGAAGCCGGTGCTTCTTTCCGGAACGGATGGTGTGGGCACGAAGATCCAGCTTGCCTATCTGATGGATAAACATGATACGGTGGGGATCGACTGTGTGGCAATGTGCGTCAACGATGTGGTATGCGCCGGTGCACAGCCCCTGTTTTTCCTGGATTACATAGCCTGCGGCAAGAATTATCCCGAAAAGATCGCCGCTATCGTAAAAGGCGTGGCAGAGGGCTGTAAGCAGGCAGGTGCGGCGCTCATCGGCGGTGAGACGGCGGAGCATCCGGGACTGATGCCGGAGGAAGAGTACGATCTGGCAGGATTTGCAGTGGGCGTGGCGGAGGAAAAGGATCTGATCACGGGAGAACAGATCAGGCCTAAAGATGTGCTGATCGGCATTGCATCCTCGGGGGTGCACAGCAACGGCTTTTCTCTGGTGCGCAAGGTGTTCGGTGTGACGAAAGAGAAGCTTTCGGTTCACTATGACGAGCTGGGAGCGACTCTGGGGGAGACGCTGCTTACGCCAACCAGAATTTATGTTAAGGCGCTGGAAGCAGTTAAGACAGCGGGTGTGAGAGTCAAGGGCTGCAGCCATATCACCGGCGGCGGTTTTTACGAAAACATTCCCCGGATGCTGCCGGAAGGCGTGTCTGCGAAGGTGCAGAAGGGCAGCTACGAGATACCGCCCATTTTTGCCCTTTTACAAAAGACCGGAAATCTGGAAGAAAAAATGATGTATAACACTTATAATATGGGGCTTGGCATGGTGCTTGCAGTGGATGCAGCCGATGCGGACAAGACCCTTGCGGCATTACAGTCTGCGGGAGAAAAGGCATGGGCGGTAGGCGAGGTGGTATCCGGTGCCCATGAAGTTCTGTTCGGCTGACGATAAAGANNGNCGNAGANANCCNNGNCTNAGGAANGGAGGNANAGATGCTNAGAGTCGTAGTGTGNGTGTCCGGCGGGGGCACGAATTTACAGGCGATCATTGACGGNGTGGCGCAGGGNGCGATCTGCAATACGGAGNTGGTGAGAGTGGTGTGCAACAATCCCGGNGCCTATGCGCTGGAGAGAGCGAAGGCGGCGGGGATCGAGGGAGTCTGCGTGTCGCCGAAAGATTTTGATGACAGACAGCAGTTTGAGGAAGCACTGATCCGCTGTGTGGAGGAGGCNGCNCCCGATCTGATCGTGCTGGCCGGCTTTTTGGTGAAGATTCCGGCAGAACTGATCCGACGCTATGAGAACCGGATCATCAATATACATCCCTCCCTGATCCCGGCATTTTGCGGCACAGGCTATTACGGGCTGAAGGTGCACGAGGCTGCCCTGAAGAGGGGTGTGAAGATCACNGGCGCCACAGTGCACTTTGTGGATGATGGAATGGACACGGGACCTATCATCAAGCAGAAAGCGGTGAAGGTGTATGCCGATGACACGCCTGAGATTTTGCAAAAGAGAGTGATGGAGGAGGCGGAGTGGGTGCTCCTGCCCTGGTGTATCAATNTGATCGCGGCCGGTCAGGTGAAGGTGGAGAACGGCCGGGTGACGATCACTGAATGAAAAGAAGTTCCGTATAATGGAGGATGATAAANCATGAAAATTTTAATTGTGGGCAGCGGCGGCAGGGAGCATGCGATCGCGGCGGCCGTGGCGAAGAGTCCGAGGGCGGATAAAATATACTGTGCTCCCGGCAATGCGGGGATCGGGCAGATTGCGGAGTGCGTTCCCATCGGCGCCATGGAGTTTGACAAGCTGGTGGCATTTGCGAAGGAAAAAGCCATTGACCTGACCATCGTTGGCATGGACGACCCGCTGGTCGGCGGTCTTGTGGACGAGATGGAGGCGGCGGGCCTCAGAGTGTTCGGACCCCGGAAAAATGCGGCGATCCTGGAGGGCAGTAAAGCCTTCTCCAAGGATCTGATGAAAAAATATAATATCCCTACGGCGGCCTACGAGAATTTTGACGATCCGCAGAGGGCGCTGGCATATCTGGAAACCGCGAAAATGCCGGTGGTCTTAAAGGCGGACGGGCTTGCNCTNGGAAAGGGCGTGCTGATCTGTGAGACGCTTGAGGAGGCGAAAGAGGGCGTCCGCACCATCATGGAGGATAAAAAGTTCGGCGCGGCGGGCAACCGCATGGTGATCGAAGAGTTTATGACGGGCCGNGAGGTCTCCGTCCTCTCCTTTGTGGATGGCAGGACGATAAAGATCATGTCCTCCGCACAGGATCACAAGCGGGCNTTGGACGGCGATCAGGGATTGAATACGGGCGGTATGGGCACTTTTTCGCCCAGTCCCTTCTATACGGATGAAGTGGATGCGTTTTGTCATAAGTATATTTATCAGGCGACGGTGGACGCCATGGCGGCGGAGGGGAGACCCTTCAAAGGGGTGATCTTCTTCGGGCTGATGCTGACGGAGGATGGACCGAAGGTGTTAGAGTACAATGCGCGGTTCGGAGATCCGGAGGCGCAGGTGGTGCTGCCCCGGATGAAAAACGACATGATCGATGTGGTGGAGGCATGTATCGACGGGAACCTTGACCGGATGGAACTCAGCTTTGAGGACAATGCGGCGGTCTGTGTGATNCTGGCATCAGAAGGCTACCCGGTCTCCTACGAGAAGGGCTTCGTCATTGAGGGTTTGGAGAATTTTGAGAACAAAGAGGGATATTACTGTTTCCATGCGGGAACNAAATTAGATAATGACATGATTGTCACAAATGGCGGCAGAGTCCTTGGCGTNACGGCGAAGGGNGCNACGCTTAAAGANGCCAGAGCCAATGCCTATGCGGCGACAGAATGGGTACATTTTGACAACAAATATATGCGGCATGATATCGGGAAAGCGATTGACGAAGCTTAACCGAAAGAACAGCTGTGTAAATCATTGAAGGAGAATGCGAAGCATTCCCAGGATCGAGGGAAGGGGGAGTGATCCTGTGAGCAGCAAAGAAGAACGGATCGCGATATTAAAGAAGGAATTTGTCGAGGAAAACACTTACAACAGGCCTATATACTGCCCTGAGTGTGCAGGAGTCATGGTCTATAAGGGTGTGGGAGAATATGTGTGTGAGAAGTGTGGTTTTGTTGCATATGACGATTACGGCAAGGCGCGCAATTATGTAGAAGAGCATATGGGCGCCAATGCGGCGGAGGTCTCCAAGGCCACAGGTGTTTCCCAGAGGGCGATCCGGGAGATGCTCAAGGAGGGAAGATTGGAGATCGCGCCCAATTCCACACTTTTTTTGCGGTGCGAGATCTGTGGTGCGACGATCCGCTGGGGAAGGTTCTGTCCCAAGTGTGAGATGGCGTATCACAAAGATCTGGAGGAGATGGCAAGAAAATCAAGGCGTAATGATGATACCTTTGGTTACAGTACAGAGCGGCGTACAGGAGAGGCAGGATCCAAGCGATTTTCCAGGGATGATTAAGAAACCTGACAGAGGGAGAAAAAACATGAGGATACGAAAGAGCGAGTGGGGAAGAATGATAACAAAGCAGANGGGAAGAACGCTGGCTGTTTTGGCGGCGGCCGTTATTCTGGTCTGGTGCNATCCNATNGTGAGCCGGGCGGAGGCCAAAGGTACAGTGCTNCCCAAAACCGTTAATATCAGAAAGCAGCCCGATCAGGGGAGTGAACCGATCGGCAGCTCCAGCGCCGGCAAGGAGATCGCGATACGGGGCAAGGTGGAGGCTTCCGGCGTTACCTGGTATCAGGTGTATGTGGATGCCAATACNCTGGGTTATGTGCGTGCCGATATGATAGAGGCGGGGGAGGGTGATATTCCCACGGTCTCTGTGGAGGCGGACACATCGGATACCGGTGCTGACACAGCTTCTTCACAGACNGACAGTGCAGAGACNGACAGTGCGGCTGCGGTACCGTCCGGTTCGGGTACAGGCGCGCAGGTGCAGGCGCAGGAGGAGATGGCGTTCCAGTATGCGACCACCAATGTAACNGCGAGGGTACGTCCCGATCCATCCACATCCGGCAATCCTGTGGAATCCCTGGCTCCCGGCAAGCAGGTGGTGGTGAGCGGAAAATCTGAGGGCAGCGACGGGAAGACATGGTATTTTGTTAATTTCACCGGGGCAAACGGTTCCGAAAAAACGGGATACATNCGGTCAGATCTTCTGGATCTGGGNGATCTTTTACCGGTAGAAGAAGAGCCGGAGCCGGAACCGGATGCAGAGCCGACCGCTCCTGAGGCGGCGCCGAGAAACGACTACGAGCTCAAGATAGAGACGAACTCCGAGGGGGAGGAAGTCTGGTTNCTTTACAATAATATAAGTGGGGACAAGATGGCGGTGGAGCTGCTTTGGGANTCTACAGGCTCTCAGTCCGTGGACGATAAGAAGGATACGGATGCGATCGTCAAGCAGCGCATCGTGATCGTGGTGCTGGTGGTGCTTCTGGCAGCGCTCGCAGTCACGGTGATCATTATGGCCTTTAAGCTGCGGGATGCTTACTATGAGGATTACGAGGACGATGAAGACGAAGAAGAAGGGAATTCTGAGAGAAAAACGGTAGAAAAAGAGAGACAGGAACGGCGCAGGGCAGCAGCCGATGAGGGAGAAAGAACCGC
This sequence comes from Lachnospiraceae bacterium, assembly GCA_014804565.1. Taxonomy (GTDB): domain Bacteria; phylum Bacillota; class Clostridia; order Lachnospirales; family Lachnospiraceae; genus UBA3282. The sequence goes on from JAAUZN010000033.1 coordinate 18,405, forward strand.
GCGCAGGCGGGAGAGCACAGAGCAGCCGAGAAAAGAAAGAACAGAAAGATCGGAGAGGGCAAGGCGCGAGCGTGAAGTGACTTATCAGGAGGAGCCGGAGGCTGTCAGACCCGCACCCAAGCGCAAGACAAAAAATTTCCTTATGGATGACGATGAATTTGAATTTGAGTTTTTGAATATGGATGATAAAGATCTGAAATGATGAGGAAACTATGTTTATCGAGATAGACTTTAACAGTGATCAGGCAATCTATATGCAGCTGCGGGATCAGATCATCATGGGGATTGCGGCCTCCCGGTTTCAGGAGGGGGATATGCTTCCTTCCGTCAGGCAGCTGGCGGACAATATCGGCATCAACATGCACACGGTCAATAAAGCATACACTGTCCTGAAACAGGAGGGCTATGTCAAGGTGGACCGCAGACGTGGCGTGATGGTGGCGGTGGATATCGACAGGATGCGTGCGCTGGAGGAGATCAGAGAGGATCTGATGGTCACGCTGGCGAAGGCAAGCTGTAAGAATATTTCCGTGGAAGAAGTCCATGCTCTTATAGATGAGATTTATGAGGAATATGGGAAAGGAATGGAAGGTTAATGCAGCCACAATTTACAGATAAGGCAAAGGCGGCTCTGATGCTTGCAGAGCGGGCTGCCAGAAGCCTGCGGCAGAGTTATGTGGGAAGTGAGCATATCCTGCTGGGTCTTTTGAGGGAAAACACGGGCGTTGCGGCTACGGTGCTTTTAAATAACGGCGTGGATGTTTTGCAGTTAAAAGAGATGATCAAGGATCTGATCGTGCCGGAAACTTCTGTGCTGATCGCGGAACGGGATGGCTATTCCCCGCGGGCGCAGGCCATTTTGGAGGAGGCGCACAGACAGGCGGAACGATTCCACAGTGATCGGACCGGAACAGAGCATATTCTGCTGGCTCTTCTGAAGGAAGGGGAGAATGTGGCGGTCAGGCTCCTTAATACCATGGGCATTTCGGTGCAGAAGCTATATGTGGATGTGCTGGTAGCCATGGGCGAGGACGGCGCGCTTTACAAGGAAGATCTGGGCAGAAAGCAGAATAAGAAAAAGGGAAATACCTCCACGCTGGATCATTACAGCAGGGATCTGACAGCGCTTGCCAGAGAGGGGAANCTGGATCCTGTGATCGGCAGGGAGGAGGAGATCACCAGAGTTGTTCAGATCTTAAGCCGNCGCACGAAAAACAATCCCTGTCTGGTGGGAGAGCCCGGCGTGGGNAAGACGGCTGTGGTGGAAGGACTTGCCGCCAGGATCGTGACGGGNGATGTNCCCTTTACCGTACAGAATAAGAGACTTCTGACGCTGGATCTNTCGGGTATGGTAGCCGGAAGTAAATANCGCGGCGAGTTCGANGAGCGGATCAAAAAGGTGATCAAAGAGGTGATCGAGGACGGCAATATCATTCTCTTTTTGGATGAGATGCACACCATCATCGGCGCGGGCGGCGCGGAGGGAGCGATAGATGCGTCCAATATTCTGAAACCTTCTCTTGCCAGAGGCGAGATCCAGCTCATCGGCGCGACCACAATCGCAGAGTACCGCAAGTATGTGGAGAAGGATGCCGCGTTGGAGAGACGTTTCCACCCGGTGACGGTGGAGGAGCCGACCATTGAGGAGACAGAAAATATACTGCGGGGTATTGCCCATAAATATGAAGAGCATCACAGAGTTACAATCACGCCGGAAGCGATCAGTGCGGCGGTGGCTCTGTCGGCGCGCTATATCAATGACAGAAATCTGCCGGATAAGGCGATAGATCTGATCGACGAGGCTTCCGCGGCTGTGCGGCTTCACGTGACGAAGCAGCCCGATAAGCTGCAGGAGCTGTCCGATGAGATAGACAAGATAGACTTGCAGATCGAACGTTCCATCCGCATGGAGGCATTCACTCAGGCAGCGGAGCTGAAAAAGAAGCAGGAGAGCTGTATCAGGAAATATGAGCGTCTGGTCAAGAAGATGGAGCAGGCGGAGCAGAATCGCGCCTATGTGGTGGGAGAGAACGAGATCGCCGAGGTGGTGGCACTGTGGACGAAGATCCCTGTGAAAAAGTTGGCGGAGAAGGAGAGCGAGCGGCTCTTAAAGCTGGAATCCATCCTGCATAAGCGGGTGATCGGCCAGGAGGAGGCTGTGGTAGCTGTGGCGAAGGCCATGCGCCGGGGCAGAGTGGGTTTGCAGGACCCCAATCGTCCCATCGGTTCTTTCCTGTTTCTGGGGCCTACGGGCGTGGGTAAGACCGAATTATCCAAAGCCTTGGCGGAGGCTATGTTTGGCTCCGAGAACGCTTTGATCCGGGTAGATATGTCAGAGTACATGGAGGGACATTCGGTGTCCAAGATGATCGGATCGCCCCCGGGATATGTGGGGTTTGAGGAGGGCGGACAGCTCTCCGAGAAAGTGCGCAGGAATCCCTACTCCGTGGTACTTTTTGACGAGATAGAGAAGGCTCATCCGGATGTGTTTAATGTACTCCTGCAGGTGCTTGACGACGGGCATATCACCGATTCCAAGGGGCGGAAGGTGAGCTTTAAGAACACCATCCTGATCATGACCTCGAACGCAGGCGCACAGCGGATCATCGACCCTAAGAATCTGGGATTCGGAGCGGCGGAGACGGAGAAACAGAGTTATGATAAGATGAAGGGCAAGGTGATGGAGGAGGTAAAACGCCTCTTTAAGCCGGAATTCATCAACAGGATCGATGAGATCATGGTATTCCATCCTCTGAACAAAGAGGATATGAAAGCGATCGTGACTCTTCTTTCCAAAAATCTGACGAAGCGCTGCAGAGAGCAGATGAATATCGATCTGGCGATCACTTCCTCCGTGAAGGAGCATCTGATCGAGAAGCATATGGATGTCAAAATGGGCGCAAGGCCGATGAAGCGGGCGATCCAGTCGGAGATCGAGGATGCGCTGGCGGAGGAGATTCTGGCAGGAAAAGTGAAGAGCGGCGACAAAGTCTCTGTTGGACTTAAGAACAAAAAGATAACCTTTACGGTTAAAGCAGTAGGAGAATAGAACATAGGAGGAAGGTACAATGGCTGTAGTAGAGGAATTGCTGCGCGCAGAGGGCGACGGAACGATCAGCTTTGGCAATCATATGCTTGCTGCCAAGGCGAAGCTGGAGGATTACGAGCATGGCGGTAATCTGTACAAGGTGAAGACCTTTAAGGAACTGACAAAGCTGGAGAAAAACGGTATGTTTGCTTATGAGTCGGAGCCGGGAACCAGCGTAAACGGCTTTTCAGAGACAGAGAACGGCGTCACCTTCAAGGTGGAAGGCAGTGAGGATGCCCAGATCACGGTGGGACTCGAGGAGGACACGGTGTATAAGGTCTATGTAAACGACGCTAATGTAGGAGAGATGAAGACGAATCTGAGCGGAAAGCTGAATATCAGTGTGGAACTTGCAAGTGTAGGTGCAGTAGAGGTAAAGATCGTAAAGTAAGTGATTGAAAGACAGGGCTTTTTGACTGACATGAGTGTCACATTTGGTCGAAAGGCCCTGTCTTTTTGGGCGATAGGAGAAAACCGATGGCAAAGGGAAAAACAACGGTATTTTTTTGTCAAAACTGTGGCTATGAGTCCTCCAAATGGCTGGGACAGTGTCCTGGCTGCAGAGAATGGAATACGATGGTGGAGGAAAAGGTATCGGGAAAGAGCGGCGGCGCACGGGGGAATGCGGCTGGAAGGAAGGACGCAGAGCCGGTGAGCCTTAGCGAGGTGGATCTGAGCGAAAAAGCGCGCATGACCACCCATATGGCGGAGCTTGACCGGGTGCTGGGCGGCGGGATCGTGCCGGGTTCCCTCACATTGGTGGGAGGCGATCCGGGCATCGGCAAATCCACCCTTCTTTTGCAGGTGTGCAGGCATATGGCGGCGGACGGCCACAAGCTTCTCTATATTTCCGGGGAGGAGTCCCTGCAGCAGATCAAGCTGCGCGCCAATCGGATTGGGGACTTTTCGGAAAATCTTCTCCTTTTGTGCGAGACAAGTCTGGAGACGGTGGAGCAGACGATTCGCAAGCAGATGCCGGCGGTGGCTGTCATCGATTCGATCCAGACCATGTATCACGAGGAGATATCCTCTGCGCCGGGCAGCATTTCCCAGGTTCGGGAATCCACGAATGTACTCATGCAGCTTGCCAAGGGGCTGGGGGTGTCCATCTTTATCGTGGGCCATGTGACCAAGGAGGGTACAGTGGCGGGCCCCAGAGTTCTGGAACATATGGTGGATACGGTATTATACTTCGAGGGAGACAGGCATGCCTCGTACCGGATCCTGCGGGGAGTGAAGAACAGATTTGGCTCGACCAATGAGATCGGTGTCTTTGAGATGAAGGAGGAGGGACTTTCGGAGGTGAAGAATGCCTCGGAATTTATGCTGAGCGGGAAGCCGGAGGGAGAAAACGGCTCTGTGGTGTCCTGCTCGATGGAGGGAACCCGGCCCATCCTGCTGGAGATTCAGGCATTGGTCTGTCACAGCAATTTCGGTATACCGAGGCGTCAGGCCATCGGAATGGATTTTAACAGATTGAATCTGTTGATGGCAGTGCTGGAAAAGCGTTTGAATCTGCAGATGTCCGATTGCGACGCCTATGTGAATCTGGCCGGCGGCATGCGGATCGTGGAACCGGCTATTGATCTGGGAGTCGCCATGGCGGTGGCGTCCAGCTTTAAGAACCGGGTGATCGACGATAAGACCATTGTCTTTGGGGAAATCGGCTTAAGCGGAGAGGTGCGGGGTGTTTCCATGGCTGCACAGAGAGTGGCGGAGGCGGCCAAGCTGGGCTTTACCACCTGCATCCTGCCCAAAGTCAACGTGGGACAGATCAAGCCTCCGGCGGGGATGCAGGTCATCGGCGTGGGGACGGTGCGGGATGCCATCGACTTGATTTAAAGAGGCTTTTATGATAATATGTTTCTTTAGATGATCTGCAATACAAAGGGGAATTAGGATCTGACAAAGGAGTCAGTATGGATAAGAAAAAGCGCGGCTTTCGGGGGAGCGTTCCGCTCCTGATCGTGGAGGTCTGTGTCCTGTTCATTGCGATTGGCGTGATGTATGTAGTCGTCACCATGACCAGCGAGGTAAACCGCAAGGACATTGATGAGGACAATATCCGTATCAATGAGGAGATTGTTCAGAAAAAGACCACCGACGTAAAGCAGGCAGAGGCAAAAGAAAAGGAACCGGCGAAAGGATATCGCAACATTGCACTTTTTGGTGTGGATGCCAGAAACGGGGAACTGGGTAAGGGCACCCGAAGCGATACCATTATGATCGCCAGTATCAATCAGGATACCCAGGAGATCAAGCTGATTTCCGTTTTTCGAGACACCTATCTGAACCTGAGTAACGACAGCTATAATAAATGCAATACGGCCTATGCACAGGGCGGGCCGGAGCAGGCAATCAATATGCTCAATATGAATCTGGATCTGGACATCACGGACTATGTCACCATCGGCTTCTCCGGATTGATCGATGCGGTCGATGCGCTGGGCGGGATAGAGATGGAAGTGACAGACGTTGAGATCACCCACCTGAATAATTATCAGCTCTGTATGGCGGAGGAGCTGGGTGTGGACTACACACCGGTGGACCACAGCGGCAGACAGCTGTTGAACGGTATGCAGGCTACCGCTTACTGTCGTATACGCTACACGAAGGGCGATGATTTCCGTCGGGCGCAGAGACAGAGAGAAGTGCTTGCCGCCATGATGGAGAAGGCGAGAGGCGCATCTGTGAGTACGCTGACTGATATGGTCAATGCCGTACTGCCTCAGGTGGAAACCTCCTTAAACGTAAATGAAGTCTTAAGCGTTCTCAGCAGTGTGGCGGGCTATAGGGTGACGGAGAGCGACGGATTTCCCTTTGAGGGAGGAAGAGCCGGCGCCAATGTGGGCAGTAAGGGAAGCTGTGTGATTCCGAAAGATCTGGAGGAAAATGTGAGACAGCTTCATCAGGTGCTATACCCGGAGGAGAACTACGAACCCTCCACAGCGGTGAAGCAGATCAGCGAAGAGATTCAGGCTCAGACAGACGAGTATATACAATAATACAGATAAAGGAAATAAGTAAGTGGGCAGCAGTTCATATCCGGGACTGCTGTCTGTGTCTATAGGCAGAGAAGGAGTGCGGTTTGTCGTTATGAGGAAATTGCTGGTTTACCTGAAAGATTATAAAAAGGAAACAGTTTTTGCCCCGCTTTTTAAAATGCTGGAGGCGACCTTTGAGCTGTTTGTGCCTCTGGTCATGGCAGCGGTCATTGACCGGGGAATCAAAAATGCGGATACCCCTTATGTTTTGAAGATGGGTGGGATTTTGGTGGCGCTGGGATTGATCGGACTGGTCTGTTCTATCACAGCGCAGTATTTTGCGGCCAGGGCGGCGGTGGGATTTTCCGCCAAGCTGAAATCGGCTCTTTTTGCTCATCTCCAGAGTCTTTCTTTTACGGAGATGGATACGCTGGGCACCTCCACCATGATCACCCGCATGACCTCGGATGTGAATCAGGTACAAAACGGCGTCAACATGGTGCTGCGGCTCTTTCTGCGCTCGCCTTTTATCGTGTTCGGTGCCATGATCATGGCTTTTACGATCGATGTGAAAGCGGCGTTTCTCTTCGTGGTGACCATACCGCTTCTTGCCGTTGTGGTCTGTGGGATCACGGCGATCACCATGCCCATGTACCGCAGGGTACAGGCGGGACTGGACTCGGTGCTCGGCGCAACCAGAGAGAACCTTACGGGCGCCCGTGTGATCCGCGCATTTCACAAAGAGGAAGAGGAGATAGCGGGATTCGAGCAGAAAAATGATACGCTTGCCAATCTGCAGCTTTATGTAGGAAGGATATCCGCATTGACCAATCCGGTCACATACATTATCATCAATGCAGCAACCATCCTTTTGCTCTATACGGGAGCCGTCCGGGTGGATGAAGGCAGCATTACCCAGGGACAGGTGGTGGCGCTGGTCAACTATATGTCGCAGATTCTGGTGGAGCTGGTCAAGCTGGCCAATCTGATCATAACCATCACCAAGGCGCTGGCCTGTGCCAACCGGATCGAAGCCATCTTTGAGGTAAAGAGCTCTATGCAGTGGGAGTGTCTGACGAAGGACAGCGGTTTGGAGGCGGAGAAGAACGGCCGGACGGCGGGAGAAGAGCCGGCTGTGGAGTTTGATCATGTGCATCTGACCTACGCGGGTGCAGGGGCGGAATCCCTGTCAGATATAGATATCAAAGTGCGCAGAGGACAGACCATCGGTGTCATAGGCGGTACGGGCTCGGGTAAATCCTCGCTGGTGAATATGATCCCCCGGTTTTACGATGCCACGCAGGGGACGGTGCGCGTGAACGGCAGAGATGTGAAGGAATATGGGATGGAAACGCTCAGAGAGAAGATCGGCGTGGTACCCCAGCGGGCAGTGCTCTTTCGCGGGACGATCCGGGAAAATCTGCAGTGGGGCAAGAAAAATGCCACGGATGAAGAGCTGTGGGAGGCACTTTCGCTGGCTCAGGCGAAATCCTTTGTGGAGGAGAAGGAGGGCGGACTGGACGCTCCGGTGGCTCAGGAGGGCCGCAATTTCTCCGGCGGACAGAGGCAGCGTCTTACCATCGCCAGAGCGCTGGTGGGGAAGCCAGAGATATTGATTCTGGATGACAGCGCGTCGGCCCTGGATTACGCAACGGATGCGGCTCTCAGGCAGGCACTTAAGACGCTTCAGAAGACCACGGTATTTATTGTATCTCAGCGCGCCTCCTCCATTCAGCATGCGGATCAGATCGTGGTGCTGGAGGATGGAGAAATGGTGGCCTGCGGTACACACGAGACGCTGCTGAAAGACTGTCAGGTGTATCAGGAGATTTATTTTTCTCAATTCGAGAAACCAAAGGGGGCGGAGGCATAATATGGCAAGAAAAACGGGACAGAAAGAAACCTTTGGAAAGGTGCTGCACTATATCAGAAGGTATTGGGTCTATCTGGCGGCCTCTATCGTCATGGCAAGTGTGACGGTGGCTCTCACCCTGTACTTTCCGATATTGACCGGTAGAGTCATTGACCTGGTGATCGATAAGGGAAGAGTAGATTTCTCCGGTGTCTTTGCCGTTCTGAAGCGGATGGCAGTGATCATGGCGATTACCGGCGCGGCGCAGTGGATCATGAATGTGTGCAACAATAAAATGACCTACCGGATCGTGCAGGACATCCGAAACGAGGCATTCCGCAAGATAGAGATCCTTCCCTTAAAGTATATTGACGGACATTCCTACGGTGAGGTGGTAAGCCGGGTGATCGCGGATGTGGATCAGTTTGCGGACGGTCTGCTGATGGGATTTACCCAGTTCTTTACCGGAGTGATCACTATTCTGGGAACGTTAGGTTTTATGCTCAGCATCAATGTAGCTGTCACGGGTGTCGTTGTACTGGTGACACCATTGTCGTTTTTTGTCGCGGGCTTTATTGCCAAGAAAACCTATACCATGTTTCATCTTCAGTCGGAGACCAGAGGAGAGCAGACGGCTCTGATTGAGGAGATGATCGGAAATCAGAAGGTGGTGCAGGCATTTTCCCATGAGGACGAGGCACAGGAGCAGTTTGATGAGATCAACGGCAGACTGGAGGCATGCTCTTTACGTGCCATCTTTTTCTCCTCCCTCACGAACCCTTCCACCCGCTTTGTCAACAATCTGGTGTATGCGGGCGTGGCGGTGATCGGAGCGGTTTACGCCATTCGCGGTGGCATCAGTGTGGGACAGTTGTCCTGCTTCCTTTCTTATGCGAACCAGTATACGAAGCCTTTCAATGAGATCTCCGGCGTGGTGACGGAGCTGCAGAATGCGCTGGCGTGCGCGGCGCGGATATTTGCGCTGATCGAGGAGGAGCCTCAGACGCCGGAGCCTGCGGACGCGCTGCAGCTGCAGAACGTGGAAGGGCAAGTGGAACTTTCCCATGTGAGCTTTTCCTATGTGCCGGATAAAAAACTGATCACGGATTTTAATCTGTCGGTGAAGCCCGGACAGCGGGTGGCGATCGTGGGACCTACAGGCTGTGGCAAAACTACGGTCATCAATCTGCTCATGCGTTTTTATGATGTGGACCAGGGAAAGATCTGTGTGGACGGGGCGGATATCCGAGAAGTGACCAGAAAGAGCCTGCGGGAAAACTACGGTATGGTATTGCAGGAGACCTGGTTAAAGGCAGGTACGATCCGGGATAATATCGTGATGGGCAGACCGGATGCCACCGAGGAGGAGATCATTGCCGCTGCTAAGGCTTCACACGCCCACAGCTTTATCAAGCGGCTCTCCAAGGGATATGATACGGTAATCGGTGAAGACGGGGGAAGTCTGTCTCAAGGGCAGAAGCAGCTTCTCTGTATCACCAGAGTTATGCTGTGTCTGCCGCCCATGCTGATTTTGGATGAGGCTACGTCCTCCATTGATACCCGCACAGAGATCCGGATACAGAAGGCATTTGCCACCATGATGCAGGGCAGGACCAGCTTTATCGTGGCGCACAGGCTATCCACCATACGGGAGGCGGATGTGATCCTTGTCATGAAGGACGGGAATATCATAGAACAAGGCAACCACGAGACATTGCTCGAAAAGAAAGGATTTTACGCCGGACTCTATGAGAGTCAGTTCGCTTCATAGTAAGAACCGTCCCGGTTATAATCCATGGATTCGGAGCGGATGTCNGTGATCTTGCCGTTTTCCCAGGTAAAGACGAGATANTGATANAGNACNGTGTGNNTCTNCAGATAGGANTCATCGGTCAGGAAGGACAAAAGANNCTCCTTTTCNATGNCGTTCTCNTCNCAGAAGCNGTCCAGNTCGATGGCGCTGCCGTCTANGAAGAAGGAGGGCAGGATCGTGGTCANCTGANGAGAGGTAAANGGNATCTCNTCNNCGGNNAGNAANCGGTAGTCNCCGCCNTTTATNCTGGATAAGATATCGTAGTCCCNGTAGGCGNNCAGAAANGTTTCCGAGTCNTCGCCGATCTTGANNCCCCGGATNGTCTNTGCCGTCTCTGCNTCNANNTCGTAATCNGTNGCGGANAANANGGNCTTNNCTTCCCTGCCGCAGGCGCAGACGGACAGGGANAGNATAAGNGNNAGNCCNAGTATGGAGATGATTTTTTTNGCCATATGTAAAGTCCTCNCTTTANAAGATGATACTGAAAAACCCGTGAGCCGGACTCACGGGTCATAATAACAGGGGCAGTAGGAATCGAACCCACATCGATGGTTTTGGAGACCACTGTTCTACCTTTGAACTATGCCCCTTCAATGCGGTTACAGGAAAACCGCCGAAACTCATTATAGCACAGGAAAACAGGTTGCGCAAGGAAAAAATACGGAAAGGAAGGAAACGATGTTAGAACAGGCAGGAACAATGTTTGACGACATGGAGGCGATGCTGTACCGCATCAAGAAAAAGNTTTATAAGGAGCGGATGGAGCAGTTTCGCGAGAAAAATCAGGAGACTTTTGCAGAGATGACAGGTGCGGTGGAGCAGGCCGCAGACCGGGAAGCGGCTGCCGCACAGGTGGCGGAAGCGTTGGCCGGTGCAGTGGAGCAGCGTTTCGCCAAGCGGGGAAAGATCAGCGGCAGAAGCCAGATGGATATCAATCTGATGATGATCTATTATGTGTTCCCGGCGATCCTCTTGACCCAGAGTGAGTGCGCGGTGCTTCTGGCGGACGCCATTCGGGATGAATGGCGCCGCCGTTTCCGGGACAGCGCGCAGNTGCAATATACCAACTTTGAAGAGCTCTGCTCCAACTTTCAGGAGAAGTTTCTGGGAATCTTTTAGGAGAGGCCGCGCTCCAGAATGAGAAAGTCCCAGCAGGCAAGAGTCAGGGTATCACCGTCTTTCAAAACGGGGGCCTGCTCTGAGAGGGTATGGCCCGCAAGCAGGAGGACAGCGTCTGCACCGTGGTAGGTGATCGTCTGCGGCTCTTCGGAATAGTTGAAGTAGTAGACGATCTCTTTTTGCAGAGCGTTGACGCCCCGTTTGACGATGACAGGATAGTTTTCTTCAGGAAGCGGTATGCCGGCTTTCCCGCAGAGGAATGCAAGCAGCGGTTTTACCGTCTCTGCGTCTGTGTGGCAGCCCAGATAGGCAGCGTAGCCGGCTCCGTAAGCATTTCCCGTGATGGCGGCGTTACTGCCCCAGTGGGGGTGATCGTAGGAGGCCAGCGTTTCCGCTTCTTCGGGGAGAAGAAGCTCCATCCAATGGTGAACGCAGAGACTGCTGTCCTGGTTGAGTGAATTAGTCTTTTTCTCAAATTGTATTTCTTTTAATCCCACANTGATGCCGTCCGTAAACTGGTCGTAGGTCATACCGAAAACTTTGGTCAGACCGTGGGGCAGATCGTCGTGATAGATCTTTAACATTCTGTCGGCTACCGCTGTCCGGAAGGTGGAGAGCAGAACGCCGCCCTGCTCCACATAGCGCGCCAGAGCCTGCGTGAGCTCATCGGAGACACTGTAGAGAGCCGGTGTGACCAATAATTTATATTGACCAAACAAGTCTATATCATCTTCCGAGAGAATATCNCATTCCACATTCATTTCATAGAGGGCGTCATAGAGCCATCGAAAGATGTCATTGTAAGCCAGGCCGCCGCCAGTGGGGAACCATTGCAGGGCAGTCAGGGATTCATTGTCCAGAAGGATCGCTGCAGGGCAGTTCTTCTTTAAGTTGACCAAATGAGTACCATATTCCGCAAAGTCAGCGCCGATGCGGCNGGCTTCCCGGTAGGTGGCGTTTTCCTGCAGATTATGACTTAAAACGCCCTTCCAATAGGATTCTATGGCATTGTGTATGGAGTGCCAGTGCCAGTACATTACGGAGTTGGCTCCGTTTGCAAGATGGCTGAAGGCCTGCAGGCGGAGCTGACCGGGATAGGGAAGCCAGCCGTGATTGCCCTGTGCCTCCGTCTCCAGTACCAGATAGTTGTCTTTTTTCAGGGAGCGTGCGATGGCGCCGCCGAAGGAAATCTCTCTGCCGGTCAGATCCTGGGCCGAGGGGTGATAGATGTCACAGCCGGCCGCCGTTAAGGAGCGGGCCGCCTCCCATTGGTCTACCTCCGGCTGCAGACCGAAGGAGAAGCCACGCCAGTCATAGTCAAAATTTTGCGTGATGAACTGTTCCGGGCGTGCATAGGAAGAGACGATCCCGCTCTGCATCGCCAGAAAATCGGTCACCAGCTTTCGCTGAAATTTCTGGTATTCTGCACCCAGACTGCCGTTGATGGTGCCGCGCACGTCCGGGAAATCCTCCCAGGAATTGATCCGGTTGCTCCAGTAGTCCAGTCCCCACGCCTTGTTCAGAAGGTCCAGATCATCGTGGAAAAGAGTCCGCACATAGGCCACGAATTTTTCCTGTGCGTAGGTGGAGCAGGTGTCGTAGGATTTGGTCTCATTGTCCAACTGAAATCCGATCACATGATCGTAGGGGGCGACCTCCTCCATCAGCTTCCGAATGATNCGCTCCACATGCTTCAGATACATGGGATGAGCGATATCCATATTCTGTCTGTGGCCGTACCGTCCCGGGCCCTGATGGGTCTCCGTGATGATGTCGGGGTACTTGCGNGCAAGCCAGGTGGGCACTGCGTAGGTGGGAGTGCCGACAATGACCTGAATACCGTGCTTCCCGGAGCAGGAGAGCATCCGGTGCAGATGCGTGAAGTCAAAAACACCGTCCTGTGGTTCCCAGGTGCTCCAGGTGGATTCCGCGATGCGGATCACGTTCATTCCCGCCCGTTTCATCATTTCCATATCGGTCTCGATGCGGTCCTCAGGGAGATATTCATCATAGTAGGCGGCGCCGAAGAGAAGTGTGTCTGTTTTCATGGGTTCCTCCGATCCTGTAAAATCAAAAATATGGTTGCGCAGGGAAGCCTTATCTGGTACGCTGAAAGGGAAAGAACAACCGTTTGCGCATAATTTATACGTTTATTATATCATATCTCAAAAGCCAATATAGAAAAATATTTAAGAAAGAATTGCGTAGCAATTCTTTGGTCGCAGGATGCCGATCCTGCGACGACCTTTTGGACAGAGGGGACAGGTGGGATGATGGATAAAAATCTGACAATAGGGGATATCGCACGGGCTCTTGGCGTTTCCAAGACCACCGTGTCCCGGGCCATTTCCGGTAAAGGCAGGATCGGAGAGGAAACCAGAAAAAAGGTGCTTGATTATATTGAGACCCATCACTACAGACCCAATGTGGTGGCGAAAGGTCTGGCGCAGAATAAAACCTATAATCTGGGGCTGGTACTGCCGGGCGACTATCATCTCGTAGACCTGCCCTTCTTTCAGAAGTGTATGCTTGGTATCAGCAAGGTGGCTTCCGAGAAAGATTATGACGTTCTGATCACTATGGTATCGAATGACCGCGTTGGTCAATTAAAACGTGCGGTGACCAATCATAAGATAGATGGCGCGATCCTCACCAGAACCCTGATAGATGACAGGCCGATGCAGTATCTGCGGGAGAACGGCGTGCCCTTTGTGGCTATCGGCAGCACCGGGGACAGTGCGGCGGTGCAGATTGACAACGATCACAGAACAGCCTGCAGAACCTTGACGGAAAAGCTTTTGGAGCGGGGAATAAAGCGGATCGCGCTGATCGGGGACGATGAGAACTACATGGTCACCCAAAACCGTCTGCTTGGTTTTGAGGATGCTTTCAGTGATCGACCAAATAAGTCAATAGAAAGCCGGGTCATTTTGAATGTGACTCATGCGGATATGGTGGATGGAATCGTAGAAGAGCTGCTTTTGGAAGGCACGGACTGTATCGTGACTATGGACGATTTTCTCTGCAGCCGTGTGCTGAACGCTTTGCAGAGGAGAGGCGTAGATGTGCCGGGACAGATGCAGGTGGCATCCTTTTACGACAGTGTATTTCTGGCGGAGCATATGCCCCAGGTATCCTCAATCTGGTTTGATGTGGAGGAGCTGGGCAGAAAAGCCTGTGAGCTTCTTTTACAGATTCTTGCCGGGGAGAGCGTGGAACAGAGGACTCTTTTGGGGTATCAGGTTAGAATGTAAAAAAGAGCAGCTTATGTGACAACTGCTCCTTTCCGATATCGGCTGTTTTAAGTATTCTTATTTCGATGCTTTGAGTTTACTAAGCTTCCATGCCCGTATCTTTTCCAGAGAACCGTTCAGATACAGCAGATTGAGCAGCAATCCCCCGAAAGCCAGACCGGTGGCAAAATCGCTCATATTCTGGCAGGGCCTTTCCGGAATAAACCCGAATCCGCTTGTCGACTCCAGTGCAAGTGCAAACAGAAGGAGTATCATGGTTCCCAATGTCATACTGATTAAGCGCTTTTTCAGTATTTTCTTTTCCGCATCGCTGTATTCTGCGACTTTCTTTAAGGTATTCTTGGTCTCGTTGTCCATATTCTCGCTTTTCCTTTCTCCATCAATAATTTCCCGGATATCCACATCATAGAAATCTGCGATCTCAATTAAGATGCTCAGATCCGGCATGTTGTTTCCGGTTTCCCATCTGGAAACAGTTCGGGAAGATACATTGAATTGTTCCGCTAACTGTTCCTGTGTCAGACTTTTCTTTTTTCGCAGGTCCTTTAAAAAGTTTCCTGTCTTTTTCTGGTCCATGTCTGTCCTCCTTTCGATGTCAGAATACCGGTGCGCTGATGAAAATGACACGACACAAAGCGAGAAATGCGTGTTTATTCATATAGACACATCGTGTCCGGTAGTGGAATTGCCATTTATACTGCTGAAAACAATTCTTTTTCANTGCGTTAAATCCAATCAGGACAGTCCATACATAAGCACAGGTTTTTAGTATCATCAGCATTCCGATCATTGGAACCGCATCTGCAAATAGGACAACAGGTAAATAGAAACCAAAACTGATCAAAATTGTCAGCCACATGCTTTTAAATATGACGTCTCGATTCTCTCTTGCACTTCTATAAAAAAGTGTTCCCCTTACATTTCAGGATCATTATAATTTCCGGTGTAAGCACGGGTGTTAAATAGACTATATCGAATAGCGTTTCCATGATTGCCTGCATACTCTTTTCTCTTTATTAAATGTCGTATTAAATATCAATCTTATTTAACCCATTCATTATAATACGTCATAAACCTGAGTCCTGTAAAGCAGTGTTGAAATTATTTTTTTATTGTGTTAACGACCATTAATTTTGTAAAATATTGACATTTCATGTCGTANATAATATAATTNTACGGTTTATCTTTGGCATATTTCAATCTTGCAGAAGCAGTAAAAATAATTTTAACATACGCAGGCTTGAAAGGAGTAAAAATAATGGGCTTGAATGAATCGCAAAAGATGGATCGTTCAGAGTATCTTGAGAACAATCTGATAATAACGGAATATACTCAAAAAGTGCCGTATGCTTTTATCAGCTACGCAAGCGACAACTGGGAGACCGTTTTCAAGAACGCAGTGGTGCCCATGCAGAAGGAATACGGCTTGCGAGTGTTTGCGGACAAGGCGTTNGACAGGGTGAATGACANGTGGATCGTGCCTATGTTGAGAAANATTNGTGGCTCAGATGTTATGGTAGCTTTTGTAAGTCAGAGCTACATTGAGAGCTACGCCTGTTTTCTTGAACTTCTGACTGCTGTCAACAGCAAAAAGCAGATCGTGTTTGTGTTNCTTGAGCAGCCTCAGCACCGANGCGANGCCAATGCTCTGCCGAATGTGGAGCGGGGCGTTAAGATCGAGATCCTCAAACAGGGCGCAAATATTGCAACAAATACCGACNACAGNTCAAACGATGTGATGCGNGCGATGAANTCNGCNTATACCNGNATTTCCACGCTTTTGGAACAGGATAAACTNTCCNAATNTGATATTACGGNAGCNTTTATCATTTTTTTCGAAAATGCTTCGATAAACAGAAAAACCATAAACGACTTAGATGCTGTAAAAAGAACGATAAATTCTGTCAGCGGTGATGTGTTTGACAAACCGCCGATAACAAAATCAGAGCCTGTTGTGCAGCAGCCCGAAACGGAATATCAGCCTGTTCCGCAAGCCGCCGAAGCTGCGGCCCGGTCTGTGCCGGAAACACCGAAAGGTATTGCGGCAAAACTCAAGATCGACCTACACAGCAAGAAATGCAAAACAATGATTGCCGCTGCGGCAGTTGTATGCTGCATTGTGGTGGGTGGTATTGTCATTGGTCTTAATTCACCTAAAGACGTCACCGATAAGCCCTATGCAAATGATATGCTAAAAGTCGGCAGCGTCTATGGAGAGGTGACCGGAACCTATACCGGCAGGTGGCAGAAGGATAGACCGGAAGGAGAGGGGACGCTTACATTCAGCAACGGCTCTGTTTACAGCGGAGAGTGGAAAGGCGGCAAAGCGAACGGCCAGGGCACTCTGACATTTGCCAGCGGAGATCTTTATGAGGGTGAATACAAAGAGAATAGACGCGATGGCCACGGCGTTTACACATGGGCTGACGGCGATGTCTATGAGGGGGAATGGAAAGACGGTATGCGTAATGGCCAGGGCGTTTACACATGGACTGATGGCAGCGTTTATGAGGGCGAATGGAAAGATGATAAAAGAGAAGGGCATGGCGTTAAAACATTTGGCGAAGGAACGGATTACGCTGGTGATGTCTATGAGGGAGAATGGAAAGACGGTATGTATAATGGTCATGGCGTTTATACATGGGCTGATGGCCGCGTTTATACAGGCCAATGGACAGACGATAAAAGAGACGGTCTGGGAACGATGACATATCTCGACGGCAGCGTTTATGAGGGCGAATGGAAAGATGATAAAAGAGAAGGGCACGGCGTTAAAACATTTGGTGAAGGAACGGATTACGCTGATGATGTCTATGAGGGCGAATGGAAAGATGGTAGATTTAATGGCCAAGGCGTTTACACATGGGCTGATGGACAAGTCTATGATGGTGAATTCAAAGACGACGTAAGAACCGGGGAAGGCACTATGACATATGCCGATGGTACTGTAAAGACAGGAATGTGGGAAGATGGGCAATATGTCGGTACGGCATTCAACGCACCTGCAAACTTTACAGCAGTTATAGATCCTGACAATTCAACAGGAGTAATGCTTGAATGGAAGGCAGTGCGAGGCGCAACGGGATATCAGACAAGACTTTATAAAGATGCCGAGCATAAGGAGATTTGGATAGGAGAAGATGATGATGCGCTTACGGAAGATCTTTATGAGAGTTGGAGTCCAATGGAAGACGGCCAAACATATTATTTTGGAGTACGTGCAGCAAAAGAGAAGAACGGTAAGACGACATATTCCGACTGGTCTTATGTTGATTACACACACAATCCGTCTTGAGTTTGACAGTTAAAAACAGTTATAGATAACCATGATCAGAGCGAAAAGCGTGCTGTAAAAACGGCACGCTTTTCGCGTGATCGGTATATTTTACTTCTACAACATGCTTTCCAGCTTACCAACAGCAATGCGGATATACTCCCCCAGAGAGTTTTCTGCACAGCCAGCAATATAGTGGTTGCAGCGGTTCACGGGGATCAGGATCTTAAAGGCCTTGCTTGCGCCCACAGCGGTGGCGATGGCAGGGGTGATCTCCCCCAGCAGGGCGTTGGCAAAAACGATGCCTACAGGGCCGATCACGATATCAGCGTCTGCAACATTCACCAGTACGGCGTTTTCTCCTGTGGCGCCAAAGTCCGCGCCTGCCTTGAGCATGGAGGAGGTGGCCATGGTGTTGGTGCCGATGGCGTAGAGTTCCAGATCCTTATGACCAGCTTTTACCTGTTCTATCACATTCTTACCGATGCGGCCGCCCTGGCCGTCTATCACAACAATTTTCATGAGAAATCTCCTTTATTTTGAGTGCTGAGTCTGCGTCTAGTAAATGAAAGACTCAGAAGCTGTAATCCTTGGCAGTGTCAACAAGAATTACGCAGTAATTCTTGCGACGCAAGCTGCTGAGCTTGCGTCTAGTATAGCATAAAGAAAACAACGTATAAAATAAAATTTTTCTTATATACTACTCTCTAACAGGAAAACAGATGGGAGTAGTTATGTCAACCAATAGTGCAACAATCTATATAAAAGCGGAACAGAATGTGGAGCTGCAGAACCCGGACGTATTCGTCAAGGATATCGGGAAGCTGATCTGTAGCGATCCGCAGACCCAGGCAAAGGCCAGAGCCGTCAAGCTATGGCAGTTTAAGCAGGGGGAGTGCAAAAGACAGGTCATCAGTATTCTTCGGGTGATTCAGGAGATCGAAAAGGCCTGTCCGGGAGCCAGCGTGGAGAATCTGGGCGAGGCGGATGTACTGGTGGAATGGATCGATGTGGACAGACACAAGGGCTTCGTCCAGTGGTGCAAGCTCTTTTTTGTGGCTCTGATCAGTTTTTTCGGCACGGCATTTACGATCATGGCTTTTCACAATGATATCGGGATCAATGAGGTCTTCTCGAAAATTTATGAAATGGTGACGGGAGCGCCCGGAGACGGGTATGGGATTCTGGAATTGTCTTACTCGGTAGGGCTGGCGGTGGGTATTATCGTCTTCTTTAACCATATCGGCGGCAGACGGATCACGAAGGATCCCACACCTATCGAGGTGGAAATGCGGGTATATGAAAAGGATGTAAATCAGGCGCTCATTGCGACGGCGGACAGAGAGGGGAAGGAGATCGATGTTTCTTAAGCAGATGTTCTTAGCTTTGATCGGAGGGAGCGCAGGTCTTATCGTTTCGGCAGGGGTGTTCACAGTGCTTATTTCCGTGGGGCTGATTCCGCGCTTTGCGGGGAAAATGCATGTGGCACACAAGGTGTTCGTGCTGGAGGAGATGGTGATATGCGGCACTCTGGCGGGCAGTTTTTTCAGCATTTACAGCAGATTGGCAATGATCGGAGCTTTTGTGCGTGAGCATGCTCTCTTCGGCGCAGCGGCGACGGAGGGTGTGTGGCGTTTACTGGGGACGCTGATACAGATCATTTTTGGCCTGTTTGCAGGTATTTTCGTGGGATGTCTGGCGTTAGCCATCGCGGAGATGCTAAACACCATACCTATTTTTGCAAGGAGGATCGGGTTTCGTCATGGTCTGGGGACAGCGATCCTGGCGGTGGCGATGGGCAAGCTGATCGGGAGCATTATTTATTTTACCCAGAGGATATTTATACAGTAGAGATGTGGAAACGTTTCGGAATGGAGGAGATTATGGCAGAAGAACAAAAAGCAATGACACCGCAGCAGGCGGAGGAACAGGCGTACAGACAGCATGTGGAGCAGACCACACCGAAATACAGTCTGCCTGCCCGTATGGCGAAAGCCTTTCTCACAGGAGGATTGATCTGTGTGCTTGGGCAGTTTTTTTTGAATTATGCGACGTATCGTATGGGAATCGATCAGGAGACGGCGGGTTCCTGGTGCTCTCTGCTTTTGGTGCTGATCAGTGTGCTGCTCACAGGCTGTAAGCTTTATACCAAATGCGTGGATTGGGGCGGTGCGGGAGCGCTGGTGCCGATTACGGGCTTCGCAAACTCAGTGGCATCGGCAGCCATCGAATACCAGAAGGAGGGGCAGGTGTTCGGTATCGGTTGTAAGATCTTTACGATTGCCGGACCGGTCATTCTCTACGGGATCGTCTCAAGCTGGGTGCTGGGACTAGTGTACTGGGGCTGGAATTATCTGGTGATGTGATACTTGCGCACTCCAGAGAAACAGATGTGGCGCTTTTGCCGGAACTGAAAGCAATTCTTTCATAAATATTTTACCATATTTGCCTCTGAGATATGATATAATGAGGATAAGGTTTTGCACTGAGCGAAAACGGACAGGAGGAACAAAACTTTGAATACATTTCAGTACCGGGTGGCTAGTATTGACGGAGATTATGCCAATTTAGAGCGTATTGACGCACCGGAGGAAGGATACAAGCTGGTGGCAAGAGCGCTTCTGCCGCCAGAGATCAAAGAGGGGACAAAGCTCCTGTACGAGATGCTGCAATATTCGGTGATGGAGGAGTAGGAGCTTGAGCGGAAAGGAACATGTGGTGCGGGAGGTTGCGCCCGGCTCCATCGCAGAGGAGATGGGAATTGAGGCGGGCGATATGCTTCTTGCCGTCAACGACAACGAAATAGAGGATGTGTTCGACTATCGTTATCTGATGAAGGACGAGTATGTGGAAGTCCTTGTAAGAAAGGCGGACGGTGAGGAGTGGCTTCTGGAGATCGACAAGGACTATGACGAGGATCTTGGCGTAGAGTTTGAGAATGGTCTGATGAGCGACTACCGCTCCTGCAGCAACAAGTGTATTTTTTGCTTTATCGATCAGATGCCGCCGGGGATGCGGGAAACCTTGTATTTTAAGGATGACGATTCCCGGCTTTCCTTTTTGCAGGGCAATTATATCACCCTGACCAATATGACTGAGCGGGACGTGGATCGCATTGTGAAGATGCAGCTTGCGCCCATCAACATCTCGGTACATACCACGAATCCTGCGCTTCGCTGTGAAATGCTGCACAATCGCTTTGCGGGGGAGAAGCTGCGGTTTCTGGATCGGTTTTACGAAGGCCATGTGGAGATGAACGGGCAGATCGTTTGCTGTAAGGGGGTAAACGACGAGGAGGAGCTTCGGCGAAGCATTGAGGATCTGATGAAGTATCTGCCTTTTATGCGGAGTGTGTCGGTGGTGCCTGCGGGAATCAGCCGTTTCCGGGAGGGACTGTATCCCATCGGCCTTTTCACGAAGGAGGAGGCCGGACAGATCATTGACATGATCGAAGATTACCAGAGAACCTGTTTTGACCAGTTTGGTCTACACTTTGTTCATGCCAGCGATGAGTTTTATATTCTGGCGGAGCGGGATTTCCCGGAGGAAGAGCGTTACGACGGCTACATCCAGCTGGAAAACGGAGTGGGCATGATGCGGCTTTTCAGAGAAGAGTTTGCACAGGCCTTTGAGGAGGCACTCCGGGATCCGGCATATCCGGAGAAGAAGTGTGATCTGCGCAGAAAAGTGACCATCGCTACGGGCAAGCTGGCCTTTTCCACCATACAGGAGTCGGCGGAAAAAATGATGCAGGCTTATCCCGGGCTTGCCATTCATGTGAAGGCTATCCGAAATGACTTTTTCGGGGAGACCATCACGGTGGCGGGGCTGGTGACGGGGCAGGATCTGATCGCTCAGCTAAAGGAGATGCGGGTGCAGGGCGTGGATCTGGGAGAGGCGCTGTTGATCCCGGGCAATATGCTTCGCAGCGGAGAGCAGGTCTTTTTGGATGACGTCACGGTGCCTCAGGTGGAGCAGGCGCTGGGCCTTTCGGTGACGGCGGTGGAGGCTTGCGGACAGGATTTCGTGGATGCTCTGCTTGATCCGTCATACCGCATGGACAGGGAGAATGAGGGGTTCGTGTATGTGCGGGGATATGATAGATGAACGGATGTTGTATTGAATTGAGTTATGTAAACTAAAACAGCGCAGCAGAAGGAAAAAATTATGTCACAGTATACCATAAAAAAGTTAGAAAACACGGA
>JAAUZN010000034.1 GCA_014804565.1 Lachnospiraceae bacterium
AAAAACGAGCGTTATTAAATGGAGCAGTATGAAGACAGATTTTCGCAGGGTCGTGGTGATCGGTTATGGAAAAGCGACCGGGAATATACTGAAATATGTGGATGAAAAAAAGACGGACTACGGCTACTCGCTGGAGTTCATAGAACATGAGCCCCACGCCTTAAGCGTCACCGGACAGATATGTAAAGAGCGGGGAATTCACTATGCAAGCATCCCGGATAAAAAGGAGCTTGGTGAATATCTTGGCGGGATCACGGAAGAAACTCTGATTCTCTCCGCCAGCAATAATTTCCTGTTTCCGGCCTCTTTGGTGGAGCGGGAGAATATTACCATCATCAATTTTCACAATGCCCTTCTGCCGGACTATCCCGGAAGAAACGCTCCAAGCTGGGTGATCTATCAGGGAGAGACACAGACAGGCATCACCTGGCATTATGTGACGGCGGGCGTGGATGAGGGCAGCATTATCATACAGAAGACCTGCGAGATCGAACCGGACATGAAGGCGTATGAGCTGACGGAGCGGCTGATGGATCTGGCCTGCGAGGGATTTTATGAGTGCTTTGCGGCGGTGCTTGTAAAAAGCGTCCAGGCAAAGCCCCAGCAGTTTTCACCGGACCGCAGAATGTATCGCTCTACTCAGGTGCCGGGGGACGGCTTTCTGGATTTAAAAAAGGAGCCGGAAGAGCTGTATCGGCTGCTGCGCAGTGTGGATTACGGGAAAAACGATATTTTTCCGCCGCTGCAGACGCTGGTCGATGGAACGCGTGCGGAGGTGCTGCGGTATCGCAAGATTGCGCCGGAAAAGCGGAAGGACGAGGAAAACATGCTGTATCTNTCCCTNGCGGACGGGGATCTGCTGAAAATTAAGTATCGACTGAAAGGATAACTGNATTATGGAAGAAAAGGTATTAGAAATTCTGGAAGAGTATTGTGAGGAAGCCATCAGCTACNCNGGNAACAATATGATGGAGGANGGGATNATAGACTCCTTCACCGTNATNAATATCGTGAGCGAATTGGAGGATGCATTCGATATTGAGGTGGATGCCAAGTATGTGGTGGCGGAGAATTTCAGGAATAAAGAGGCGATCATAGACCTGGTAAAACGCCTGGTGGAGGAATAAATGCAATTTNTGTCAAGTAGTTTTGTGATATTGTGGGTGATTTCCTTCGCCCTCTACTACCTGGTGCCACAGAAGCGGCAGTGGGTGGTTTTGTCTGTGGCCAGTGCTCTGTTTTACGTGATCGGTACGGGCGGGATCCCGGTTGGAATCCTGCTTACCGGGGTGAGTACCTGGCTTTGCGGGATGTACCTGAAGGACAGCTTTGTTAAGCAGGCGCAGGCGCTTGCGGAGTGTGCGGAAAAAGAGAAGAAAAAGTCGGTGAAGCTGGGATTTGAGAGGCGCAGAAAACGCGCTCAAATCCTTTCTTTTGTGTTGAATTTAGGGNTTTTACTCGGCACAAAATATATGGTGGTGCTTCTGCCGTTTATGCAGAGAGCCGGACTGACAACCCTGCGCAGCGATGCCTTTTTTGCCAGAGTGGTGATGCCTCTCGGCGTTTCCTTTTATACGCTGACGGCCATCAGCTATCTGGTGGATGTGGGACGGGAGCAGTGCGAGGCGGAGGAAAATCCTGTAAAACTGGTATTGTTTCTGGCTTACTTCCCTGCCGTCACGCAGGGACCCTTCAACCGCTATGCCAAGCTTAAGACCGAGTTTGAGAGAGCGCATGCATTTGCTTACGAAAGAATGCTCTTTGGTCTGCAGCGGTTTGTGTGGGGCGCTTTCAAGAAGCTGGTGATCGCGGACCGGATCGGCATCTTCGTGGGCAATGTGTTCGGAAGCGACGCCGAGACGGTGCCGGGCGGNATTTTTGCGGTGGCGGTGGTGCTCTATATGCTGCAGCTTTACGCGGATTTTTCAGGCTATATGGATATGGCGCTGGGAGTCAGCGAGACCTTTGACATTGTTTTGCCGGAGAACTTTAAAAGGCCCTATTTTTCCAGGTCTGTGGCGGAGTTCTGGCGCAGGTGGCATATCACGCTGGGAGCCTGGTTTAAGGACTATGTGATGTTTTCCTTCGTGATGTCTTCTCCCGGCCGTAAGATCGGAAAAGCCGCAAAAAAGAAATGGCCCAATGCCGGAAAACATGTGACCAGTGTGCTGGGNACNATGCTGGTATGGCTCTTTACAGGCATGTGGCACGGCAGGACGATGAGCTATATCCTGTGGGGCGTTTATTACGGCGTGATCATGAGCGTGTCTCTGGTATTGGAACCGAAATATGACATATGGAAAGAAAAGCTTCGTGTGAAAGATGGAAAGGGTTACGCCCTGTTTTGTATGGCGAGGACCTGGCTGATCGTGTTTGTGGCGGATGTGCTCATCCGGGCGGAGNGCCTCTCTCAGGCGGGAAGCATCTATCGGGCGCTTTTTACCAGATTGCAGTTAAAATCTTCGCTTTTGGATATTACTGCCTATGGACTGAGCAAATACGGCTTTTTGCTTCTGTTGGCGTCCTGTCTGCTGTGGCTTTTTGTCTCGATATGGGAGGAACGTGGCGGGGATGTGCGCCGGGATCTGGCGGCCTGTCCGCTGGTTCTTCGCTGGAGCTGCTATTACGGTGTGGTGCTCCTTCTTCTGATCACGGGAATCTACGGCGGCAGCTATGACACGGCGGCATTTTTGTATCAGAGCTTTTGAGAACCGGACAGGCANNGCTGAAATGGTTTTGCTGTGGCGGCCTAAATATGGTACACTGGAGATAACAAAAAGGAGAGAATANTATGTTTTCATTTGACGATTACAGGGAGATCATCAGGATCATACAGGCAACAGGCAGACAGTGCANCTACGCGGAGGCNCTCGGCAGAGACCGCTTCATCATCATGCGTCACGATGTGGAGTACAGCGTGGACAGGGCGTGGCAGCTTGCCAAGGTGGAGCAGAGCATGGATTTCACATCCACTTTCTTTTTCCAGTGGACAAACAATTCCTACAANATNNTNTCCAGAAAGAANATGGATATCATCAAGGATATGCACGAGAGGGGACAGCACATCGGCCTGCATTTTGCCCTGAACGGCATGACAGATATGGAGCAGATCAAAAAGCGCATCCGCATGGAGATCGATATTCTGAGCGAGATGTTCGGCTTCGAGATCACGGAGTTTTCGGTGCACAGACCCTCCAAGGACGTACTGCGGGAGAATATCAAGCTGGATGGCATCATCAATGCTTATCAGGATGACTTCTTCACCTTCGCAGATAAAATAACAGACGATACTAAATTGGGCGTAAAATATATGTCTGATGCCAACCATATCTGGCGCTACGGCTACCCTAATGAGGAAAATATCACCGGCTATGACAAAGTGCAGATCTTAGTCCATCCCTTTGCCTGGTGTAAGGAGGGCTATGATAATTTTGAGAATTATCAGGCGCTTTTACAGGAAAAATATAGAGAGCTGGTGGATTCGGTGGACAAGGAGTGTAAGGACTTCGGGGAGTACAGAGATTATTTTATGAGCAAGGATGTGCGCTGACAACNGGCATTCTCCGATATGAAGGAGGCAGTATGTGCGGAATTTGCGGATACATTAGAAAACAGACGGTCACGCTGGAACAGCTGAAAGAGATGAATGATACGATGTACCACAGAGGTCCGAATGACAGTGGGGAGGAGACCTATCCGATGACCGGGGGCTATCAGGTGGGATTTGCACAGAGACGCCTCTCCATCATGGATCTTTCGAGCCTGGGGCATCAACCCATGCATTCGGCAAATGAGCGTGTCACTGTAGTTTATAATGGAGAGATCTATAATTTCAGAGAATTGAGAGAAGAGTTGGCGGACTATCCCTTCCGGTCTGATTGCGACACGGAGGTTATCATAGCCGCCTATTTAAAATGGGGCATTTCCTGTGTGGATAGGTTTAACGGCATGTTTGCCATCGCTCTCTATGACAGGGAGGAGGAGTCTGTATATCTGATCCGTGACCGTGTCGGCAAGAAACCGCTCTATTATTGGTATGAACAGGAGGAGCTTGTATTTGCGTCGGAGTTAAAGCCTATCATGGTCTGTCCCGGATTTCAGGGAAGAATTGACAGGGGCGTGCTTTCCCGCTATCTGTTTCAGCAGTATATCAATGCGCCGGAGAGCATCTATGAGAATGTCTTTAAGCTGGAGCCCGGCGCTGTTCTCAAGTTTCAGGGCGGGCAGATCGAGCTTCGCAAGTATTGGGATATAAAAGAGATTTATGCTGAGGCGGCAAAGAATCCAGTGGAAAGCTATGAGGACGCGAAGACGCAGCTAAAGGAGCTGTTAAAACGGGCGGTATCCCTCCGCATGATCGCGGACGTACCGCTGGGATCTTTTTTGAGCGGCGGTTATGATTCCTCTCTGGTGACTGCGCTGGCACAGGAACATTCCACAAAGCCGGTCAAGACCTTTGCCATCGGTTTTCAGGAGGAGCGCTACAACGAGGCTCCCTACGCCGAGGCGGTGGCCAAATATCTGGGCACGGATCACACCCAGCTCATCATCAGCGAGGCGGATATGCATTCTCTGGTGGAGAGCATACCGCAGTATTACGACGAGCCCTTTGCGGATTCTTCACAGATTCCCTCAATGCTGGTCTGCAAGCTGGCCAGGGAGCAGGTTACGGTGGCTCTCTCCGGGGATGGCGGAGATGAATTTTACTGTGGATATAATATTTATGAGAATGTGGCGCAGGCACAGCGCCTTGATGTCCTGGGGGGAATGGTGCACGGTATTTGCACCCTGCCCGGCTTCAGACAGCTTTCTGTGGAGAACAGGCTGCCCTTCAAGGTGCAGGTGATCTCAGGAAACCGGGAGCGGGAGACCAAAACCCAGTTTGGTGCAGGAAATTATCCGAAGATGGCGAGGGCTATGATAGGGACTCTTCCTGCCGGGACACGCGCTCTGCCGGTGCATTATCCTGTGGAGAGCAGTTATCAGGTGAAAAACTGGCAGATACGAAGGATGCTGTTAGATATGGACACCTATCTGCCGGGGGATATCCTCTGCAAGATGGATCGTGCTTCCATGAAGTATTCTCTGGAGGCCAGATGTCCGATCCTGGATCAGGATGTGATGGCGTTCTCTTATCGGATTCCCCATGCTTATAAATATGCTGGCGGAGATAAGAAGCATATCCTGAAGGAGATCGCTTACGATTATATACCGAGAGAATTGTTGGAGCGTCCCAAGAAAGGATTCGGAGTGCCGCTGGACAAATGGTTGAGAGGGNCANTGAAAGAACAGTTGTTATGCTACACAGATACTGNCTTCCTGAATCGTCAAAATATATTCGATACATCGTATGTGAAAAATATGGTGGAGGGGTATCTCAGAACCGGGGACGGAGGTGCAGCGACCGGAAGAAATTATTCAAANCTGACCTGGTCCTTCTTTGTGTTCCAGCAATGGTATGAGACTTATCATGGAAGGAATAACAAGTGAGATATTATAAAATGAACTAATTGCGACTGTTATTTTGAGGATTTTAAAAATGAATTTTCAGAAAAATCAATGAATTTTTATCAGATTTAAAATGGCAAAAATAAATGAGAATTTAATTAAAAATGCAATTTTTGCCGTTTTTTGATGAAAATGCAGGATTAAATCACGAAAACACAGGGTTTTAGTCAAAAAATGAAGGAATTTATGCAAGCCTATGAAGGAGAAAAAATCGGAGAAAAAAATTGCCTTTTATATTGGGTCTCTGAGTAAGGGTGGAGCGGAACGTGTGTTCGTAAATCTGGCAGAGTACTTCCGGAGGGAAGGATACCGGGTGGTCATGGTGACACAGTATCAGAAGGCGGATGAGTATATGTTGGAGGAGGGGATAGAGAGGTTCCTCTCCGAAATTGAAGCGGAAGAAGTGTCTTCCAGCCGGGTGCTCAATTTCTTCCGCAGGCTCAATAAATTACATGTGATATGGAAAGAACAGAAACCGGATCTGGTACTCTCCTGTATCGGGAAAAATAATTTTATGGCTGTCGTCACCACATGGGGTACGAGGACGAAGCCGGTTGTCTCGGTGGTGGGGGAGGCGAAGGAGGAGTATCCCACGAAGGTGATGCGTCTGCTTGCGGATATTCTCTTTTCCCGTGCGGCGGGGATCATNCTGCAGACGGAAAGATCCCGCAGNTTCTTTTGTAGAAAGGTGGGAGAGAAGGCGGTTATCCTGCCGAATTCNCTGAATCCTGATTTTATCAGACCCAGATATGAGGGAGAGCGGGAGAAGCGGATCGTGTCGGTGGGCCGTATGGATGCCAATAAGAACCACGAGATGCAGCTTCGCGCCTTCGCCGCATTGCAGGACAAGTATTCCGATTATGAACTGGTGATCTACGGAGATGGAGAGCTTCGGTCTTCTATAGAAGAGCTGGCGCAGGAGCTGGACATTGCAGACCGNGTTTCATTGCCCGGTGTGGTGCCGGATGTGGCAAGGCGGATCGAGCGGGCAGCGCTCTTTCTGCTTACTTCTTATTCAGAAGGGGTTTCTAACGCATTGATCGAGGCGCTGGCTCTGGGACTGCCTGTGATCGCCACGGATGTGNCAAGCGGCGGCACTGAGGAGCTGATCGAGGACGGGGTAAACGGCCTGATCATTCCCGCAGGGGATCAGAGGGCNCTAGAGGGCGCTATGGATAAGATNCTGGGCGATCCGTCCTATGCNGGGAAGATCGGCACAGAGGCGGCAAAGATACAGGAAAAGCTGGCTCCGGAGCGGGTGAATGCGCTTTGGAAGGCATATTTTGAGNGTATTATAGATAAATAACNTATGATATTGGAGAAGTGCCGTGTATAAGAATAGTTCCAATGAAAGGCAAAGCGAAAAACAGAATAGAGGATTTCCCCCAAAGTGGCTGCTGCAGGCTGTTTGCTTTCTTGCGCTTTTTGGCGNGATTCTCCTGCCTGTTTCCTATATGGTGAGGACNAACGGTGATGTGAAGGATCGCTTTGCGGGCTTTTATGCGGAAAAAAAGGATACCTTGGATATCGTGATGATCGGNTCCAGTCCNGTGTTTCCGTATTATGCGGCGCCCAGGCTCTGGGGAGAGACGGGGATAGCCATGTATCCGCTGTCCACCAATGTGCAGCGTCCCGCCGCCATGCGGTATCTGGTGGAGGAGGCGGAGAAGACCCAGTCGCCGCAGCTTTATATTTTCGAGATGCGGATGTTTACCATGGAAGAGACCGGACTTATGGAAAATATGGCCTATACGCGGGGCGTGACGGACAATCTGCGNTATTCTNCCCTGCGGGTGCGCGCCATACAGGGGCTGGTGCCTGAGGAGGACGAGGAAGGCCGGTTAAGCTATTATTTCGATATCATGAAGTATCATACCAACTGGAAAATGCTGGCGCTCCCCTCGGAGTGGGCNAATATGTTCTATNANAACAGNCATCCNNTNAANGGNTATACCTTCCGGGATGAGGTGGGCCCNCAGCCCATGCCGGCCTGCGGCGGTGCAGAGGGAACAAGGGCGATTCCGCCGGAGCAGGAGGNGTACTTAAAGGACCTGCTCTTGTTTTTGGAAAAAGGAAACAAACAGGCATTGTTTCTGGTTTCGCCTTACGGGGAATCGCTGGAAGANCAGCAGATGTTTAATTATATGAGAGAGCTTNCGGCTTCTTACGGGTATCCCTTCTTAAATATGAATGATCATTATGAGGAGATCGGCATCGTTTTTGAGGAGGATTTTGCGGATTACGGCAGTCATACAAACGCTGTGGGCGCAGAGAAGTGTACCGGCTTTCTGGAGAGCTATCTGACGGCAAATTACAGCTTCCCGGATCACCGTGGAGAGGCNGCTTATGCCTCCTGGGATGAAGCCTATACCCTGTGGCAGGAAAAGCAGGCTGAGGCGGAAAAAACGGTCAGAGAGCGGATTGAGAATGAGGATTACGCGGAGATGGCGGAGGAATAAATAACACATGTGTGGAATAGCGGGATTTTGCAATTTCAGAGGAGACTGGCAGAAGAATATTGAGCGGATGTGTGATAAAATGTACCATCGGGGGCCGGACGCGTCGGGTGTATGGGCGTCCGAGGACCATCGAGTGGTGCTGGGACACAGGCGTCTTTCTATTGTCGATCTGTCGCCCGCAGGGGCACAGCCGATGGTATCTCACGACGGCAGATATGTGATCGCTTACAATGGAGAAATCTATAATCATACTGCGATCAGAAAAAAGCTGTTGGCGGAGGGCCGGGTATCTTCCTTCCGGGGAACCTCTGACACGGAGACACTCCTGGAGGCGATAGCCGCCTACGGGTTTGTTGATGCACTGAAAATGGCAAAGGGAATGTTTGCGATTGCGTTGTATGACAGGCGGGAACACACGTTATTTTTGGCTCGTGACAGAATTGGAGAGAAGCCGTTATATTATGGAATATTAAAAGATGATATAAATAACAATGGAAATGATGGAAGCTTTGTTTTTGGTTCCGACCTCAATTCGATCGCTTCTCTGGATGGATTTACCAATTCAGTCAATGTAGATATAATGGGCGATTACATGCGTTATGGTTATATTCCGGCCCCATATTCCATCTATCGGGGAATTTGGAAGCTTGAACCGGGAAAAATATTAAAGGTTAAATCACCATTTGACAAACNGGAGATTGAGACCTATTGGTCGATGATAGAAACGGCCGTTTTTGGGCAGAAAAATCTCTTCCGGGGAAATGAGACAGAAGCGGCACAGGAGTTGGAACGTCTTNTGCGGGAATCCATTGCGGGGCAGATGGCGGCGGACGTACCGGTGGGAGCATTTCTCTCCGCCGGGATCGACAGCAGTACGGTGGTATCCCTGATGCAGGCATTGAGTGGACAGAAGGTGAGAACCTTTACCGTGGGCATGTGGGAGGAGAAGTTTAATGAGGCGCCGGTGGCGAAGGAGATCGCNGCCTGTCTCGGAACGGAGCACACAGAGGTCTATATCACGGAGGAGGATGCCAGAAATGTGATTCCCTCTCTGGCGGGGATGTTTGGAGAGCCTTTTGCAGATTCTTCGCAGATCCCTACTTATCTGGTGAGCAGGATCACGAGAGAACATGTGACAGTGTCGCTGAGCGGGGATGGCGGAGATGAGCTTTTCTGCGGATATAACACCTATTATTCTATTGATCATATCTGGGAACGGATCAGAAGGATTCCTGCCGCACTGCGGCTGCCGGGAAGCGCTCTGCTTGGCGCCGTGGCTCACGGGAGAGACGCGGCTTTGGC
Source organism: Lachnospiraceae bacterium (assembly GCA_014804565.1). Taxonomy (GTDB): domain Bacteria; phylum Bacillota; class Clostridia; order Lachnospirales; family Lachnospiraceae; genus UBA3282. The sequence continues at coordinate 9,270 of JAAUZN010000034.1, forward strand.
TACGAGGGCGCGNCTTCTGGGTGCGAGATCGATAGAAGATATGTATCTTCGTTCAGAGATCGGAGAGGGGCTGAATCTCATCAGGAAAACGGAGCAGGGGGCAGAAGTAGATTTTGGACCTTGGGATGCGATGCAGACGAGGCCGGCNGGTCTTACATGGATGGATGCCTATCCGGCAGGTCTTTTGGAAGAGCCTCAGCACAATCTGATGCTGATGGATCTTCTGATGTATCATCCCGACGACATTCTGAATAAAGTGGATCGGACGGCTATGGCGGTCTCGCTGGAGACGCGTGTACCGATGCTGGACAAGGATGTGGTGGAGTTTGCATGGACTCTTCCCCTCTCCTACAGACAACAGGGAGGAGTCAGCAAGAAGATCTTGAGAGACATTCTTTACCGATATGTGCCCCGCGAACTGATCGAGCGTCCCAAAAAGGGGTTCTCCATTCCACTGCATCAATGGCTGCGCCAGCCGGGACTGCGAGAGTGGGCTGAAGGGCTTCTCNATCCTGCTCTCATAGAGCGACAGGGGATTCTCAACAAGGCTGCGGTTGGAAAATTATGGAACGATTATATTATAAAAAATGTCTGGAAACCGCAGATTTGGTATGTTTTGATGTTCCAGGAGTGGCTGAGAAATAAAGAAATTAAATCATAAATTAACTACAAGGCTTTCGAAAAATGAATAGAAACGGCCGTTACATGAAAAATGCAAAAAAGCGAAATATGATTTCATAACAGATGCTTAGCGTTATTTATTATATATAATAAAGACAAATATAGGACAGTAAAAAGAATATCATATGATACGAAATTGCTCTGCAAAAAGGAGCAGATAGAAAATAGGTGTAAGAGTAAGAGAGATAGAGAGGGAAGAGCAAGTGAAAATATTGGAGCAGTATCGTCCGCCCAAATTGCAAAATGAGGAACAGACTGAATTGATCTCTGTGATCGTCACCGCTTACAATATAGAAGACTACATCGAGAGGGGCGTCGCTTCCGTCTGCGGACAGACCTATCACAATCTGGAGGTGATCGTAGTGGATGACGGCTCCACGGATCAGACGGGCAGAATCTGTGATGCGCTTGCTAAGAAGGATGAGAGAGTTCGTGTGATCCACAAGGAGAATGAAGGGCCGGCTCAGGCGAGAAACCTGGGGATTGCCCAGGCGCGGGGTGAGGTCATCGGTTTTGTGGACGGAGATGACTGGATCGATCCCGATATGTATGAAAAGCTGCTGGCGGCAATGATAGACCAAAAGGCAGACATGGCGATCTGCAGGTACCGCCAAGTGTCCCGCACGAAGACACTGGATCAGTCGGTGGACAGGGCGGTGCTGTTTGAGGGACAGGAGGCTCTGGCCTGCTACGTGGAGGAGCGGGAGGAGATAGAGATCCAGAACGCGGCCTGGAACAAGCTCTATCGGAAAAAGGTATTAGAAAATGTATCTTTTCCTGCGGGGAAATGGTATGAGGATATCATGTTTGCAACCGCCGCTCTGGCGCAGGCGAACCGTTGTATTTACCTTGACACTGCCCTGTATAACTATATAATAGACAGAGAGGGCAGTATCATGAACCGGAAGATCAACCCGCGAACCTTTACGGATCAGATTCCGGCCTATTATGAGAAGACCCGTTTTTTAAAAAAGCTCGGCAGGGAGGATCTGGCCCTGACCCACGATTATTTTTTTTATAAGAGACTGCTGTTGTTCTACGGCGATCTGCAAAAGACTGCGGATGGGGCGGCGTATCAGGACAGGATCGAGGAGATCCTGCGAAAAGACAGGGAACGGGTGATGGAAGCCTTTGCGGTGTCTGTCGCGGATCCGAGGGACAGAGAGAAGCTTCGGCTGTTTTATCGGTCGCCCGCGGCTTACTGTAAAAGACTGCGGTGGGAGGAACAGGTAGTGATTCCTCTGAAGGTTCGGGTGAAACGGCTGCTTCGTCTGTAAGGGCGGAATAATAAATAACAAGTGTTTTGATAAATAGATCAAAACGGAAACCGAGTGATAAATGATCATCCTACAACTTGCGGGCGGACTGGGCAATCAGATGTTCCAGTATGCTCTGTATCTGCAATTAAAGAGTCTGGGCCGGGAGGTAAGGATAGACGATGTGTCAGGGTTTTTAGAGGACAGGCAGAGAGATCCCGCGCTTGCTCCCTTCGGCATCGGCTATGAGAGACCTTCCAGAGAAGAGCTGCGGCGGCTGCTCGATGATTCGCCCCTGCCCTGGGATCGGGTGAGAAGGAAACTTTTCGGCCGGAAGAAAAAGTCCTATTTTGAAGAGGGAAAGCTTTTTGTGCCTCAGGTATTGACCTGGGATGAAATCTATCTGGAGGGCTACTGGCAGTCTGAGAAATATTTTCAGGCGGTGGAGGCGCAGGTGCGGGAGGCTTATGACACGGACAGCCTGATCGCATATCTGAAACGGGAGGATTTTTGGGACAGCGCAGACATGGCAGGGCAAGATAGTGTGGGAAGTGTGAGACAGTATCTTGAGGAGATAGAAAGTACCTGCTCCGTTAGTGTGCATGTTCGCAGAGGGGATTATCTGACACCGGAAAATCAAGCTCTCTTCGGTGGGATCTGTACAGATGCTTATTATATAGAAGCGATCCGTCAGATGCGGGAGCGGTATCCGCAGTGCCGGTTCTATCTTTTTTGCAATGACAGAGAGTGGGGAAGGCAGGAGCAGTGGGCGGAAGATGGCCTCACGCGGATTCGGCTGCCGGAGAAAACAGAGTCGGCGGGAAAAAACAGAGTCACGGATTATGCGGAGTTTTTGCTGATGAGCAGATGCAGACACCATATCCTTGCCAACAGCAGCTTCAGCTGGTGGGCATCTTACCTTAACTCCAATCCGGACAAGTCGGTACTGGTGCCGGACACGTGGCTCAACGGAACGGACTGCAGAGACTTTTATCGTGAGGACATGCAAAAGGTGATTTTATGAAGGATAACAACCAGGCAACAGAGCAGGCGAAGGTAGGTCTGCTGCAGAAAATTGCATATCTCTTTGACAGAAAGCAGCTGTGGCAGTTGGCGGGGCTTGCCGTTCTCATTCTGGTCGGAGGTACTTTGGAGACGTTAGGTGTGTCCATGATGCTGCCGGTGGTAGAGGCGATCATGTCGCCGGATAAGATCATGAAGAACGAGCTGGTGGGCAGTATTGCTGCTTACCTTCATATTGATTCTTCGAGAGAGCTGATTCTTTGGATGCTCAGCGCGATGATATTTCTTTTCGTCTTTAAAAACGCTTATCTTTTGTTTCAGACTTATGTACAGAATACNTTTGTNACNAGAAACCGNAACCGGATGATCAGCCGGGTGATGCGGGANTTTTTNAACAGNCCCTATGAGGANTANCTGGGNGCGGATATNCCNACGGTNTTCCGNCTGACGGACAGNGANATCCCCAATGCCTTTCAGCTGATNCTNGTNTTGATCCAGATGNNNACNGAGATNGTNGTGGCGGTNTCNATCTGTATNGTGNTGGTGGTGTGGGTGAGTCCNNNNATCTCCATTGGCTGNGCNGTNCTCTTTCTTNGGNATGACGCTNATGATCACNAANNTNTTGAAGCCNCGGNTNAANGCNATCGGNNGNAANAATCAGGCNATTCAGTCGCGGATCGCAAANTGGNGNATNCAGTCCATNTACGGNNTNAAGGATGTNAAGGTNCTGCACNGGGAAGANTTTTTTGTNNGAAACTATTATGAGAGCGGNGCNATCGGCGCNAATGTGGCGAGAAANTANGCNGTNATGAACAANACGCCGNGNCTTNTGATNGAGACNGTCTTTATNGCGGCNATGCTCTGNTTTNTCNTATGATNTATANGCNGNANGNNGGNNATNTNACNGTNNTGNTNCCNCAGCTNNNNGCNTTTGCNGCGGCNGCNNTNCGNGTGATGCCGGCNACNAACCGNATCAATACNTATCTCTCGGAGATNGCTTACGCCCAGCCNTGTCTGGANTATNTGTATGAGAATCTGACGGAGAGCATGAAGCTNGANGTGAACGGCANNGTGACGGGNCTGACNGGAGAAAAGNNNGAGGAGAAGCCGCCNCNTNCGCTGACGGATAAGATCGTGTTAGANCANATCAGNTTTTCNTANCCNAATACGGACAAGCCNATCTTNACNGANGCCCATATGGANGTCAAAAAGGGACAGTCCGTGGGAATCATGGGGCCTTCNGGGGCNGGNAANTCCACNATTGTGGATATTCTGCTGGGGCTTTTGCATGCGCAGGNNGGAACGATCACCTGNGACGGCAGGGATATCTTTGANAATTATCCNTCNTGGCTTGCCAAGATCGGNTATATTCCNCAGNCGATCTATCTGATCGACGAGTCGATCCGGGACAATATCGCGTTCGGTATTGATGCGGATANGATCGANGANAAAAGNATCTGGGANGTGCTGGAGGAGGCGCAGCTCAAGAGCTTTGTGGAAGAGNTNCCCGANGGATTGGATACNACNATAGGTGACAGAGGTGTCAGAATTTCCGGCGGNCAGAGACAGCGNNTGGGAATTGCCAGNGCNCTNTATCACGATCCNGAGATANTGGTCTTTGACGAGGCTACCTCCGCNCTNGACGGNGANACGGAGACGGCGGTCATGGAGGCGGTCAACAGCTTCCACGGCAGAAAGACTATGGTGATCATCGCCCATCGTCTGAATACCATCGCCAAGTGCGATGTTATCTATAAGGTAGAGAATGAGAAGATCATGCCGACAAATCTGGAAGGGTGACGGCATGGACAGAGACACTTCTCTGTGGAGGGATAAATGCTAGGGATTGAGACTCAGGAGGGCTTCGGGCTCGGCAATCAGCTGTTTTTCTATGTGACGACCAGATGTATCGCGCTGGACAAGGGCTATCAGTTCAGCGTGCTGGATCCGGAGCATTTTGCGAACAATATGCACAGTGACTGCGGGCTCTATTTTATGGATCTGGATATGGGGCTCCCCTCGAAAAAAGAGGATTATCAAAAGATCTACTATGAGAAGGAGACCCGTCTTTTTGCGGGGAATTCCAGGCATGACCTGACCCACGGCGTGTATGTCACGGATGCGGACAGACAGCTTTATGAGATTGAGGATGATACGCTTCTGTACGGGAATCTGCAGGCGGAGGACTATTTTATCTCTCATAAAGAAGAAATCAAGAGGTGGCTTACGGTAAAACCCGAGTATGACTGTATGGACTACTGTCAGGATGATCTGTGTATCCTGCATCTTCGATGCAGCGACTATATGGGATCGCCGGAACTGTATCTGCGCAAAAAGTACTGGATACAGGGGATGCGGCAGATGAAAAAGATCAATCCCGCCATGCGGTTTATGATCATCACCAACGATGTGCGGGAGGCGAACAAGTTCTTGCCGGGCATTCCGGCCTATAACTTTGATCTGGCTAAGGATTATGCNGTATTAAAAAACGCACGNTATCTTTTGCTGGCNAATTCTTCTTTTGCTTACTTCCCTGCTTTTACCAGCGACACGGTGCAGTATATTCTGGCNCCGAAATACTGGGCGAGACATAATGTATCCGACGGGTACTGGGCATCGGAGCAGAATATCTACGAGGGATGGCACTATATGGATCGGCAGGGCAGGGTGTTTTCCGATCGGGAGTGCAGGGAGGAGCTGGCGGNTTACAAGAAGCGGTCTAAAAAATACGCCGCCGTGAACAGAAGACCTGCGGGTGCAAAGCTGCAGCTGATGAAGCTGCACGCACAGTATATATATAAGAAGGCTTACCTTTGCAAGATCGGCAGAGGCGTAATGCGGCGGGCGAGAAAGCTATTTGGGAAAAAGGCAGGATGAATGAGGGAAGAAGAAAAAAGGGAAAAATGGAATAGCGGCAGGAAAAAGGTGCTTCTGGCGGCAGGGCTTTTGGTTCTGTCTCTGCTTCCTCTTCTCTGGCTGGGAAAATACAATGTGATGTGCATCGACGACTATGATTACGGCCGGCGGGTGCACGACACCTGGCAGGCCACGGGCTCCTTTGCAGCCTCGGTGCAGACTGCCTGGCAGCAGAATATGGAGTTCTACCAGGAATGGCAGGGGACCTATGTGTCCTGTTTTCTGATGGCGCTGTGTCCCATGAACTTTCATTACGGGATCGCCTGGGTGGTGCCGGTGTTGATGATCGGCATGTTTTCCGTTTCCACCTTCGTGCTGGGGCGGCATATTCTGACCAGATGGCTTGGCTGTGAGAGGGAGGGGGCGGCGCTTTGCATGCTCCTTTTGCTGTTTGTGTTCTATCAGGTGATAGAGGCGCCCTTTGAGGGAATTTACTGGTACAATGGCTCCACACACTATGTGCTGATGCAGTCAGTCTGGTTTTTCTTACTCGCGCTTGTGTCGGAAACGATCTGGGCGGAAAAGAGAGGCAGAGCGGCTGCCTGCTGTGGTGCGGCAGTGCTTCTTGCCGTGGTCGTGGGGGGCGGCAATCTGGTGACCGGCCTGCAGGCGGAGATTCTCATGGCGTTTCTGCTCCTCTATACGCTGTATCAGAGACGAGATAAAATAATATATGTTATCATACCGTTTCTCGCGGGGAGTGCGGGCTTCCTTCTGAACACGCTGGCGCCCGGCAACGGGAAGCGAAGCAGTCTGGACATGGATGAAGGATATTCCGCGGTGAAGGCCGTCTTGCTATCTTTCTACCATGCGGGCGTGTTTATGATCCGCTGGACGCCGGTGCTTGTGATACTTGCCTGGCTGGCGCTCCTGCCTCTTCTGTGGAAGCTGGCAAAAGCCTCTAAACGTGATTTTGCTCATCCTATATGGGTGGCGGCGGGAGCTTACTGTGTGCTCTCCGCCATGTTCACGCCGACTCTGTATGCGGTGGGTATGGCAGGACTTTCCCGGGTGGATAATATTATCCAGATGACCTATTATGTGGCGCTTCTTATGGTGACCGTTTACTGGCTTGGTTATCTGTCCCACAGACAGGAAGCGGGAGCAGGAGATACGGCATCGGCGGCTCTGGGCGTCTTTCTGGAGCGGGCGGGGAGCCGCATGAGTCTGGTGTGCGTGCTTTTGCTTCTGGCGGTGTGGGTGTTCACCGCAGATAAGAATACTTATACAAGTATCTCCGCCCTGCGGTCTCTTGCAAAGGGGGAGGCGCAGACCTTTTATACGGAAGCGATGGAACGGCACAGCCTCTATATCGACGAGAGTATCGCAGATGTGGAGGTCACGCCTTACAGCGAAAAGCCATATCTGTTTTCCTTTGACGATCTGAGCACGGACCCGGGCTACTGGCTGAATCTGGCGGTAACGGGATATTATCATAAGGACAGCGTACGGCTTACGGAGGAATGAATATGCCTGAACAGAAGCTTTCTCTACCAAATGTGACGCTGGCGGCTATGACCAGCGTGGATCTATACGGGACGATCCGCGCCCTGGAGTACAGTATGCGGGGAATCGAGTTCGGGGATGTGGTCCTCATTACGCATAGAAGGCCCCTGTCTATGCCGAAGTCTATCCGCTACTCTCACACTTCAAAATTGGATGATATAGATAAGTTTAACTACAAAATGATGTATGAGCTGGGGGATCATATCCACACGGACTATGCACTTATTGTGCATGCGGACGGTTTCGTGGTGCATCCCGAAAGCTGGCAGGATGCCTTTCTGGACTATGACTACATCGGCTCACCCTGGCCGTTGCCTCAAAACGACTACGCTTACCGGGATGCGAAGGGAGAGATCGTCCGGGTGGGCAACAGCGTGTCGATCCGCAGCAAAAGGCTTATGGAATTTCCCAGAGAGGCGGGACTCAAGTGGGAGAAGATGCCGGGGGACGACAATTATAATGAGGATACGCTTATCTGCTGTAAATATAAAAATGTGTTCGAGGAGGCGGGTATGCGGTTTGCCCCCATCGAGGTGGCGAAGTATTTCGGTCACGAGCACATGATTCCGGAGATCATGGATGTGGAGGCGCCTTTTCTNTTTCACAAGTGGCGCGGCAGAAATGANAAATANCCGCGNTTTATCAATCCNTGGACGGTNAGATGGCAGAAGTGCAAGGACTGCATACGGCCGNTGCTGTTCTGGCGCAGATTTTCGAGATGAGAGGATAAGTAGTAAATGGTATTTGACTGTATTCCTTTTTTTAATGAACTGGATATTTTAAAGCTCAGAATGCAGATCCTGAATCCNTATGTGGACTGGTTTGTGATCGAGGAGTCCTCCGTGACCTTTTCCGGAGAGCCGAAGCGGATGATTTTTGCNGAAAACAGGCATCTTTTTCAAGAATTTGAGAGCAAGATACGCTATGTGGCGGTGGAGGATTCTCCTATGGAGGGGGTCACCACCCACGAACGGGACAAATATCAGAAGAATCAGNTGATCCGGGCACTGGGTGACTGCAGGGCGGACGATATCATTGTTTTCAGTGATGTGGACGAGATCCCGANGCCGGAGACGCTTGTACGTATCATCGAAGNTTTTGAAGCCGGAAANATTTATCATNTNGCNCANCGGATGTTCTACTGNTTNCTGAATATGGAGGAGGTTTCCGGGAACCTTTTGTCCATTACGGGAGANTTTCCGGGGGTGGAGAGAAGACAGTGGCTGGGNACGAAAGTGTGCAGCTTCGCNGATATTCCCCNAGAGGGCATTGTGTTTTTGCGGGANGTNTCTCCCGCCGATCCCNGGAGTGTGCGNGTGGCTGACGGCGGCTGGCACTTCGGCTATATGGGCGGNGANGGNGAGAGGGATGTGGCGAAGCGNATCGGTGTGAAGGTGAAGGCGGCNGCCCATCAGGAATATAATAGCANACGTTATTTAAATGAGGCGGTGGACAGGCTTTTATGCGGGGAAGATATCTTNGACCGGGATGCAAAATTTGTCCGGGTGGAGATNGATGAGAGCTTCCCGGCGTATCTGCGGGCACACCGGGAAGAGTACGATTTTCTCCTCGCNCCCANGGTAAGCAGGGCGGGGGTTGCANGGAAGANAACGAAGCTTANGTGNAAGCAGTGCCTGCGAAGNGTGCATGGNGCATTGGCGCGGGTAATGAGGCGGTGAGACTATGATCAAAACTCTTTACAGGCGGCTTCGGGATGAGAGCCCGGTCCCCCGCCTGGCTTTTTATATCGGACTGACCATAGAGCTTCTTATGGTCATCATTGACAAGAGCAATTATATCAATCCCATCGAGGGTTATCTGTTTCGGGTGACCTTTCTTCTGTTTGCCTGCAAGCTTGTTCTTACCCGCTATGAGCGGCGGGAGTGGGCGCTTCTTGTATTTCTGGAGATAATCGGCTTTATCTCCTATCGGGTCACGGGGGCAAATGACATCATTCGTATCGTAACCTTTGTGGCGGCCTGCAAGGGCATCCCCCTGAAAGAAATGTTGAGATATACCTTTTATGTGACGCTGACTGGTTGTCTGGCTATTGTGGTGCTTGCGGTTACGGGCATCTACGGAGATATCAGCCTGACCCAGGCGTTCGGCCATGAGGCGGCGGAGACCACCCGCTATATCGGAGAGGAGGCCGCGGAGGAGACTCGTTATACGCTGGGCATGGGACATCCCAATGCCCTGTCCTGTATGTTTTTTATGCTGGTGGCGCTGGGGGTCTACGTCTGGTTTGACCGGATGGAGTGGTACGGCTATCTGTTTTTGCTGTTGCTGGATGCAGGGGTATACCTGTTGACCGGATCCAAGACCAGTATGCTCATCACCACGGCCTTTCTTCTCGGCGCTTTTCTGATGACCTATGCAAAAAAACTGCAGAAAATGACTTTTTTCTATGTGTGCGGTCTGCTCGTTTTTCTGTTGTGCATTGCTTTTTCCGTGGATGCGGCGGTCTGCGCCCAGCGGGTGCGGGATGCCCAGTGGAACGAGTTCTTTTATTTGAATCCGATGGATGATGCGCATATTGTGGCGTTGGGTAAGATCGACCGCCATATCAACGGCAGGATCATATCTCTTACGGACTCAAACAACAATGACGGAATGATCCACACCTGGTCTGCATTTTCCTGTGAGAATAATATGAATTATTATTTTGATATGGGCTGGGTCAAGCTGTTTTACCGCTATGGTGTGATTCCCGGCAGTTTCTATGTAGCGGCGAATCTGGCGCTTTTGTGGCAGCTGTGGAAAAGGAAGGACGCCTGCGGTCTGGCGATGTTTGTGCTGTTTGCGGTGTATACTGTGGTGGAGGCCCATCTGATCTCTGTCTACATCGGCAGGAACTATCTGCTCATGCTGATGGGGGCGTATTTGTTGACGGCGGAGAAGCAAAATGCTATGCTTGACTAATATACTAAGGTAAGGCGGCAGAGGTATTTTTATGAATCGAAGAATGAAACTGATAGAGAGCTATTTACTGCTTCTCGCGGATCTGTGCAGCATAACTCTGGCATACACCGTCTCGATCCTGATGCGATTCCAAAAGTTCAGCCGGGTCATGGAGCCGGAGCTTCACTTTATGGTGTATATCGGGTTTTTGCTGTTCTGCACGATCTACAGTTTTTTGTTCGACTGGAACAGGGAGTTTCTCAAAAGAGGCGTTCTTGTCGAATTGATAGCAGTCACAAAATTTAATATTTTTATGGAGTTGTCCGGGATGGCATTCCTCTTTATGCTGCAAAGAGGCGTGGATGTCTCCCGCCTTGTGATGGGATATTTCGCTATCTTGAATATCCTGATCGTGTGGCTGGTTAGGCTCGCTATGAAGAAAGGGCTGCGGGTCTATTTCACAGCTAAGTCCAACATCGTAAAAATTATGATCATCGCTAAGGATGCGGTGCTTGCCAAGACAGTGGCGAAGCTGAAAGATTCTCTGGATATCAACTATGAGATCGTGGCTCTTGCCTGTGTGGATGCAGACCGAAAGGGCGAAGTGATAAACGGGGTAACGGTGAATGCCGACAGACAGGATGTACTCACCATGGCAAGGCAGATGCCTCTGGATGAGGTGTTTATCAGTCTGCCTGACGAGGACATGGCGTATGTGAAGCATATCATCTATGATCTGGAGTCTATGGGGATCGCCTGTCATTATAATATTGATATCATAGAAAGACCCAGCAAGGAAGTCCGGGTGGGCAGCTTTGCGGGATACACCGTGGTGACGTACTCGATCAACCATTTCGATTACAGGCGCATGGTGGTCAAGCGGCTGGTCGATATCCTGGGCGGTCTGGTGGGGAGTTTAATAACGATTGTTATAACTCCTTTTGTGGCGGCCGCTATTCGATTGGATTCGCCGGGCCCTGTATTTTTTGCCCAGACCAGGATCGGCAAGAACGGGCGGCGTTTTAAGATCTATAAGTTCCGCTCCATGTATGTGGATGCGGAGGAGAGAAAGAAGGAGCTGGAAAACCAAAACGAGATGCAGGGGCTCATGTTCAAGATGGAGAACGATCCGCGTGTCACCAGAGTCGGGAAATTCATCAGGAAGACAAGCATAGACGAGCTGCCGCAGTTTTTCAATATCGTTCGGGGCGATATGAGCCTGGTGGGAACCAGACCGCCGACAGAGGGGGAGTTTGAGCAGTATAATTCCCATTACCGGAGACGGATCAGCATGACGCCCGGGCTTACCGGCCTGTGGCAGATCAGCGGGCGCAGTGAGATCGTGGATTTTGACGAGGTGGTGAAGCTGGATCTGGAGTACATTGACAACTGGACGCTGGGACTGGATATCAAGATCCTGTTTCGGACCATCTGGGTGGTGCTCACCGGCAGAGGCTCCAAGTAAGCCGCCGTTTTGGCTATGATTTTAGGGCAGCAGATTTAGGGAGGATGGGCATTGCATGTATGTATGATCGTGCCGAATGAGGCCGTGAAGGGCGGGATCGCCTCTGTGGTAAACGGATATCGGGGGAGCGTACTGGAGGCGCATTACCGTATCACCTATATTGAATCTTATCAGAATGGCAGTAAGTGGAGCAAACTGGCAAAAGCTCTTAAGGCATATGTTGCCTTCTTCAGACTTCTGCGGAGAGATACGCCCGATCTGGTGCATGTGCACTCCTCTTTCGGCCCCAGTTTTTACCGGAAAATGCCCTTTATTTTGTGGAGCGCCGCCAGGGGGATTCCCGTGGTGAATCATATTCACGGAGCAGAGTTTGACAGCTTTTATGAAAAGGCTTCCGAAGCAAAACGCAGGCGGATCAGAAAGGTCTATGGCAAGTGTACGCGGCTGGTAGCGCTCTCGGCGGAGTGGGCGGACCGTTTGGGGCAGATCGTTCCCCGGGACAGGATCGATATTCTGGAGAACTACTGCCGTATTCCCGCAGTGCCTTATGATACAGGGAGAGACAGGAAGCAGATCTTATTTTTGGGAGAGCTGGGAGAGCGGAAGGGGTGTTTCGATATCCCTGCCGTTCTGGAGCGGGTAAAACGGCACTGCCCTGAGGTGAAGCTGGTGATGGCGGGAGACGGCGAGATGGAACAGGTTAAGGGCGCTTTCCTTGAAAAAGGGCTTTTGGAAGCGGTCTCCTTTCCCGGCTGGGTGCGGGGTAAGGAGAAAGAGAGACTTCTGGAAGAGAGCGGTATTTTTCTGTTTCCCAGCTATCATGAGGGTATGCCCATGGCGGTTCTGGAGGCGATGGCCTATGGCATGGGTATTGTGACTACTTCGGTGGGCGGCATCCCGCAGCTGATACGAAACGGGGAGAGCGGCTTTCTTGCAGCGCCCGGGGATATAGAGGCGATGGCGGAGGCCATAGAGCGCTTCCTGACGGAGGATGACTGTCTGGCGGCATGCGGAAGAGGAGCCAGAGAGAAGGCGGAGTCGGCGTATAGTCTGGAGCGGCATCTTGTGAAGCTGGGGACGGTTTATGAACGGGCCTGTGCAGGCAGATAAGCCCCGGTCGGAAAAGGAAGATGACAGGAGTGGATGAAGTATGAGTATGTTGGGGCGTGCGGTGAGAAGCGTGGTGAGAAGCGCATATTGGAAATGCCGTTTTGGAGGCAGGATCAGCGTTTCTCCCGTGGAAGGGTTCGATCATGTGCATCTGGAGATCGCACCGGGCGGCAGGATCCGTCTGGGTACGCGCATTCAGAACAGAGGACACCTGTACTTCCAGTGCGGGCCGGGCGGACAGCTTCAGGTGGGCTCGCATGTTTTCTTTAATACGGGTAGCAGTGTGGCCTGTATGGGCAGGACGCAGATCGGAGATTACTGTAAGTTTGGCAACAACACGGTGATCGTGGATCATGATCACAACTATAAAGATGAAAGCGGAGAGTACCTGACAGGGGAGATACACATCGGAAACCGCGTCTGGGTGGGAGCGAACTGTACGATCCTGCGGGGCGCACGGATCGGAGACGACTGTGTGATCGCGGCCGGAAGCGTGGTGAAGGGAAATGTACCACCGGGGACGATGTTTTACCAGAAAAGAGAAAATTGTTGTAAGGCGGCAGAGTAAGCGCCGCCCTGTGAAAGGTTTTATGGGATGAAGGATCTGATCAGCGTGATCGTCCCGGTTCATAACGGGGAGGCCTATCTGGAAAAGTGCATAGAGAGTATTGTCATGCAGGATCATAAGGCGCTGGAGATCCTTGTGGTAAATGACGGTTCCACGGACGCAACAGCGGAGATTTGCAGCCGGCTGTGCATGCAGTATGAGAATCTGCGGGTGATTGATCTGCCGGATCGGGGGGTTTCTGCGGCGCGAACCCGCGGATTGGAACAGGCGAAGGGGGATTATATCACCTTTGTGGATGCGGATGACCGGATGCGTCCGGGGATGCTTAGGCGGCTGCTTGAAATGCTGCAGGAGACGGAAAGCGATATGGCGGGCTGTCAGTTTGCCGTCTGGGGGACGGAGGAAGAGTGGGAGCAGCTTGCCGAAGCAGGAAATGCGTCTTCGGATATGAAAAAATTGCAAGCCGTGACGACATATAATAGCAATTGTTATTTAAAGGAGAATCTCCTGCGGGGAAATACCAGATGCTGGAGCAAGCTCTATAGACGAAGTCTGATCACGCGGGTGCGGTTCAGACAGGGGCTGAGCATCGGGGAGGACATGCTGTTTTTGGTAGAGCTTTTACCCCATATAAAGCAGGCTGTGGAGACAGAATGGCCCGGTTACGGTTACTATCAGAATCCCGGCGGCGTGATGCGAAGACCCTTTACGCCGGCTTATATGGATCAGATCTACTGTTGGGAGATGGCACGGGAGCTGATCGCAAAACAGGATGGAGCTCTTGTGGTACAGGCGGATGCCCAGATCATGGTGGCAGTTATGCTGACAGTCGGAAAAATCGCTCTGCTTCCCGAAACGGAGCGAAAAAAGGCGGGAGAATATCTGCGCGTATGCCATAGGAAGCTTAAGGGACTTGCGGGCAGGAAAGCGTGCTATGCCAGCCTACCCTCCGGCTATGGGATCAAGGTGAGAATGTTTGCGATCCTGCCGGGACTTTATGTGAGGCTTTACCGCCTACAGAAAAACAGGAAAGAGAAGCTTGTATGATGAAGAAAACAAATCCTACGATCAGTGTGATCGTGCCTGTATACAATAAGGAGGCCTATCTGCGGGAATGTGTGGACAGCATTCTGGGGCAGACCTACAAAAGCATTGAAGTGATCCTGGTGGATGATGAATCCACGGACGGCAGCGGAGCGATCTGTGACGAGTACGCACAGAGACAGGAACGGGTGCGGGTCATTCATCAGAAAAACGCCGGACCTACGGCAGCCAGTGTGGCGGGTATGGAGCAGGCTCAGGGCGGTTATTATATGTTTGTGGACAGCGACGACTATTTGGAGCCGGACATGCTCTGGGAGATGGTGGGGCGTCTGGCAGGACAGCCGGGAGAGATCGTCTGTTGTAATCATGTGGTGGAAAAACAGCGAAAGACGGAAAATGTGCAATGCGGCGTGGAGCCCGGGATCTATGAGGGGGACATGCTGCGGCAGCAGATCAAGGCGAGGCTGATCGGAGAGGAGAGAAAGGTGATCCCGCTGTCTCGGTGCATGAAGCTGTGTGAAAAATCCGTTTTTGAGGGAAATGAAGTATATTACGACTACAGCCTCCGCTTCGGGGACGATACGAATCTGATGTATCCTGCTCTGCTTGCCAGCAGCAGAGTGGTCATTATGAAGGATGCCTTCTACTATCATTACCGCTATGTGGAGGGTTCTCTGGTGCACAGCTACGTGGAAGGACTTTATGAGAATGTGGAGCGGCTGATGGGGGCGGTCAAGCGTGCGGCAGAAGATAAGAAAGCGCCGGATCGGGAGAGGGCGGCGGCACGGGAGTACTGCTATATGCTCCTATATGTGATGAAGAATGAACTTCGCGCTCCCGGCAAGGATTATAGGAGACGGATTCAGGCCATTTTCGGGGAGGAGAAGATCAGGGAACTGGTGTTAAATACGCCGCTTCCCGTGACAGAGCGGTCCAATCAGCTTTTGTATGTGGGGATGCAGTATCCCGGCGGCGTCCTGCTGCGGGTGCTGAGACTGGTGCTGAAACTGTATGACAGGAAGTGAGAAGTGACATGATCATCATAAGAGTGATGGGTGGTTTGGGCAACCAGCTGCAGCAGTATGCACTGTACAGAAAATTTCAGAGTATGGGAACACAGGCGCGTCTGGATCTTTCCTGGTTTTCTGAAAAAGCTCAGGCGGAAGCGGCGGCACCCAGACGGTTTGCGCTCTCCGATTTTGTAGATCTGCCATTGGAGGAAGCTTCCGGCGAGGAGGTGCGCGCTCTGTTGGGGAGAGCTTATGAGGAACCGGCAGGTCTGGCGGAGAAGCTGAAACGACGGCTTGCGCCAAAGCGGCTGTCCCTGTTTGAGGAATCGGAGATGTTTCACGGGGAAGTTTTGTCCTGGGACAATCGGTATCTGGTGGGATACTGGGCCTGCGAGGCGTATTATGCGGATATTCTGGAGCGTCTTCGGGAGGAGATCCGTTTTCCGAAAGGCAGCGATGAGAGAAACCGGGAGACGATGGAGGAAATGACCGGACAGACTGCCGTCAGTATTCATATTCGTCGGGGAGATTATCTGGATGCGGAGAATGCGGCGATGTTTGGCGGTATCTGTACGGAGGCGTATTATGATACTGCCATCCGTTATATGAAGGAGAGATGTCCGGGTGCGGTATTCTATGTTTTTTCGGATGATCCGGATTATGTGAGCGGCCACTATCGGGGAGCGGAGTACCGTATCGTAGACTGGAACCGGGGGGAGGACAGCTTCTATGATATGCAGCTGATGAGCTGCTGTAAGCACAATATCTGTGCCAACAGTACCTTCAGCTTCTGGGGAGCCCGTCTGAACGGAACTGCCGGTAAGATCATGATAAGGCCCTCGATCCACAAGAACACGCAGGTCTGTGTACCCGGGCAGATGAAAAAGCTCTGGGCGGGATGGACGCTTGTCACACCGGCGGGAGAATGCTATACTTAAACAAATATAGATTTGAAAGGCATCACTATGGAACAGAAAAACGACAGGATCGTCATGTATCTTCACGGCGGCAGCGGAAATCATGGCTGTGAGGCGATCGTCAACAGCACCTGCCATATGATAGAGGAGATCCCGAAGCTTCTTGTGACCAACAGCGAGCAGGAGGACAGACACTACTCGGTGGAACCGCTCTGCGATATTTTGCAGGAGCGCAAGATCGCGGAGCATTTTTTCGCCCATGTGTGGTATTATGCGTGGCGGAAAGTATTTCGAGATCCGGAGTCTTTTATGCGCTATCGATTTCGTGAGGTGATGGGGAAAGATCTTGCCCCGCTTTATCTGTCGATCGGCGGCGATATGTACTGTTATGAATTGTCCAAGAAGGAGGCGATCACCGCCAACAGCGCTTTTTGCAGGGCGGGAGCTAAGACTGTTCTCTGGGGCTGCTCTCTGGAACCGGAGCTGTTAAAGGAGTCTGAGGTGGTGGAGGATATGAAGCGTTATGCGCTGATCACGCCCAGAGAGTCGATCACCACGGAAGCCCTTGCGGCGGTCGGGATCACGGAGAATGTGAAACAGTTTCCGGATCCGGCCTTTGCATTGCAGCCGGAGAAGACGAAGCTTCCTTACGGTTTTCAGGAGGGAAATACCATCGGGATCAACATCAGTCCGATGATCCTCAGGCATGAGAGCAAAGAGGGTATAACGATAGAAAACTATCGGAAACTGATAGACCATATTTTGGAGACCAGTGATTGCCATATCGCGCTGATCCCTCATGTGATGTGGAAACACAATGACGATAGACTGACTATAAAGGAATTGTACGGCGTGTATCAGGGAAATGACCGGGTGGTACAGTTCCCTGATATGTCCTGTCAGAAATTAAAATATATCATTTCCAAATGCCGGGCTTTTATCGGCGCCAGAACACATTCTACCATAGCGGCTTACTCTTCCGGAGTACCTACGTTGGTGGTCGGATATTCTGTGAAGGCGAGAGGCATTGCCAGAGACCTGTTTGGCACGGAGGAGCATTATGTGCTGCCGGTCCAGACACTCTCGGATCCGGAGGAGCTGATCGAGGCTTATGAGTGGATGATGACCAGAGAAGGCGAGATACGAGACAGGCTTTCTAAGATCATGCCTTCCTACTGCGAGGAGGCTGTCAAGGCGGGGGATGAGATCCGCAAATTGTGGCAGGCCTTGCATGAAAGCGAATAAACTATGGGCAGAATACAAAAAGCCGGAAAAAATATCATATTCGGATATATCAGCAACTTCGTCATCCTGCTGGTGAATTTTATCCAGACGACGGTTTTTATCTATGTGCTGGGTAAGACCCTGTCAGGTGTAAACGGCGTCTACACAAATGTTTTAAGCGTGTTGAACCTGACTGAGCTGGGAATCGGCACAGCTTTAAACTTCAGTCTTTACAAGCCTGTAGCAGAGCGGGATTATGACAAGATCAAGTCTTATATGCGTTTCTACAAGCGGGCCTATCTGACGATTGCGGCAGTGATCACAGTGTTGGGAATCGCAATCTCTCCGTTTTTAAAATATATCCTGAAAAATCCGGGTTCCCTCACGGTGCGGGAACTGACACTCTACTATTATCTGTTTTTGTTCAATACGGTCATCAGCTATTTTGTCGCCTACAAGTACAGTCTGGCGAACGCGGAGCAGAAAAACTATATTCAGACGAACATCACTACTCTGACAAAAATAGCAGCAGCGCTGGTACAGATCATTGTGCTGGTTCTCACCCGCAATTTTCTTTTTTATCTGCTGGCGCAGTCCTTTGTGGAACTGGTACAGAAAATCTTTGTGACGATCTATCTGAACAGGCTTTACCCTTACCTGAGAGACCGGGATGTGAAACCGCTGACAACAGAAGAGACGCAGGTAATAGCCACAAAAACCAAGGCGCTCGTCTGTTCTAAGATCGGAGATGTGGCGAGACTGCAGACGGATACGATCATTATCTCCTCCTTCGTCAACGTGGACACGGCTGCAGTTGTGAACAACTATACCTATATCATCACCTATGTGGGCAATTTGGTGAATGTTATTTTTGAATCTGTGATCTCGGGATTCGGTAATGTGGTAGCCACAGAATCCAGAGAGAGGCAGTACCGGCTTTTTAAAGTATACCGTTTTTTTGCCTGCTGGCTTTTCGGATTTGGTGCGGTGGGATTTTATCATCTGCTCACGCCTTTTATCGGCGGCGTGTGGCTGCATGATGAAGGCTGGGTGCTGCCGCAGATCATTGTGCTGCTCCTGGTGATGGATTTTTACTTTAAAGGAGGCCGTACGGTGCTCATGAATTTTAAGATTGCCTCCGGTGTTTTTGAGCAGGATAGATATCTGCCGTTAATACAGGGCGCCGTCAATCTGGTGGTCTCCATTCTGTTGGTGCAGAGGATCGGGGTGACAGGTGTGTATGTGGGCACCCTGGTTTCCGGCATCATGGCGAATCTGATTCGTCCCGGCATTATTTATCGGGTCTGTTTTGAGAAAAAAGCATGGACTTATTTTGGAGATTCTCTGAAATATATCGCGGTGATCCTTGCCGTGGGGGGCGTTGTCCTGCCAATACGGCATATGATCATGCGGGAGACTACGATCCTGACCTTCGCCGTGATGGTGGTGGTCATTTCTGTGCTCTATAATCTGGTATTTTTGGCAGCGTTTTACAGGACAGAGGAGTTTTCCTATCTTTGGGATGTGGCAGCCGCAAGAATACCGCTGCTTAAGAGGTTTTCCGGGAGGGAAAGCTCTCGGAGGGGAGGGTGAGATGAATAAGACGCCGTTGATAGAGAATGCCTGTCGTGAGTTGTTGCAGTATGGTGTCTGGGATGGCCGGGCAAAATGTAAGTATTGGATCAAACGGTACCTTTTGCACAGGGAGACGGCAAAAGAGGATCTGATCTTCTGGCCTACAGGACTTCTGGCGGCGGGATTGTGGTCTTGCCGTGAGGAGCTTATAAAAAACGGTGGAAGCGGAACGGAAAGGCAGCCGCTGATTGATATGATAGAAAATGCCCTTGCGGCATATTATGGAAGATGGTTAAAAAAAGACATGCCGGTTGCGGTCATAGACGATTTGCTTGCAGGGGAGACTCTCCTAAACATTTATCTGGAAATAAGTCATCATTCCTCGGAAAACCTGATGGGCTTATCACAAGAGAAGGTCAGAGAGGCTCTTGACAGGCTTGCGGCTTACGCGGTGGGACAGCCTACGGACGCAGCAGGGAGTTTTCGCTATCGTCCGGCTCATGGCAGCATGTTCGTTTTTGCAGACGGTATCGGCCTTGCCTGTCCGTTTCTCTATCGGTATGGAGAGACATTTGGCGATCAGAAATATAAGGAGTTGGCACTTGTACAGATTGTAAACTTTTTATCTTATGGTATGGACGGAGAAGGCCTGCCCTATCACGGTTATGATCTGACGGATGATTGTAAATACGGCATTATCGGCTGGGGTCGGGCTGTAGGCTGGCTGCTTCGCGGCATGGCTGGCTGCCTGGAATCGAATGATGGAAGAAAGGGATTGTGGGAGCCTTTCACTGAATTAACAGATGCCGTTTTGGCTTATCAGAGACAGGGCGGCAGTTTTTCCTGGCAGCTGGAGGCTTTAGAAGGGCCGGTAGACACCTCTGCCACGGGAATGATCTGCGCCTCCTTGAAGCAGGGAATATCGCAAGGTGTTCTTACGGATGAGAAGTACGAGAAGGCTTTGTGGAAAGGGCTGGATGCCCTAAAGGGATTCGTCAGGGATGGCCAAGTGTATAACTGCTCCGGGGAGTGTGAAGGCTTTTCCTGCTATCCGCAGTGCTATGGCGCATATCCCTGGTCGTTGGGACCGGCATTGGAGATTTTATAGAGGGACGCGATGATAGAACGTTACAAAAAATATGAAAAAACACTTTCCATACAAGAAGCGCTCTACTATGGTTTCTTTATCTTACTGTCTCTGGCGAAGGGACTGGGATTTTACGAGGGGCAGAAGCTTTTTATTTTGCTGACGGTGCCGGCGCTGCTTCTGGGGTTCCTAAAGCTTGTCTTTACGCCTTATACCAGGAGGCAGGCAATTTTGCAGGTGCTTCTTGTGGGACTGACGGCGGTGGTGTATTGGCAGTCTCGTGAGATCGGGATTTTGTTTTTGGCTTTTACGGTGCTCGGTATGAAAGGTATCTCTGTCAAAAAGGTGCTCCATATCGGTTTATGGGTGTGGTCGGCATGTGCCGTGGGGTTATCTGTATTCTCCTTCTTTCGCCTGGAGCATACGATCTACCGCGTACACGCCAAGATGAAGATGGGACATATCTTCCGCTGGAGTCTGGGCTTTACGCATCCCAACATTCTGCATATCACCTATCTGATGCTCTGTGCACTGATCATCTATGAGCTGCAGGAGAACTATGGCTTTAGGCAGTATATTTTGCTGATGNTTGGAAATTTGCTGGTATTTTTGTATTCCATCAGCTACACCGGATTNGGNATNGTGGCGGTTTTACTGACGGGATGNCTTTATGTGAGATTTCGNCCCAGATTTTGTATCATAGANAAANTNCTNGCNAATNTNGTGCTNCCNGTATGCCTGNTCCTGTCNTNTGTTNTGCCGTNNTTTTTATATGANNATTTTNACCTGATTTACTTNNNNGNCNTGNNNTGGCTGGGCNTNTNGNCACATNNNNTNAATAACCTGTTGAANACCAGGATCTGGCTGGCGGAGCAGTTTTTNAAATCAGAGTACAGAAGCCTGTTTGGGGCNGACATTTCCAAGATTGTCAGCTCCTCCATGACGTTGGATAATTCCTATGTCTGGTGTTANATCAANTANGGTCTGATTTTCACGGNNGTNCTTATNCTCGCCTACTTTGGGCTGTTGTTCTATGACACGCATAAGCAGCGGACNNNAGAACTTGTNATCCTGATCAGCTTTTTGGCGGCAGGTTGGACAGAACCACTGTTGTTTAACACATCCTTCAAAAATATTACGCTGGTCTTTTTGGGAGCGTTTTTGTTTTTGCAAAAGGAAGGGGCACAGGAGTACAAGTACAGCCTGTTTCCCCGATTTTTGGAGCGATGGCGGGAGATCAGGATCCCTTTTGCCGCTCTGCCGGATATCCTCTTTTTCCGGGTGAGGACGTGTTACAGAGCGCATAAGGGCAGGATCTGGGGCACGGTAGCGACAGGCATGCTTCTCGGTGTACTGCTCTGTGGTCTGCTCTATCGGGAGCCTGCAGGATATGTGGTGCCAAGAAGATACACGGACGGTCAGGAAGAGACCTCTGTTTATCTGGAGAGTGAGACAGATCCGGCTTATGCGGNGTATCGGATCATGAATTATCAGGATGCCCAGACGCCNATGCAGATCGTAGCCGGGAAGGCGGTAAAGCTGGAGACGGTGCGTTACTACACGGGAAGCGTACTGATCGGGGGTCTTCTTGGGGCAGCGGCGGGGATATTGCTGGGGCTTTTCCGGACAAGAGGAGCTTGGGAAGTAACAGAGATTTCCGGATATGATNCAGAATAGCGGAGAGTGGGTTGAAAAGATGAAAAAGGAACTGGAATACTGTAAAATACTGGGAACGAATATCAATGTCACGAATATGGAGGATACCATCTCCTATATCACGGAACATCTGGAGCAGCTTAAGGGCGATTATATCTGTGTCTCCAATGTGCACACCACAGTGATGGCATATCGGGATAAGGCTTACCGCAGAGTACAGAACAGTGCCGCCATGGCATTGCCGGACGGTCAGCCCTTGTCTATTGTCAGCAGAAAAAGAGGGTTTTCACAGGCGAAGCGGGTACCCGGTCCGGATCTGATGCCGGCCATTCTCGACCTGTCACAGAAGACGGGATATCGCCATTATTTTTATGGAAGTACGGAGGCTACGCTGACAGCGCTGGAGGCTGTGCTTCGCAGGCGGTATCCAAAGCTGCAGATNGCGGGAATGTACTCGCCGCCCTTCCGNGAGTTGACGGANCAGGAGGATGAGNAGGTCANCCGCCGTATCAATGAGAGCGGCGCCGATTTTGTCTGGGTGGCTCTGGGCGCGCCCAAGCANGAGTGGTGGATGTATGAGCACCGCCATAAGATAAACGCTTTGATGCTGGGCGTGGGAGCGGCCTTTGACTTTACGGCAGGTACCACGAAGCGGTCGCCCATGTGGATGCAGAAGCTTTGCCTGGAGTGGGTGTTTCGTATCCTGCAGGACCCGAAGCGGATGCTGCCCCGCTATCTGAATACGAATTTTGCCTTTTTGTATTATGTCTATAGAGAGAGCAGGGCCATCAGACAGGGAATGCGTATCGCCATGATCGGCCACAAGCGCATTCCGTCCAGGGAGGGCGGCGTGGAAGTGGTGGTGGACGAGCTCTCCGTGCGTATGGCTGCAAAAGGCCATCGGGTAGCTGCCTATAACCGGTACGGGCATCATGTCTCCGGTAAAAAGTACGATCAGGAGTACGGCTGGAAGGGACGTAAGTATTACAAGGGGATCCGTGTCTACATTGTTCCCACGTTTCGGCGCAGCAGTCTGAACGCTATCGTCTACACCTTTTTTGCGACTATTATGGCACTCTTTCATCCCTATGATGTGATCCATTATCACGCGGAGGGGCCCTGCGCCATGCTCTGGCTGCCCCATTTTCTGAAAAGAAAGGTCGTGGTGACCATCCATGGTCTGGACTGGCAGCGGGCAAAGTGGGGCAATTTTGCTTCCTATGTGATCAAATTCGGTGAGAAGATGGCGGCAAAGTATGCCGATGAGATCATTGTGCTGTCGGATAACGTGAGACAGTATTTTATGGATACCTATCAGAGACAGGTCACTTATATCCCGAATGGAATCAGCAGACCGGCGCAGCAGGGATACTCTATCATTGAGGAAAAGTACGGGCTTGCCAAGGACGGTTATTTTCTCTTTCTGGCGCGGATCGTGCCGGAGAAGGGGCTGCACTATCTGATCGAGGCCTTTTATGAGCTTGATACGGACAAGAAGCTGGTGATCGCAGGGGGCAGTTCTCAGGCGATGTCTTATATGGACCAGATCCATCAGATGGCGGCTAAGGATGAGCGAATCCTCATGACGGATTTCGTACAGGGGCAGGTTTTGGAGGAACTGTATGCCAATGCCTATGCGTTTGTACTGCCTAGCGATGTGGAGGGTATGGCGATGACCCTTCTGGAGGCCATGAGCTATGGCACCTGCTGTCTGGTCAGCGATATCAGGGAAAACACCGAGGTGGTGGAAGACAAGGCGTTTACCTTTCACAAGGGGAATGTGCAGGATCTGCGAAGGCAGCTTGCCTATTTGTTGGAGAATCCCGAGGAAGTGCGGCAAAAGGGATCGGAGAGCGCGGATTTCATTTGCGGGAAATATGACTGGGATGATGTGACGGAACAGACGCTGGCGCTTTATGAGCGGGCGGTGAAAAGAAGAGGAACCGAAAAGGGAGAGTAAGGAATGCGTAAGAGAAACCGTATGGGAATCATGCTCGCCGTATTGATCGTGGCGGCGGCAGGGTATCTGTACTTCTTTAGACAATGCAATATCCTGCTGCAGGTGGACGGAGAGCTCCCCTGTGTCGAGATCCGCATGGCACAGAGTGAAAATCAAGTCCGGATGTGGTTTTCCGAGGAGACGGAGAAGGGATATTTTTTCCTGCCCTCCTGTGTCAAAAATTATCAGGTTAGTCTGGGAGATACGGGAGAAAACAGCGTGCGGATCGACGGAGATCTGTATCGGGAGGGAGATGTTTTTACCTGGGAAGAGGGCTGCAGTTATGAGTTACAGGTGACGGATCCTTCCTACCAGTCTGTGACTTACGAGATCGCTTTTCTGAAATCAGCAAATATACCGGCTATGTTTATCGCCACAGAGAGCGGCGGTCTGGAGTATCTGCATGAAGATAAGGAGAACGAGGAGCCGGGAAACCTCTGTGTAGTGCGGGCGGACGGCACTGCGGAGTATCAGGGGGAGCTTCTGCGGATATCCGGCAGAGGAAATTCTACCTGGGAATATGAGAAGAAGCCCTATGCGCTCAAGCTGCCCAAGGCATATCCGCTCTGTGGTCTGAACAAAGGGGACCGCTGGCGGCTTTTGGCGTTGTGGAATGAGGGCAGTAAGCTGGACGATAAGATCGCTATGGATCTGGCACAGGAATTGGGTTTGGCGTACAGTATGCAGGGTACCTGGGTGGATCTGTACCTGAATGGAGAGTATCGGGGCATCTATCTGTTGACGGAATCTGTGACCGTGGGAGAGGGACGCGTCAACATCTACGATCTGGACAAAGAGAACAAGCGCAGAAATGCTTCCATCGCACAGGGGACAGCGGAGCGGTATGAGGAGGAAAATAACAAAGGGTATGTTTTGGAGAACGGGGAAGATATCAGCGGCGGTTATCTGATCGAAAAGGATCATCCCGAGCACTATGTGGCGGAGGAGAATGGGTTTGTGACGTCCAGAGGAGACCCGTTTACGATCAATGCGCCCCGCCATGCCTCCAGGGAGCAGGTGGCATATATACAGAATTGCGTGGAGACCATCGATCAGCTGATACAAAGTGGAGATCCGGAGGTCTGGGAGAAGATGGATCTTGTAAGTTTTACCGACAGATTCCTGGTGGACGAGATCGCCATGGAGAAGGATGCAGGATCCACCAGCATGTTTTTTTATAAGGACAGGGGAGATGAGAAGCTCTACTCCGGTCCGGCCTGGGATTATGACAGAGCATTCGGAGAGGATGGCGGAAGTGATGGCATCTATACAAATTATACGGAGACGAATGTGAACAACAATGAGCGGTTGGCCATAGCACTCAACTGGTATCAAAAGCTGTATGATATGCCGGAATTTCAGCGGTGTATTGCGGAGAAATATGCGAAAACGCTTCCTTTCTTTGAGAAGCTTCTGCATACGGGGATCGACAGCTACGCGGACCAGATCAGGGCTTCTGTAGCGATGGATGATGCGCGGTGGGAGAGTGTGCGGCAGTTTGGAGAGGACGGCACTTCCCGCTATCAAAATTATGACGCAAATGTCAGTTACACAAAGTATTTCCTGGCAAACCGGTTGAATTACCTGTGTGAGAGGTGGGGCGTGCCCCATGATGCCTTTGCTGCGCCCGCAAGCGGGGAAGTGCACCGGCTCACTTTCTCAGTCTATGAGGGAGTGGTGGAGACCATAGAGGTTATGGACGGGGAGCCTCTTTCCTACACGCCGGATTATGACGGTAACGTGTATCAGGGCTGGAGCATAAAAAGGACCGGGGAGTCCGTGAACAGTTACATTCCGGTCTACGAGGATATGGAGCTGTACAATGCGAAGTGGGGATAGAGTAATGAAGATTTTGATGGTAAATAAGTTTCTGCACCCCAACGGCGGGTCGGAGACATATATCTTCCAGTTGGGGGAAGAATTACAGAAGAGAGGACATGAGGTTCAGTATTTCGGCATGGAGCATGCGGGGCGCGTGGTGGGAAACCGGGCGGCGTGCTACACCTCCGACATGGATTTTCATACGGGGAAGCTGAAAAAACTGTTCTATCCTTTTAAGATCATCTATTCCTTTGAGGCCAGGCGCAAGATCAGCGTGGTGCTCCGGGATATGGACCCCGATGTGGTGCATCTGAATAACATCAATTTTCAGCTTACGCCCTCGGTGATCGATGCGGTGCGGGCTTACGAGAAAAAGGCGGGACACAGGATCAGGCTGGTATATACGGCCCATGATTATCAGTGGGTGTGCCCCAATCATATGATGCGGATCCCCTCTACGGGCCGGATCTGCTTTGACTGCAGAGAAGGAAATTTCGGAGCCTGCAGTAAAAATCGCTGTATCCATGATTCCGGACTAAAAAGCCTGCTTGGTACGATAGAAGCGATGTTTTATCACGGGCGGCGTACCTATGCGCTGGTGGATGTGATCGTCTGTCCCAGCCGTTTCATGAAAAAGCAGCTGGATACAGATCCGCTGCTTGCAGACAGAACTGTTTTTTTACAAAATTTCATCACCGCAGAACGCGTGCAGAAGGAGAGCAAATCCAGGGATTATGTGCTCTATTTCGGGCGGCTTTCCGAGGAGAAAGGCACGAAATCATTGCTTGCAGCCTGCCGTGCCCTGCCCCATATCCCCTTCGTGTTTGCGGGAACGGGCCCGCTGCAGGAGGAGGTAGAGCAGGTAAAAAATGTGGAATACAAAGGATTTGTACAGGGGGAGGCTCTGCGGGAGCTGATCGCGGGCGCCCGGTTTTCTGTCTATCCTTCTGAATGGTATGAGAACGGTCCATTCTCCGTGATGGAGTCCCAGATGTACGGGACGCCGGTGCTGGTCTCCGATCTGGGCGGCGCACCGGAACTGGTGCAGGCAGGCAGCACAGGAGACATATTCCGGGGCGGAGATGTGGAGGAGCTGACAGACCATATCAGGGAACTTTGGGAGCACCCAGAGGTGTGCGAGGCGTACCGGGAAAACTGCAAGCAGATAAATTTTGACACAATAGAGGAATACTGTGATAAAATAGTGAGGAAAGTGTACAAGGAGTAGGAAATATATGGCAAAACGAACACTATACGGCACGGTCATCGTGACCTACAGGTGCAATGCGCACTGTAACATGTGCGATTGCTTCCGGGATCCGACCAGACCGGAGGAAGAGATCACGCTGGAGGACATTAAGAAGCTGCCGGAGATGGCATTCACTAATATTACGGGCGGAGAACCTTTTATCAGGCAGGATATCCCCGATATTGTGAGAGAGCTTTATAAAAAATCTGACAGAATTGTCATTTCTACAAACGGTTACTTTACCGATCGGATCATCGCTCTCTGTAAGGAGTTTCCGAAAGTGGGAATCCGTATCAGCATCGAGGGTCTGCAGGAGACCAACGATAAGATTCGGGGGATCCCGGATGGTTTTAACAGGGGTTACGAGACCCTGAGGACGCTGGTGGAGATGAAGCATCCGGACGTAGGATTCGGGATGACGGTACAGGATATGAACTGCGAGGATCTGGTGCCTCTTTACAATATCGCCAACGATATGGGCATGGAGTTTGCCACGGCTACTCTGCACAATTCTTTTTATTTCCGCAAGACGGATAATAAGATCGATGATAAATATAAGGTAGCGCAGAATTTTGAGAAGCTGATCAACGAGCTGCTTAAAAGCAAGTCACCGAAAAAGTGGTTCCGCGCCTATTTTAACCATGGCCTGATCAACTACATTTACGGGAATAAAAGACTCCTGCCCTGCGATATGTCGAAGGACGCCTTTTTTATTGACCCGTTCTGTGATGTGATTCCATGTAACGGGATGGAGAAGAAGGCGGTCATGGGGAATCTTAGAGAGCAGAGCTGGGAGGAGCTGTGGCATTCCGAACAGGCGAAAAAGGTGCGGGAATGTACCAGAAACTGTGACAGAAACTGCTGGATGATCGGCAGCGCCTCCCCGGCCATGCACAAATATATCTGGGTGCCCGGCTGGTGGGTCATCAAACATAAATTTTTAAAGGGCGGTAAATACAGTTTGAAGGAGAATAAATTTATATGAAATTCCTGTATGTAGCGCCACGCTATCATACCAATCAGATGGATATCATGAAGGGACTTGTGGAGCATGGTCATGAGGTCTGCTTTATCAGCCATTATGCCGCAATCATAGAAGATTATTCCTATGTGACGCCGATCGTATTGGGATACTCTCCGCTTTATCGTTTGATCGACTTTTTGTATGTGAAAGTGATACACCGCAAGAATCCTGAGGCGATCGTCTATAAGATCCAGCATGGGTTTCCGCCGATCCGTAAATTCAGGAAGCTGATCTGCGATTTTAAGCCGGACGTGGTGATTTTGAGGGAACGGTCCATGTATTCCATGGTAGCCTATCATATCTGTAAAAAACAGGGATATCCCTGCATTTTATATAATCAGAATCCGCTCTGGTCAGAGCCGGAGAAGACAGATCTGCCTCATCGGATAGTGGACAGGCTGTCGCCGAAGCTGCGCATGACGCCGGTGATGGGGGTGAAAAAAGAAGGCACTTCCATAAAGGAAAATGATTTTTTTGTTCCCTTTGTGGTGGAGCCCCAGAAGGCTCCGGGGGAGAGAGCTTATTTTACGGATGATACGATACATATTTTGTGTATTGGTAAATATGAGATCAGAAAGCACCATCTGATGCTGCTTGATGTGGTCAGACAGTTACGGGACAAGTACCGGATCCGGCTGACCCTGGTGGGGGAGGCCACAAACCATTTTCAGAAAGAGTACTGTGAACAGGTCAGAAAATATGTGGTGGAGCATCACATGGAGGGTGTGGTCACGGTGAAGACCAATATTCCCCGCGGTGAGATGGAGCGTGAATATCTGGCGGCGGATGTCTATGTGATTCCCAGCACAAGGGAGATGGCGTCTGTGTCCCAGCTGGAGGCCATGAGCTATTCCCTGCCGGTCATCTGCAGCGATGCCAATGGTACAGCCTGCTATGTGGAGGAGGGCGTGACGGGATATCAGTTTAAGGACTGCGATGGGGAGGATCTCCTGCGTAAGGTGGATCAGATGCTCTCTGACAGGGAGCAGATGCTGCGAATGGGAGCGGCCGGATATCGGGCGCTTGTGGAAAAATATAATTTTGAAAATTATTTTGAGACAGTCGTTGGGATGCGGGATCGGATACAGGGGAAAAAATAATAATGAAGAGGAAGCTGAAAGACATTCTGGCAGCGATAGTCTATTTTCTGTATGAAAAAGGGATTCTGCATAGCCGGATAAAAGTGCATAGTATTGATGAGACGATCGATGAGCTTCTGAATACCCGGAAGAGTATGGTGCGTTTCGGGGACGGCGAGATCGTGATGATCAAGGGCAAGGATCTGATGCTGCAGAAGGCAAGCCCTGAGATCGTGGAGGGACTTGCTGAGATACTGGCTTACTCTTATGACAATCTGATCGTGACGATTCCGGGGATATTTGATACGCTCTCGGATCACCATAAAGTGAGCAGGCAGTTTTGGAAAGACCATCTGCTGTTCTGCCGGAAAACCTATGAAAAATACTGCAATCCTGATCGGATATACTACAGTACTTTTGTCTCGCGCTGCTATTACTATGCGGCGGATCGAAGCGGGTGTGGCGCATGGTTTGCTAAAATAAGGAAAATATGGGAAAATAGAGATATTGTGGTGGTGGAAGGTGTCCGGACGCATAACGGCGTGGGCAATGATCTTTTGGATACCGCTGCGAGTATTGAGCGGATCCTGTGTCCGCCGAGCGATGCCTACGGAGCGCTCCCTGCGATCATCGATGCGTGTACGGCCTATGATAAAGACAGACTGTTTCTTTTGTCGGTGGGCGTGGCGGCGAAGTTTCTGGCGGTGGAACTGTTTCAGAGGGGCTACCGCGTGCTGGATATCGGTAATCTGGATATGGAGTATGAGTGGTATGTGAGACAGTCTCNCGGNAAGTGTAAGCTTGAGAAGCATGAAGTGATCGGAGAAGAGGCGAACCGGGCGGCGGGTTATGAGGCGTATCTGGAGCAGATCAAGGTGTATATATAGGATGTGGACAGGCGCACCGGTTGATAGATAAGGATTGGGTATGATAGATAATAAGGAGAAATATCGTGAATATCTGCGTCAGGACCAGATNGCGCTGGGNCGGCAGCAGGACAAGCGTCCGAGCGTTTTNGGGGACGAGATCTGGAAGCTGGAGAGACTGCTNCGGCAGGTGGAGTATGACTGTAATTGCAGAAGNGGGCTNNCNGCGNNNGTGNTTGGNANATATCATAANTTCANGTTNCANCGCCTGAGTGTNAGANTGGGNATGACNATNCCGNTCAATGNNTTNGGGCCGGGNNTGTCNATTCCNCANTATGGCACNATNGTGGTGCACGGGAATGCNAGGNTCGGTAAAAACTGCCGCCTGCAGGAGGGTGTGACCATAGGNGCCACNAACGGCAGTCATGAGGCGGCTGTGATCGGCGANAACTGTTATTTCGGCAGCGGAGCGAAGGTGATAGGCGCCGTCCGCATAGCGGACGATGTGGCTGTGGGCGCGAATGCCGTGGTGACGGCGGATANCACAGAGCCGGGGACNACCTGGGCNGGAGCGCCGGCGCGGAAGATAAGCNATCANNATTCCCACAGCAATCTNTGTGCCGCACTTTTTCACTGAAGATATTATGAGGAGTATCTATGAGCAGANCAAGTAAGAATACGAGCGCAGGAGTGCTCACCAAGCTGGGATATATTTTTGACAGAAGAGATAAATGGAAGATCGCGATGCTTCTGGTGGCTGTTGTGGTCGGAAGCTTTCTGGAATTGCTGGGCGTCACAATTTTTATGCCTTTTATCAATATCATCGAGAAGCCCTCAACGATCCANCGNACCTGGTATCTGAAGTGGGTGTACGATCTGTTCCATTTTCATTCGGCAAAAGAGTTTTTGGTTGGATTATCTGCAGTGATCATCCTTATCTATATTGTGAAGAATGTNTATCTGATNATTGAGAAAAGTTATATTTATCGGTTTTCCTATAACACACAGATGAAATTGTCCACCCGGCTGTTAGACACTTACATGAAGGAGCCGTACACTTTTCATCTGAATAAGAATATTGCCACCCTGCAGCGGAGTCTTCAGGAGGATACTTCGAAGTTTATGCAGGTGATCTTATACTCGCTGGAGCTGGTAGCNGAGCTGGCGGTCTGCTTTGTGCTGATGATCTATCTTCTGACTGTCAGTAAATCNATCACCGTCATCGTGGCGGGGCTGCTGATCATCTGTGTGGGCAGCTTTCTGCTTTTTACAAGGAAATACAGCCGCAGGCTGGGATTGGATAATCAGGGCTATCAGGGAAAGATTTTTCAGTGGATGAATCAGGCNCTGGGCGGTATCAAGGAGATCAAGATACTGGGCAGAGAAGAATTTTTTACGGACGAATACTATAAATACTATGCCAAATTTGCCAGAGGACTCAGNATCGCAAGAACCATTTCCATTGTGCCCAAGTATGTNGTNGAGGCGGTGGCAATATCGGGACTTCTGGTAGCGATCATTGTGAAGCTGCTTTTCGGTGAAGCGGATATGGCATATTATGTTCCGCAGCTGACTGTCTTTGCNGTGGCGGCTTTCCGGNTGATGCCGAGTGTGGGACGTATCAACGAGCATGCTACCAATACGCTTTATGCGCTGCCCTCCGTGGATCTCGTATATCATGATCTGGTGGAGATCGAAGACTATGTGGAGAAGCAGGATAATGAGGTAAAAGAAGAATGGAACCTGCATAAGGGCATCGAAGTGAAGGATGTGACTTACTTTTATCCCGATACGGATGAGCCGGTGATTGATCATGCCAGTTTGTCCATAGCAAAGGGAAGGACAGTCGCCTTCATCGGTGCATCCGGCGCGGGNAAGACAACGATGGTGGATATCATTCTGGGTCTTCTGACGCCCCAGGAGGGTTCAGTCATGGCGGACAGCATCAATGTCCATGAAAAGCCCAAGACATTTCANGCCCAGGTGGGNTATATCCCGCAGGTGATCTATCTGTCGGATGATACGATCCGCAACAATATTGCCTTTGGCGTCAAGGGAAAAGAGATCGACGAGCAGGCGGTGCTTCAGGCGGTAGAGAAAGCACAGCTCACAGAGTTTATAGACAGCCTGCCATTAGGGCTTGATACCATTGTNGGTGACAGAGGTGTCAGATTATCCGGCGGCCAGCGGCAGCGTATCGGTATCGCCAGAGCCCTCTATCATGATCCGGAGATTCTGGTGCTGGACGAAGCGACNTCCGCGCTGGATAATGATACGGAGGCGGCTGTGATGGAGGCNATCGAGAATCTGCAGGGCATGAAGACCATGATCATCATTGCCCACAGGCTGACGACCATTCGCAGCGTGGATGTGATCTATGAGGTGGCCGATGGCAGAGTAGTNGAAAAGAGCAAGGAAGAAGTGTTTGGAGAAANCTATGCAGAGGAATGATAAATTACTGCAGCCGGACAGCAGACAGCGCGACAGATGGTTCTATTTNTCTCTGGCGCTGCTTGCTCTTGCAGCGTTTCTGCTGCTCGGTTCGAGAGAACCGGTATTGTTTGATGACAGCGGAGCCTATATGCGGGTGAGGCGTGTCGAGGGAGTTATGCCGATCTACCCGCTCTTTCTTTTGTTGAACCAATGTGTATTCGGTACGGAAAGCTATCTGTATGCTGTCGTGATCGAGCAGGCGGTTCTGGCAGCAGGGTGCGTGGTTCTTTTTGTCAGGGTAGTCAGAGATGGGTTTGGCTTGAAGTATTGGGAATCATATCTGCTCTTTTTTCTGGCATTGCTTCCCTTTACCGTGGATATGCCGCAGTCGATGGTATCGCAGCAGATCCTGACGGAGGGGATCGCATACGCGCTGTTTTATCTGTTTATGATCCTTCTCCTCAAGGCGGTGTGGACGAAACGGTACACATGGATCGCGTGGGCTTTTGGAATGGCGGCCATTCTGTCGATGGTGCGCTCCCAGCTCCAGATATTGTTCGGGGTCTGTGGGATCATTTTTCTGTACGTTGTCTGCAAAAGAAGAGCATGTGAAAAAAAGCTGCACTTTTTGGCGAGGGCTGCCGGGGGGCTCCTCGGATGTCTCTGTATATGCCTTGTGGGAATCCTTATCATAGCTGAGATCACTGCCGGATATAGAGAATTGGTCAAAAGCGACGGGAGCCTTAGGATATTTGCCATGAAAGTACAGTCTCCGGAAGCATATGAGGCGAAAAAAGAGACCGGTGAAGATGCGCAGAGTGAGAAGGCAGAGGAACTGGTAAATAAGGGATTTACCACAAGCCAGTATGTGAGCCTTATCTTTTCCCGCGGCATGTACGAGGCTGATCCGGAGGACGTGGAACTGTTTGATGACGAAGTGGTGAGAGGGTTGTATACAGCATTGTATCAGGCGGCGGACGCAGAGGAAGAGCGTTATACCTATGCCCGCGCCGGTCTGTGGATGTGGCAGGATATCGTCGGCGGGATCGGCAAGGTTGGGAAGACCTGTTTCATGACACCGTCGGAGTATTATGTGGAAAACTGCCCGGAGATCATTGCGTCGGATCATTTCAGCGATACGCGCAGCGCACATTTACAGCATATCGGCATCACGTTGATCAAGGCGCATTTCGGACGGTTCCTGTACCATACGCTGATGATGTTGCCACAGGCATTTATCTGTACTGTCTTTTTCCAGATCAGACCGATTTATCTGCTGTGTCATCTGATGACGCTGTTCCTTTATCTGTCGGCGTTGGCGTTGATGATATGGGGATATGCGGATCGGAAGGCGGATCACAGGTGTGCGGAGTTCATGGCCCTTGTTCTGGGAAGTAATGTTGTGATGGTGATCGTTATATCGCTGGTATTCTTTGGACAGCAGCGGTATCTGGTATATAATTTTGGTGTTTTTTATGTCGCATACTATCTGCTTTTGCGGGAATTGTGGAATATCCATATCCGGGACAGGATCATGGCATATATCGCGGGACGGCGAGGAGACCGAAAGCTGCAGGTAAAGGAAGAGAGATGAAACAGGAGCAACGCGTATTAGTTATCATACCGGCATACAATGAAGCCGAAAATATCGTGCATGTAGTAAATCATATGATGGAGCAGGCGCCTCAGTATGATTATCTGGTGGTCAACGACGGTTCCACGGATAACACGCTGAAGCTGTGCCAGCAGGAGAACTTTCACTATCTCGACTTATCCGTCAACATGGGAATCGGCGGGGCTGTTCAGGCAGGATATATTTATGCCCGCAAGAATGACTATGATATTGCTGTGCAGATGGACGGGGACGGACAGCACGACATTGCTTATCTGGAAGAGATGTTGGCGCCCATCATCGCGCATAAGGCGGATGTGGTGATCGGTTCCCGCTTTCTGAAAAAGGAGGGGTTTCAGTCTTCGGCGAGCCGCCGGATGGGTATCAATATCCTGAGCGCTCTTATATGGCTGACCACGGGAAAGCGGATCATGGATGTGACCAGTGGTTATCGTGCGGTGAACAGGATGTTCATAGAGATCTACAGCAAGGATTATCCCATGGATTATCCGGAGCCGGAGGCCATTGTCTCGGCTATCATGCACCTGGGAAGGGTGCAGGAGATACCGGTGCAGATGCGGGCCAGAGAGGGAGGCGTCAGCTCTATTACCTTCAAAAAATCTATCTACTACATGATCAAGGTGACGCTGGCGATCCTGCTCTGTCGTATGAGCTACGGGGTACGCAGGGCGAAGAGAGAGGATGTGTAAAGGAAGATTGGAGGAGCGGAAATGATACCTGCTACACTTAGAGTTACGCTGATCGTTGCAGTGGTCTGCTATTTTATCATTATCCTGTACTTTTTGAAACAAAAGGCGCTGAACCTGAAATATACGTTGTTATGGCTGGTGGCAGGTCTGGTTATGGGGATTCTGGTGGCAGTACCGGAGCTTTTGGTGACGATCATCCATATATTCGGCATTCAGGATAATATGAACGGGTTGTTTATTTTTTCGATCGGGTTTATCATTATGATCCTGTTGTCCCTAACCTCGATCGCATCCAGACAGAACCGCAAGATACGGACATTGACACAGGAGCTGGCAATCCTGGAGAAGCGTGTGCGCGATTTGGAGAATAAATGATGTACAGGATGAGGCGGCGCAGCATACTCGGTCTTCTGCTTGTTTTTTTGATCGCAGTCGTTGTGTTTATGGAAAAAAATGAATATGACCGCATACAGAGAGACGGTGATTACATGGAAAATCTCTGTTTTATCCTCGGCAATTCCATGTCGGAACAGCAGATATATTGCTTTACAGATAAAGCGGAGAATGTAAGTTATCTGTTTTTGCCGTCCTATGCAAGGCCGGGGGATGTGAAAATCTCTTTTGCGGGAGCAGAAAAGATAGTCTTTGCCGGAGAAGAGGGGGAAATTACCCTAAACAGCGGTGAGGAGATCGGCGCGCTGCAATATGATGAAAAATATGAGATGTATTTTTGCGGCAGGAAAGGGGAAAGGCTTGCAAAGCAGGAGATCGTCATCATGCACTCGGCCGGTCTTCCGGCCGTTTTTCTGGAGACGGACAGCGGCTCTATGAAGATGCTGGATTCAGACAAGGACTATGAGGAAAAAGGAAGGATCGTCCTGTTTGATACAGATGGCAATGTTGTCTGTGTGGATAAGTTAGACCGGATTTCGGGGCGCGGAAATTCCACATGGGCATATCCCAAAAAATCCTACGGCATCAGACTGAAAAACAGGGCAGATCTGTTCGGTATGGGAAGCGCCGACGGTTGGATCCTGTTGAGTAATGTGGAGGACCGCTCCTATATTCGGAATAAGATCACATATGATATGGGTGTCGCGGCGGGCATGGAGGGTTCCCCGGAGTCGCAATACATCGATCTCTATATCAATCATAGATATCACGGCCTGTATCAGCTTTGTGAGAAGGTCGAGATCGATCCGGAGAGAGTGGCGATCAATGATCTGGAAGCGGAAAATAAAAAGTATAACAGAGATATGGAAAATTACGGGCATTTTGAGACGGAGAGGCAAAAGGGTGTGGTGCTTCCCACGGAGCCGCGTGACCTGACGGGAGGCTATCTGTTGGAACGGGATGTCCCTGAGAAATACCGTGAGGAGGTCAGCGGATTCTACACGGATCATCTGGGAGATCTGTATACGATCAAACAGCCGGCCTATGCGTCGGAGGCGGAGGTGGCCTATATCAGCAGTCTTGTAAACGACATGGAGAAGGCCATCGTCTCAGAGGACGGTATCAATCCCGATAGCGGGATGCGTTATACGGATTATATTGATATACATTCTTTTGCACAAAAATATATTGTGGAGGAACTGACCAAAAATAACGGAGGCGGTGCGACCAGCTCTTTTTTCTATAAACCGGAGGATGCGGTCAGCCAAAAACTGTTTGCCGGGCCGGTGTGGGATTACGACAAGGCATATGCGAATCTGGATGGCATAAACGAATCGACGCGGGATCTTTGTTACCTGATGCAAAGAGATTCTAACCCGACGCTGCTTTTCTTTCGTCTGAATGCGCATCCTGAGTTTCGACGTGAGGTGTCGGCATGTTACGCAGAATTTTTTGCGGATTATATGCAGACGATCCAAAATGAAAAGATTGACGAGTACATATCGGAAATCGACGCCGCCAAGGAAATGGATCTGGTCAGATGGAAGGAAATTTACGGAGAATCCGTGGATTATGCGTATGAGATACAGAGAATTCGGGATTTCCTGACGGAGCGCAAGTCGTTTTTAGATCAGGTATGGACAGAGCAGAAGGAAATAGGTACGGTGTGTTTCTACTCGGAAGAGGGCGCGGTCCGCAATTATATGAGCGTGATAAAAGGGGAAAGCTTAAAGAGACTTCCGGGCAGAGAGCCGGGCACGTTGGATGGAGACCGGGTGTTTGACGGCTGGTATACAGAGGACGGTGCATATTTTGATGAAACGACGCCGGTTGGCGGGGATATCGCCGTATATGCCA
Organism: Lachnospiraceae bacterium; assembly: GCA_014804565.1. Taxonomy (GTDB): domain Bacteria; phylum Bacillota; class Clostridia; order Lachnospirales; family Lachnospiraceae; genus UBA3282. The sequence goes on from JAAUZN010000034.1 coordinate 46,252, forward strand.
GGAGCCATGAGGATCCGGCGCAGGATGAATAGGTGAAGGAGAGAATAAGAAAGGCAAGGGATATGCTCAATATAGCAGTGGATCTGTTGTGGCTCCGGCCCAGACAGGTGGGGGGAACCGAATTTTATATCCGGAATTTATTGGATGGCTTCTTACAACTTAAGGAGCCTTTTCACCTTTTTTTGCTGGTATCCAAAGATAACAGGGCATCCCTGGAACATTACGGGCAGGATGAAAGGATCGATCTTCTGGAGACTAAGGTGGTCTCCGCCAATATCGCAGGGCGGATCTTGTGGCAGTTCTTTTGTCAAAACCGGTTTTTGAGAAAGCATGGCATCCGCAGATGTTTTATTCCGGTCTACTGCAGGCCTCTGCTAAACGGGGGGATCACCTATGTCAATACGATCCACGATCTGCAGGCGGCGCATTACCCGGAATATCATCCTTTTCATGAGATCGCATACTCGAAGCTGTGCTGGTGGCTGGATACGCATTTTTCCAGACACATTGTGGCCATATCGGATTGGGTAAAGGAAGATATCATGGCGAGATACCACGTGAAGCCGGATCGGATCACCACGATCTACAATCCCATCACGGTGGACGAGAAGGAGACGGTTCCCTTCGAACGGCTGGCAGACAGATACAATGTTCGGGAGAGTGGTTTCTATTACACGGTAGCTCAGCTGATCCCTCATAAGAATCTGGAAACCTTGATCGTGGTGATGGAGCAGATCAATAAAAACAGCGTCGATCTGCCGGACAAGTTGCTGATATCCGGTGTAAACGGAGAGAGCAGGGAGCGGCTGGAGGCACAGATCCGGGAGAGAGGCCTGGAGGAAAAGGTGATCCTCACGGGCTTTGTGGAGAATGCAGAGAGAAATACGCTGTACCAGCATTGCAGGGCGTTTCTGTTTCCCAGTGTGTTCGAGGGGTTTGGGATGCCGCCCGTGGAGGCGATGCTGTTCGGGGCGGTGGTGATCGCAGCGGACAGGACCTGTATTCCGGAGGTTACCCAGGGGAAAGCGAATTATGTCAAAGATCCCTACGATGTGAAGGAGTGGATCCGAGTCATGCAGGAGCCGGTCAACCGGGTAGGGGAAGTGGATTTTGGCATGTACGACCAGATGCGGCTGACGGAGAAGTATTACAGGCTGTTATTGCGGTATCTGGAAGAATAGTTCTGAATAAACGGTTTTTGTAGTGTGAGCAGAGATGGCTAAAATAAAGGATATCATATATGAA
>JAAUZN010000035.1 GCA_014804565.1 Lachnospiraceae bacterium
GCGGTATTTGCTCTTGTACCGGATGTCGTTGAGTATGGATATTGGAAATATGGGGTTCATTCGGAAGGTTTGATCTCCTCTGCACAGTCCATTGGCTCCAAAGTCGGTATAGGACTGGGAAGCGCCCTGACCGGCTGGATTCTGGCGGCGGTAGGTTATATGCCCGGCACAGAAGCGTCGGAGACTGTTGTAAATGCCATTCGATTTGATTATACTTGGCTTGGAGCAATCTTAGGTGTGGTGATTCTGATTATCGTATTGATGCTTAACGTAGAAAAATATGCGCCGGAGTATCAGAAGGCAGAGCGTTGATTTCACTCATGTGTGCATATGATTACTATGATTAAAAATGAAGGAGAAGGTTATATTTATGGAAGATAAGATTTGTTTTAATCCCGAATCCTATGAAGTGAAAACATGTGAACTGGATGGCAAAAGCATTACTTATCGTGCCTATGAAAATATCGTATATTGCGCCAATCCGGTTGATCCTATTCAGAAAATGAATATCTATGTGCCGGAAGCACTGGCGCAGGGCGAAACAATTAACGGATTTACCCTAAAGACGGCGCCGATCTTTATGCCGAATACAGTGGGAGGATATATGCCGGGACCGGCGGAGACTCCGGGACGTGATTTTATGGGCAGAACGAATACGGTTTTTGAAGGACTGCTGCATGGTTATGTGGTGGTGAGTGCAGGTGTTCGCGGTCGTACGACCGGTATGGCTACGGATGAGTTTTTTGTGGGAAGCAAAACAGAGAAAAATGTGACGGAAAGCGGTAAAATGACGGGACGCGCGCCGGCGCTGATCGTAGATATGAAAGCAGCGATCCGTTACTTGCGTCACAATAAGGATGTGATTCCGGGGAATGTGGAGCGCATTATTACCAATGGNACCAGTGCGGGTGGCGCACTTTCCGCAATGACCGGAGCGAGCGGCAACAGTAAGGACTATGAATCGTATTTGCAGGAAATCGGAGCCGCCGATGAGCGGGATGATATCTTTGCGGCGAGCTGTTATTGTCCGATCCACAATCTGGAAAATGCGGATGCGGCTTATGAATGGTTGTTCCATGGGCAAAATGACTATAAGATGATGGAGTTTAAGGAAGTGGACGGGAAAGTGAAGCCTATTCCGGTGAGTGGCCGGATGACAGAGAAAGAGGAGGTGCTTTCCGCAGAGTTAAAAAAACTGTTTCCTGCTTACTTGAATAGTCTTAACCTTAAAGATNCAGAGGGAAATNCGCTCACACTGGATGCGGAAGGGCATGGAAGCTTTGAGGAGCTGGTCAAAAAGTATATTGCTGCATCGGCCCAGAGAAAGTTGGATTATCCCGAGGAGGAAATCAGGCAGATGCCCGTCCCGGAGAGCGATATTCGCAAGCAGGACAGCCTGACTATTACAGACGGAAAAGTAATAGCAGTTGACCTTCCGGGTTATGTCAAGACNATTACCCGCATGAAGAAAACACCTGCATTTGACGCCATCGATCTTCACAGTCCTGAAAATGAAGAGTTTGGTACAGAAACTGTTTTTGCAAGGCACTTTACCACTTTTTCAAAAGAGCATAGTGAGGTGAATGGGAGTATGGCAGAAGATGAGGTAATAAAAATGCTCAATCCCACACGGTACATCGGGGAAGCGGATACTGCAAAACATTGGAGGATTCGTCATGGTTCTTTCGACCGCGACACCTCGTTGGCAATCCCGGTGATTTTGGCTACTATGCTGGAAAACGCCGGATGTCAGGTGGACTTTCATCTTCCGTGGGGACTGCCACATTCCGGAGACTATGATCTGCCGCAGTTGTTTGCGTGGATTGATGAGATCTGCCGATAGAATAGCAGTGTAATAATAATCAAGGGATCATCACATGGATGATTGTATATTGTAAAGTGATANATAAAAGGCGGAGAAGCAGGAGTTCTTCGCCTTTTATTGTAATTCATTGTTTTGGTGTGGACTTTATGAAAATAAGCGNTTAATCTATAATTAGGGCACAATTTAGAGGTGAATGTCATGCTAAGACAGATAAAATATTTTCAGGCGGTTATAAAGCATAACAGNTTTTCAGAGGCGGCGTATGAGTGTAATATCTCACAATCTGCCATATCACAGCAGATACAGGCCTTGGAAAGGGAGTTGGGATTTCCGCTGCTGGAAAGAAAAAAGCGTAAATTTGAACTGACACCTGCAGGGGAGTTTTTTTATAAAAAGAGCCTTGTGCTGGTTGCCGATTATGAACAGATCGTCAGGGAAACCACAAGACTGGCAGGAGGGGAACAGGAGTGTTTGAAGGTGGGATTCTTACGCTGTTACAGCGGACAGGAATTTCATCTTGCATTGGAGGAATTTACGGGGAAATACCCTGATATTCCGGTGGAAGTTTTCTATGGCAACCATGATGAGCTATATCATATGCTTATAAACAATGAAATAGACTTGGCATTTAATGACCAGCGCAGGGCGTTTTCAGGTGAATTTATAAATATGCTCCTCATATCTTCTGTGACACATATAGAGATTGCGGGCAGAAATCCGCTTTCTTCTTTGGATAAGATTACTGTGCAGGAATTAAAAAATATGCCGTGTATCCTTGTGTCATCAGAAGCAGAAAAAGAGACCGAAGCAGAATATTATCATACGATCATCGGGTTGCCGGGAGAAAAAATGTTTGCGGATAATATCGAAGAGGCAAGGATGCTTGTGATCAGCGGAAAGGGATTTATGCCGAGCGAGGGAACACCGATAGAAGGCAGTCTTGGCACAAATATCGTGAGAATCCCGTTGTATCGTGGCGATGAGCCGATGAAGCGGAATTATTGTGCTTTTTGGAAAAAGGAAAATGCAAAAAAGATAGCGGAAGAATTTGCCGAAATTTTAAGAGGTAAGTTTGAAGTGTAAAGAATATATATAAGAAAAACTTATTATAAATAATTGAAAATCGAATTGATTGATAAGGTTATTCTGGTTAGAATGTAAGTGTAACATAATAATGATGTATTGGATAGGAGGAACAAAATGAAAGAACTTATTTTATACTTTTCTAGAGCAGATGAAAATTATTTTGGCGGAAGTCTGAAATACATTGAAAAAGGAAACACCGAAGTCGTGGCGGAAAAAGCGGCTGCCCTCACAGGCGCAGACTTATTCAAGGTTGAGCCTGTAAAGCCATATTCCGCAGATTACAATACCTGTATTGAACAGGCAAAAAAAGATTTGCAAAGCGGTGTGCGTCCTGAAGTAGTGGCGATGCCGGAGAATATGCCACAATATGATTTAGTGACAGTCATGTATCCGAATTATTGGGGCACCATGCCGATGCATATGTTCACAGTTCTTGAACAGATCAATTTTGAGGGAAAAACAGTTCGTCCGGTATGTACTCATGAGGGCAGCGGAATGGGAAGAAGCGAGGCAGACCTGAAGAAATGTTGTCCGGGTGCCGTTGTCAAAAAGGGTCTGGCAATTCAGGGAAGCAGTGTGGGAAGATGTGATGCTGCTTTGAAAAATTGGCTGGAAAGCTAGTCATATTGATGACAGAAATTATGAAAAAGGCAGGGTTATTATTATGGAACAGGATTTTGTAAAGAACAGTAAAAAATTTGGCTTTGGCTGTATGCGTCTGCCAATGCAGAGTGGAAATATTGACTTTGATGAATGCAACCGTATGGTAGATGCTTTTATGGAAGCGGGATTTACCTATTTTGATACGGCAAAAGGTTATCTTGGCGGCTTAAGTGAAGTTGCGGTCAGGGAGTGTGTTGTAAAGCGTTATCCGCGGGAAAGCTTCACGCTTACCGACAAGCTGACAATGAATTATTTTAATACAGAATCAGATATCAGAAAGGTCTTTGAGGAGCAGCTTGAAACCTGTGGGGTGTCTTATTTTGATTACTATCTTATGCACGCACAGGGGAAAGTAAATTATGAGAAATACAAAAAGTGTCGTGCGTATGAAGTGGCACAGGAATTAAAGGAAGAGGGTAAGATCAGACATGTCGGTCTGTCGTTCCATGATAGTGCGGAATATCTGGATGTGATCTTGACAGAGCACCCGGAAGTTGAACTTGTACAGCTCCAGCTTAACTACGTGGACTATGATGATCCCGGCGTGCAGAGCAGGAAATGTCTTGAAGTTTGCGAGAAGCATAACAAGCCTGTTGTGGTCATGGAGCCTGTCAAAGGCGGAAGCCTTGTAAATCTTCCGCCTGATGCGGATAAAATCTTAAAAGACCTGAACGGTGGAAGCAATGCCGCATTTGCCATTCGTTTTGCAGCAAGCTGTAAACAGGTGTTTATGGTACTTTCTGGCATGAGCAGTTTAGAGCAGATGCAGGATAATCTCAGTGCTGTGAAAGATTTTCAACCGCTTAATGAAACGGAGTATGCTGCCATAGGAAAGGTATGTGAAATTTTCAAGACGCAGAATTTAATTCCGTGTACTGCATGTCGATACTGTACAGATGGCTGTCCGAAAAAGATACTGATTCCGGATCTGTTTGCGGATATGAACGCCAAAAAGCAATACCGAGATTGGAACAGCGACTATTATTACAATCAGGTACATACGCAGGGACATGGAAAGGCAAGCGANTGCATTAAATGTGGAAAATGTGAGCAGGCATGTCCTCAGCACTTAGAGATTAGAAAGCTTTTAGAGCAGGTTGCGAATGTTTTTGAAAAATAACGGGAGGAATATAGAATGGCCATTACTGAATTTTCAAAAAGTTACCATGAAAAGATGTTTCCGGGATACCAGTCTTCCTTTTTNGAAACCGATCCGGAATTTATAGAGCGGTTTGATAATTTTGCTTTTGACGAAGTAGTCAATCAGGATGATCTGGACGATAAAACGCGATTCATGGCAATCCTTGCCACACTGCTTGGGTGTCAGGGTACAGATGAATTTCGGGTAATGGTTCCTGCGGCTCTGAATTTTGGTGTGACACCTGTGGAAATCAAAGAAATCGTCTATCAGGCAGTGGCGTATCTTGGGATAGGCCGTGTATTTCCGTTCTTGAAGATTACCAATGAGGTGTTTGAAGAAAAGGGTATCAGTCTGCCGCTTCCGCCACAGGCGACTACAACCACCGAAAACCGCAGGGAGGCAGGAACGCAGGCACAGGTGGATATCTTTGGGGAGGGAATGAAGGACTTCTGGAAATCCGGCCCTGAGGAGAGCCGCCATATCAATTTATGGCTGGCGGCTAATTGCTTTGGCGATTACTATACCCGTACCGGTCTGGATCATAAACAGAGGGAAATGATCACCTTCTGTTATCTGGCGGCACAGGGAGGCTGTGAACCGCAGCTTACCAGTCACGCGGCGGCGAATATGAGAATTGGAAATGACAAGGCATTTTTGATCAAGATAATATCCCAATGCCTGCCTTTTATCGGCTATCCGCGAAGCCTGAATGCACTGCGCTGTGTAAATGATGCGGCCGAAAATATGCAAAAATAAAGTTTATGAAACATATAGCAGACATAGATAACCTGACAGAAAGCGAAAGGAGAATGATCCGAAATGAAGGATGTAATGATTTTAACCGGGGCAGGGCGGATTGGCATGGCGATTGCGCGCCGTATGGGTTATGGAATGAAAGTGGTAATCGGTGATAAAAAGCCGGAAAATGCGCAGGCGATTGCAGAGATCATGAACAATGCGGGGTTTGACGCAGTTGCTATGGAAATGGACCTTTCGTCTCGTGATTCTATATTGAATCTGATCACAAAAGCCAGGGAATACGGTGAGATTTCCATGCTGGTCAATGCGGCAGGCGTTTCGCCCAGTCAGGCGCCGATTGAAGCAATCTTAAAGGTTGACTTATATGGTACAGCCGTTTTGCTGGAAGAAGTCGGAAAAATAATCAAGGAGGGCGGCGTTGGTGTGACAATTTCCAGTCAGTCCGGGCATCGGATGCCTGCGCTTTCCGCCGAGGCGGATGAACAGCTTGCCTGCACGCCGACAGAAGAACTGCTGGATCTGGAGATATTAAAGCCTGAAAATATCAAGGATACCCTGCATGCGTACCAGATGGCGAAACGATGCAATGAGAAGCGCGTGATGGCAGAAGCCGTTAAATGGGGCGAAAAAGGTGCACGCATCAATTCCATCTCTCCCGGCATTATTGTCACACCCCTTGCGATTGACGAGTTCAACGGTCCCCGCGGTGATTTCTATAAAAATATGTTTGCCAAATGTCCTGCCGGAAGGCCGGGAACAGCGGATGAGGTGGCAAACGTGGCTGAACTTTTAATGGGCAGCAAAGGGGCGTTTATCACCGGGGCAGATTTTCTGATCGACGGGGGCGCAACAGCATCTTATTTTTACGGTCCGTTAAAGCCAGAGGCGTAAAAAGAGAGGACGTGTATGCAAATGGAAAGAAAGCCTTCCATAAAAAGAATAGCTGCTGCTATGCTTGTCTTTGTTTTGGCAATCGGGGCGACCGCGTGTGGGAACAGCAATGGACAGTCAGAAAGCGGGCAGAATGCGATAGAGCAGATAGACAATCATACAGAAAGTAATATATTGATTGCCTATTTTTCACGGGTGGGGAATATGAATTTTGACGAGAATATTGATGCAGTTACTTCTGCCAGTGTAAATATGGATGGAAGTAATGTTTCCGGTAACGCGCAATTACTCGCAGAAATGGCCCAAGAGGTGACAGGCGGGGATTTGTTCTTTATTGAAACGGTGGAGAAATATCCGGCAGAATATCGCGGAACAACCGATCAGGCAAAAACGGAGCAGAATGATGACGCACGCCCGGAGCTTTTGTCTCATGTGGAGAATATGGATGCGTATGATACAATCGTCCTGATTTACCCTAACTGGTGGGGAACGCTTCCGCAGTCGGTATTTACTTTCTTAGAGGAATATGATTTTTCAGGGAAAACCATACTGCCCCTTTGTACCCATGAAGGGAGCCGTTTGGGACGGAGCGAAAGTGATATTGCATCCATTTGTCCGGATGCACGGCTTTTGGATGGACTTTCAGTGAAAGGTTCTGATGCAGGAAGTGCACAGACAGAAGTAGAAGAATGGATCAGTAATTCCGGAATTCTGGAATAAGAGAAGGAAAAACTATGTCAGCTAAAAGAAATATCAGAATGGCAACAGACATTGCTATGACCATACTGCTTCCTATACTGATGGCCTATTCGTTGGTTGGGGAAGCTGTCCATGAGTGGCTGGGCATAGTAATGTTTTTACTATTTATCATACATCATGCCTTCAACTGGCGCTGGTATAAAAATCTTGTAAGAGGGCCTTATCTGCCTATGCGGATATTGAGCGCAGGAGTCAATCTGTTGTTAGTCATAATTATGGTTACATTGCCGGTTAGCGGGATCATAATGGCAAAGCATACCTTTCATTTTATCCATTTTCGGTCAGGGGCCGCTTCTGCGAGGCTCATACATTTGCTTGCCTCTTATTGGGGATTTGTGCTGATGTGCCTGCATCTTGGACTCCATTGGGGTATGGTTCTCGGAATGGTCCGGAGAGTTATGCATATTACCGAAGATTTATTATGGAGAACGTGGCTGTCGCGTATAGTGGCGGCTTTTGTTGCAGCATACGGGGCGTATGCTTTTTTTGTAAGGGGATTTACAGAGTATATGTTCTTAAGAACTCAGTTTGTATTCTACGATTTTGGGGAGCCCCTGCCCTCATTTTTCATGGATTATCTGGCGGTCATGGCACTGTTTGTATATATTGGGCATTATATGGCAGAAGGGATTGCCCGGTATTCAAAAAGAAAGAAAACTCTTTTTTATGAATCGCTGCAGAAAGCGAGGGATTGAAGTTATGGAAGATCAATCGGCAGTTTCTATGGTTTTACAGCAAATACATAATTGTAACAAAAGACCGTTGCTGGTTGCCATTGATGGGAGATGCGGTGCAGGGAAGACAACGTTGGCCGCTTTATTGAAGGAAGAAATTGGGTGTAATGTAATCCATATGGATCATTTTTTTCTACAGCCAAGGCAGCGTACAAGAGAGCGTATGCAGGAGCCGGGAGGTAATGTGGATTATGAAAGAGTCCGTGATGAAGTTATGATTCCTCTCAGTCAGGGGCGGGCATTTTCCTATAGGCAGTTTGATTGCCAAAAAATGGAACTGTCATCGCTGATCCGAATGGAGCAGAATGCAGTTACAGTTGTGGAGGGTTCCTATAGCTGTCATCCTGTTTTATGGGATTTTTATGATTTGCGGGTGTTTCTGAGCATTGGTCCGGAAGAGCAGATCCAGCGTATTCGCAACCGGAACGGCAACGAAGCAGTTTCCCGTTTTCGTGATTGTTGGATTCCCTTGGAGGAACAGTATTTTAACACATACCGGATACAGGAACGCTGTGATCTGGTGCTAAAATTATGATACTAAAATTTGGAGGTAANAGTGAATTGGAGATTCTGCGGCGCGAAGCGGTTTATCTCTGGTACTATTTCAGCGTCCAGTTCAAACAGATTTTNTCTTACTGGGTGCTGGGCATGGTACTTGGTTCGGCCGTATCAGTATTCCTAAAAGACCATATTCATAATACTTTCCGTTCTCTCGGTGAAAAGCGGCTGGGCGTTGTTGGAATATGGATTGCCAGTGCGCTGGGGATTGCTTCCCCGTTGTGCATGTATGGGACGATTCCGATTGCCGCATCTTTTTCTAAAAGCGGAATAAAGGATGACTGGCTGGCAGCTTTTATGATGGCTTCCATTCTGCTGAATCCTCAGCTTATCATTTATAGTGCCGCACTTGGAACTACAGCATTATTTGTGCGGATCATTTCCTGCTATCTGTGCGGTGTTGCTGCCGGACTGTTGATAAGGACATTTTGCAAAGGCAGACAGTTTTTCAATTTCAGCGGTTTTGAGGAACCGAAAAGCCATGACACGGATCCAAATGTTTTATTGCGTTTTTTGAAAAATCTTGGCAGGAATATGAAAGCTACCGGATTATATTTTCTGGTGGGTATTGCTTTGTCAGCAGTGTTCCAGCGCTATGTGCCTGCGGATTTTGTCCGTTCTCTGTTTGGAGGTAACGAGGCATGGGGTGTGCTTATGGCAGCGACAATCGGTGTGCCTCTTTATGCTTGTGGCGGTGGAACGATACCGCTCCTTCAGGCATGGATGGCGGATGGCATGAGCATGGGAAGCGCCGCGGCATTTATGATCACAGGGCCGGCAACGAAAATAACGAATCTTGGTGCTGTCAAGATTGTGCTGGGCATGAAAAATTTTATACTTTATATTTTGTTTGTTGCAGCGTTTGCATGTCTGACCGGTATCATGGTAAATATGCTGATTTTTGCAGTGTGAAGAAGGGGTGAAATTTTGGACGATAAGGAATTGCTTACACAGTGCTACCACACGATGTATCGTGGGATGATTGAAAAAGATATGGAACTGCTGGGGGAATCCCTGGATGAATCTTTTGTATTAGTGCATATGACAGGGATGCGGCAGACCAAAAGCCAATATATGGACTATATTGCAAGCGGAACGTTAAATTATTATTCCGAAAAGACGGAACATATAGAGATCACAGTGAGTGAAGAACAGGCAAAGCTCGTAGGACAAAGCAGAGTAAATGCGGCGGTGTTTGGCGGCGGTAAGCATGTGTGGAGCCTGCAGTTATCTATGAAGGCAGTCAAAAGGAATGGTAAGTGGTATATGACAGAAGCGGTAGCTTCGACATATTAAAGTGAGGAGGAATGAAACTGATGAAAGAACAGAAATTAGGATTTGGCTGTATGAGATTGCCGGTGCTGGATGCATCGGATCCGACATCTTTTGATTACGAAAAGATTGAGAAGCTTTTTGATTGTTTCTTGGAACAGGGATTTACTTATTTTGACACGGCCTATACTTATCATGGATATCAGGCCGAAAAAGCGGTGAAAAAAGCGTTGGTGGATCGTTATCCCAGAGAACGTTTTTTGCTTGCCACCAAGATGCCGCTGCGGGACTTTAAAGATGAGGAGGATTTGGGAACTATTTTTGCTGAGCAGCTTGAAAACTGCGGAGTGGATTACTTTGACTTTTATCTGCTCCATAACATGGGATATAATGTATATGATAAATGTTGTAAATATCATGCTTTTGATTTTGTCAAACATAAAAAGGACGAGGGAAAGATAAAGGCGGTCGGAATGTCATTCCATGATATGCCGGAACTTTTAGAAGAAATCCTTGAGAAATATGGAGACCGGCTGGATTTTATCCAACTCCAGATCAATTACATAGACTGGGAACAGCCGAACGTTCAATCAAGGAGATGTCTGGAAATTGCCAATAAGTTTCAGAAGCCTGTGATTGTCATGGAACCCTGTAAAGGAGGAACGTTGGTAAATGTTCCCAAAGAGGCGGAAGAGTTGATGAAAGCATATCATCCGGAGGCATCTGTGGCAAGCTGGGCATTTCGCTTTACTGCCAGCCAGGAAGGGGTGATCAGGGTACTCAGCGGCATGAATACCATGGAGCAGGTACTTGATAATACGGGTACATTTCAAAATTTCAGTCCTTTGGATGAGGGAGAATACGAGGTCATTCGCAAGGTGACGGAGATTATCAATCAACAGACAGCCGTGCCTTGTACCGCGTGTGAATACTGTACTCATGGCTGCCCGAAGAAGCTCGCGATTCCTCAATATTTTGCGTTATATAACAGTGTCATGCGTACAACAGGAAGCTTTTCCAGTCAGCAGGTATATTATAATAACATTGTGCAGAACGACCATGGAAAAGCCAGTGAGTGTATAAAATGCGGAAAGTGTGAACAGGCGTGCCCCCAGCATCTTCCGATCAGAGAGCTTCTGGAGAAAGTAAAAGAGAAATTTGAAGGAGAAAGTATCCTTCCGGTGCGGAAAAGTTAAGATAGGAAAGGGATATATAGCAGGAGGCAGAATGAAAACAAAGAAGAGAATAATTGCAATAACGCTTATGTTGGCATTGATATTGGCAGGATGTGGACAGGAGGCGGACCATACATCTTCAGACACAGCGGCACAAAACAGCGAGTCAATCGTGCAGGAAAACGAGAATAGTGTGCAGGCAGAAACTGCAGAGGGTGAGAATGATGAATCGGCAGAAGTACCTAAGAGCGGAAACGATGAAACAGCAGAAAACGTATCGGTTTCCGATGCTACTGGTTCAATCGTTTATATGACTACAGATATTTCACCGGAAGGGCTGAGGGCAGTTTATGAGGCGTTGGGTTGGACACCTTTCGGCAATGTGGCGGTAAAGCTCAGCACCGGTGAGCCGCCTGCAAGCAATTATCTAAGACCGGAGCTGATCGCAGATTTAGTACAGTCTGTCGAGGGTACGATCGTAGAATGCAATACTGCATATGGTGGTTCTCGAGCTGAAACCGCCATGCACTATCAGGTGGCGGAGGATCATGGATTTACTGCTATCGCAGATTTTCAGATTCAGGATGAAGAGGGCTCTATGGCCCTGCCGGTAGAAGGAGGTACTCGTCTGACAGAAAACTATGTAGGGGCGGCTTTTGCAGACTATGATTCTTATTTGATCCTCTCTCATTTTAAAGGTCACGCCATGGCCGGGTTCGGAGGAGCGATCAAGAATATATCCATCGGTCTTGGTTCCAGTGAGGGTAAGAGTTGGATTCACAGTGGCGGCACGAGCCTTACCAGTCCGTGGGGCGGTGAGCAGGATGCTTTTTTGGAATCTATGGCAGAGGCGGGGAAATCTGTATCAGATTATCTTGGTAATGGCGAATACATTGTCTATATCAATGTGATGAACCGCCTTTCTGTGGATTGTGACTGTGACGGGAATCCGGCGGAGCCGGATATGCATGATATCGGTATTCTTGCCTCCGTTGATCCGGTGGCGCTGGATCAGGCATGTATTGATTTGATCTATGAGCAGAAGGACGGCGATGGCGCATCATTGGTGAGCCGTATTGAATCAAGAAATGGCCTGCATACATTAGAGCATGCGGAAGAGATTGGACTGGGCAGTCGCACTTATGAGTTGGTGATGGTAGATGAGTAGATCGAATTTCATGAAATATAACAGGGAAAATAGGATGGAGATAGCAAAAAACAGTAGGAGAGACTGCATATGAATCTGGAAATGATAGAGGCGGGNTGGTTGTCCCTTTTGCCTCCGCTGATTGCAATTACTCTGGCATTGATCAGCAAAGAGGTATATTCTTCCCTTTTTCTGGGAGTGTTGACAGGCATGCTCGTATACTGNGTCTCGACAGGAGGGAANNTTTTACAGGCNGTTACCTNCNCTTTTGACATGATAGCGGCAAAAATCGGNGAAAANGGATATATGATTATTTTCNTGGTGCTTCTGGGTTCNCTGGTAGTTGTGGTAACCAGGTCGGGAGGNTCCAATGCCTATGGGCAATGGGCNGGGAAAAGGATTAAAAATAAGGTNAGCGCCAAGCTGGCNGCATTTTTGCTGGGACTCATGATCTTTGTGGATGATGGCTTTAACTGCCTTACAGTGGGAACNGTCATGCGCCCGATTACGGATAAGTGCAAGGTCTCAAGGGAGAAACTGGCTTATCTGCTTGATGCCACNGCGGCGCCTGTCTGTATTATTGCGCCGATTTCCAGCTGGGCGGTAGCGGTNGCTTCGGAAGTGGAGGAAGCAGGCGGGCTGAATGCCTTTATCCGGACCATACCCTATAANCTGTACGCGATTCTAACGATTGTCATGGTGTTTTTCCTGAGTATAACTGATTTTGATTTTGGTCCCATGAAAAANGCAGAGGAAAGCCAGANCNTAGAAGATATGGAGGCGCAAAAGGAGGATNCCGGAGTAAAAAATGGTACAGTACCGGATNTGGTGGTGCCGATTCTGACTCTGATTGTCTGCTCCATTTTGGGAATGGCTTATGTAGGCGGTTATTTTGAAGGANNTTCCTTNGCNGAAGCCATNGGNGAAAATCCTACCGCAGGACTTACNTTGGGCACATTTGCGGCGTTGNTNNNAGCGATGGTCATGTATGTACCGCGGAAGCTTATGGGGCTGCGGGAATTNATGNCAGGGNTAGTTGANGGCATAAAGACCATGATTCCGGCGTTGCTGATTTTGATCCTGGCATGGGCNCTNGGGGGAGTNTGCCGGGAAATGATCGGAACAGGGCTGTTTGTCAGCAATTTTGTGACAACNGCCAACCTTTCNTTCAGTTTNCTGCCNGCTATCGTATTTGCCGTGGCGGCGTTCCTNTCCTTTTCNATGGGGACAGCATGGGGTACCTTTGGAATCCTGCTTCCTATTGTGTCCATGATCTGCGTTGGAACAGAAGGCGCAGCCGTATTGATTCCGGCTTTGGGAGCCACTNTGGCAGGTTCCGTATACGGGGATCACTGCTCTCCGATTTCTGATACTACCATTCTGGCATCCACTGGGGCACAGTGTGAGCATCTGAAGCATGTTGAAACCCAGCTGCCCTATGCGACTTTAGTGGCTGCGGTATGCTTTGCCGGTTATCTGGTAGCTGGATTTGTCCGTAATCCGTGGATCACGGTGACAGCATCTATTTTATTGCTTTTTCTTGTGTTTACAGCGATTATTTATAGTGACAGAAAGAAACAAGCATAATAATTTATATACTGGTAGATTCAGAATCGCCTACAAACCGTAGTTTCTTCTACTGCCTTACGCAGTCGTCCAGATAGTAATTCATCGTAACAGGTTTTTTAATTTTTTTCGCATAAGGGTTTTTTCTGGGATTTAAGGCTTTAATATCATATAGTGGCAGACGATCAGCATTTTCGTCTGAAAAAACAGTGCTTGCCTCGTTAAAAGTGATGCCATGTTTTTCAATATTTGCCTGTGCTTTATTATTATCCCATTCAAATTTTATGCCATTCATATTTATATTATATTTATAATATAAATAAAAATCAAGGGGATCTGAATTGCAGTCAGGATATCTCTTCCTGTTCCTGTTTACGTGCCGGCCTGGTATGCTGTTGTCCCAATGCAGAGTGGATATGGTCTATGGCAGAGGTTTATGGAAATGTCAATGTGAATTACAGTTACTGCAAATCTGTCGCACAGTTAAAAAGTGCGGCAGATTATATTCTTGAAACGAAAAAAGAACAGATAAAAGGAGAGATCAAGACTTATGTAAGACTGGCAATGAACAGCACTGAAACAAGAACGCTTGAGGATGTGGTGGAGATGTTAAAGAAAATATATCTCATACCTGATTTTAGTGTATGCACAAATGTAACAGTTAGTATAGAAAATATGAACGAAATCAGAAGAGAAAACTTTCGGAAGTGTGATATAAAATGTGCAGAGATATGGAGTCGGGAAAAGTATGAAGGAAAAAGTAGATGGACTCCGAGTGATGTAAAACAATGGCAAAAANTGTTAAAGATATTATTAAGGCGAAAGGCATTGATATAAGCATTTATACCGAAGATTTTCAAAATGAATTTATTTCGCTTACAGATATTGCAAAATATAAAAGTGATGATCCTACGGCAGTTATTCAGAATTGGATGCGGGGAAGAGATGTGATTGAATTTTTAGGACTGTGGGAAATGTTGCATAATTCTGATTTTAAACCCATCGAATTCGAGGGGTTTAAAAACCAANCCGGCGCAAACGCATTTACCATGTCGCCCNAAAAATGGATTGAGAGTACGAATGCCATTGGCATTATATCAAAGTCAGGGAGATATGGTGGGACATACGCACATTCCGATATTGCTTTTGAGTTTGCATCATGGATTTCTNCAGAATTTAAACTATATATTATAAAAGATTATAAGCGGTTGAAGCCAGATGAAACCAGTAGGTTATCATTAAATTGGAACCTTAATCGTGAAATATCCAAGCTGAATTACAGAATCCATACAGATGCAATAAAAGAAAATCTGTTGCCGCAAGAACTTACAGCNAAGCAGGTGTCTTTTACATATGCAGATGAAGACGATATGCTCAATGTTGTTTTATTTGGAGAAACAGCTAAAGAGTGGCGGGAAGCAAATGCTGATAAAAATGGTAATATGAGGGATTATGCGTCAATCAACGAACTTTTGGTACTTGCAAATCTTGAAAGCTATAATGCCATACTGATTAAACAGGGAAAATCCCAGAAGGAAAGAATGTTATTGTTAAGAGAACTTGTAGTACAGCAGTTAAAAACATTGGCAGCAGTTGGTACAAACAATCTATCAAGAATAGAAAGTAAGGTTTAGTAACAGTTGAAAAAAGCAGTGCCTACCAAGAAACGCTGAAACGGCAGGACAAAGCATTTGAAGAACTGGACAAGGCAAGTCTAAGCAAAGAACAGAAAGCCATTGTTGACAGGGCAATTTCAGCCGCCAATGAATGCGGCGCAACATACGGCTCAGTTGCCTATGAGTTGGGATTGCAGGACGNAATAAAGCTCATGTCAGAGCTAAAGGAAATTAAATAGTTGTATATCTNAAAAAGGCATTTTCAAATAACGGAGATGTCTTTTTCTTTTACACAAATATCCTAACAACAGCGTAAGCGCAGAAAGGAGGGAAACGCATGGGGAACATCAACGAGCAGATTGCAAAAGCCGTGGAAGAAATAAGGTAGTTGCAGAACCGCAAAAAGAAGCTGCTCAACCAAAAAAAAGCCGAGGAACGCAAGATATCATAATCTTCGAATCTTGACACACATTGTATGGCTGTATACAATAAATATATATTTTGTATAAACCCGTTGGGCTCTCATGGATGGTTCACCAAGATGCCGGTAAGCCGGATTTAAGGAAATGGCGGACGGCGAGGCATAACTTATGCATTTATGGGAATTACGAAATAAAATGTAAATGTTTTCAAAATTGTAAATTTTTTGAGCGTTAATGTGATTGGATTATTTGCATGATCAATAGTTTAATGATATACTTGTCTCAGTAAATTAAGGAAAATGGCGGAAGTACATACCAGAAAGGGAATAAGTATATGCAGGAAGAAAGTCTGGCGCAGCGTACCGCAGATAAATTGAGAGATTTGATACTTACAGAAAAAATATATAAGTTTGGGGATAAGCTTCCAAATGAAAATGTGCTTTCTAAGGAACTAAAAGTCAGCAGGACAACGCTTCGGGAAGCTGTCCATATTCTGATATCAGAGGGATTGCTGAATGTTCAAAGAGGAAAAGGTACTTTCGTTGTAGAGCAGTTGGAGCGTCATGCGGATAGTGGGATTGATCTGCAGGAAATAAGCAGCAAAAAAGTGACCTTGCGGGATTTATATGAAACAAGGATGATTTTTGAACCTGAAGCAGCAGCTTTGGCATGTATAAGAGCCAGCGATGAAGAAATTGCGTATATATTAAAATTAGGGGAACAATGTCAAAAATATTTGAAAAAAAGCCATACAGGTGAACAGAGAATAGAATCGGAGATTGCCTTTCATGGAGCGCTTATTAAAGCATCTCATAATGAGTTTATCGGACAGTTTTTGCCAGTATTGACTGCAACGATAGAAAAGACCTTTGACTTGGATCATAATCTTCATATTATTGCGAAAGATGCATATGAAGACCATGCTATGATCATGAAGTTTTTAGAGCAGCGGAATCCGGAAGCTGT
>JAAUZN010000036.1 GCA_014804565.1 Lachnospiraceae bacterium
CCTGGTTGACAGACGGAAAATAAGAAAGAAACAATACTAATTTTACCGGATTTTCCTCCGCCTCGCACTGCTCCCGTCCCACATCCACCAGATAGCCGATGGCCGTCAGCGTATAAAAGGAAACGCCGAGAGGCATCACCACTCTGGCAAAAAAGGCATCGCTGCGCAGGGTTGTCAGTCCGGCTCTCTGCATAAACGGCAGAAGCACCACCATATATTTTGTGCCGAGTAAAAGCCCTAAATTCAACACAAAAGAAAGGATTTGAGCGCGTTTTCTGCGCCTCTCAAATCCCAGCTTCACCGACTTTTTCTTCTCTTTTTCCGCACACTCCGCAAGCGCCTGCGCCTGCTTAACAAAGCTGTCCTTCAGGTACATCCCGCAAAGCCAGGTACTCACCCCGGTAAGCAGGATTCCCACCGGGATTCCGCCCGTACCGATCACGTAAAACAGAGCACTGGCCACAGACAAAACCACCCACTGCCGCTTCTGTGGCACCAGGTAGTAGAGGGCGAAGGAAATCACCCACAATATCACAAAACTACTTGACAGAAATTGCATTTATTCCTCCACCAGGCGTTTTACCAGGTCTATGATCGCCTCTTTATTCCTGAAATTCTCCGCCACCACATACTTGGCATCTACCTCAATATCGAATGCATCCTCCAATTCGCTCACGATATTGATGACGGTGAAGGAGTCTATGATCCCCTCCTCCATCATATTGTCGCCCGTGTAGCTGATGGCCTCCTCACAATACTCTTCCAGAATTTCTAATACCTTTTCTTCCATAATGCAGTTATCCTTTCAGTCGATACTTAATTTTCAGCAGATTCCCGTCCGCAAGGGACAGATACAGCATTTTTTCCTCGTCCTTCCGCTTTTCCGGCGCAATCTTGCGATACCGCAGCACCTCCGCACGCGCTCCATCGACCAGCGTCTGCAGCGGCGGAAAAATATCGCTTTTCCCGTAATCCACACTGCGCAGCAGCCGATACAGCTCTTCCGGCTCCTTTTTTAAATCCAGAAAGCCGTCCCCCGGCACCTGAGTAGAGCGATACATTCTGCGGTCCGGTGAAAACTGCTGGGGTCTTGCCTGGACGCTTTTTGCAAGCACCGCCGCAAAACACTCATAAAATCCCTCGCAGGCCAGATCCATCAGCCGCTCCGTCAGCTCATACGCCTTCATGTCCGGGCCGATCTCGCAGGTCTTCTGTATGATAATGCTGCCCTCATCCACGCCCGCCGTCACATAATGCCAGGTGATGCCTGTCTGTGCCTCTCCATGATAGATCACCCAGCTTGGAGCGTTTCTTCCGGGATAGTCCGGCAGAAGGGCATTGTGAAAATTGATGATGGTAATATTCTCCCGCTCCACCAAAGAGGCCGGAAACAGGAAATTATTGCTGGCGGAGAGAATCAGGGTTTTTTCCGTGATCCCGCCAAGATATTCGCCAAGCTCCTTTTTATCCGGGATGCTTGCATAGTGAATTCCCCGCTCTTTACATATCTGTCCGGTGACGCTTAAGGCGTGGGGCTCATGTTCTATGAACTCCAGCGAGTAGCCGTAGTCCGTCTTTTTTTCATCCACATATTTCAGTATATTCCCGGTCGCTTTTCCATAACCGATCACCACGACCCTGCGAAAATCTGTCTTCATACTGCTCCATTTAATAACGCTCGTTTTTATTGTATGTAATCCTTTAATTTCACCCGGTCAATCTTACCGTTGGCATTGATAGGCATTTTTTCTACCGTGATCACCTTGTCCGGCAGCATATACTCCGGCACCAGATGGGATATCTTTTCGTTGATGTACGCTTTCTCCAGCGCCTCCTCGATAAAAAGCACGATCTTATGGCGTTTCTCGTCATACAGACAGCAGCACAGCGTGATTTCCTCAAGGGAGGAGACTGCCGTCTCGATCTCTCCCAGCTCGATCCGGTGTCCCATGTGCTTGATCTGAAAATCCTTCCGGGAAAGGTAGATGATCTCTCCGTACTCGTTATATTTAACGATGTCTCCCGTCCGGTAGATCTGCTCCGGCACCGCCTGATTCAGGGGATTCTGCACAAAGGCCTCCCTGGTCTTTTCCGGGTTCTTATAATAGCCCATAGACAGGGACGTCCCCCTGACGCAGAGCTCCCCCGGCTCCTCCCCGGTCACCGGCTCATCCTTCTCATTTAAGACCAGAATATCCGTATTCGGCATCGGCCTGCCGATGGGGAGCGGCTCCTCGTCTGTAAATTCACGGTCTACTATATAATAGGTACAGGCGTCGGTGATCTCCGTGGGGCCATAGAGATTCGCGTACAAAACATTCGGCAAAAACTTACGCCACACGTTAAGCTGCTTGTTGGGCATCACCTCGCCGCAGAAAAGCACCTGCCGCAGAGTATCCGACAGATCCACGTTGCGGAACGCCTTGAGCTTCGCCACCACAATAAGCGCCGAAGGCACCCAGAAAATCGTGTTAATTTTCTTCTCCCGCAGGTACTCAAGCAAAGGCACCGGCTGGGCAAAAAGATTTTTCGGAATAATATAGGTAGTCGCCCCCGTTTTCAAGGTGCTGTAAATATCCAGAATGGAATTATCAAAGTAAAAAGGCGCCTGATTGCCGAAGCTGTCCTGCTCCGTGATCTCAAAGGTCTCCGTCACCCAGTCGATATAGTCGATCACAGCCCGGTGATTGATCGTCACGCCTTTGGGCACACCTGTGGAGCCGGAGGTAAAGAGCACATACAGAAGATCCGTATCAATCCCCCGCTTTCTGGCTGCTTCCAACGCCGCCTCCTTTTCGGTATCCAGTTTTTCGGACGATAAAATCTCTTCCAACAGAAGAAATTCGCCCTGATACTCATACTGTGAAAAAACCTCCCGAAGAGATGCCGTGGTGATGACCACCGCCGGTTCCAGAACCTCCAGGATCTTATTGACACGGCTTCCCGGCATGTCCACATCAATGGGAGAATAGAAATTACAACTGTAGGCCGCCCCCATGAAGGAGGTGAGCACGTCCACTCCCTTTTCCAGAAAAACAGCCACAGGCTTTTTAAACAGACCCTTCTCCGTCAGCTCACAGGCGATCGCCCGTGCCTGATGTCTGAGTTCCCCAAAGGAGATCTCCTTCTTTGCATCCGCATAGGCCGTCTTATCCGGAAAACGCTTCGCCGTCTCATCCAGCCAGTAGGTAACATTCGCTTTCATTTCTTTCCTCCATGTCACAGCAGTTTACTGCNATGACACGCCTCGCATTACGGCGCCGCAATCACNGGATANTAAGTATCCGCCGTNTTCTCTGTCTTCACATGGTACACATCATACAAATCTGTCATCTCGANGCCGCATCCCGCCGGATCATAGGAACCATAGAGCGCAATNCCNNTNTNTTCCGCCAGTTCTTTCAGCTNTTCCTCNACCTCCAGCGTGATNTGAAAGGCCTCCTCAGATTCTATGTAATTATACATCATGGGCGAATAGGGTGGCAAGTATAAAATGACCTCCACGCCCGCNCCCTGNAGNTGGNCNATCAGCNNNGAAANCCGCCAGAAAATGNTCNTCATCNATCTCATGATAGTCNGTCATGCGGTAGACCACATGCTCCTCCATGGCCTGCCTNGTCATCTCCTCCACTTNCTCCGCNCTCACCTCNCGAAGTTCCCGCTGATAACTGACACTACCGTCAGAANGNTTGAGATATCCCTCCGTNTCCCAATCCTCCGTATANGAGACNGNNAACCGTTTNTTTNCNGGNAGCAGNGTNACATTNTANCGNAAATAATCCAGNGAAAGCNTTTTGGGAAGCTCCCTNCCCGTNTCCTTTGACGGANGCGNANAATCCTCGNTNANCTTTNCGNCNATNANAAGNNCCATATAGTNNGCATAAGACTGCANTTCTTTCCATTTNTCATTGTCATGGCTTNTGTTAAANAGAAAAGGNTCCACNCCGATCACCACAGTCTCCGGCAGCTTATCCTGNCTAAACANAATACCCGCCACCGCCATCAGATCATAGATCGTGGCCTCCGACAGCCCNGCATTGTAAAANGAATCCGTNTCAAACATGGTATGGTCGAAGGTATACACCCTGCTGGANCCCAGAATCATTGTCTGAAACGGCTCCTCCTGGCTGCTCAGGCGGGCAGCCACCAGATTCCTGTCGTTATAATCGGATTCCTCCAGGCCCTCCACGTTTTTTCCCGCCGCCATCTGTGCCGCGATATCATCATAAGTGACACGCAGCAGCGCGTAGGAATCCACATACCAGTTCACGATCCCTATGAAAAGAAGCACCGGCAGAAGAAAGAGCGCCGGTCTGTACCATTTTTTCATGCTTGTGTCCCTTCCTCTCTGTCCGTCTTCTCATCTGCCTTCTGGCCAAAGCTGTAAGCAAGCAAAAACGGCAGCGCTGCAAACACGCCGTAGGCGTAACGAAATTCATTATAAACTGGCGTTGCCAGAAGCAGACTCCCCAAAAGCATCAGGCAGGGTACATAGACAAGTGCATTCTTCCTGCGATACAGGGTGTAAGCCAAGCCCAGCAGCAGAAGCCAGGTGTTGGCTCCCAGACTCCACACCCGATTATAGAGCGCTTGAAACCGCTGTAAAAATTCACTCATGGCAAGACTGGCATCATAGGAAAAAACCTTCCTCTCTGTCTCGATCCCAAAAGGATTGTCCACCATATAATACTCTGTGTAAAGATACTGGTCATGGGGCGTATGCAGGGCGTAGTAGCCCGCAGTCTGCCGGATCTCCGCCTCCAGATACAGCATGGGATTGCGAAGTCCTACCCTGAGCCAGAGTTTCGCGTAGGCTCCCCGGTTTTTCGCAATGACCTCCTGGTCACCGTGTTCCCGTATGTAATTCTTTGTCATGTCAAACAGATAGGGATTGTAATACTCGTCGATCTCCGCAAGCGGCACCACCGCCTCCAGCATAGCCACTTCCTCCTCCGTCAGACTCCCTCCTCTGACATAAGCGCATAACAAATGCTGGGTCGGCATGGCAAGGCTCTCGATGGTGTCCGGCGGTTCCACCTGCAGGCCATGTAAAATCGGTCCCTGCCAGAGCAGATAAGAAAGTAGCACCACAGCCACACTGAAAAGCATCCTACGGCTCCATCCGGACAGGATCAGGAAAAAGACCGTTCCCAGAAAAACAAAGATGCCGTTGCTGCGCAGCAGACAGACCGCCAATCCCGTCACATAAAATAACACCCATTGTTTTTTCTTCGCCGTTTCCGTCAAAGAACANCCCCAAACCGCCCACACAAAGAGCAGAAAGGCCGCCGTAAACCAGGCATCCTTCCCCATGCAGATGCTGAGCATGCCATTGACCGGAAGAAAGGCATAAAAAACTACCGCGAGAACAAGCCATAAGAGCCGGGTGCCCTTCCGGTACATAAGATACAGATATAAACCGAATACCGCCGCCACAAGCGCCATCTGAAAAAAGGTGTAAAACGCCACCGCCGCCGTATAGGTGTCAAACAGCCAAAGGCCCACCGTCAGAAAAACCTTCATGAGCAGTGTGTGAAAATAGGGATGGTGATTCGACCGCGCCGCAAGCCCCAGTGCCTGCTCCATCTGCCACACCGCATCGTTATTCAGCCAGGTGGGAAAATACATCAGATAATAGGGCAGATAGCACAATAGACAGAGCAGGAAAAAAAGAAACCAGATCCACCAATGCCCCTGCCTCTCTGCTCCCGTAAAAAGACATTTCCGATTATCCAAAAGAAAGCAGAAAAGAAGCAAAACGCCATAGCTCAGGAGCATCCAGAGCAGAAGCCGGCCCATATTCTGCAGATTGCTGTAAGGAGCCGATCTCTGCCAGTCTCCCAGCACGATAAAAAAGGCATAGGAGAACGCAAAGGGAAGCAGGAGCAGGAGCTCCCGCCGCGTGGGCCGTCTTATCCCTTTATCTCTCTGTGCTTCCACCATTTCTTCCTTCCCTCTTTCGGACAGCGGATCTGTCTGTCTCATCTGCCGTGCTTCCTGTAATAAGTCTCGTACACCTCGTCAATATATTCCCGCCACTGTCCGTAAACCGCTTCATCATTGGCTTTTTCAGCGATATCGCGCGCTTTGCGTCCCAGCCGCTCTGCCAGCTCCGGATCCTCGATCAGGCGGTTGATTCCCGCCTCCATAGCCTTCTGGTCTTTAATGGGAACAAGCAGGCCATCCACCTCATGAGTCATGATCGTGCGGGGGCCGCCGCAGGGACAATCCGTCGCCACAATGGGCAGTCCCAGAGCCATAGCCTCCATCAGCGCATTGGGAAGTCCCTCCCAATCCGAGCTGAAAGCAAACAGCGCCGCATCGGCAAGCTCCTTCTCCAGTCTGTCGCTGCTTCCCATCAAATGCACATAATCCTGCGCCTGCAGCTCATCGATGGTGCGCTCCAAAAGTTCTTTCGTCCCGTCTCTGCTGTCTCCGCCATATATTTTCAGATCATAATCCGGATGCTTTTTATGCACCTCATGAAAGGCCCGGATCAGCATCTCCTGATTCTTAAAGTCTACCAGCCTGCCCGACTGCACCACCGTCTTTATCCGTTTTTCCGGCTCCGGTACGCCGATGTACTTCGGATTCAACGGATTTAAGATAATGCGGGAATTCTTCTGCAGTCTGGGAGCAAAGAACTCCCGCGCCCCTTCCGTCTGAAACACACAGCCGTCCGCTCTGGGAAAGAGAATCGGTATCTGTACCTTATCGATGGGCATGTCGTAATGTCCCGTCGGATCGGTCCGTATCGAAATGATCACCGGAAGCTTGATAAAAAATGCCGCTGTCAACCCGCGGTACAATGCCATTCTGGCAAAAGGGATCAGAACATCCGGCTTTTCCTCTTTCAAAAACCGGTTCAAGTACTTGATCCGGAGGAAAAACTTCGTCAGACGGTTCTTCTTTTCGTCGCCGTCTCGCAGACCCACATGCACACGCCGCACCCTGTCGTCCACCTGAAATTCGTCCTCTCCCTGCCACTCNGTGGCGATAAGAACCTCATAGCCCNCCGCTGCAAAACGGTTAGCCAGATTGGAAACGACCCGCTCCGCGCCGCCCTGCTCCAGGCAGTTCAAATGAAAGGCAATCTTGTGCACCATGTTTCTCTCTCCTTCTGCACNCNTGNTTTGACTATTTCAGTCGACAGACCANTCTCGAATCTTCCGTATGTATTCCTCCTTGGAATAGACCGCGGCACGCTCCACCGAAAGCCTGCTGTAGCGCGCCATCTCCTCCTCGTTTTGCAGAAGTTCCGCCACCCGCGCCGCCGTACGCCGCTCTTCCTCCTCGATGTGGGAAGCATCCATATCCGGCTCCTGCGTCATATTGGGCACCAGAACCCCGTAGCCGCCCTCAAAGATCTCCGCCGGCCCCGTCATACAGTCCGTAGCCACCGCCACGAGNCCCAACGCCATAGCCTCCACCAGCGCATTGGGAAAGCCCTCGAAATANGAGGTGAGCAGATAAAGACGGCCCTTTTTCAGATAGGGATAGGGATTCCTCTGAAGCCCCGTAAAACACACCGCATCCTCGATCTGTAAATCCTTTGCCAGCTGGCGGTACTCCGTAAACTCTCCTTTGCCGATAATAAGCAGTTTCGTGTCCGGAAGGGACTGATGCACCAGTGCAAAAATTTTTAACAGATGCCAATATCCCTTCACNACATCCTCACGTCCCATGGAGACGATCATTCTGCCCTCCTGCCACGGCAGCACGGGTTCCTCCGCCTCCGAAAGAGAGCGGATCTCCGGAATATCAAAAGCCGCTATCAGGGTACAGGTATTGTCACATTTATATTTCTCCGCGATCATGCCCCGCAGCGTTTCCGAACAGCACACAAGCCTGTCGGCGCGCCTGCAAAACAGCCAGAGCCAGGAGCTGTCCATATCCATGTAGCTTCTGACTCCCAGCCAAAGCTTCGCCCCTTTTCTCGAAAAAAGNCCNCCGGAAAAGACNTTGGCCAGATTCGCCGTAGGGCCAAAGCTGTAAGCGATATCGATCTGCTCTCGTTTTTTAAGGCGCGCCAGCTTAAATGCCCGCCGGAATACATTCAGGATCTTGGCAAGCTTTCCCGGCCGGCTGGGCAGTCCCAGATCCGACACCGGCGTCCCCGCCACATCAAAATCTATGTTTCTGGAATCAAAGATGGCGATCTGCACCTCAAAATAAGGCTGCAAAAGCCTCGCCGTCATGGCGCACACCTTTTCTGCCCCG
Source organism: Lachnospiraceae bacterium (assembly GCA_014804565.1). Lineage (GTDB taxonomy): Bacteria > Bacillota > Clostridia > Lachnospirales > Lachnospiraceae > UBA3282. Next base: position 8,221 of record JAAUZN010000036.1, read on the forward strand.
CCCTGGTGCAGGGAAGGTGCGATCAATAACAATTTCTTCATCCTAAATAGAACCTCCGATAGCCCTCTGCCTGGCTGCGCACGTCGAATCCTGCCGCTTTCAGCTCTTTCGCCGTGTCCCGGCGTACATAGTCCGCCTGTTTCAATATCTCCNGCGCCCAGACCTCGGCCGGTCCTTCTATGCTGAGATANGTCACAAGATCCGTAGCCTGNGCCTCCTTCGTGACAGTATCCGACACGATACATGNAAGCCCCGCCGCCTGNGCCTCCACCAGCACTCCCGGCAGTCCCTCGAAAAAGGAAGGAAGCAGAAACAGATCCATGGCCTGATAATATCGCTCCGCGTCCTTGCGGTTCCCCAGAAATCGTACTTTATCGGCGATTCCCAGCTCTTTGCANTTTTCCTCCATAGCAGGCCTGTCCACACCATCACCCAGAAGAAGCAGCGCCGCATCGGCTCTTTCTTTGCAGACTGCCGCGAACACATCTAACAGATAAGGATGGTTTTTCTGATATTCAAACCGGCCCACATGCCCCAGTACCAGATGTTCCGAGAGGCCAAGCTGCGCCCGCATCTCGCCCCGCACCTTCTCATCATAGGTGAAACGGCTTACATCGATGGCATTGTGGATGATCTTAACCTCTCCTGCCTCCATAGCCGCCTTGCCGAACACATCCTCACCCGCCAGAGTAGAGCAGGCAAAACAACGGTCCGCCTTTTTTGCAAGTCCCCGTCTGAAAAATTTTGTGGCAAGCCCCTTTGGCCCCTTCACTACGCCCGCGTTTCTGGCGTGGGCCACCGTGACGGGCACCCCGGCCTTCTTGGCAATGGGAAGATAGATCCCCGCCGTGCTGGTCATATGCCCCTGCACCACCCGAAACTCCGGGTGCGCAGTAAAAAAAGCCTGCACAGCTCTCCTGTAAGAAAAGTAATTATATACCTTAAATTTGGGGAGCACATAAATATGCCCTCCCAAAGCCTGAATCTCCTCGTCGTAAAACTCCGGTTTTCTGGCATTCGCATCTGCAGAATGCACCAAAAAATCAAACTGAATCTCGTCTCTGTCCATCTGCCGGTAGAGATCCATGATACGGCTCTCCGCGCCGCCAAGTCCCACACCGCCGAGTACGTGCAGTACATGTATCGGTTTTGTCATTCCAGCACATCCCCCTTGTCAAGCGAAAGACTGCTCTCATAGCGGTCGATCAGAAGCGATCCGTCCACTGTCCGCACCACAGGCTTGCCGTCAAAGACGTCGATCACCTCTCCCGGCGCATATTCNGAAAAATCGATCATCTCATCGAAGGGATGCGCCTCCCAGATCCGCACTTCCGCCTCCCGGCACAGGGCAAAGGCTCCCGGAAAGGGTGCAGCCACTCCNCGGATCAAGTTATAAATATCACGTGTTCTTTTATGGAAGTCTATTTTCCCGTCNGCCGCCGTCCGCTTCTCATACCAGGAATCAAAATCCTTAGAATCCGTTCTGATCTCGATGTGTCCGCTCTCGTAAGCCGCCAAAAGCTTACGGATCAGGCGTTTCGAACAGATCATATTCTTATACTGGGCCGTGCGGATGTCATCGTGGGGCGTGATAGAGAACATCTCCGTAGCAAACACATTCGGGCTGTCCGCCTTCTCATCATAGCGGAAAAGATTCAGATTGAACCGGGTATCTCCCAAAATAACAGACCAGTTTAAGGGGGAGCGCCCTCTCCCGAAGGGCAGATAGCCGCTGTTGCCGTGAAAGCCGTAAACGCCGTGCTTAAAGCAGTCCAACACCGATTTCGGCATAAGTCGCTGCCATCCCATGGAAATACCGATATCAAACTCATTCTCCTGCATAAACTTCTGCGTCTTTTCGTCTGTCAGGAAATAGCTGTCCGCCTCATGCACGGGAATGCCATATTTTTCTGTCAGGATGGACAGACCCTTGTAGCCGGACACCTGATTTTTCTTCGTCACCTCCGGACTGATCGTGATGACCAGATCCACGGGGCATATCTCCTCCCTGATAAAATTGATGATATTCTCGGAGGTATCCTTCACTCCGAACACGACCACTTTATATTTCATAGCTCTCCCATCCTTATTTTTTCATCAGATAGTGCTCATAGAGATAATCCTGCATATTCACATACTCCTGCACACGCCTGTAGTTATCCAGAACAGCAGACAGCCTTTCTTCATAGGCTTCTTTCGTACACTGCGCAAGGATCTGTGCGGCATGTGTCAGATCCGTATCCTGAAGAAAGATAATGCCCTCCGGGTTAAAATACTGAGAAATTTTCCGCGCTCCCAAATAAACCGGTATTGTCTGTGCCGCAAAACAGCTTGTCAATCGCTCGGAAAAATAGTAATCAGAAATATCGTTTTCTATGACGATCGAAAACCGGAAATCATCCAGACATTCATCAACGCTCTTCACATAAGCGCCTCCGTCAAATCTGCCGAATGTGTCTGCCAGCTTTTCCCTTTTACATTTTCTGGCAAGCTCCAGGCGGAACTGATGCAGAGGGCACATGACCTTATCGGAACAAAGAATGGAAATATCCTTTGTTTTTCCCTGATACAGTCCTTCTTTCATCGTTTGATTCCAGATACCTGCCGCGATCGGATAAAATCTGGCATTNTCCAATTCGTTCAATATTTTTTCATCATACGTAAAAATGTATTGAAACTCTTNCTCAANTCCTTTATGCTTATGGAATATCTCATAGTCTCTCGGNACAATGACCCTTGATTCCGTCAACATGCCATATTTGACAAGCGGGTGTCCCATTGTATGCAGCATCGCCTCAGAGCCATAGAAATGGACGTCCAATCCNTAGTTATATCTGTCCCAAAAAAAATATTTNCCCTCATGCCCAAAGGGCGCATGCCTGGAATGCCTGTTTTTAATAAAATATGTCTCGAGCGGCTGCCCCTCTGCGTTATAGATCTTCGGCATCGTGCCGTCGATCCTGTATTCCTTTGCTATCTGTATGTGATAGCCGGCAAGTCTAAACTCCATACCAGTCCCTCTGTATCCCGCGCACTGCGCAGTCCTCCGACAGCAACTACTTCAAATACTCTTTATACCAGTCGATGGCAAGGGTGATCCCTTTTTCAAAATCGTACTCCGGATCGTATCCCAAAAGCGTTCTCGCCTTACTGATATCCGCATTGGAATCCCGCACATCTCCCGGTCTCGGCGGTCCGAAATTCGGGGTCACCTCTATCCCCAGCGCCTTGCACAGATGATTATATAAATCGATCAGGTAGAGCCGTCCGCCCGCACCGATATTGAAGGCCTCCCCCGCCGCCGCGCTGTCCGCCTTGCAGGCGCGCAGATTCGCCTCGATCACATTATCAATGTAAGTGAAATCCCGCGACTGTCTGCCGTCGCCGTTGATGGTGGGCGTCTCCCCGTGCAGGAGCTGTTTTAAAAACTTCGGAATCACCGCCGCGTACATGCCGTCGGGATCCTGTCTGCGGCCAAACACATTGAAGTAACGCAGACCGTAAGTATCCAGTCCGTACAGCTGCTTGTAAAGCCGCCCGTACTCCTCGTCTGTTTTCTTCGTCAGAGCATAGGGGGAGATCACTTTTCCCTCCTGTCCCTCCTTCTTCGGCAGGACCGTGGAATCCCCGTAAACGGAGGAACTGGATGCGTAGACGAACTTTTTGACGCCGTTTGTACGAGCTGCCTCCATCATGTTCAAAGTGCCGCGGATATTGATCTCCTCATACAAAAGCGGCATCGCGATACTTCTGGGCACGCTGCCCCAGGCTGCCTGATTGAGCACATAATCCACATCCTTACACGCCTCCATGCAGGTATCCAGATCCCGGATATCTCCCTTGATAAAGGTAAATCTATCATTCTTCTCCAAGGGCTCGATATTCTCATACTTTCCGGTGGACAGATCGTCCAGACACCGCACGGTATAACCCATGCCGACCAACGCCTCACAGAGATTCGAGCCGATGAAGCCCGCCCCTCCCGTCACCAGAAAAATACTGTCCTTGTCAAATGTGATCTCCTGATAGCCCATCTCTCTTCAGTACCTCCCGTATCAATAAATAGAATGCAATATAAAACAACGAAAAACCGTATATCATATAACGTGACAGACACATGATCGTAATGGATGTGGCGCAAACATTCGCAGCAATAAATAAGAGTGCAACGCCCATGACCACCGCCGCCTGAAACCGCTTTTTGACACATGCCAGCCACAGAGAAAGCCCCACTGCTGCCAGATAAAGGAAGAGCGCCGCGAAATTAACGAGCGGATGCACCACCGCAATACTCCTGACAAAACCGTTGCGGCAAAGCAGGATATAGTCNTAAAGCCANTGNCCGAAACAAGCCGGCAAAAGCTTTTTGATCATCTGCCCGGCCATCTCGTCGGACATACTGCTCTGCTCATAGTAGTCNACTTTACCCAGNCTGAAATAGTACGCCGACAGCTCNGCCTCCAAAATCTGAAATTTCAGTATNTCGTGGTTTTCCTCCAGATAAGCGGCCCGCTCTCCAAAGCTGTCCCCGGCGAAACGATAGTTCAACCCCTGCTCCTGCGCTTTCTGATAAAAGCTGTCAAAAAACGCCTGCGCCATATCCCCTTCCGNAAAGACCTCTCTATCCTCCTCATCACAGGCGTAGATCACGTTGGTCAGTGTATTGACCTGTCCGTAGGTATTGCCCATAAAATAGCCGGTGACAAAATAATTATACACATGCACCGTCAGATTCCGCAAAAGAAAAACAAGGACCACCATCGATGCCGCAATCAATAACGTGCGATATTTTTTCTGTATCAATATCTTGATGCCATAGACAAGCGCCCACAGAAGGATCGTGGTCATCATCTGCCCTCTGGTCATGGAGAGCAGATAGGCGCTCACAAGCGCAAACACTGCGTCNCGTCTCCTGTCTTCAAAGAGCATGCGCAGCAGGAAATATACAAAAAAAGTAAACAGCGGAATGCACAGCGCCTCNCTCATCACCGAGTTTTCCAGAAAAATGTGNAATGCCGACACATACCGCGTGATCAGATGGGGCGCGAGCTGCACCGCCACCACCAAAAGTTCCTCCCACAGACGAAGNCCAAACCGGCTTGTCAGATATTCACTGAGCACCGTGATCCCCAGAGCCGTGAGCAGTCCCTGCACCGCCATGGCTGTGGTGAGATAGTTCTCCCCGAGAANCCGTCTGAACACCGCCAGGTACAACGGATAAAGCGGTTCCCTGTGAATATGCATGGTGATATATTGTTGGGAATCATTATAGACTCCGACTCCACAGACTGCAAGCAGTCCCAGAAAAAAGACGAGAAGCCCTGCGAAAAGGCACAGAGCTCTCCTTCGTTCTCTATTCAATCCTACAATCTCCAATACAGATAATCCTCTGTCATATACTCCTTACGATTCAAAATGCCTTTCAGATCCATCAGCACCTTGCGGCTGTGTCCGGGATGGAAGAAAGAAGAAATCTTCTCCCTGTCAAGAGCAAGGAACTGCTCATGTGCCACAGCTATGATCACGGCATCCACATCCTTCACATCCTCCATGGTCTGGAAATCAATGCCATAGAGGCGCTTCGCCTCCCCGGCATCAGCGGCAGGATCCACCACGATGGGTTCGATCCCGTACTCCCCAAGCTCCCTGTAAATATCGATCACCTTCGTGTTTCTGGTGTCCGGACAGTTCTCCTTGAAGGTAAAGCCCAGAATTGCCACCTTGGCGTGCTTCACCGGGATGTCCGCTCTGATCAGATCCTTGACCAGACTCTCCGCCACATATTTTCCCATATCGTCATTGATCCGTCTGCCGGAAAGAATGATCTGGGAATGATACCCCAGCTCCTCCGCCTTATAAGTCAGATAATAGGGGTCTACGCCGATACAGTGACCGCCCACAAGTCCCGGCATGAAGGGCAGAAAATTCCATTTCGTCCCCGCCGCCGCCAGCACAGCCTTGGTATCGATCCCCATTTTGTGGAAAATGATAGAAAGCTCATTCATAAATGCAATATTGATATCTCTCTGGCTGTTCTCAATAACCTTGGCCGCCTCTGCCACCTTGATGGATTCCGCCCGGTAGACGCCTACCTCCACCACCAGCTCATAGACCTTCGCTATGGTTTCCAGAGTCTCCTCATCCATGCCCGACACGATCTTCGTGATGGTTTCCAGCCTATGTACCTTATCACCCGGATTGATTCGCTCAGGAGAGTACCCGATCTTAAAATCCACGCCGCATTTTAACCCGGACTCCCGCTCAAGGATCGGCACACAGATATCCTCCGTGACGCCGGGATACACGGTAGACTCAAACACCACCACAGAGCCCTTCGTCAGATTCTGCCCCAGAATGCGGCTGGCCCCCTCCACCGGGGAAAGATCCGGCGTGTGATCGTCATTGACAGGCGTAGGCACCGCCACGATGTGGAATTTCGCCTCCTTAAGTCTGCTCGGATCCGCCGTAAACTCCACCTTTGTATTGCGGATCACCTCGTCACCCACCTCATTAGTGGGGTCGATGCCGTTCTTATACAAGTCGATCTTCGCCTCGTTTAAGTCAAAGCCCACCACCTTAATCTTCTTCGCAAAAGCCACTGCGATCGGCATACCCACGTAGCCAAGACCCACTAAGGAAAGCTTTTCCTCTCCGCTTACAATCTTTTCATATAAATCCATCTGCTGTCTGTTCTCCTTTCCGGCTGTTCATTCCAATGCCTGCGACATTTTATCCTATTCTCTGATGCTGTAATCGTAAATCATTTCAAAAAGAATGACGTAGTCATTCTTTAGTCGCAGAATGCAGATTCTGCGACACTTCATCCATATAGGCCGCCGTCACTAGCTTCCTGTCAAACTCCCGCTCCATCTTCTCTCTGCCGCGCCGTCCCATGGCAGCCCGCTCCTGTGTCGAAAGCGCCAGAAACTTTTCCATCGCCGCGATCAGCTCCTCCGCTTTCCCGGGGGTAAACCCAAAACCTGTCACCCCATCCTCGAAGGCCTCAAGACAACCGCTGATATTTGAGGCAATCACCGGTCTGCCCGTGGCCGCGCCCTCGATCAGCGCATTGGACATGCCCTCATGGAAGGAGGCCACCACAATGGCGTCGGCCGCAGCCAGATACTCGTGCACCTGGGTTTGGAATCCGATCTGCCTGATAACGCCTTCTTTTTCCAGTGTATCCAAAAGCTCCTGATAGTCCTCGTCACAGTAACCCATGATGTCAAAAAATATCTTATCGCTGTGCAGGCGCTTCGCCGCCTCGATATACTCCAGAATGCCCCGCTCTTTCATGACCCGGCCCACGAAGAGAAAATGGGTCTCCTCTCTCTCCGGATAAGCCTCATAGGTGTGTCTGTCAAGGCTCACCCCGGAACCCATGACCATGCGCGTTTTTTTCGGTACGATCCCCATCTTCTGAAAGATGCCCCGGTTCTCCTCATTCTGGAAAAACACACAGGCAGCCCGCTTTAAGCCTGTCCGATACATGGTCACGATCAGCTTAAGCAGAAGTCCCGTCCTGTCAAAAGCGCCTCCCAGCCCCGTGATCGTGGCAAGATAAGGGATCTTTTTTCTACTCGCGGCAAAGCCGCCGTAAATGTTCGGCTTGATCGTGTAGGTCACCACAAGTGAGGGTTTTAATTCTCTCATTATCTTACCATATGCGCGATATAACTTCAAATCCTCTAANGGATTGATCCCTCTGCGGTTGATGGGCGTCTTGATGATATGACATCCCTGCGATACAAGCTCTTTCTCCTTCACATCGTCGGGCATACTCACGTACACCTCGTATTTCTTACATAACTCCCCCACAAATTCGCCCCGGAAATCGTACAGACCGCCGGAAGAGTTTGTCAGCACCAAAATCTTACTCATCTTTTCTCCATTCTTGNTNANCTCATGGAACAATCTCCTCTCCCCGCATATCCCGTATCATCACCTCGTTAAACTTCATCATGCAGATCCCTTCCTCATAATTCCCGATCCGCACCTCATTCTCCTGTCCGTCCAGATTCCGTACCACTGCAGCCGCCATATTCACGCCGCAGCCGTAGGCATGAGGATAGCCCCCGCCGAACCGGGGATTGACCTCCGAAATATAATAAGTACCGTNGATCTGGAANATATCNATGTCTATCATGCCGCGGAAACCGCAGNCCTCNGCGAATTTCCGTATGATCTCNAANAGCTTTTCNTCCTTATAGGACACCGACTTATCCGTCTCTCCCGCCCNCATCTTNATCTTCTTTTTAACNAAGATATCCGTGCATTTNCCNGAGAGCATGTCCACATACACATCGGCNCCNTATTCCTGCCCGTCCATGTACTCCTGGATCATCAGATCATCATAGAGATCNCACAGCACCTCNATCTCNTTNTTACTCTCNACCTTATTGATATGAATGCTGGCNCTGCCNCGCACAGGCTTTACAAANACAGGATAGGATATCTCTCCCCGCTCTTTGGCACGGTAAAANGCNTCCTTGTCNGCGTANCATTTNGCNGTCGGTATCTGCATTTTNCANAGCATCTCAAACATTCTGTACTTNTCAAANCANGTNTCCACCANNTCATANTCNGAGACAATGGGCGTNGTNCCCACNGCNAGAAANNNCTCCNNCTCTNTTGCCAGAAGAGACAGTTCCGGATCGATCAANGAGAAAACGCCTGTTATTTTTTCNTTNNNACAAATNTCNAATATNANNTCCAGATAATCCGGCNCNGTGATCCGCGGCACCAGATAAAAGGCGTCNGCCTCATACACCGCGGGNGCCAGATTAGAGCAGTCCGTNGCNATCACCCGGCCTTTGCCCTCNAGCTCNTTCTTAAAATACTGCACCACCTTGTCGCGGGTGCCCGCGCTNAATATCAANATATTCATGCCTCTAAACGCCCCGTTTCTTCCANCCTTTTNTTTCTGATCTCCGCGAAATTGCCCTCCGCNGCNTTGGTNTCNTCCGCCACNTCCTCNGTATGNCCCAGCACTGTCTGCACCGTCANCCANANCACCTTCAGATCCATNCCGAAGGTCAGATGNTCCACATACTCCACATCNTTCTGNAANCGCCTGTCCCAATCAAGGAAATTACGCCCGCTGACCTGTGCCAGTCCNGTNANTCCCGGNCNCACANTGTGACGAAGCCGNTCNCNNTCNGTNTAGTANGGCANATAGGAGACAAGNANCGGTCTNGGNCCGATAATACTCATATCCCCTCTCAGGATATTAAAAAGCTCCGGCAGCTCATCCAGACTCGTGGCCCGCAGAAATTTCCCGAATTTCGTNAGCCGCACGCTGTCCGGTAAAAGCTCTCCCTTCTCATCCCTNGCATCCGTCATGGTGCGGAATTTACACAGAGTAAATATTTTTTCATCCTTCCCCGGCCTCTCCTGNTGAAACAGGATCGGNCTNCCCAGCTTNACNCNCACNANCACTGNCAGAATGATAAGCACAGGNCTGAGNACNATGATNCCNCACAGGGANAGTATAAAATCAAGACATCTTTTCATGTATCTTTTATACATAANTANTTCCCCTTTANCTTANCTCTNTATACANGGCATAATAATCCGTCTCCATGTTATCCGCATACTTCTCATAAAACTTTTTTGCATCATCCAGNGCCTTATTATAGATCCNNTCTCCCAGCATNNCCTGAAANAANTCGAATATTTTNCCCGTACCGATAATCCCCAGCTCCAGNTCATACTCTTCCCCGAAAAAGTGGGCTATCTCATCGCACATCTGTGATTTCTCTTTTTCTTCAAATGCGTACATTTTTTGCCCTTCCTTATTTTTCTGGCAAAACAATCTCATTNCGTCCGCNGCTTGCCAAATCTAAAACAGCTCCTTCACCGTCCGGATGATCTCCTCCATATCCGCCTGCGTATTCTTGATATCGCTGGGCAGACACAGCCCTCTTGCGAAGATATCCNCACCCACACTCCTGCCGTCCGTATAATGGGGCCAGAANTCGTACTCTGCAAAGACCGGCTGCATATGCATCGGCTTCCAGATGGGTCTGGTCTCCGCATTGCACTTCTCGTCCAGCGCATCCATCACCTGTTCAGGTGTCACACCGCNTCCCTCAGAAATGGTCATGCANGAGAGCCAGTTGTTGGCGTCTCCTTCCGGGTTCATAGGATTCATCTGAATCTCGGGAATGTCCGCAAAAGCCTGCCGATACTGCTCATAAATGGCCTTCTTCTTCGCCTTATGNTCTTCCAGATGCAGAAGCTGTCCTCTGCCGATNCCGGCCGTGACATTGCTCATGCGGTAGTTATAACCGATCTGGGAATGCTGATAATGTCTGGCGGGATCTCTGGCCTGGGTAGCCAGAAAGGTTGCCTGCTTCGTCGCNTCCTCATCCGCCGACACAAACATACCGCCTCCAGAGGTAGTGATGATCTTATTGCCNTTGAAAGAATAAATGCCATATTTGCCGAAGGTTCCNGTGTGCTTTCCCTGATAGGTGCTGCTCAGAGATTCCGCGGCATCCTCAATCATCGGCGTACCGTGGGCATCACAGAGTTCCATGATNTCCTTAAGCTTAGCCGGTGTGCCGTAGAGATGTACACAGATCAACGCCTTCGGATTCGGATANGCCTCATAGGCTCTCCGCAGCGCTGCGGGTGACATATTCCAGGTATCCGGCTCCGCATCGATAAACACCGGTGTGGCATTTTCGTATAGGATCGGATTACAGGACGCAGAGAAAGTCAGATCCGACACAAACACCACATCCCCCTGCTTTACTCCCAGAAGTTTTAATGCCAGATGGATCGCCGCCGTACCAGAGTCCAACGCCGCCGCATGGCCACAGCCTGTATACTCCGCCATCTCCTTCTCGAAAGCGTTCACGTTGGGGCCAAGGGGTGCCACCCAGTTCGTGTCAAAGGCCTCCTGCACAAATGCCTGCTCTTCCCCGTGCATCGTAGGGGAAGACATATAAATCCGTTTTTTGTCCATGATTTTAACCCTCCTGATAGTGATAGGTCGGCACGATCTTTTGAATCAGCGGCCTGATATCCGAATTCTCGATCTGGCATTCGTCCTTCAACTCCTTGAGCTGCCCAAAGAACTCATGCTCATCCAGTTCAATCGGTCTTCCGATATGGATCATCTTATTCGCGGTATCCCGCATACCCTCCTCATCCATCAGAAGCTCCTCGTAGAGCTTTTCTCCCGGACGCAGGCCCGTAAATTCTATTTTGATGTCCTCTCCCACGCGGTATCCCGACAGCTTGATCAGATTTTCCGCCAATGAGAGGATTTTCACCGGTTCACCCATATCCAGGACGAAGATCTCGCCGCCCTTCGCGTANGCGCCGGCCTGCAGTACCAGAGATACCGCCTCCGGTATGGTCATAAAATAACGGATAATATCCGGATGGGTGACCGTAACCGGTCCGCCCGCCGCAATCTGTCTCCGAAAGAGCGGGATCACACTGCCGTTGCTGCCCAGCACGTTGCCGAAACGCACCGCCACAAATTCCGTCTCATAGTGCTTGTCAAAGGTCTGGATGATCATCTCACAGATCCGCTTGCTGGCTCCCATAATGTTCGTGGGATTCACCGCCTTGTCGGTGGAGATCATGACAAACCGCTGCACACCGCACATGGCTGCCGCCTGAGCCGTCTTAAAAGTGCCGAACACATTATTTTTGATAGCCTCTGTGGGGCTGTCCTCCATCAGCGGCACATGCTTGTGAGCCGCCGCATGATAAACGATATTTGGTTTATATTTATTAAAAATATAGTTCATTCTGTTGGTGTTGCGCACTGAGGCGATCAGCACTACCAGATCCAACTCCGGATACTTTTGCAGTAACTCCTGCTGCACATCGTAGACAGAATTTTCGTAAATATCCACGATCACCAACTGTTTGGGCTTATGGGTCGCAATCTGTCTGCACAGCTCACTGCCGATGGAACCGCCGCCGCCGGTGACCAGCACCACCTTGTCCTGCACATACCCCAGAATTGAATCCAGATCCACGCTGATAGGGTCTCTGCCCAGCAGATCCTCCACCTCCACATCGCGCAGCTTGCTGACATTCACTTCACCGTTTACCAGCTGATACATGCCCGGCAGGGAACGGAGCTTGCAGTTCGTGTCCTTACAGATCTCCAAAATCTCACGGATATGGGCTCTGCTGGCAGAGGGAAGCGCCACAATGATCTCGTCCACCTCATAGAGATCCGCGCATTCCACGATCTTGTCCCGGCCGCCGACCACCTTAATGCCCTGAATATATCTGCCCCATTTTCCCTTGTCATCATCAATGATACACTTGATGACCATGGTGGAGAAATTACTGTTCACGATCTCCTTGATGATCACATTGCCTGCCTCTCCCGCGCCGATCACCATGACGGAAATTCGATTGTTTTTATTTTGTTTCTTATGCTTCAGGCTACGAAAAAAACGATAGGAAAAACGGCTGGCAAAAATACAGGTGAGCAAAGAAAACAGATAGAGCAGATAATAGGTCCTCGGCACCGCCTGATAGGTGCTCGTTTTAAAAAACTCCAGACCGATACCGTCCACTGCAGCCGAGATTGCACAGGCCAACGCAATATTCTGCAGCTCCGTCTCTCCCGCAAACGCCCACAGACTGCTGTATAGATGAAAAAAGTAAAAAATCACCATAGTCAGCACAATGTTGAGAGGCAGCATGCGGTCGATCGACTGTCTGAAATATTTCGGAACAGAATCCACACGAAAATCATACCGCAGCAGAATCGCCATATAGCTGGCCAGAATAATGCTGATGATATCGTACACAATCAGAAAGGTCCGTCTGTAAAACAATTTTGCATTAAAGGGTTTTCTTGTCTTTTCCATATCCGTATCCGTTTTCTTAAGCTTCGTCCTTTCGTATATCCACAAGTAAGGGCCCAATCGTTAAGAGCAGACAATGCGCGATCGGACAGCAGGGATGAAAGATCCACTCCGTCAGTCCCGCCACTGCAAACAAAAGCAGGAGCGCTAAGGGGAACAGGGCACACTCCCTGTCCTGTCTATGTCGGCGGTAGTAAAGATACGCCTGCACCATAGTCCCCACACCCAGCAAAAGAAACACGCCTCCCACCGGAATGCCATGGTCATAGGCTACCTGCAGATAGATATTGTGCGCATGAGCCAGATAGTTGCCATCGGGTTCCATAACGCCCATATCATCGTGTCCCACCCTGTTCAGTCGCTCATAATACCGGCCGAATATATAGAGTCTTCCGTTGGTGTAGGATTCTTCTTCCTCCTCCGGCGCATCTGTACCCATATCCTCTGCGGAAGCCAAAAGCAGCTTTTTCCCCTGCTCCAGATAGGGACTTCTGTATTCCGACTCCCCCTCCCGCTTTGAGAAAAAGAGGAACGCATTCAGGCACCGGTCCTCAGGAACGCCCAGCACTTTCATCTGGAACGTCTGGATGAAGCGCTCTATCGTAATATAATAATAGGAATCCATGTTTCTGCCGTGCACAAGCTCTGAGGGAAATTCTTCTATTTCATGAGCCCTGATATCCGCCGTCACAGCCGGGATCGTCCTCTGGGCCGTAAACACGATGGGGAAGCTTACGATCACTGCCATCGCCATCAGCGCAATACCTTTCCCAAAACGCCTCCACTTTATCCGTAAAGAAAGCTCCTTCCCGGAGAAAAATGCTGTCGGAATCACGATCAATGCAGTCACGAAGACAGCCAGATATCCTGTCCTCGACAGCGTAAACAGCAGGTACATTGCAGAGAGTCCCAACACTGCCAGTTCCTTATAAGTGCCAGCAAGGGAAGGCCGTCTCCCATAGGCATCCAGAAATTTAATAAGCGCCGCACACACCACCAGAGCCAGATATACGGCGGAGATCGTCACCGTGTGAAAATGAAAAGGATAGCGGTAATACCGAAAATACATATAGGGTCTGTGCAGCAGACAATACCCAGTCATCACAATAAAGTGCAGTAAAATACCGTTTACAATATTGTGCAGCAGCACCGCTTTTTTCTCCCATGCCGTCATTCTCAGATAATAGATCGTAAAAATGCAGACCAGAAAGATCGGCCACCCCCTTGTGTTCCGGTAGAGGAGGAGAAGCACAAAAAATCCCCCCACTAAAATACCGTAAAACGGGGAAACCCTGCGAATCTCCCGCTTCCATAAAAGCTTCAATGTATGGAGCAGCACAAATCCCGACAAAACCGCCGCCCAGACTGAAAGCTTCAGCACGAGAAGCTCCTGCTCTCCAGGGCCTTCCTTTCCCGCCGCCACGCTGGCATCAATCAATGCAGTTAAGCCATTTTTATAATAGATAGGCCCCGCCACAGCCGCGGCCACCCCATAGAGCAGTGTGAACGGATGTAATATCTCTCTCCTCCGGCAGGTCAGAATGAGCGCCAGTGCAAAGAAAATGAGCACCTGTCTGTAAGCCACCGTATGATGGATCTCATACAGGGCATTCATATAATTACAGCATCCCCAGATCGCTCCCGCAAACATGGCCGCCTGCAGATCGTCCTGCCATCTCTCCCGCACTACCGCAAAAAAAGTCCTGTCCGTGGCCAATCCGGTCCGGTCATGATTCACCCCGTAAAGCGCTGCGAGCACCGCCAAAAGCACACCCGCCTCGTAGAACAGGATCGAATAGATATCGTTCGTGAAAAGCTGGCAGGGGCCGATCGCCACCGCCGCCGCCAGGCCTGCCGCCACGATCAACGGATTCAGGCACAGGCGCATCACCCGCTCCACCGTAAGCAGGGTATTCCGCTCGGGATACCGCTTGTAATAGAGGCCGGAAATCCATGTGGTAAGAACGCCTGCAAGCAGAAAGATCACATCAAGTACAAGCGTCTTCACCTTGCGCAGCGGCACCTCATAGACGTAATCCGCGATCATACAGCGCTCTGTGTCCTCCACATCGCCATAGTAGAGGGTACTGATATAAATATTATTATTTTCACCGGTATTGTCCGCATAAGCTACATGGAACTCCGATTCCACACCTTGAAGCAGATAATAATAATCCCGGCCCACTTCCGTGTCAATGTTTACCTGTATCCTGCAATACCCGGGAATCTGCTCCATCTCCCCGGTATCTATGACCTGCTGCATCAGCTGCTGCATGGACGCGTCACGCAACACAAAATTAAACTTGTCCCCCGGCGTCCCTTCTGCCAGGTAAATATCAATACTCTTTAATCTGTCGTACTGCGCGATAAATCTCTGCTGTACCACATAGCTCCCATCCACTGTCTCAGAGAGCATGTCCTGCGTCTTTCCGCTTACAGACCGCACTTCTTCGTGAATCAGGCGAAGCGGCCAGAGGATCAGCGCCGCACACACCACCAGGATCCAGACGACTCCGCAGATGGCCTGTCTTTTATTTAAAATCCGATTCATACTCTTCCTCTAATGTACCTTTTATTGATTACCATTACCCTTTAGTATATCACAAATTTGATGCCTTAACATCTAATTCTTTCAGAAAGAATTGCATCTCCTTCCATCGCCAAAAACAAGGGCAGGGCATACCAGAAAAACAACACATATCTTGGCAGATAGGTAGGACCCAGAAGCACTGTGAGCCACAACAGGAAAACCGGCAGATACGGATAGAGGATTTCATATCTCTTGTTATTTAATGATCCCGCAAACAAGAACGCATAGAGCCAGAACATGGCACCCGGAGAGAACAGCCAGGAAACCACCGGGATCTTTTCCTTCCAGACCTCCAGCGACAGCTTGCGATACACCTCATCCAGCCAGGGAATCTTACTCTCCCTGACGCCCGGCAGCTCCACTTCATAGCCAAAATAAGAATTATCGCGATAGGTAAAAGTAAAAACGGTATTGCCCCCATACACATTGATCACCATGTCGGGATACCAGAATCCGTAGGAGGTCATCCACCAGGCATTGAGATAGATCAGTGGTTTTTTCATCCCCACCCGCAGCCAGAGTCCGGCATACCTGGCCTTGTCTCCTGCAAAAGTCTCATTGTCAAAGCGGTACTTGACCGGATCGGAAAGTCTAGGGGTATACAGTCGGAGCGCTTCCTCGGACAGAACCTCATGCAGGATCTCCTCATCCTCCGGTGAAAAAGCCTCCGGCGCATACTTGTAGGTTCTGGCAAGCTGCTGGATCGGCACTGTCAAAAGCTCCTGATATTCGCCGGACTGCGCATGCAGAGCCGCCTTTAAACCACCGTTTATGAGAAGGCACCCCGCCACCGCACACACCGCCAGCACAAGGAACCGCCGCCAGCGCTTTCTCTGCAGAAAGAGCAGGATCGGGATCATGACCAGAAAGGCATAAAAGCCGTTGTTGCGAAAAAGCATCATTGCCGCACCGCTCAGGACAAAAAGAATCTGCCATCCTGCGGAGGCATAAAAGTCCTCTGCCCTGGTCCCCATTTCCAAAAGACTGATCAAAAGCAACAGAAGCGCCAGCGTAAACAGCGCATCCTTGGCAGAACACAGGGTAAACATCACCACCGTGGGAAACAGCCCTAAATAGAACAGGCTTACAAGACGCAGAACCGGAGATACCTTTTTCCGGCAAAGATAAGACAGCAGAAAGGTAAAGCCCCCCGCCGCAAGAATCATCTGAAAGATCATATAGCAGGCAATGCCCAGATTATAGGAATCCGTCAGCTTGTGAACGCCGCAGATGATACCGCCCAAAAGAAGCACATGCACCAGCGGATGGTGCGTAGAAAACATCCGGGTCGCCACCTGCACATATTCATCCTGCGCATCGTAGACAAAAAATCCCGGATATACCGCCAGAAATACGGGCAGCCAACACAAAAGCAAAAAGAAAAAGGTGCCGGGAAGGGCAAATCTGTCCACCCTTTCAAGCACACATGTTATTTTATTTGACGATCCTCTTCCTGCTTTCTCCCGAAGCAGATCCAGGCAGAGCCACAAAAAGCGGGTCAGGACTGCAAAAAGCAAGGTGAGCACAGGCAGGGCCGCCCACAGACGAAAATCTCTGACATCCACATTCTCCACGCTGTCCAGACGCGCGCCGAAAAGCAGCGCCGCCGAGAACAGAAGAGAAAAGACGCCTGCGATCCTCCAGGCTCTGAAATCTCCCAGAAAAGAAACGATCTTCTGTTTTCTGTTCTCGTCAATCCGCATCTCTTGTTTCCCACGCGCTGCGGTCAATCTCCATAAACAAAACGCCGCACGCTCCCTGTTCCAAATTAACGATTTCCCGTTTGTTCTCTATCCTCCGAAAGCCGGCTTTTTCGTAACTTCTGCGCGCCCCCGAATTTTTTTCTAAAAGGCGTAAAAAAATACATTCCAGCCCCAATGTGCCAAATCCATAGTCTAAAATAAGTCTGGCCGCCTGGGTACCGTAACCGCATCCCAGTGCCTTTTCCTCCCCGATAAAGGCACCGTACTCCGCCGTGCCTTTCTCCCGGTCAATATCCCGCAGATAGACACTTCCGATCTCTCCAAGACCCTCCACGCAAATGATAAACTGTGCCACATGCCCCGGCTCCACCTGATTCTTAAGCCAGTCCCTGTGTCCCTCCTCCGTAAAAAGCTTCTGATAGATAAAGTTTTTCCGCACAAAATCCTGGTTTCGCCAGGTCACGATCTTCTCCGTGTCAGCGTCCGTTATGGGTCGTATATATACTTTTTCTGCACTCATAGCTTTCTCTCCTGAATCCGGTATACCCGATAGGCTTCATTGATCCTGTCCTGTTCCAGTATCTCCACCTCTCTCCCCTTTTCCGCAAAATGATCCTGAAGCCAGGTCAGGCCTCTCTCTCGTTCCTCCGCGTCCGACATAATGAAATAAGCCCCTTCACCCAACAGCGCATCCTCTGCCGCCTCTATGCCCCAGGTGGAAAGTTTTTTCCGGTAAAGCGGGCTCTTGCACATCCAGCCACCGGCGATATCATAGTTTGCCAGAGTATTGTCACTTCTTTCAAACAGTTTTCCCGAAAATGCAACAGTGGAATAGACGTCCTCAAAATAAAAGTTTTCTTCCCGTTCCCTGCAATAGCTGTCTATATCCTGCCAGTCACGGTTGATCTCCTCCCGTCTGCTCTGATCCGCCCGTACAGCGGGCAGGCTTACCGCCATTCTCCCCGCCATTACCAAAAGAAAAAGAGTCGCAAGGCCCCTGAGAAAAATCTTCTCCCGCTCTTGCCTGTCCGTTTCCGATCGCCGCAAAAACATAGCCATAAGAAAAGTGAACTCAACCAGATAGAGGGAATGTGTGATCCGCTCCGGATCCCGCCCCCGTAACAGGATAAACAGCCAAAGTGCGCTCCGCAGCAGCGCCAGCATGGCAATCAATACCCCGGATTCAAGCAGTCTTCCTGCCGCCTTCCGGGCATTCTGCCGCCGCTCTTCTGTATATAAAATAACAGCCAATATTATATAAGTCGCATATGCCAACAGCACCAGAAGATTGTATGGTGCGTCGCCTGCATGAAAGATGCGATAGCGGTACAGGAAAAGCTTCTCTCTCAAAATAGCTCCCCAGTCTCTCTTCCCGCCCACGGCATCCACCGCATAATCCGCAAGCCCCGTAAGCATCCGTGTATCGATCTCCTCGTCCAGCCCGAAATTATAATTGCGAAGCAGCCTCTGTTTTGCAGGGGAAACGCCGAGCGCCTGTAAATCGCTGCTGTAGGCATCCTCTGTGACCACCTCAGGGTAAAAATCATAGATGGTCGTCCTGTCATTAAAAAACTGTCGAAAATCCTTCCATCCCGTGCTGCCGTAGGCCGCCACATCAACGATCTGGGACAAGACCATTCCCAGAAGCATCAGCCCGAGCACAACGCCGTATTTTTTCAGCTTTGCTCTTGTAAAAAAAGGTTTTTCTTCCCACCAGCGCACAAGAAACGCCAGGCCCGTAAAGGGCAGCATCAGAAGCAGCATCTCCGTGCGGAGCTGATATGCCAGAATGACAAGCAGGACCCCCGGTAGATTTCCGCACACAAACTCCTTTACCGGTAAATCCTTCGGCGTTGTCAGAAACCAGAAAAGGGCTGCGGCAGAGAGCATGGCACAGGTAATGGTATACTGTATATTGACCATATGAGTCACCCATATACCCCACTGAAAAAGTACCAAGGAGAGCAGAGATAGCAGCTTTCCCTGCTTTGTCCGGAACAAGGAACAGAGCCGCAGACCGATCAGATAGAGGCTGCCAAACTGACACAGGAACAGAAAGAGGCCATACCAGGGAACTGTCCGGCACAGCCTGTAGCACAACGCAAGAAAAGCGCCCAGCGGATAGAGCGTCTGCATATTGTGTCCGTCGGGTATACCGCTGTAAATACCTGCCGTAATGTCCCGCATCATAGTATCGTCGTTTAAGTCAAAATAAAAATCAAAGAAAAACCCCATCAAAAGAACACTGAGCAGGGTGATAACACCGACAGCTATATAGTTGTCATATTTTTTAATGCGCATTTGCGTCTCTCCGTCAAGAAGCGTAGAAGGCACATACCTGCTCTGCAATGTACTCTGCCTGCTCCGCCTTCAGGGAGTAGAACAGGGGCAGACGAAGCAGTCTCTCGCTCTCCTTCGTGGTATAGATATCTTCCCCATGGAATCTGCCGTACTTCTGACCGGCAGGCGCGGAGTGGAGCGGCACATAATGTGACGCCGGAAGTATCTCCTTCTCTTTCAAAAAGGAATCCAGTCTGCTTCTCTCTTCTAAATCCTTTGTTTTAATATAGAACATGTGCGCATTGTGGCTGCAGTGCTCCGGAATATAGGGGAGTTCAATTTTTCCTTCCTCTGCAAGCGGCAAAAGCAGCTCCCGATACTGCTCCCATCTGTCCATCCTTGCCTGTGTGATTTCTTCCGCCAGCTCTAACTGGGCATAGAGATAAGCGGCGTTCATATCACTTGGTAAATAGGAGGAACCATAGTTCTGCCAACGATACTTGTCTACCTGCCCTCTAAAATACTTACTTCTATCCGTTCCCTTTTCCCGGAAAATTTCCGCATCTTCGATATATTCTTCATCCCGAATCAATAGTGCGCCACCCTCACCCATGCTGAGATTTTTGGTCTCATGAAAGCTGAAACAACCAAACTCGCCGAAGGTTCCCAGCGGTTTCCCTTTATAGGATGCCATGATCCCCTGCGCGGCGTCCTCTATCACCATGAGATGATGCCGCTTCGCGATATCCATAATAGTATCCATCTCACAGCCCACCCCGGCATAGTGCACCGGTGCGATCGCCCGCGTGCGTTCTGTCACAGCATCTTCAATCAATTTTTCGTCTATATTCATGGTGTCCGGCCGCACATCCACGAACACCACCGTCGCCCCCCGCAGAACAAATGCGTTGGCCGTAGACACAAAGGTGTAGGAAGGCATAATGACCTCATCCCCCGGCTTAATATCCGCAAGTAGCGCCGCCAGCTCCGTGGCATGGGTACAGGAGGTGGTGAGCAGACATTTTTTCGTCCCCGTCATAGCCTCGATCTTCTCGCTGCATTTCCTCGTAAAAGGTCCGTCACCGCAGATCTTTTCCTTCTCCACGGCCTGTTTCATATATTCAAATTCTTTCCCCGTGAAAGGGGGGACATTAAAGTTTATCATGATAGTTCCTCCATTAAAGTTGCAGTGCACGCTCGATTCCGCGACTATTATACCATATTTATCACTGTGATGCCACATATATCACATACCGCGCATTCCCAAAGCACTCCGTATATCCATATTCCCATATCATCTCCGAAAGGATCTGCAGCTTTTCATCTGCCGCCATGGCTTCCATATCCACGCCAAACCAGTTGATGGCCTCGCCGTCGTCGCTCAGATAGGCCGCAGCGGCTGCCGAAAGAATGATCACCGGAGGCTCCTCCCCCGCCTGGATCCTGTCTTCCACTGCCGAAAGGTCCTGCCGGTATTCCGTCATGCGGTAGGAGTCCAGGTCGGGCCATGCCGTGGATAAGGCGGGCGGCATATCCAACAGATAATGCAAGCCGGCCAATTCCCCGTAAGCTATCGTCTCCCTGCCGCTCAATCCTTCCTCCTGCACATACAGAGCCAGTTCCTCTATAAGCGCCCCGTTCTCCAGATTCGTGTAGACGCCCGTTGCTTTCTCCGGTGTCTCCACCTTCATATCGCGCGGTTCTCCCCATATACCATCCTGAAAAGCAAACTCTCTGTGGAGACCAATGCTCTGCCAAAGCACAAACACTGTAAGAAGCGTCACCGGCGCACGCCACCAAAGCCGGTCGCTGACTGCATCCGCCGCTGTCCAAAGCAGAAAAGGAGCTGCCAGAAAAAGGTTATTGATGATCGGATACAGCTGATTGTTGCTGCCAAGAGGCGTTAAAAATATCTCCAAAAGCACCAGAACCGCCAGTATTTTCTGCCCTGTGCACACTTTTTTTCTTACCAGACAGAGAACTGCCGTAAAAATTGTTACCAGCAAAAACAGCACTGTCGGGTAATAAACACTGCCATTCCCAAACTCATAATAGCGAAAATGGAACATCCCCCTACCCCAGTAAAAACGCAGCAGCACCAAAAAGAGCAGGCAGTATATCCCCTTTATAATTGCATTCGTTATTTTATTCCTGTTCCGCACCAGCAAAGTAAGCACTCCCGGTGCCATACAAAGCACTGCAAAAGCCAGCCAATACAAACCTTTCAAATAATCGCCGAACATGCCCGTCAGCATGGAGGACGGTTTATAATCCGTGGCCTGCTCAGTCATGGCAAACATGGTGCGCACCATGTCCGGATATGCCGAAAAGCCATAGCGTACACAGATCGCCGCTAAGGGAATCCCAAAGCCCAGAAGATAACCAAGCATACACCACAGCGTAACCTGCACAAGCCGTCCCCAGGGGATCGCCGTCTGACGCTCCACTACAGTGCCCAGGCTTGCCGCACCGGCCTGCTGCCCTCTATTTATAAGCACAATGCCGTACCACACCGCCAGAATGAACGCCGCCTGCACCACGTTGGGCATCCGCACTGCCACACTGGCGCCCAGACACAGACCCGCCGCCACAAAATACAGACACCCGGAAGCTTTCTCCGGCACTGCCGTAAGCCCACGGTACAGGAGCAATACCCCTGCCGTCATCAGGAAATAAGTCAGATAATTATACAAAACCGTGGAGGGACACCAGCACAGCCCCAGCGCCAACATTTCGCCCACAAACAAAAGCGGTGCCGGAATCCTTTTTCGCAGCGCCAGATAGACCATGAGTGCTGTCGCCGACTGCACAAGCGATGTATAAAAATACATGCCCAGCAGCGTTCTCCCAAAGGGCAGCCGCATGGACAGACTTCCCACCACATTGGCCAAAAAAGTGGCTATCATCCAAGTCCCTTTCATCTGCCCGAAATACTGGAAATTCGCCAGAGAGTAGGTGGTGTCCGCCACATCCATCCCCTGATTGAGTCCAACCAAAGGATATAGAACAAGCAGAACAGGGAAAAGCACATTCTCTATGAAGTTTCGGTATCTTCCGTAACATTTCGACACACGTTCCATACACGGCCTCCGTTTCTGCTTAATTTCTTATGAACCCTGATAATGGAAAAATATGGGAAAAATCATATAAAGTTATTATAACATATTCTCAAATGCCAATATACTAAAACATTTCAGAAAAACGGGGAATATTCAGATGTGGCTAGATGCTGAAGACTCTTTAGAATTATCATAATTTTATATCAACCATTGCAACATTCTATCATATCGCATTCTTAATATCACTTTCGCAATTTTGTACAAAGCGGAACACATGATATGCGTCATTGGTGTGTTTCATGTCATTCATACCGATGAAAAACGCTACAAATAAAATTTCTATACATTCCATCACACACGGGATCGCTTCTTTCTCCTTTTCAGAAAGATGAATGATACTTTCGTAGCCTGCAATCACTGATTTAGCGCATTCAATCCATTCTATTTTTGTAAAGGCGTCCTCTGTTTCTTCTGCCAATAATCCTGTCAAAAAATAACAGATATCAAATATTCTGATATTTCTTTGGGTCAGATCAAAATCAATATATCCTGAAAAATTACCTTCAAGGAATAAAAAATTCCCAAAATGCACATCTCTGTGAATTAATTGTTTGGGCAGGAAATCATATACGCTTTCTAACCACTCTACTGTTTTTGAATACTCTTCTTCGCTTAATATCTTCCACTCATTATCTGTTAAATTTTCTCGTATCCATCCCTTCATCTCTTTTAACAGACTATTATCCCAAAATTCAATTTCTCTTTCACATTTCATAAATGCCGTATGTAGCCGTGCAATTGCACAGCCCATTTTCCAGGCAACATTCTCGTCTTTCATATCAGAAATATTACTTCCCTGCAATTTTTGCGACATAAGGAAATAGATGTTTTTATACGCAGCAAATTTTTCTCCTGTTTTTGTAAGAACTGTCTTCGCAACCGGAATCGCACAATCCAATAATATTTCTGATATTTTTATATTTCTCTCCAGCTGCGTTTTATCCTCATACACTTTTATTACATAAGAATGATCAATTTCCCATGCCGAGGGATATATCTGCAATAATTGTCTGTTCTCAATTCCCCATAAAGGCAATATCTGTTCTATTATCTCTTTCATTTTCTGATATCTCACTTTTTCTTTTGAAATAATCCTTCTAATACTCGCCTCCGACAAATGATATATATTCGCAAGCTGTCCATTAGCTCTTCCTTCGAGATGCTTTAAATATATATGCTGGTTACGTTTCTCTAACTCAATCTTATAGTCGGTCTGCTGCTTTACGTCACAACAATCTCCTTTTGGTATATACCTGAAAAGCCTCAAAGATGGAACCGTCTAAACACCCAGCCTCTCACCATATCCACCACCGTCCCCGCCACATATACGAACAGGACGCATCCGATCAAATGCGGCAGGAAGAGAAAGCTCTTCGCCGCCTTCTCTACGCCCAGCCACTTCATCCATTCATAGCGCACCAAAATATGCTCATGCAAAAGATACACGCCGAAGGTATAGGGGGCCAGTTTTCTCACCATCCCGGCGAAACGTCCCTCCTGAATTCGCAGATTCCCAAACACATAAAAAAGAGAGACCGAACCTGCAAGGCACAGCAGATGATTGTAAGTGTAAAGCATATTCGCATAATGAGTAAACGTTTCCATTGTATTTCCAAGCGTATTGGAAGCCAGCGCCAGCAGCCATATCAACAGGGCAGAAAGCACATAAGCTCCCACCGCGTTGGACTGCTTTTCCAGCCAGGAAATACCGTACAACCTGATGTAACCCGCCATCACGAACAGACACAAAAACCACCCGAAATCATAGCCGTACCGATCCGTCGCCAGATATAGGGGAAGAATCGTTTTTTCCAGCACGAAAAACGTAAACAGCAATGCCATAAGTATCTGCAGATCCCTCTTCTTCATCTTTTCTATGCCCGCCGACAGAAAAGGCGCAAACAGATACATGACAAGATAGGCCGTGGCAAACCAATAATGTTCCGTCCCAAACGGAAACAGAAAACCGATCCAGTCATAAACGTCAAGATCTCCACCGGAAACCACACCGGTCAAAAGAAGGCATACCGGGATCAGCAGAGAATAAAAAAGAACCTGAGAGAGCAGGGACACTACCCTCCCCGGCTTCCACGCAGATTCCACAAGAAAATATCCGCTGATAAGAACATAGCAGTTTACCGCCACAATACAAAACGCCTCGATCAGCCATGCAAAAACGCCGACCGGATCATCCTTTACCGCAAAGGGAAACGGCGTGGCAACCCCACCCTTCACCAGATAGTGAAGGGAGATGATCATAAGCATCGCCACGATCCGCAGCAATTCAAAGTTCGCCTGTCTCTTTCCATCCGTTCCCATCATTTCCCTCGTTTCCCCAATTTCACAGTTCAGCCCTCTGCATTCATCATTATTTCACGTCCGAACTGTTGTCCTTGAATATCCAGATCTTGCTGAGCACATAGTTTGCCAGGATCACCAGCACCTGGCAGACGAGCTTGGAGATCTTGTCGTTGATCGACAGCATATCCACCATCACATACATCAGTACCAGCTCCAGCACCTCTGTGGCGATCCGCGCACCGATAAAGGAGACAAATTCCTTTACGACAGATCCGGTATCCTTATTCTGGCTTTTAAACACAAAGGTTCTGTTCGTCCAGTAAGCGAATACCACCGTGAGCACCCAGGACAATACCGTGGCCGCCATATAGTGCATCTGCATCGCATCTGCAAACAGAAAATACAGAATATAATTCAAAACAAAGGCAAGGAACCCGAAGATCAGATA
The DNA here is from genome assembly GCA_014804565.1 of Lachnospiraceae bacterium. GTDB lineage: Bacteria > Bacillota > Clostridia > Lachnospirales > Lachnospiraceae > UBA3282. The sequence goes on from JAAUZN010000036.1 coordinate 33,510, forward strand.
ATTGATTCCCTCCTCATGCTTTTTATACATTCCCCAGCCGAAATCCCACAATTTTTTCATTTCTTCTCCTCAATCATCTCTCCCGTGAAATCTTGCCCGCATCTACCCGGTAGACCATATCACATTTTTCGATCGTCTGCAGCCTGTGCGCAATGATGACGAGCGTCTTTCTGCCGTGCAGTCTGTTGATGGAATCCATGATAGCCGCCTCCGTCTCATTGTCGAGAGCCGAGGTGGCTTCATCCAGCACCAGCACCTCCGGATCCTCATAGAGTGCCCTGGCAATACTGATACGCTGTCTCTGACCGCCGGATATGCGAATCCCCCGCTCACCGATCCCGGTCTCGATTCCCTCCGGCAGACTTCTCACGAAATCATCGAGAGCCGCCTCCTCCAGAGCACGCCAGACCTTCTCCTCATCGATCTCCTCCTCCGGCACGCCGAAGGCCACATTCTTGCGGATAGAGTCGTCTATCATAAAGATGGTCTGCGGAATATAGCCAATGTTTTTAAGCCAGCCCTCGTAGTGTCCGCTGACGTCCACACCGTCCGCCAGAATCCTTCCATTCTCCATCTGCAAAAGTCCTAACAGGATATCCACGATCGTTGTCTTTCCTGCTCCCGTAGTGCCCACGATCCCCACCGAGGAACCGATCGGGATCTGCATGTCCGCATGGTCAAAAATCCATTTCTCCGTGTTCGGATACTTGTAGGTGATATTCTCCAGCCGGATCTCTTTTTGTACCGGCAGTCTCTCGACGCTTTGCTTCTGTCTGTATGCTTCCGCATCATAAGTCACTTGACCGTCATGGATCTCCTCCTGCAGATTATCGCTGACACCCATAAAGAAAGGCTCAAAATAGGAGATTGATGTCTGGTAATTGTTGATCCGGTTGACACTGGGGAGAAGCCGCATGGCCGCCAACGCCAACGCGGAAAGCTGAGGCAGCAGATCCTTCACCTGTGTCCCCTGTCCGATGGAGATCACAAAATATCCCACCATCCCCGCGATACACACAGTCTCGATCAGAAGTCTTGGCGTAGCGTTAAACAGATTATATTTCTGCACGGAATTGACATAGCCCGCCCCGCATTTGGCATATTCGTTGATAAAATAATTTTCCTTGCAGCCGATCTTGATCTCCTTGATGCCCATCACCGACTGCTCGATCCACTTGTACAGACCGCTGTAATAATCCTGATTATCCTGCCCCGCCTTGATCATGATAGGCTTCAAGATCTTTTTGATCACCAGAAGAAGGATCACCATGAGCGCCGCAACCGTGACGATCATCATGGCATCCGAATAGAGAAACAGCGCCACTACCAGGCAGACAAAAACGATACACTCGCTGAAAAGCTGCAGGCAGTTTAGTATCAGCCCATACATATTGTTTACATCGGATGTGATATTCCGCTGAATCACAGACGTATCTGCGTTTAAATAGTATTCATAGGGTCTCTGCATGAAATTGATCATCATGCGTCTGGAGGTGGCAAACTGATTCGTATACACGAACCGGAGCTGCACCTTCTGTTGGAAGAAGAGATAAACGTTTTTGACCACCGTCATCCCCACGAAAGCCAAAAGTAAAAACATGGCAAACTCCGCGTTACTCTTCATCCCAAGCAGTTCATAGACCGAAGAGAGAAGCTCGCTCTCCTGCACTGCCTCCGGATCCATCACCACCGTCACGATAGGCACAAGCATGGAAACACCCAGACTCTCCAGCACACCGCCTATCAACATCATAACAATAAGCGCCGCCATAGTCCGCTTCTGCTTTCCATCCAGCAGAAGATTCATTTTCTTTAAAATTCTAAGCATGATCCGTTTCCTTTTCTATCCGAATATTCTACCACAAGAGCATACTTCGCGCAAATTCGGTCCGTCTGAACTAAATCTCCTCATTCTGCCGATGCAGCTTGGGATCCTCATAGTGATCCATAAAGTCTTCCCCCAGATAGACGATCTCCTCTGCAAAGCGGATAGCGTGTACCACGGTAAAGACGGAGATCACCCGGCGGAACGTAAGCCCCTCGATATAGTTGAGGACCTCCATGGGGAATTTTTTATCCAGTATAATATGCTCCGGGAAGATCGCTTCGTAATCCAGCACATCTCTGGGATGAGGCTTGATCAGGATCACCGAATCCGTCCCCGCTATTTTTCCATACTGGTCGATGCAGTCCCGGAAGATCCGCTCCCGCACATCCAGCTCACACAGCGGCTCCGTCAAAAGCAGCACCTTATCCCTGCCCGCCGCCAGTTTACTTTTGATCTCCTCAATATTCGAAATAAACAGCCGTACCAAAAGTGCCTTGTCCTCTCCGGATAGGTTCTCCGTCAGTTCCTTCCTTGGCTTCTCGATATATTTCGGGCAAGGATATGGCAGAACGGAAATATCATTGACTTCCATATCCAGACAGTATTTCGCCCAGCCATTCTGAATAAAGATCAGATTTAAGGACGCCAGGTACGCCTTCAATTTAAAGTGTCCCCTGTTGTCATAGCGGGCGGTGTCATAAGTGCTGATACAATCCAGCCCGTCCTCCAGCGCATGATAAGGGATCCTGCGCCAGCTCAGATAATAGCCTATGGGATCTGAATCACAGAATACATAGACATCACCATATTCCTTAAAGTCCACCGGCACATAGGGCTGCTGTGCTTTCCCCAACAGCTTGGTGTAACGGATGCGGGCCAGCAGATTCAGAAACAGATTGCCCCTGTCGGTGTGATATTTCATGATTTCCGGAAAATTAACATCTTCCTTCTCCTCAAACATATACACCGCTTCAAAAAGGCCGCAGGCTTCAGCGCGCTTTTGCAGATCGCCGAAGTCATTGGACATGGTACTCAGCACCAGGGTCGCATTGCCCCTCTTACCTGGCTCCAGATTCAGTTCCTTTAAACACGCCACATACACATGATAGTAAGTGTGGCAGACATAAATTCTATCCTTCATCTTATTTTTCTTTCTCTGTCTTTTCCTCAAGCGGTGTGATCTCCACTCTGATCTGCGAAAGAATATGTTCTCCCCGCTCCATGGCTTCCTCCGCCGTCGCTCCCACCGTGATCACATGTCCCAGCCTGTCGTTGCTGGAATGGGTGCCGCACACCGCATCCCCCGGCTTTTTGTAGATCACGATTTCCTCTACGCCCTCTTCCCGGTACAGCGTCTCCGGCACAGTAATCGCAGCAAGCACACCCTCCGACCCCTCCGCCGCATGGATGAAATGAATCGCCGCGCCGCGCTGCCGCCTGGGCATAAGATCCGGCTTTTCTCCTGTCGCCAACAGAACAGAGGCTCCCACCATATCGATTCCCGTAGACAGAGGCACCAGTTTTGAGGTAATAAAATCGCCGCCGAGTCTAGCTGCCAGCTCCACGATCTTAGGCCCTTCCTCGGTTACCTTAATCTCCACATGGGCGGGCGCATTCTCAATACCGATAGCTTTGATTGCCTGCACTGCCACCTTCCGTATCTTTTCCTGTGTCTCCCCATCCAATCGACTTGGCTCACAGTGGGCCAGCTCCACAAAATAAGGGGGCGGCGTGATATATTTGTCCGTGATCGAGAGAATGTGAGGTTGTCCTTCCACCACCATGACCTCCACGCTCACCTCCGCGCCCTGCATAACCTCTTCCACAAGCACCGTACCGTTTCGGGAGTTACTTTTACTGTATTCGTAAGTTTTTTCCTTCGACATTTCACATGTAAAAAGCACCACGCCACGACTTCCCGCATTGTCCGCCGGCTTCACGATACAATGCCCGTCCAGTCTGTCCACCGCATCCGAAAACGCCTCAAAATCGACTGCCACATAATATTNCGGTATCGGCACACCGCATTTTTTCAAACGGTCTCTCATTTTATCCTTGATGGTGGCACAGAGCGCATTCTCATAGGACANATCCGGCCGTTTTCCCAGCTTTTCATTCACATANGCCGCCGTCCGCACAGGGCCGTCACTGGTGGAGGTAAGGACCACATCAGGCTGACAGCGCAGTGCCTGCCTGTAGACCTCCTCCTGATCCAGCGTGCTCACCACCAGCTTTTCATCCGCCAGGGCAAACCCCACCGCATTCTCATCATAATCCACCAGGATCACCCGATAGCCCAGAGCCTTTGCCTTCTCGATGGCAGGCACCTGCAGGGCGCTGGCTCCCAGGATCATCATTTTTTTCTGTTTCTCATTCACTTCGGTTTTTTCCATCGAATCCGCCACCTCAGCCATCAGCGCTTATTCCACATACTTCCAGTCCATCGGCGTTCCACGGGAAATGTCGCACCGTGCCCGCTTCCCCAGTATCTCCTCATAGTACATCGGCGCCATGCCGAAGGCAGGTCTGATAGACCGCATATTCTCAGCAGTGAAAACATCTCCCTTTTTCATGTCCGCTGTCACAAACAGGGATCGGCCCTCCTCCCGGCTCCTCTCCTGCTTCTCGGTCAGACGGTAGGTAACCTTCCCCAGAGCTTTCTCCACGATGCGGATCTCATCCACCATGCGTTTAAACTCCGCGGGCTCCATGGAAAACGCGCCGTCCGGGCCGCCGTCCGCCCGGGACAGGGTAAGATGCTTCTCCACCATCACTGCGCCCAGCGCCACACCGGCCACCGCCACAGCGCTTCCCATGCTGTGATCGGAAAGTCCCGTCAGACAGTCGAAGGTCTCTGCCATATGAGGGATCACTCTGAGATTCATGTCCTCATAGGGCGTGGGATAGGTGGACGTACATTTCAAAAGTATGATCTGCTCGTTTCCTTCCTCCCGACAGACTCTGACCGCTCTCTCGATATCCTCCAGATATGCGACTCCTGTAGCCATGATCATCGGCTTTCCCAGTCTTGCGGTCTTGCGGATCAGGGGAATATCCCAAATTTCAGGGGAAGCGATCTTATAGGCAGGCATCTTCAACTCCTCCATAAAATCTACTGCCGTGAAGTCAAATGGGGCAGAAAAACACTCCATTCCAAGATCATTGGCAAGCTTCAAAAGATCCGGCTGCCACTCCCAGGGCGTGTATGCCTCCTTAAATAAATCATAACAGGTTCTGCCATCCCAGATCGTCCCCTGCGTGATCTGAAAATATTCGTTGTCACAATCCATGGTGATGGTGTCCGCTGTGTAGGTCTGCAGCTTGACCGCATCAGCCCCCGCCTCCTTCGCCGCCCGTATGATTGCCGCGGCCCTGTCATAGTCCTGCAGGTGGTTGGCTGACATCTCTGCCACGATGAAAGCAGGCTCTCCCGCCCCCACATAACGATTTCCGATTTTAATTTTCTGCTGATTCATATATTTCCCTTTCTGCTGATGATGCGCACCTTCACACAACACAGCCAGGATACTTAGCCGTCTGCCCTCTCACACGCTTTCCGCATCATTCGGTATTTCATCTCCGCCAGTTCCCAATCCGACGGATTGTCAATATCCTGCACCTCAGTCTCCGGCACAATGATGGGCAGATACCCGTCCGGAAGATCCCCTCTGCAAGCCCGATACCGCTCCACATGGTAGCAGTAAAACTGTCCGCTGTCGTGATACATCGGCTCCAGATCCTGAGACCGTTTCATAGCGTTTTCAGGATAGCAGTACGCAAGTTTCCCCTCCCGGATCGCCATGCCCCGCTGGGGCGGAAAGGAAAACCGCACCACAGGCATCACTCCCGAAGCATCCTTCTCGATCAGAAGCTCCATTGCCTCCTGCAGTTTCCCGGCTGTCACAAAGGGCGCGGTGGGATAGATACAAGCCATATAGTCAAAAAGCTCACCCTGTTTTTCGTAAGTTTCCAGCACCTCCATAAGTACATCGTCCGTGGTGGCAAAGTCCCCCGATGTGGCCTCGCTTCTCATAAAAGGCACTGATGCCCCCGCTCCACGCGCGATCTGCGCGATCTCCTCATCGTCGGTGGACACCATGACCTCCCGGAAAATGCCCGATTTAAGCGCCGCCTCGATGGCATACGTAAGCATAGGCTTTCCCATAAACTCTTTCACATTCTTTCCCGGGATCCGCTTACTGCCGCCCCGTGCCGTAATAATCGCTATTGCATTCATCGTTTCCCCCAAAATGACTAATATAGTCAATCTTTTATGCACGCACAAATCTCTTCCGCGATCCGCTCTGCACCTCGTCCATCCGTGACCTCGGAAAGCTTTTCCTTCATGCGCTCCCGCAGCGATACATCCGTGATCAGTCTCCTGATGCCGTCACACACCGCATTAATACAAGCCTCCCTGTCCTGCCGGATATCGCCCGCAAAAAGCATACGCTCCTGCTCTGCAAAGAATTCTTTATCATAGCGCTGGTTGTCCGCCGACACAAAGAATACCGTGGGCACCTGCATAGCGCTCAGTTCAAACAGCATCGTTCCCGCTGCGGATACTGCTCCGTCGCACAACGCCATCAGGCCCGCCATATCCCGGCAGGGCTGATAAAGCTTCACGTTGGGATGTTTTTCGGCAAAGGAGACAAGCTCCCGCTCTCTGGGATGTCTGCCGCCGACTACCGTGTGGAAAACAGCCTTCTCCAGTCCCTCTGTCTCCACGGCCCTCTGTAAGATCCCCAGAAGTGCATCCTGAGCGTCCCCGCCCCCGCTGGAAAGAAGCACAGAAAATGTTCCATCCTCCGACCGAGAATCCGGGAGCGATTTTCTTCCAAATTCCTCCCGCAAAGGCACATAGTCAGGTCCCAGAAGAAGCCTGGTTTTTTCGCCGTAGGTCTCCTTATATGGGAAGCGCTCATGATATGCATTGTAATTGATCAAAACATCCACCGGACAGACCACATCGAAACAATCGTCGATCCAGATCAGCTGCACCGCATCCCGCAGTCCCTCGAAATAGGCGGGCGTCACTTGATAGGAATCCACCAGAAGGGTCCGAATTCCCGACAGAGACAACATCTGACGCAGTCTGGGAATCTCTTCCTCCATCTGATCCCACTGCGAATGCAGACAAATCTGCTCCATTCCTGCCGCAGACAACAGCTTCCCCGAACCTTCATCCGCCGTAAAAAACAAGACCCGGCACCCTTTCTTTCGCAGCTGCCTGGCAATGGTGATGCAGCGCATGATATGGCCTGTGGCAACCGTGTCATTCGCATCCGCGCGAATCCCGATCACAGTCTGCNCTTCATATGCAGAAAGCACCTGTGCGATCCGTTCCATCTCCCGGATGCCGTAGCGCTGATCAATGGGAAGCGCCAGCAAATGCTCATAAATATAATCCTCGTCACCCTCAAAGAAATCCGGTGCTTCCTCGCTCACCGGCCAGAGTACCGGTGCGTAAATATCATGTTCCGNCAGAAATCTCTGCAGATCCTCCCGCTCCTTCGCATAGACGGGCAGATAGAGCGGCGCTTCCTCNCCCTGCATGACCAGAACCGGCCGCAGNCTTTTCATGCCTATCATCTTTTCATATAAATAANCNCTNNTTCTCCGCCCTTTTATGTCTGGCCGCCTCTTCATCCGTCNCAGACAAGATCGCCGCAGACACGCCGGACATTCGGCGCACCCCTTCATAGCGGTCTAACGCCTCCTCCAGGGNGCGNTTNTNCTGCAAAAAGGGCTTTTTACTGCTCCCCGCCGGAGCTTGNGNACCTTGCAAATACTCCCATTTTTGAACCAAAGGCTTAAGCCTCTCCTCCGCGTAAGCCTCCCCTTCCTGCAAAACATCCTCTGCCAACGGCAGATCGGAGACTACAAATCCGCCATCGGGAACCGGATACCATTTCCGCAGACTCCCCACTATAAAATCCGCTTCCTGTCCCGCTGCTTCCAGATAATAGGACTGGGTCACATCCTCCATCACCAAAATGCCGCTCTTTCTAAACACCGGAAGCTGCGCCCGCAGATCGCTGAAGGTATCCACACCATAGTAAGAGTGAACAAAAACAAGTCCGGGATTCGTTTCCAGGATCATCTGAAAAAGTGTTTCTCCGGTCGATTCGAGTCCGCTGTCCACCGCATAGAAGATAAGCTCCCAGCCCCTATGGCGAAAAGGAACAAACACCGAATCGCACATATAAGCCGGCATCAGACACCGCTTCGGAACATCCGGTCTCTCCCGCTCCAAACTGATCAGGGCAAGCTCGATGGCTTCTCTGCCGGAAGCCGTAAAGCATTTATGTTTTTTCTCATATTTCTCCACATGATCCAGGCACAGCGTTTCTGNTTCCACACGCTTCCCGGTCACNNCGGGAGCCACTTCGTAGATACTNCCGATCTCCATGCCTACTCCCCTCNCNTNCTCCATTTCTTTCTCAGNTTNCGATAGGTCCACAACAATTTATAATATCCCACGAACAAAAGCGTAGATCTCATCTGCATACGGATCAGCTTTTTTTCTTCCTCATGGGTCCGTTCACAATAATAAGGATTGTTTTGAAAATTAGGGAAACGCCACTTAAGCTCCTGTCCCAGCTCTTTTACAAAACGGCAGCTCGTCCACTTTACNCCCGCCATATANGTAAACAGCGTATTCACATAAAAAAGAAGTGTGAAGCTGTACTCCAATTCGGGACGATACCTGTCCAGAAAATCATGCCGTTCAGCCTCCGCAAGCATCAGCCTGCCGGCTTCCATGCGATCCTCACAGCGNTTCNTNGAAATAGTATGCACGGTAGAGGATTCGTGCTGATAATAATAATACAGCGGCTCCTCGATATACTCAAAATGTTTCGCCAGCACGAGATAAGAATTGCCCAGCGCATTGTCCTCATAAAAAATATGCTCCGGAAACCACAACTCGTTGTTCAGGATCATNTCACGGCGAAANATCTTCACCACCAGACTTCCCCCGTCCAGNATCAGGCTNCGCCTTTTCTCATCGTCCAGCACACCCGTCTGGCTCATTTTATTGTTGTGCACCACCTGTCCCACTTTCATCGAGTGTTCTGAAGTGAGGCAATAATCGCAGCCCACCAGATCGGCTCCCGTCGCCTCCGCTCTATTAAGCAGACGCTCATACATATCCGGCGTGATCCAATCATCACTGTCAATAAAGCCGATCCAATCTCCCTGCGCCATTTTCAGCCCTATATTTTTAGCGCCTCCCTGGTGCTTGTTCTCCTCCGAGTGCACCGCGCGGAACTTCTCAGGGAACCGTTTTTCGTATTCTTGCAATATCGTCCATGATTCATCGGTAGAGCAGTCGTCCACCGCAATGATCTCATAGTCTGCGACTGTCTGTGCCGCTAGAGAGTCCAGACAATATTCCAGTTTATGATCCGCCGCCATATTGAAGACCGGCACTATGATACTAAGCTTCATCCGAATTCTCCATCTCCTCAGATTTAATTTCCCGACGCAGCCGAATCATCAGGCCAAGCTCTCCGCGCCGAAGTTCCGGTAGAAATCTCCATGCCACAGACAGGAGAATCGTCAGGGCGGAAATCACATTTGCCGCCACAAACCCGGCCACCGGCCCATACCGCACATAGATCCGGTGCTCTGCGCCGTCCCCTTTCAGGAAAAAGCGCATACGGCCGCCCTCTCCCTTCTCTATCTTCACGGGCTCCCCATTTTCATCCTGGGCACGATAACCCAGATACCTCTGTATCGGCAGCTCCAGATAAGCTGAAGCAGAATCGGAAATGTAGGAAACTGCCGCCTTTGTCCCTTTCTTCTGGTAATCACGCACCACTACCGACGCGATATCCGATATCACTACGCTTGTTGTTAATCTGCTGTCATCCGCACCATATAGCCGCCACTCATGGGGATAAAACAACCCCACACTGGTTCCCAGCTTCGTCTCATGTCCCTTGGATGCCACAGTCTCCGCATTTTTATAGGGCATATGACTGTTGTCCGTAGGCACTGTGATAACGATCAACAGATTCAATCCGACAAGCAGCGCAAGCACCGCATTGCGGCAGGGCTTCAGGATCTCCGAGCGCTCCAGGCCCGCCGCCCCCACAAAGAGAATACAGGCAGAGGCCGGTCCTAAAAACCGCCAGGGAAATTGCAGCATGGTGGCTATATTTTCAAAAAATCCATTCGCCATAAGCGCTCTGCTGGGAAAATACCCCGTTGTCATAAATACCAGCGAAACGCCCATCACCAGAAGATAAAGCAGATACCCGTCTTCTTTCGTCATCTCGCCGCGCCGTTCACACAGCAGATAGATCACACCGATTCCCAGACATCCCAGCAGCGCAAACCCCAGTGAAAAATACTGTTTATTGTACAGGCTGACAGACTGTGTCATATTGGAAAGATTGATCGACTGTTCAAAATAGCCGCTCCAGCGCAGGACATCCTTGTTGAGATCCTCATTAAAATAGTAATAGAGAAAGGGCACCATATACCAGGCATTTAATAAAACGGAAAGCCCTGCCGCCTTCAAAAACCCCGCATATCTTTTCTCCCGCACAATGCGCACACAATAAAACAGCGCGGTAAACACACAAAATGCCGCCACAAACGCCGCACTCAGAATATGGCTCTGCAATACCCCGGTAAAACCAATCACCAGATAATACCATCTTTTTTGCTCACCCATGATCACATGATAGAGTCCGGCGATCACCAGCGGCCAGAAGATCAGCGCCAGCGTTTCTCCCAGATCTCCTCTGGAGAGAATATTGGTAAAACGATAGGGCATGAGCGTATAGAGCACCACCGCCAACAATACGCTTCGTCTGGACTTTACCATAGATCTCACCGCCGTGTAAGCACAGACCGCCGATCCCAGATTTGCCAGAAAAACAAGCATCTTATAGGAAAATCCCAGAGACACTCTGCAGATTCTTAAGAATGCCCCTATATACAAAAACAGATAAGGATACATGGCATTCATATAGCCGTTATTCTGCAGACCGTCCGGCAGAATATTGACCGGTATCTGCCCGTCCAGTATCCCGTCCTTGATTCCCTCAAGCCTGGCCAGATGGTAACACAGATCATCTCCGTTATAGAGGTAAGTCTGCATCATGGGCGTCGTAGCCAGAAGCGCCGCGCCTAAAATAACNCTGATATCTACCAGTCTCTCCCGGGTAAGCCACGCACTGCCGCTTCTGCAATACAGCCANCCCAACAAGTTCAACAGCAAAAATACCGCAATGATAAAATAGGTATCCGTATAAAAAAGCGTATGCGGTGCGAGCGACAGCTTTTTCACCGTAAGTCCGCCGTTTCCGCTGTAATTGATGCGCAGCTGCAGTTGCTTGGTATCCTTGGACAGCGTAAAATCCGCTGTCAGTTCATCCTCCCAGGAATTGATAGGCCAGGCCGCGATCTTATCGCCCTGCTCCCAAAGCTCCAGCACACTGTCCTTTTGCTCCGCACTGTAATACATCTGCACTCTGTAGGTGCCCTTGTTCATGACATAGGAAGGCGTGTTTGCCACCACGCCATATCTTGCCACGGAATCCTGCAGTACAAGTGCATTCTCCGAATCAATCAATCCCACGGTATGCTGCAGTTCAATGCCGTTGTAGACGATCGGCTGCTTTCCCTCATCTCCCAGCCACAAAAGCACCACAAACAACACTGCCAGCACGCCATATGTGATTTTACTCTTAAGCGATATCGTTTTTGTCATTTTGGTTCCTCAAGTGCTGTCTGTCATATCAGCTATATCCGATAGTAGGTTACGATCTTTTTCACTGCCTCAATCACACTCTCCACATCCTCATCGCTCATCGCGTAGTAGAGCGGCAGAGAAATGATCTCCTCATAGAGTTTCTCCGCGTTAGGGCACAGTCCCCGCCGGTATCCCAGCTTTTCATAGTAAGGGAAATAGTAGGTCGGTATATAATGTACATTACAGCACACCTTCTCCGCCTTCAGCGCCTCAAAAAACTGTTTTCTGTCGATCCGCAGCTTTTCCGGCACGATACGCAGGATATACAGATGCCTCGTGGTATCCGACTCCGGAATCTCCCGCTGCACAAACAGCTCCGGCAGTTCGGAAAACGCCTCGTTGTATCTTTTTACGATCTCTTTTCTGCGGCTGCTGAACATGGGCAGCTTATCCAGCTGACTGATGATCAGCGCCGCCTGCATGTCCGTGATACGGTAATTATAGCCCAGCGCGATCTGCTCGTAATACCAGGGGCCATCCGACTCATGCTCCATCTGCGACTCATCTCTTGTGATGCCGTGAGCACGGTACAATACCAGTTTTTTATATAACGCCTCGTCATTGGTCAAAACAGCGCCGCCCTCACCGCCTGTCACGGTCTTGACCGGGTGAAAACTGAATGTAGTCATATCCGCAATAGAACCGTTGGCCTGTCCTTTGTATTTTGTGCCGATCACATGAGCGCCATCCTCGATCAGAGTAAGTCCTCGCTTTTTACAGATCGCGAGAATCGGCTCCAGATCCACAGACTGCCCCGTAAAGTCCACTGCCACAACCGCCTTTGTCCGGGGTGTGACCGCCTCCTCCACCTTCTTAGGATCAATATTGTAAGTCTCCGGATCAATGTCCGCAAACACGGGTCTCGCCCCACAATAAAGCGCGCAGTTTGCCGACGCCGCGAAGGTGATAGGGGTCGTGATCACCTCATCTCCCTCACCCACACCCGCGGCAAGCGCCGCCATGTGCAGAGCCGCTGTGCCGTTTGCGCAGACCACAGCGTATTTTGCACCCGTCAGCGCACACAGCTTCTGCTCCAGTTCCCCGATCTTCGGCCCACAGGTCAGGAAGTCGCTTCGCAGTACCTCCGTCACCGCCTGAATATCCGCCTCGTCTATATATTGATGTCCGTAAGAGATCGGTGTCTCTCTTGCCGGCCTTCCGCCTTCTATCGCTGGCTTTTCCATAATTCCTCCTATACGCTGAGAGAGGACACGCATTTCCACACATGTCCTCCTTGTATTCATCCCTCTATTTTTCCAGTTCTACTTCTTTTAACAGCGCTCTGATATCCTCCACGCCAAGCCACTCCGTGTTGTTGTCAGAGCTGTAAGAAAAGCCTTCCGCCACTTTGACACCGGAGAGATCCGGCTGCTGTCTGTTATTCCAGGTCATCTGCGGATAGACGATAAAATGCTTGTCATATTCATAGGTGGTCGCAGAATCCTCTGTGGTCACCATGATCTCATGCAGCTTCTCTCCCGGCCGGATACCGGTCTCTCTTATCTTACATCCCGGCAGCATGGCCTCCGCCAGATCCGTGATCTTAAAGGAGGGAATCTTGCTGATGAAAGTCTCTCCTCCGTTCGCCTCCGCCAATGCCTTGAGCACCAGCTCCACACCCTGGGTCAGACTGATCCAGAATCTGGTCATACGAAGGTCTGTAATAGGCAATTCCTCTGCCCCCTCTTGAATCAGCTTGTGAAAGAAGGGAATGACAGACCCGCGGCTTCCCGCCACATTACCGTATCTGACGATGGAGAAATTGATATCCTTCGTGCCCACATAGGCATTCGCCGCCACAAACAGTTTGTCCGAGACAAGCTTCGTCCCGCCGTAGAGATTCACCGGATTGACCGCCTTGTCCGTGGACAGTGCCACCACCTTGCGCACGCCCGTATCCAACGCCGCGTCGATCACGTTCATCGCCCCGTGGATATTAGTCTTGATCGCCTCGTTTGGATTATATTCACAGGCAGGCACCTGCTTTAATGCCGCCGCATGAATGATATAATCAACTCCCTCACAGGCCCGCCGCAGACGATCCACATCACGCACATCGCCAATAAAAAACCGAAGCTTTTCTTCGTGCTCTTTAAATTCATTGGCCATCATCCACTGCTTAAACTCATCCCGGGAATAGATGATGATCTTTTTCGGCTCATAGTGGGTCAACACATATCGGGTAAAACATTTTCCAAAAGAACCTGTCCCGCCGGTGATCAGTATGGTTTTATCTTTTAAATTTAACATAGGTTTCCTCCGAACAAAATATTATCAGATGCCAAGCTCACGAAATGCCTTATCGTAAGGTGCCCTGCACAATCCCTTCTCCGTAATGATCCCCGTGATCAGGGAATGATCCGTCACATCAAAAGCCGGGTTGAACACCTTAACGCCCTCCGGCGCCATGGGCTCCTTGTACCACATCTGCGTGACCTCCTCCGGTGCGCGCTCCTCGATGGGGATCTGCTCTCCCGTCTCTATGGACATGTCGATGGTAGAACTGGGGGCACAGACATAAAAGGGAATCCCATAATGCTTCGCCAGAACCGCCACGCCGGAAGTGCCTATCTTATTGGCAGTGTCTCCGTTTCGCGCCACCCGGTCACAGCCCACAAAAACGATATTCACCTTCCCGCTTTTCATCACTGTAGAAGCCATGTTGTCACAGATCAGCGTGGTATCTATCCCTGCGCCGTGCAGCTCAAAGGCCGTGAGCCTTGCCCCCTGCAGCAGCGGTCTGGTCTCGTCACAATATACCCGAAAATCTGTCATCCCATGTTCCAGCGCCACATACATGGGTGCCGTGGCCGTTCCGTATTTTGCGGTGGCCAGGGTTCCCGCATTGCAATGCGTAAGAATACCGTCTCCAGACTTTAACAGCCCATATCCGATCTCCCCGATACTGCGGCTGATTGCCACATCCTCGTCCCGGATCTGCTGCGCCTGCGCAAAGAGAAGCTCTTTGATCTCAGCTACGGGCTTGTCCGCATAATCCCGCAATACGCGCTCCATCCGATCCAGCGCCCAGAAAAGATTGACCGCCGTAGGACGCGCTTTCGACAGATAGGTTTTCTGCCTCATAAATTCCGCAAAAAAAGCCTCGTAATCCTGTGTTTCGATCCGGGATGCCGCAAGCGCCATGGCGTAGCCGGCACACACTCCGATCGCCGGGGCACCCCGCACCCGCAGATATTTGACCGCCTCAAAGATATCTTCTGTTTTTTCCAGCCGAAGCACCTTGACCGTACCCGGCAGCAGCGTCTGATCCAGTATCTCCAGACAGCTCCTGTCTTCGGACAGGCGGACGGTATCTAACTCCAATGCGTTCATCTTATATCCTCACAATAAGTCCATTATAGACAATTTTTAGGGGACAGTCAAACACCACGACCCACAATATTTATAAAGGTATTGAAGCTCCGCTTCCGACGCCCCACAGCTTGCGGCGATCCGCATATTCTGTGCTTCCTCATCCTTCACATCATCATATAGCGGAAGATACGCCACCAGCGCGTCCGCGTTCGCAATGGCCGGCTCTGTGATCACATCCTCGCTCTCCGCGGAGACAAAATACACTCTGTCGTATTCCATCAGCACATCGGCCACAGCCCAGACGCACCATTCTTCCCCCGGTTTGTACACATATACCACAGGGATGTCCTCCGCCGCCTGTTCTCTGGCAAGCGCCACCTCCTCCCGGGCTCTCGGGTAAAGGAACACCACATCCACCCGCAGATACGCCATCACGACCGCCGCAGCGCAAAACAGCAGTGCCAGCTTCTCCATATACTTCTTCTGTTTTATGGCAAGGGTGAATATCCATCCCCAAAGATCACCGATCAGTTCAAAAATAAACAGCAGTACCTTCACCGCCGACGGACACAGCCGATACAGAATCCCCGGCTTCTTGTCCGCTTTTATTATCGGCTTCACATTGATCAAAGCCACCGCCTGTCTCCACAGCGTCCTGCAGCCAAAGAGCAATAGAAACACCACGATTCCGTAGACCGGAAGCTGATAACGATTAGAGGTCTCTCCCAGCAGAAGCGCCGTTTTGGAAACCGTCAGAAAATAGCCTGCTGCCGCAAAAAGCAGCATCCAAAACGTTATCCCAAACCGAAGTCCGTCCTGCTTCACTCCCTCTTTTGCAGTCACTCCGCCTCTTCGGCGCACCCTCACTGCCAAAGAGACCACCACGATCAGGATCACAAAAAACAGATAGCCGAATACATAGCTGTTCATCAGATCCAGGAAAAACCAGACCCGTTCAAAGGTATTGGATATATCGAAAAAGTTTTCCGTGGCCTGTGCGCCTCTCTGTCCCCGAAACATCTGTCCCAGGCAGGACGGATAGGTCAGATAGGCCAGAATAAACGCCACCGCCTGACTGAACCCGTACCACAAACAGCTATAAAGATTTCTGTCTCGCCATAACAGATAAACGCAGAAAGCCAAAGCCATATAAAACAGGAAGATAAAATAATAATACTGTGTCAAAAAACCCACATAAGTGACAACTGCCATAAGCACCAAAAGCTTAGCGAAGGACAGATCTTCTTCCCATTCCGTTTCGCCTTTTGGCCTCTGTACGGCCCGTATATGCAAAACAGCACAGAGCAGCACAAAGGTCGTGAGCATCTCATACATTCTGATAAATACCACACCGCTCATGGAGGCAGGGCTGAGACCAAAAACCAACGTCACAAGATACGCCATTTTGACATCTCGTCCGCTCACTAAATATGACAAATATGTCAGTAATATAAGATTGATCCCATGGAAAAAAAGATTGACCGACAGGCCGATCCATTTTGAGAACACACCCGGCACCAGGGACGCCACCGTGTGAAACACCCAATAATACATGGGCGGGTGTACATCCCAGGACTGCACCTGTTTTACCAATCCGTACTGAAACCGTTCGCCGGGCAGCACCACAAACTCATTGCGATAAGTCTCCTGCTCCATCCATTTTCCGTCTTCCACATAGAAACCGTTCGTGCGGGCCGTAGAATAATAGGTATAGAATTCATCCTCGTGGAATCCCTGTTTCAATGTACAAAAATAGAAGGCCGACGCCATCAGCACGACCCAGATCACCCCAAAGCCGATCAAATATTTTTTGTCCATCTTTTTACTCATCAACCGTCTGTCCTGCTATCTTCATCTTCCCCGCATGCACCTTTCTGACCGTCCGCGGCGCTGCCGCAAGCAGCAGCAGATATATCTTATTCTTTTTTGTCAGATACGGATTCTTCACGGTATCCGTCACATGTTTTCGCAGATAATTTTTTACATTTATATAAAAAACATTGTCCGCTTTCATCTGTGAAACCGGCACATGCAGCATATAATCCAGTCTCTGATAGAGATTGAACCGTACCGCGCAGTCATGCAGAGCAGGATATTTTTCATCCACAAGTGTCTGCACTCTGTCCGCATTGTCCACAATATCCAGAAACACTCGGGAAAAGCTGTCCTTTGTCCGTGTTCTGGTGGTACTTGTCGCCCGGCATACCACATGATATCCCTGCTGCGGCAGAATGACAATGCCGGAGATCTCCTGCAAAAGTTCTAAGAGCAGTCGGAAATCCTCGTTTAACTCACCCTCAGGAAAACAATGTCCCGAAAAGATTTCCCTGCGAAACAGCTTGGTACAAAAAGAGCAGTCTCCCCGATGTAACAAAAGCTCCCGGATAAAGGTCTCCGCGTCACAGAAATATTCCTTTTCCGGCGGCAGACAGACATCCGGCAGACGATTCCCCGTCTCATCCACCTCATCCCGGGAGATCTGTACCACGGAATGCTCCCCCGCTTCGAGAACGCGCAGCATCTCCTCATAGACATAAGGCTCTATATAGTCGTCGCTGTCCACAAACCCCAAAAAATCTCCGTCAGCCAGTTTTAATCCTACATTGCGCGCAGACGAAGCCCCGCCGTTTTTCTTATGATACGTCCGAATCCGTACATCCTCTGCCGCCAGCCGCTCGCAGAGCTCGCCCGTCCCGTCCGTGGAGCCGTCGTCGATCAGCAGGATCTCCAGATGCCGGTAGGTCTGCGCACAGATAGAGGCAACGCACCGCTCCAGACAGTCTATGGAATTGTACACAGGCACAATGACGCTGATCTTTTTCATATCCGCTCTCATTCTTTATATTTTATAATGCTCCGGGCCGGATCACAGGCGCTATGCTCAGCGGCCCTTCCTGCTCCGGCTCTATCTTTCCCTGCCGCAGCTTTTCTACAAACCGCAAAAGCGCAGCTGCCGCGTGCTCCGCATTCCACATATCGCGGATGGTCTCATAGGCGGCATATCCCATGCCCCGTCTCTCCTCCCAGTGCTCGAAAAGATCCAGCACCAACGCCTCCATCCGGTCATAGCTTCCCTTCTCATAGAGCAGGCCGTTTTCCCCGTGGCGGATCAGGAAAGGCGCAGCGCCTACTCTGGCATCCACCACCTCCACGCAGCCGCTGTTCATTCCCTCATTGACCACGGCGCCCCATCCCTCCAGCTGATTGCTGGTAAAAAGATGAATGTGGCATTTTTCCATCACATCCCGCACCTTTTCCGGCGGGGTATATCCATAAAAAACAAAGGAGTCCCGCAAACCTTCCCGCTCCACTTCCTGCCGGATCTCCGGCTCCATCTCTCCGCTGCCCAGCATATGGATACGGAAAGCATATCCCTTCTTTTGCAGCGTTTTCGCAAGCCGCACCACATATTCCGGGTGTTTTAAAGGAATGAACCGCCCCGCCCAGACGATCTGAAGCGGTCCCTGCGCCGGCTTCATCGCCGCAAACGCTTCCTCACTGTAGGTTCGCAGCTCGGTAAAATATCCCCAGCAAAAAAGTTTATTCGGATAGGCGCCGATCAGGCGAAAATCCGACGCCGTATAGGCCCCCGCACAGAGCATACAGATATTCTGTCTGCGATATCGGATATGCTCTCTGTACTTTGCCAAAAGCCCTCTCGGTGAGACTACCTTCCATTGCCCCTCCCGATAAAGCCGTTCGCTCACCCGCAGGGTCGTTTTCCCGGACATAAGTCTGGGAGCCACAATGTCCTCCCGGCCCGTCCAGCCAAAGAGCACCACATCGCTCTCCATGATCTTTTTCAGGCACTCGTATTCGTCCTCATAGAGGCACATAACGTACGGTATATCGTTTATGTCAACACTCCAGCCCATCTCCCGGCGTTCCTGCTCCATGGGCATAGTCTGGATAAACGTAAAATCCTTTCCCAGTCTCTGATAGAGCGCCTCACAAAAAGGGATCTGGTGATGATTGATATAGTTGGACACGAAAGTAAAGGTCATTCCATCATCTCCCGGTAAATATGCATCAGGCGATAATAATTCTGATCCGCATCATGATTGATACGCGCATGCTTTCTGGCATTGTCCGAGAGACGATCCACGATCGCCTCCTTCGTGAATATCTCAATGATGCTGTCCGCCAGCGCTTCCACATCTCCGGGCGGATAGAGGAAACCGTCCCCGCCGTCCGTCAGAATGTTATGTATGCCCCCAACATTGGCCGCTACGCAGGGCACGCCGAGCAGCATCGCTTCCCCCACGGAATTGGGAGAGTTTTCCAGCACCGAAGGGCAGACAAAAACCTGACAGCTCAGATACTGCTTCTTCATCTCCTCCGCATCCAGACGGCCCAGCATGGTCACCTTATCCTCCAGATGATTCTCCTTGATAAGCTTTTTCAGATACTTGCCGTAGGCGGGCAGCTTCAGCACATCCTTCCAGGTCTCCGCCTTCAAAATATCGGCTCCGGCCACATAGACCTCCGTATCCGGAAACTGCTCCAGGATTCTGGGCATCGCCTGTAAAAGATAATGGAACCCCTTCAACGGATAATCTCCCTGACTCAAAAAAATGCGGTGAGTCTGGCAGTTGTTTTTATTCCATCTATCCCGGTAAAACACGCCCCGCAGCGTCTCATTTAAGAAATGATAAACAGCGTCCGGATTGATCTTCTGCGTCTCCGCAAGGTCAAAATCCGTGCGGCCCGCTATGTGCCCGACCCGCTTCAAAGCCTCGATCTCATACTCACCGCGTTTCTCAAACTTTTTCTGCTGCTGTCTGATACTGTCTTTTCTCACCCTGTCGCGGAAGGTACTCTTCCTTTGTACCTTCACGGGCAGATCCGCCATATACACCTTCGCGATCGCAGAGATGATGCCCTGGATCCCCACCAGCGTCCGATCCGGCTGGTCGAACACCTTGATCGAAGCCAGCGCATGGGGAAACTCCGTGCCAAACACATGCAGAATATCCGGTTTAAAATCATTGATGATCAATTCAAACTGTTTCTCCAGCTCAAAATCGTAGTGCTCCGGCGCCGTCAGATCCTCCACAAATCCATAACAGTGGCAGGAAATATTTTCTCCAAGCGGCATCATCCTGTCAAAGCTTCCGATGGATTCATCCACCGGAAAGGCGATCCCCAGCTCGATCCGGTTTCTCTCCTGTTCCATCACGACCCGGTCTAAGAGACCACTCAGCCAGCCCTCCCTGTTGCTGCAGGGGAGATTGAGCCTCTTAGCGATCGCCGGCAGCATAATGTTACATACCCATAAAACTTTCATTCGTGTTTTCCTCCATAAACCCTTCTCTTCAGTCCCTGATAAATTCCCGCCGTCACCTGATTCGATGCCAGATACGTCCGAAGCGGCGCCAGTGTCAAAAGCAGAATGAGTCGATATCGCATGATCTGCTCTCTGCTCATATATCTGCTCACGATATGCGCATGCTCTACAGCGGAGCGCCTTTTGTTTTCTCTCGTCTCCGAAAACCCTCCGCCCTCGTAGGAGACCACTGTCACAGGCATATAGTCCATCGACGCGCGCGCTCTGTAATAGCACCACAGGAAATGCTCATAGTCAGCCCGAACCTTATAACAGGTCCGAAATCCCCGCTTTTTCAAAAGCCTCCTGTCATAAAAGCAGGCCTGATGACATGGTACATTTCGGTAGCAGGCAAAATCATCTATCTGAGGGTTCGACATCACATAAGCGCCTGTGCTCCTCTCCAGAATATTCCCGTAAAGAATCCTCGGCTTGCGGTCTCTCTTTTCGATCTCCTGTTTTACCCTCGCAAGCACCGTCTCATCCTGAAAATAGTCTCCGCAGTTCAGNAAAAAAAGATACCTCCCGGCCGCATATTCGACCGCCTGATTCATGGCATCATAAATGCCTTTATCCTTCCTGCAAAAGACCTTCATATCCTCTCCCGGAAAAAGCGCTTCTACCGAACCGTCCGTAGAAAGTCCGTCCTTCACGATGATCTCATAATCCTTCTCCGTCTGCCTGCGGATACTCTCTATGGTCTTTTGTAATTTGGAGCCTGCGTTGTAGCAGACTACTATGATACTGAATGTCATGGTATCTCCTTGTATATATTCAGCTGCCATACATGGCTCAATTTACATCTGATAGTATCTCCACCATATCATTGAAAAAGAACGTCCTGTAGGGCAAGATCAGCACCCCGTCTCCGGAGGCTTTTTTCAGGTACATCGCAAAATACAGCAGCGCCGCACACAGGATTCCCGCCCGGAAAAGCCGCCGCCATCTCTTATCCTCTACTTTTTGCAAGAGCATCGGCAAAAACAGGATCTGGCTCACAGTCAGATAATATCCGATCCGCGATATGATCGGCAAAAAGGAGCAGAACACATAAAGTACGAGAGCTCCCAGATTCAGGTAAAGATAAAACCAAAACCTCTTATCTTCACTTATCTGTGTCACCCCTTCGTCCCGTTTCTGCATCCACCACACGATCCCTGCAAAGACAAGAACCGCCGCACACCGCAGAATATTGATGTAACTTGTGCCGCCCTCCAGATACTCCGTATCCTCGTAGGTAGGATATAAAAATACCACCACTTTCAGATAAAAGTCCTGCATAAATAAAAAGGTGGTACAGAAGAGCGCCGCTATGGCAAGCTGCCATTTTTTCCAGGGCAGAGACGCCAGAAAATAGAGCGGGATCACTACCAGAAGAGACTTATGAAAAGCCGCCCCCAGAAGGATCAGCACCAGAAAACGTCCCCACTGCCTGCGCAGCACAAACTTCATGGAATAGAGCGCCACGGCAAGCGCCAGATAATAGCGCACCGTACTGAAGGTCTGGAAATAATACCCCAGTGTCATAAAGAGAAAAAAAGTAAGCGGAAACTCATCGCTCTGCTCATACATTGCCAGCAGAAAAACAAATACTGTCACAAATGCATAGACCGCAAACACCAGCAAAAAGTTTTCATATCCCGACAGCCCATAGATCAGCTTGACCAGGAGATTAAATCCGATCTCTGTGGGGACATAGGCGTTACAGTTCACCAGGTGCATAAATTCCACATACTTTGCATAGTCGTTTCCCACATTCAGCCGACAGGCGGAGAGCAGAAACAAGATCATAAAGATCGCCGGCAGACAGACACGGTTACACAGCTGCTGCCTTGTAAGCCTATGAGGTTGTCTTGTTGGATGGTTGTCCACCAGCCCCGCCAGAAGCGCCGTGACAGCGGCAACCGTGATGTATAGGATCATTTACCGCGTCCTTCCCGCACGCCCGCGCACATGATAAGGAACGCTTTCCCCACCGGTATCTCACGGCACATGGTCTCTTTGTGCGCCCATAAAAAACGCAGAGAAAGAGGCAATGCAAGCTTTCCGTAAAGGTGATGATAGAGCACGCCCCTGTCGCGGAAAAACTTCTCGTGATAACCGCTGAACCATGTGGACTCCCGCTCCTGCTCCTCGCCGATACAAGCGGTATGCGCATAAATGCGAAGCCCTGCCTTCAGACAATCTCTCAAGAAAAGGCTGTCCTCTCCGTTACTGTATTTCGCCCCGCCTCCAAAAAGCAGGGAATAGTGTGCATTCGCCCGGCGCAGAGCAGCAAGCTTTGCCGAGATACTATATGCCGGATATCTGCCGTAGTTGCGGTATGTGATCCGACGGATCTCCCGGTTCCAATAAGTTCTGCGGGCGGGAGCCACCTTTACATTAAACAGGATCATATCCGCATCGGGAAGCGCTTCATACGCCTGCCGGATCTGTGCCTCGTAATCCGGCGCAAGCGTAATGTCCTCATCCGAAAAAAGCACTACATCTCCCGATGCGTGCAAAAGCGCCGTGTTGCGGCTAAGGCCCACCCCGCGCTCCGGCATGGAAAAGCATTTCGCCGATCCCCCTGCCGTCTGCAGCGCATCATAGGCATATCGGTCACACTGGTTTACCACCACCGCATCCGAACTGATATTCATTTGCGAAATAAGCTCCGCAGGTTCTTTTTCCACCGCGGAGACAAGAACCTCCATTTTCATTTCCGCACCCGAACTCCATAATATTTTTGCAAAAACTTCTCATCGCCGTTCCGAATCGACACGCCGCACAGCATGCAGTCCTGACTGCACAACTGCTCGATCACATAGGATAAAAAGGCCGCATGTACTTTACCGTAAGGAACAGAAAGCACCACTCCCTTTGCCTTCCGCATCTTTTCAAAATCCTCCGCGGAGAACGGCTTATCCGGCTCCAGATCACAAAGCTGGAGCGTCCCCAGCTTATCCTGTAGATAGGAGAGATTTTTCTCAAAATCCCCGACGAATACTTCGTTCACGGAATTATTGTCTGCAGCATTTTCTCCCCCGACAACATAGCCCAAAAACGACACATCCGTCACTTTTCTGACATCACCCGCCACCATGATCTTATCGTCCATGACATAGTAGAGCGATACGCCCAAAAACGTCAGGAAAAGACACAAAAACAAGCCGACCAAAACAGCCTGCATCAGCCGGTCATCCGCCACCAGAAGCTTCGCCTGCGTTACCCGGACTGCCTTGATCCCGATGAACTCCTTCGCCTGTGTCCCGTAGGTCTCCAAACCCTCCACCGCCGCCGCAAGGATCTCATCCGTGCGGTCCGCAGAATGGGTCGTGACCGTCAACGTGAGAAGACGGATATCAGACAATATCTCCGCCTGCATGGCCTCCTCTGTTTCCTCTCTGGTATAATCCGCGGAGAGACCTGCAAGTGTCAGATCCATGATCGGATCCGCCGCCATCAGATCATTCCAGGTATAGCCGTTGTAAGCCTGATAGACTTCTCCCGTCTCATCCGCCGCGAAGTCCAGATACACCTTCGCAAAAGCCTGATACTCCCGCTCCGATTCCGGCACCGTGCGCACGATCGTATAGATGAGCGCGCCGAGCAGGGCACCACAGGCCGCCGCCGTCAAAAGCAATGGCAGCCGTCCAAGCAGACAGAGCATATATTTTTTTACATCCATTCCCTCGTCAGCATAACTGCGCTCTCTCATATAAGCCTAGCCTCTCCTATTTCATCGCCGTCGTCTGGCTGCTGTCCACGCCTTCCGTACTCTCCGGCTTAATAAGAATCTTCAACGTCAAAAGCATCAGTTTCAGATCCAGCCATACAGAATACTGCTCAATATAGGTCAGATCCAGTTTCAGTTTATCGTAGGGCGTCGTATTGTATTTCCCGTAGACCTGCGCATACCCCGCAAGTCCCGCCTTCACCTTCATACGAAATGCAAACTCCGGCATCTCCTCCATGTACTGATCAATGATCTCCGGCCGTTCCGGTCTGGGACCGATGAAGGACATGTCCCCTCGCAGAATATTAAACAGCTGAGGCAGTTCGTCAATCCTTGTCGGACGAATCAGCTTGCCCACCGGCGTAATGCGGGAATCGTTCTTTGCTGCCAGTCTGGCCACGCCATCCTTCTCCGCATCCACTTTCATACTCCTGAATTTCAGGATATAAAATTCTTTCCTGTCCCGGGTACAGCGTATCTGCTTATAAAAAACCGGTCCACCATCATATAACTTGATCGCTATCGCCGTGATCAGCATAAAGGGTGACGCGATCACCAGAAGGAGCACCGAGCAGACCAGATCGATCAGACGCTTCGCCACACGCTGCTCCACTTTGAGCGAGTATTCCCTGGTCAGATAAATGGGCGTATCAAACAGATGCAGCTGATCCGCTCCCCGGATGAGCACGTCGGAAATCTTNGGCATNGTGTACACCCGTATNGACAGGCTGTAGCAATACTTTAACAGGGCATTCCGATCCACCGCAGAGATGTCCCAGAGGGCCACCGCACCGTAACCCGCGCCGATCTCTGCTTTTACTGCCTCCATACCTTCGGCAATGTTCATACATTTTCGGATCCGGTACTTGTCCTTTCTCGTCTCAAATTTTTTCACGATATCATCAATAGGCCGTTCGCCGTGAATGATCAGTATCTCTCTGGGCGGAAACGCCTTATAGTAGCAGGCATTACAGAAAAAAATCCACAGAGCGGCAAGCAGAGTCTGCAAAAGCATCGTCCATATGATCGGACGTACATCCACGACCCAGTTTGCCATCAACGATATTTGGAAATATGAGATCACATTGACAATGAGCAGAGAAAATATCTCTGAAATGAACACATCCACCGGCTTCAGATACCCGATCTTCAATGCGCCATAGGTGTTCGCAAAAAAGAACAGCAGCACAAAATAGATCAAGAGAATCAGCACGTGTCCCTTGAAATAGAATCGCAAATTTCTGTGCAGTCTCAAAAACGGATAGTACGTCTCCATCCAAAAGTAAGCGTAGATCGCCGTCTGAAAGATCAACCCGATAAAAGAAAGCTGCAATATGATCAGTCTTTTTAAGGTTTCCATTTTTTTCATGATCTTATATCCGCCTCATTGTCGCCCTGTAAGCCCAAAATACAAAATGAAATGCACTGGATAAAACGGAAAGTCCTTCCTGCCTGCGGTACAGATTCCAGATCCGCTTCATTGCCCGCAGCTTATTGGAAGACAGGGAAGCCGCCGGTCTTCTGTAGACCGCAAGCACCTCGTCAAGACCGCAGGCTGTATGTCCCGCCCGCAAAATCTGCCACCAGGTAGCTGTGTCCTCACTCTCCACCTCCGGCATCCGCACCAGCTCGTCCGAAATTTTCTCCCGGTCTATCACCACCGTGGTGGTAAAGATGACCGTGCGCGACAGTGCTTTCTCGTAAGTCAGTCGCTCCGGCACACGCACCACTCTTCCTGTAGGCCTGGCCGCTTCATCACCAAATTCATAGGCGGAAAACACAAATCCCGCCTGCTGTTCTTCCATAAAGTTAAGCTGTTTCTCAAGCTTTTCCGGCATCCAGACATCATCTGCGTCAAGAAACGCAATGTACCGTCCGCCTGCTGCCGCCAAACCCGTATTGCGTGCTCTGGCAGCGCCTTCGTTTTTATTTTTACAGATCAGGATGACCTTCTGCCCTTCGTCACACTGATATTCTTCAATACGCTCTACATTCTCAAGGACTTTCTCTACCGGAGCGTGTCTGCATGACGATAGCGCACGCTCTATCTCCTCCACGCTCCCGTCTCCGGAGCAGTCATCCACCAACAGAAGTTCCCACGCTCTGTAGGATTGCGCCCGCACCATCTCGATGGTCTGCGCGATATAAGCCGCCGCACAATATACCGGCACCACAATGCTGACCAATCCGTCCATTTTTCACCTCAATTCACACGTCTTCCTTGACCAGATAGATCGGCCGTTTCTTCACTTCCATATAAGTCTTGGACAAATACTGTCCTAAAATACCCAGACAGAACAGCTGCACGCCGCTGACCAGCATAATGATACAGACTAAAGAAGGCCAGCCGGAAGTAGGATCGCCGAACAGAAGCTTGCGCACGATCGTCACGATGATCATAACGAAAGCCAACACACAAAAGAGCACTCCCATCACCGAAGCTATGGTGAGAGGCACCGTGGAAAAAGCAATGATCCCTTCCAGAGAATATACAAAAAGCTTCCAGAAGGACCACTTGGTCTCTCCCTTCCTGCGTTCCACATTTTCATATTCCAGCCACTTGGTCTCGTAACCCACCCAGCCGAAAATACCTTTGGTAAAACGATTGTATTCCGTCAGAGACAGGATCGCATCAACCACCGGTCTGGTCATCAGACGATAATCCCGGGCGCCATCCACGATCTCCGTGCGGGAGATCTTATTCATCAGACGATAGAACATTCTGGCAAAAAAAGAACGGATCAGCGGCTCGCCTTTTCTGTTCACCCGCCTGGTTGCCACCGAGTCATAGCCCTGTTCAATATAGGCGTACATTTCCGGTAACAGCGACGGCGGATCCTGCAGATCCGCATCCATCAGCACCGCCAGATCTCCCCTGCACTTCTGCAGTCCGGCATAGATTGCCGCCTCTTTACCAAAATTGCGGGAAAAGGAGATGAGATGCACCCGCTCATCCTCCCCGTGAAGCTTTTTCACTTCGGAGACTGTGTTATCCTTCGAG
The DNA here is from genome assembly GCA_014804565.1 of Lachnospiraceae bacterium. Classification (GTDB taxonomy): domain Bacteria; phylum Bacillota; class Clostridia; order Lachnospirales; family Lachnospiraceae; genus UBA3282. Next base: position 60,467 of record JAAUZN010000036.1, read on the forward strand.
CCGTCATCCACATACAAAATTTCAAGCTCTATTTCCTTCTGCCGGAAAAAATCCGTATTTTTACATAACTCATCATAGAAATCCCTGACATTCTCTTCCTCGTTATAGCAGGGTACGATGACACTGAGTAATTTCATAGCCCTTCGCCTTCTCCTTAAATAATTTATGTTTTGGCGATAATTAAAATAAGTATACCACATTTACATAAAAATGGGAAGAGACGTGTCTCTTCCCATTTTTATCCTATCAGGCCGTTTTTCAGGCGTATGTAATCCGCGACCACCGCAATATACTCACTGTTGGTGGGTCTGGTATATTCCGGACTGTTGCTGTAACCAAACAGCTCCTCAAAAAGTTCCGTATTCCCTCTGTCCCAGGATACCTCGATCGCGTTGCGGATCGCTCGTTCGATCTTCGTATCCGTGGTCTGGTACAGCTTCGCGAGATCCGGATACAGCAGCTTGGTAACGCTTCCCACCAGCTCCATATCCTCTATGCACATCTCCAATGCGCTGCGCAAAAACTGATATCCCCGCAAGTGCGCTGGTATACCCAGTTCCAGCATAAAATCCGAGATTGTTTTTTCAATCTCTCCTCTGCTTACCATATTCTGTTGTATCATTCCCCTTTTACTCCTTTGCACAATGATGGTATTTTGGTTTTGGATACGACTAATAAACGTAGTCCATCTTTCTCTTTCGACATAATACCAGAGATTCATCGCGCTGTAAACGGTAAGTTATCGCCTAAAGTCTCGCTTCCTGCACATTCTCTTTAAACCAGTCGTAGGCGAGCTGCACTCCTTCCGCAAGCTCCACCTTATGCCTCCAGCCCAGCCCGTGCAGCTTCGTCACATCTGTAAGCTTTCTCGGCGTGCCGTCCGGCATATCCTGATTCCAGACGATATCCCCCGTGTAACCTACCACCTTTTGCACCGTTTCCGCCAGTTCCCGGATCGTAACCTCCTTGCCGGTACCGATATTGACATGCTGCTCACCGCTGTAATTCTCCAGCAAAAACACACAGGCATCCGCCATATCGTCCACATACAAAAACTCCCGAAGCGGCGTTCCCGTTCCCCACAGCTCCACCGTAGGCACATTGTTCACCTTCGCCTCGTGAAATTTACGGATCATAGCCGGCATCACATGGGACCCCTGCAGATCATAATTATCATGAGGACCATACAGGTTTGTGGGCATACAACTGATGAAGTCGTCCCCATACTGTCGCTTATAAAATTTACACATCTCAAGCCCCGCGATCTTTGCGATAGCATAGGCCTCGTTCGTCTCCTCCAGGAGATCCGTCAGAAGCGCATCCTCCGGGATCGGCTGAGGCGCCATTCTGGGATAGATACAGGTGCTTCCCAAAAATAAAAGCTTTTTCACTTTGTATTCATGACAGCAATGAATCACATTACACTGAATCTGCATATTTTCATAGGCAAATTCCGCAGACGTCGTATTGTTGGCGTTGATGCCGCCCACCTTCGCCGCTGCCAGTACCACCACATCGGGGCGTTCTGCCTCGAAGAAATCGCGCACCGCCTGTTGACTTATCAAGTCAAGCTCCTTGTGCGTTCTGCCGATGACATTCTCATATCCCTTTGCATGCAGAGACCGCACGATGGCGCTGCCTACAAGTCCTCTGTGACCTGCCACATAGATCTTATCTGTTTTATTCATAAAACCCTCCTTATTTGACAATTAAGCTCAGCATAATGTGCCATTCAGATTCAGTCTGATTAAACTGCTAACAGTGTATCACAGCTCCGGTTCTTTTACAATAAATCCATCTGCCAGGCCCTCTCCCAAAAACGAGATCTCGGCTTTTGCGGGCGATGAGGGAAAACTGTCGTAGCCCACCTGATCTCCCTGAACCGGATAATAAAACGTAACCCCCTCGATCTGATAGGAGAGCGTCTCGTAATTCTCATAGTCTTTCTGGACAAGCCAATAAGCATTCTCATAGGAGGCCAAGATCCCCCGCCCCAGCGCCAATCCCTTATACAAAAGGAGCAAGATCGTCAGCGCAAGTGCCGCACGCTTTACCATGGTCTGCCACAGTGATCTGCCCCGCTCTGTCTCGTCGCTCCGGCCATCCTCACAGCCCGTCACCGTCTCATAAATCCCGCCGAGCGCCACCGCAAAGGTCAGATATACATAGACGCAGCCGTAACGCATGAGCGGTGAAGTGCACAGCCAGAATAGAAAGGATGCCGCCACCGTACCCTGTACCAGCAGAAGCTCCCACCGTCTGCGCCACCATCGAAAGAGCATCCCCACCGCATACAGGAAAAGCAAAAGCACCGATACCGCAGCCGCCGCCACAAACAGTCTGTCAATGCCGGCAAGCCCCCGGAACCATCCGGGAAGCCACTCTCTTACAGGTATCTCAAAACGCGATACATCCGTATATCCTCTGCCCCATACCTGAATCTCCCTGGCGTCGTAATCCGCCACGCCCTTCGGTATCTTCCATGCCGCCGAAAACAGATCGATCTGGGTAAACGGATAGACCAGCCATCCCGATATCACCACATTGCGGATCAGATAGGGCAACGCCGTCACGATGCCAAGCCCAAAATAAACGAAGGTCTCTCTCCACTTCTTCTCCCGCAGGAGACGGTACGCCGGATAGATCACAAGAAGAAGGATCAACGCCGCGGACAGCTTCACCGTCAGGAGAAATACTCCCAGCACACACAGAAGCGCGTAGGGCAGAATCGTCTGCTCCCCGCTCTCCAAAAGCTCCAGCCATCGTATCACAATATAAAAGGCTATCAGCACCATAAAGTAATCGGAAGCCGGAGACACCATCTCATCAAAGATATTGACCAGATAATAGACGCACATCACTCTGGCAAAATCACTGGTCCTAAGCCTGCCAAGGCGCAGGGAATCCCCTGTTTTCAGACAGATCACAGCCAGAAGAAAAGCCAGAAAGCCCGCACAGCAGTGAAAAGATCTCCCGCCTAGAAAAGCCATGCTGTAGAGCGCAGACAGCGCAAAAGCGGCACTGTTATAGGCCAGCCTGCAGTGCAGATTTCCAAGCCCCTTTACAACGCCATACTCCTCGATCCAGCGAATGCTCTGTGCATGATAAAGTCCTGTATCATAGTGGATCATCCCCCGGGAAGTCCCGTAGGCAAAGAGCAGAAAAATGCCGACAATCAAAAGAATCCTGCCACACACTCTCTTTCCCAAACCCGCAGAGAATAATGCTTTGAGGTTCTTCCGCTCCCGCCAAAGGATTCCGGCACAGACCACGCACAATACCCCGTTCGCAAGAAGCCCCACCCCGGCAAACAGGCTGAAAAACTGTGCATACACCGTGACACATACAATCCCGCACAGCACATAGGCATCCCCGTTTTTTACCTGATAGGGAAAGTGCCGCGTTATCAAACGCAGCACACCATACCCGATTATAAATGTGGTTATTAAAATGTAGATCCAAATCAGAATAACTGATACCATACTATTTTTCTTTTTTCCTGTATTCCTCGCAGCTCATTCCTGCGATCTCTCTAAGATCCGCATCCATCATCATGGAAACCAGTCCCTTAAAGTCCACATCCCGCTTCCAGCCAAGCTCCCGCTCCGCCTTCTCACAGTTGCCCCACAAAAATTCTACTTCGGCAGGACGATAAAATTCCGGATTCACATCCACTAAAAGTCTGCCGCTCTCTGCATCGTATCCCTTCTCGTTTACGCCGGTTCCCTCCCAGCGGATCTGAATACCCAGCTCCGAGAATGCCGCTTCTACGAATTCTCTGACCGTGTGCGTCTCGTTGGTAGCCAGCACATAATCATCCGGCTTATCCTGCTGCAGCATCAGCCACATGCCCTTGATATAATCTCCCGCAAAGCCCCAGTCGCGCTTGGCATTCATATTACCCAGAGATAATTTTTCCTGCCTGCCCGCGATAATGTTTGCAATGGCAAGCGTGATCTTTCTGGTAACGAAATTCTCACCCCGTCTGGGCGATTCGTGGTTAAACAAAATACCGTTGCAGGCAAACATATTATAGGACTCTCTGTAATTTACCGTGATCCAGTAAGAATAAAGCTTGGCCGCTCCGTAAGGACTCTTCGGATAAAAGGGCGTCTTTTCACTCTGAGGGGCCGTCTCCGGAATGCCGCCGAAAAGCTCTGAGGTGGAAGCCTGATAAAACCGGCATGTCCCGCCATTTACCCGGATCGCCTCCAAAAGCTTCAGCGTGCTCACGCCTGTAGCCTCCGCCGTGTACTCGGGCACCTCAAAGGACACTCCCACATGGGACTGCGCCGCCAGGTTATAAACCTCCGTAGGACGGATCTCCGCAATCAGACGCATCAGATTGCTGGAATCTGTGGTGTCCGCATAATGAAGGAAAAACTTTACTTTGTGATAATCAGATTCGATCAAATGATCGATCCTTGCCGTATTGGAAATGCTGTGCCTGCGGATCAGGCCGTGCACCTCATATCCCTTCTCCAATAAGAATTCCGCAAGGTACGAACCGTCCTGTCCCGTGATACCTGTGATGAGCGCTATTTTCTGCATATTGCTATGGTCTCCTTTTCTCTTTTTTTCGATTGGCGTGCATCTTTAATTTAAATATTCCCGAATCGCATCATGCCAGTCCGCAAATTTATAATCCGTCGTCATTTGAAACATATAGTTTTCCAGAATAGAATAAGCCGGCCGCTTCACCGCAGCGCCAAACTCCTCCGAAGTGATGTGTTCCACCACCGTCTTTTTCCCCGCTAATCTGAAAATCTCCTCCGTAAACTGTGCCCAGCTGCAGTCCCCCTCGCAGGTGGCATGGAACAGTCCGTAGTTTTCCGTCGGGAGCAGATAGGCGATCGCTCTCGCCAGCTCCGCCGCACTGGTGGGTGACCCCACTTGATCCCGCACGACTCGTACCTTGTCGTTGGTCTCNGAAAGCCTCAGCATCGTCTTTACGAAATTCTTTCCATCGCCGTAGAGCCATGCCGTGCGCAGAATAAAATGTCTGTCGCTAAACTCCTTTACAAACTCTTCTCCCGCAAGCTTTGTCCTGCCGTATGCTCCCTGAGGGCCCACCGGATCGGTCTCCCGATAGGGTCTTGTCCCCTCGCCGTCAAACACATAATCCGTGGAAATATGCATCAGTTTCGCGCCTGTCTGCTGCGCTGCAATACTTAAGTTGCGNGCACCGATGGCATTGATACGAAATGCCAGATCCTCCTCCTTNTCACANGCNTCNACCGCCGTATANGCAGCACAGTTGATGATCGCGNANGGCTTGANNNCNCGNACAAATTCCATCACCTGANCGATCTGTGTNATGTCCAGCTCNCCAACATCNGTATTNACGAGTTCATATTCCGAACTCCCTGCATACTGNNTGTTTANCGCNCGCCCCAGCTGCCCGTTGCAGCCTGTCACCATCAGTTTTTTCATGTTCCCTCCATGTCAAAATATACTTAGTCTATCATACAACCAACCACCGAATTCGTCAAATCTAAGAGTACCTTCTTCCGAATATTTTGTCATTTTTTACAAAGCTTTTTTAGTGACTCCCCATTCTCCTTATGTTATACTGAGATTGTGTGCAAAAATCAGCATACAAAATACCAGAGAAAGAGGAGCATAAGATGAAAAAATTACTAGTTTTTCTTTTCGTCACTCTGTCTTCCGTTTTACTTTTCTCCGGCTGCGGTAAGAAAGAAGAAAAAGAAGCAGAAGTCACGGCGCCTNTAGAAGAGCAGGTGATCGACATCCAGCCGGAACCGGAAAATGAGCCGGAAGAAACAGAAGAGGCCAGCGAGGATCCCCCTCCGGAAGAAGGAATGGTTCGCAGCCGCATCACCAACGAGTGGGTGGACGAGGACGTCAACGACAGGCGGCCGATTGCCATTATGACTCCGAACACTAAGACCGCCTCACACTATGGTCTTTCCAACGCGGACGTACTCTACGAATGTAATGTGGAAGGCAGTTACACCCGTCTGATGGCCATCTTTCAGGACTGGCGTAATTTCGACCGGATCGGCAACATACGCAGNTGCCGCGACTATTACGTATACTGGGCCTTTGAATGGGATGCCCTTTATATCCATTTCGGCGGCCCCTTCTATATCAATGAGGTGATCAGTCGTTGTGATGACATTGACGGTATCTCCAGCCCCAATTTCTGGCGGGCCGACGACGTACATAATACTACTGATAACGCCTTTGTAGACACTGCCGGTATTCTGGCGGATATCGACAGGCTTGGCTATGACACCAGACTCCGCGACGGTTACGCNGATGAGCAGCATTATCGCTTTGCTCCTGCAAACGAACCCAATGACCTGTCACAGTACAGTNATGCGATCACGGCCAATAAAATTGACATGTCGCCTACTTATCCGCTCACCAAGTGTTATTTTGTCTATAACAGTGAGACGGGCCTTTATGACAGATATCAGCATCTTGCCAGTGCTTCTGAGGGGCCTCACACAGATCTGGCAAACGGTAAGCAATTGACTTTTAAAAATATTCTNATCCAGAATGCTTATTATGAGGTTCGCGATGATAAAGGATATNTGGCGTTCCAGTGCCATGACACCACCNGAGACGGATGGTTTTTCACAAATGGAAAAGGAATTCATGTGAACTGGGAAAAGACTTCCGATTATGGCGCNACAAGATACTATGACGATGNCGGCAATGAGATCGAGCTAAACACCGGCAAGACCATGGTNTGCATCGTGGAGGACGGCGATTCCTTCCTGGTGGACGACCAGAAGATCTCCTCTAAATAATAAAAAATCTAAAACACTCACAGAAGTCAGTAATCCCCTTACCGTGAGGGACTTGCTTTGCAAGTTGGGGAATACTGGCTTTTATCTTGTATCGGGCAACCTGATTTTACAGCCACAATTCGATACACAAAAAAAGAAACCACACGGCGAAATGTAATTTCTTTATTCTTCATCTTCTTTATATTCTACAATATCNCTNACATTACAATGTANTATCTTGCANAGTTGGTCAATTGTGTTGAGCGTNACATTTTTATTTTTCTTTATGCTATCATATGTACCATGCGAAAACTTATGTTTTTCTAATAAGTCATACACGCTTACATCTNTTTCTTTCATGGTTTTCCACAATGGTGCAAAACTTATCATGTAAATACCACCTCTTCGGAAATTATATCCAATGCGAAGAGATTTTAATATTTCCGATATATCGGAAATATTTTGTAGACATCATTTGGACATGGTTGTAGAATTATATATGAAAGGAGGCACAACATGGGCAAGCCAAGCATACTGATTATGGCACTTTGTATGATATGTGTTATTGTAACAAGTATCATCTATTTGTTGATACGCCTTGTGAAACTCGTTACTTGTAGAGACGTAAAAGAATGCAGAAATAGAAAGTGTGTTGTCAATGAAACCTGCTCAAAATATGATTCACGACTAACAGAAGTAGAAGCTAACGAATTATATAAGTTAATTGATGGTAAGTACGAAAAAAGAGAACAATAAAACTTTTGAAGTCAAAAAAGGAGAAGAGAGCGTCTTATCTCAAGGTTAACCCCAAAGTTAACCCCGAACTTTCCCGCAAGCGGCTTGCACATTCCAGACATATATGCTATATTATAACCATAAAAGGAACAACCTCCCACAAGGGGTTGACCATAGGAAAATGATAGAAACTCCACCCTTCCTACTCGCCAAAGTATACAAGGGTGGTTTTTCTATCTAAGTTAGAAAAACGCTACTGACTCATCATTACGATCAAGGTCAGCAATGCGAGAATGAACATTCCGAAAGACATAAGATCTTTGAAATCATATTTCATCCGCACCACCTCCCATCTTATGTAATAGGAGGTCAACACCTTGCAGTGACACGGTTGTTCCCATACCTCAATACTATCATATACCACACAATCCAGCAATTATTTATAGTATATTTTTGGCCAATTAGACGATTATTTTTATATGTTTTCAATTGCAACACAAAAGAAGAACCCCCTGTATCTTAGGGGGTTTTTCAAGAGGCGCAGACCGGATTTGAATTAGCCACGGTCTGAAAAAACACAATAAAATAGGAGGTTTGAGAGCGTCTTATCTCAGGGTTAACCCCAAAGTTAACCCTGACCAAGCAAGGATACCGAACGTCAAATTTGACTAGACAATATGTAGAATTTATGTTACCTTTAAAAAGGAGAGAGGTTGCGACCAAAGAGGAGGAATGTTATGCTGACCACAGATAAATTGAAAGACGTGCGTGCGATAGGCTATAATATAGCGCAGATTCTTAAGAAGAAGGAAATGACAGCAGTTCAACTTGCGGTTCTTTTGTCATGTCCGGAAATGCACATACAGGAGATTTTGACGGGCAGCATTGAACCGGATCGTAAGGAACTGGATATAATTGCCGGATTCTTAGAGGTAACACTTGACGATATCTTACAGGAGCCCGATGGAGAAATTATGGATTATAATGTGCATTATATGGGACAGGTCAGCGATATCGATGCGATGAATGAGACGTTAGATGAAGTGGACTTGTATGTGCGTCTTTTGAATTTGCAATAACATGAAAGGCGGCGCACAAATGATAAAAGATCAATACGTACCGATTATTCAAGAGATTGCCAACCACACCAGAGAGAAGTATGCTTTAAGCCTTGATGATGTGATTGGCAATTATATTTTTACGATATTGCAGGAAGAGTGCTTGGTACTTATGCGTCCAAATGAAAAGCAGCCGGATTTAGATGGATTTAGTACAGAAAAGATTGTAAAGGGAAAGAAAAAGACAATCGTATACATCAATACGGCAAAAAATGTGGAAAAACAGAATTTTTGCGCGGCGCATGAGTTAGGACATCGCTATGCTGTTGACCGAATGATTCGTGACGAGTTCCCATATGACGTTATTTTGCCGGATGATGAAGAAAAGATCATGAACCGCTTTGCCGCAGAATTGATGATGCCAGAGAAAGACTTTAGACGAAGAAGCTTAGCGGTTTGGTGGTCTCATACAGAAGAACGTGGAGAAGGCGTTTATCAGATCTCTGAAAAAAATGCAATTAGAGCAATTATATGGTTAATGGATTTTTATTATATGCCCTACAAGGCGGTTTTGTATCGATTGAAAGAAGTTCATGTTATCTCAACTGAAATTTGTAAACGATTGGAAAAGTATGAAGACAAGCACAAAGCTGTCGTCGATAAAATGATAGCGGATATGGGAATTACCCGTCTTAGGACACCGGACAATAAATTGCAAAATTCTGTTGCGGTCAAAGTGGATGCAAAAATTTTTGATAATGTGCAAATCACCAAATATATATCGGAAGAACAGTTGACACGGTACATGGAAAATCTGGGACTTTCTAAGGAAAATATTGACTTAGCCAAACAAATACGCAAAATAGAGACAGCGATGTTGGATGTACCAAATATATCAAAAAGAGAAAGAAGAATCTGAGTAAAGAAAAAGATTGCCTCAGGTTTTTAGTCTTATAGTATTATTAGTAGGATTGAATCAAAATATTCAGCTTGTCGATAAGTTCGTCGATTTCTAAATCATCAAAACTGTTTGACGGTAATATAGATGAGTTGCAGTATTCTATCCTATACTCTATCGTGGTGCGATATAAGGATGCGGTTAGACGGCAATCACGGAAACTTTTAATAAAATTGTCCGGTAGATCAGAATCACAGAAATCAGCGAGATGATGTTCAATCAGAGTCAGTTTCTTACAATGTAAAAGCAAATTTTGTTTGCTGAAATCCGTGTTATATTCAGATTGAAAAGCCATGAAATCCGCCGCCATTGCCTTAAAAGCTTCTAGGGCTGAGTTTCGATTGATAATCTGGAGCCTTTGACAGTCAAAAATTGCCTTTTTATTTTGACGATCAATAGTATAAAGGGCGATACCAACGCTAGCTAAAATGCTTAGGGCAGTCGTAATAGAGAGGACGATTCCTGAAAAAAGTGCATCAGGGGTTACGCTCATATAATAATTCCTCCTCATAATTTGAAATTATATACATTATACGTCAAACAGAGTAAAAATACCAGAGAAAGCAAGATGAAAAATTCGACAACAAAAATCTTTAATGCAGAATAAATTAATTAGTTTTTCAATCTTTTTGATTTTCTATAAATAATATGAATACGATAGGAAACGGCTCAACCCCACTGTTTACAATGGGTTGAACCGCTTAACACAAGAGGCGCAGACCGAACTTGAAGCAGTCACAGCCGCAAAAAATGCAATAGAACAGGAGGTTTGAGAGCGTCTTATCTCAGGGTTAACTCTGTTTTATTGTTTTATTTATGGTCAGCAATGCGAGAATAAAGATTCCAAAAGACAAAATATCTTTGAAATCATATTTCATCTACACTTGAAGAAAAATCACTTCGAAACCCAACATAAAAAGATATTTACACGCATCTGTCTACGAGTGCAACTAACTTATCAATGGCCTATTTTTTGCGAGTACAATATCTATTGTTTACCTCCAAAACATCAGATTTCTATTGCATTTGTGTCAATAACAATGTCTTGGCTTTTTATAATGGTCATAATTCGTTCTTCTTTTTCGAAAATAAATCTTTTTTGGTAAAATATATCAGCATACTTTAAAACATTATCCATTTGTGCTGTATCAATCAATGCACCTAAAACTGCAGAAACAACAGGCACTGATTTTTGCACAGTTTTTAATGTTAATTTTTTGCCTATTTGTTCAAATACTTCTTTAAAAATACTATTTTCCAATCCCTTTGCACCAGCTTTTTGAAGAGCCTTTTCTGCTGCTTTATTAGCTAATGCCCTCATTTGTGCCAATAATAAAGGAATTCCACCTTTTGAAGCCATATCAGTCCATGTTTTTTTTGCTGTCTGTTTTACTACTGATGCTTGAGTCATTACCATAACCTTACTAATTACACTGGTCATTTCGTTATTTACATCGTTTTTAGAAGGACTTAATGCATTTGAAAAAACCTCACTCGCAATAATCATTTCAGCACTATCATTTCTTACATCATATCCATAAAACATAGCAATCATTTGTACAGCTCGAAAATACAGAAAGGTACTCAATACGAGATTGAATGGTAATCCCCAAAATCCAATCGCCCCTGTGGCTCCGCCTTCTATAAAAGCAGCTATGCTATCATGTATTTTATAAGAATTAACGACTTTCGATAATTTATAACTTCTTGCGAAACATATTTCTCCTATTTCTGTTAAGTCATAATCTGGAACAATTTTATTTACCTTTTTTAAGATTGTTTTTTCACTAATACTATATTTTGCCGCTTGCTCTTCAACTATCTTAAACCCCTTTGCGATCAGCTCCATAGACTGTTGATACAGTTCTTGTGCAGTAATATTTTCTGTAATATCCGAGCTGAATTCTTTCACTTTTTTGGGAACTAAATCACCTGCTTTTTCTCCTAATATTGCTATTTTACTAGGTTCTATAAGCTTATTATAACATTTTGTTAAATCATCAAGCGAAGCTGTTTCTTTTCGATTTACAATAGGGTTTGGTGCAAAAAATCTTGTGTCATCACTCATATAATAGTCCTACCTTTTGATAACTTCATAATCACTGGTTTGAGTATATCACACTTTCCATACCCCAGTATACAATTTTTCAAATACCACACTGAATCCTTAATCTGCTAAAGATTCAAAATCTCTCACCCGTCGATAAAACGTAGACAACTTCAGATCTAACTCTCGCATTGCCGCTACCCCCTGAATCTCTCCAGACTTCCACTTCGCATACACCTCCGCAAATTTTTCCCCATCAACGGCTATCGGCTTACGTCCTTTATATTTTCCCTTTTGTCTGGCAATTTCGATCCCCTCTCTCTGCCGGTCTAAAATACACTCACGCTCTAACTGCGCAATAAAGAGGAAAAAGTGAGCATCTTAAGCGGTATCAAAATCGGTTAACCCCTGTTAACCCCTGAAACCCACAAAAGGAAAATGGCTCAACCCCAGTATTTACAAGGAGTTGAGCCACTCAACACAAGAGGCGCAGACCGGATTTGAACCGGTGAATCAGGGTGTTGCAGACCCACGCCTTACCGCTTGGCTACTGCGCCGTAAATTATTATGGTTTTTAAACCGATGACTCCAACGGGAATCGAACCCGTGTTACCGCCGTGAAAGGGCGATGTCTTAACCGCTTGACCATGGAGCCTCATGAAAGGCCTCAGGTAGCCTTAACGAATGATATGATATCACATTCCGCCTCGTTTGGCAAGGGGAAGATTATAGAAATCTCCGAACAATTTCCGCAATCTTCCCCTTAGAATAGAATTAGTTCTCTGCCTTTCTCATCAAAACCGCTACTGCGCGCATATCCTCCTGGATCTTACACACCAGCTTCCCATCTTTCACACTGACGTCAGCTTCCCTATCAGAATACACCATTTCCATCTGATAGGCCCCGTCCTCAGGCAGCGGTATCTCCATTGGTCCATCGTGCTCCCCGTTAAAACTGTGGAAAACAGCCATCAGCTCGCCACGGCTCTCATGCTCCACACCGCCGCCGGTCCGCACAAGGCACTGCCAACCTTTAGGATGGCGGTAACTTATCACCTCCGGCCCATACAACATGCTATACCCGTCCTTGATGATGGGTGCTGCCTTTTTATAAAAGGCTATTCCCCGGTCGATCACATCCCACTGCGCATCCGTCAATTTAGTCACATCTCCCGACAGACACATTCTGCCTAAAAAAGTATTGGCTATGGAGTAGGCAATCCTCTTAAGCGAATCCTCCTCTCGGATCACCGCCCAGATCTGGCTCTGTCTTGGCAGAATCACACGGTGCAGAGTCGCCGCTATAATCGGAATCTCTTCGCACTCATGAGCATCCGAGAAGGAAGCCATGCTGCATTCGCTCATCATAAGAGGTTCCAGCTTGTGCCCTCCCGAAGAGCAGTTTTCCAGAACAATACCGGGTATCTCTTTCTTCACCTTTCGGATAAAGGACAGGGACGCCTCCATATTTTCTCTAAGACCTTCACCCAAGGATTCCGCTCCATCGCAGCCTACGCCAATGGTGTCGTTATAGTCCATCTTCATATAAGCAAAACCATAGTTTTTCAAGGTACCGATCACTTTTTCTTCCAGATACCTCTGCACCCAGTCCTGCCGCATATCCCAGAATCTTCTCATGGAAGTGGTAAGCGGCGCTCCGTTTCTCTGTAAAAGGTGCTCCGTTTTTTGATAACTTTCCGCCTTTTCTCCCACGTTATCTATCTCAAACCAGATACCGGGCTTTAACCCATAAGATTTGATGGCATCCACGGTCTTGTCAAGTCCCTCAGGAAACAATTCTCCGGACACATGATAATCCCCCATCGCGACATCCCAGGGAATCCCCTCCTGCTTATACCAGCCGCAGTCTATCACAAAATAGGAAAATCCCTTATCCTTGATCGCTTCCAAAATCCCACAGATATTTTCATGGGAGGGACATCCCCATGTGGTACAGTACTCATTAAAGATAACCGGAAGCTCCTGTTCCGACTCAGGCCCTCGATCCACTGTTTCTTCCAAAGCAGCCGTCAATCTTTGAGATATCTCCCATGTGCCGCCTCTGCAGACAGATAAGATGGCCGTCGGCGACACAAAGGTCTCACCGGGCTCTATCTGCTTCATCCAGTGGCCAAAATCATAGTCCGCCAATCCTCCGGAGAGATTCACATCATCGCCCCTGCGGTAAACCTCCATCTGCCAGCTCGCATTGTGCATCAGCTGCGCACCCCAGAAAATATTCGACTTCGTATCCTCCAGCACGGCATAGGGAAAATACCCGTTCACCGGCATGGAACCCACCTGACCAAAACGCTCACACCGCACCGCATGACCGGCCCAGGAAGGTTCCAGCTGCAGATCCTCCAAAAGCTGGGATTCCAATCTTCCCTCCATACTCCACACACTGCGGACGCGGTGAAGCTTTAATTGTCCGCTCTCGTCGGCTCCCACATAGGGAGAGATCCCGCCCAGCGAAAAGCTGGATAAAAGCTCCAGTCCCACCGCCTCCCCGGAAGCATTCTCAAATTCCGTATAGGACAGCAGGCTCTTCTTCCCTGTCTCCCAGCTTAAGAAATGCCGGTAACGGTAACCTCTTTCATCTGACAGCGTTGTGCAGATCACCGTCCTGTTGTCCTGCTTTATCTCCTCCTGACCCTCTAACTTCTGAGCCAGCACAGTGGCGCTCTGCCGCATCGTCCTGCCGCCTGCGTAACCGCCCGCGTAGGTGTCCCCGGACAGCTTTACCTGCACCAAAGAATCCGAATATGGCTTTTCTCTGTAAGCGACTTCATAAACCGCATCCGCCGGCAGGAGAACAAACTCCACACTCCCTGTCTCCTCGTCCTGAACATAGACAGCCTGCATATCTCCAAGTACATAATTTTTATAAACTTTCTTCACATTACCCTCCTTACGCAGAGAATGCCCGCACGTCAGCCTTTGACTGCTCCCACAGTCATACCCTTAATGAAATATTTCTGCATACTCAAAAATAAAATTGAGATGGGCAACACCGACACCACAATGGCAGCCATAGCAGTCGTGTAATCACTGACCTGCGCTGAGAACAGGGATTGTATCGCTACCGTCAGCGTTTTCAGCCCCTTCTTGCTCACATACAGACTCGCCAGCAGATAGTCATTCCAGATCTGAAACGCCTGCATAATGATCAGTGTGGCAAAAGCCGGCTTTAATAACGGGAATACGATCACAAAGTAGGTTTTCACTACAGAGCAGCCGTCTATACGTGCCGCCTCTTCCAGTTCCAGCGGAACCGTGGACATAAAACTGTTCATCAAAAATACGCCAAATGAAATGCCCGTCGCAACATACATAAATATAATACCATATCTCGTGTTTGTCAGGTGCATTTTGTAACCGATCGTGTAAATCGGCAAAAACAATGCCTGAAAGGGAATCAGAATACCAATCACGAAATAGACAAAGGAAAATTTAAAAAACTTGCCCTTTCCTCTGGAAATCGCCCATGCCGTAACACCGCACAAAAGCGCCAAAAGCAATACACTGATCGCAGTGTAAATAAAAGTATTCGTAAATGTAGTCGTCAGATTCAATTTCTTTAGCGCTGCCTCATAGTTACTCCACTGCAGGGAATCCGGCAGCTTTAACGGGCTGGTCAGATACAGCTCTTTCTTTGTCTTAAAGGAATAATTCAGTATCACGAACAGAGGAAACAGGAATAATACAGCCACCACCGTCATCACGATCTGCACGGCCAAAGTACTTGCTGTATAAGGTTTACTNNTATANNTCNTCNGCCTGTTTNGCACGTNTNAANNTTGCCATTATGACTGCACCTCCTTACTCTTNAANCCCTTCACCTGTATCATAGCCACCAGCAACAGAATGAACACCAGTGTCACTGACATAGCGGAGCCATAACCATACTGTCTGCCGCTGATCGCCGTGTTATAAATCATCATTATGACAGAGGTGGAAGNTCTNCCCGGGCCGCCGCCTGTGGAAGATACCAACAGATCGTACACCTTGAGGGAACCTGTCGTGATACCCACAACGCATATGGTGATTGCCGGCGCAAGCATCGGNATTGTCACGNTGAAAAACCGCTGNACGGCATTGGCNCCNTCCACCTTGGCCGCCTCATANAGATCTGANGGCACAGACTGTAAGCCCGCCAGATAAATCAACATCCAGTACCCGATCCACTGCCAGTTGTTGGCAATTACCAATCCACTAAGAACTGTCTTTCCATCGCCGAACAGTAAAAAATTAATGTTCGTCCCAAATATCTCGTTTAATTCGGGCAGTACATTGGAATACAGCTTCAACCACACGAAACCGACAATAACCGCGCTGACCAGACAGGGAATAAACAGAATCGTTCTGTATACTTTCTGTGCCTTAATACCGCTGTCAAGCGCCACTGCAAACAACAGGGCGAACACGTTCTGCACGATNGTATTCGCAATCGTAAATTTGATGGTAAACCACCATGCCTGTCTGAAATTCGCATCCTTCCAGAGATTGATGTAATTGGAAATTCCNACAAATTCCTTCTCAACACTCATACCGTCCCAGCTGGTGACAGAATACCGAAACGCCAACAGCAGCGGCAGGATTACGCCGATGGTGAAAATCAGCATCCCCGGTACGATCAAAAGAAAATACTGACGATTCATTTTATCCTGCATCGTTTTCTTCTTGTTCATACTCATTCCTCATTTCTACACTTTGTTAGGGAAAAACGGGGAGAAGAACACTCTCCTCCCCGTTTCTGACATATTGTTATCTATCGTTTACTGTGCGCTGCTGGATCCAACTCTCGCATCGGAAGCCTTCAGGCAATCCTCAAAGCTGATGTCTCCCTGCAGGTAAGCTGCGATATCCGCTGCGTTCTCCTCCTGGAAACCGCCCCATACGAGCTGGTTGTTTCCAAGTGTTACATCCACGATCATTCCCTTGGAAGCATAGTCATCAATGTCCACCTGGCTAGGGTTTGTGAACGTAGGAGATACATCCTTTAACATGGAAGCCGTCTTGGTGAAGTCATAGATCTCCACTGCCAGATCCTTGTCACCGGAAAGCACATCCAGTACACAGTTTACTGCATCCTGATGCTCTGTATCCGCACTTGTCATAATCGCAATGTTCGGCTCGAAGATCAGTTTGGAATCACCCGTCTGGTTCGGGAACGGGAAGATACCGAAGTCAAAGTTCTCGTCGATGTCAAGGAAGTTCTGGATAGACCAGGAACCGGACACCTTCATAGCCGCCTCACCGAGCACCATTCTCGCATCACAGTCTGTCTGCTCTGTGGAGAAGGTCTCAGGATAGGTGTTGTC
Source organism: Lachnospiraceae bacterium (assembly GCA_014804565.1). GTDB lineage: Bacteria > Bacillota > Clostridia > Lachnospirales > Lachnospiraceae > UBA3282. Next base: position 77,347 of record JAAUZN010000036.1, read on the forward strand.
AAAGATCAACTTGTTATAAGAATAAGCCGTCTGCGCTGCCTGGTCATCCGCAAAGGTCACTTCCCCTGCTCTGAACTTATCACCCCAGTCAGGCGTATTGTTGAACACATCGTTCATCATAAACTGCATGGTCACATTACCGATGGACCAGGTATCTACCATATGGCTTGCAAAAGGAACAATGCCCTTTGCGTTACAGTCATCTATGATCGCCTGCAGCTCAGCCTGTGTGGTGGGTACTTCCCAACCATTCTCTGCAAACATCGTCTTGTTGTAGTATACGCCCTGATACAACGCATTGTATACCAAACCGTAGGTCTTGCCGTCAAATGTCACATTCTCTCTTGCAGCATCCAGACCTCTGTCAAGGTAAGTGCTGTCGATCTCGCCCAGAACACCCTGAGAAGAATAGGTTGCCACATCCTGTGCCTTACCAATGATGATATCCGGCAGACCGGACTGCATATACTGCTGCATCTTAGGATGGAACTCGCCGTCCCAGCCTGTGCACTCCCACTCCAGTGTAATGTTGGGGTACTTCTCGGCTAACGCCGCATCGATCATATCTTCAATACCCGCATCCGTGGTGGACTGTCCCGCTAACACTGTCAGGGTAACTTCCTCGCCGTCTGTGGATGCTGCCGGAGCTTCCGCCTCATCGGCTTCCTCTGCTGCCGCAGGCGCCTCTTCCGCTGCTGCCGAATCATCTGCGGGTGCGCTTGCCGCTCCGCCATCATTAGATGAACCGCCGCATCCTGTCAGCATACTTGCNACCATAGCCGAACATAAAATTGCACTTATCAATTTCTTTTTCATAGTTCTCTCCCTCCGTAANATNATTGGTTTGNNTTGCTACTATTACTATATANTCTTACCCNTNAAAAGAACTATGCNNTTTTTGAAAATCTAACTTGTAAAATTTTGAAACAGNCGNTTTCNATACTCTCTGGGNCTNACNCCGNNATGCTTCTTAAAAACNTTGCTGAAATAAGTGTAGTCATCATACCCCACCATAAAAGCCACCTCTGCGATATTGATATCCTCCCTCCGCATCAGTTCCTTCGCCTTCTCCATACGNCTTGACGCAATATANAGCATCAGGTTTTCTCCNGTCTCCTGCTTGAANAGTTTGGAAAAATAAGAACTCTCTACCGCATATTTTTCGGANAGTCCGGACAACGTCAACTCCTCAAAATAATTTTCGTTAATATAGGCCACAGCCTCCTTTACATAGTCTCTGATATTNCCGGNGATCTCGCNCTTCTTCTCGCCCANCACCACATTCTGCATCTCNGTGAGNAGGGATAACANNTCCTTNACATCCAGNCCTTCCACTACCTTGTCCGCCATCTGCTCCAANCGTCCTAACTCTTTGATACTCTCCTCCGAAGCTCCTTGTCCGGCAAGATAATCCAGAAAAATAGCACATATCCGATTTACAATCTGCTTCGTCTCCATGAAGTTGAGTTTTTCGCAGGAACCTAACCCAGCCTCCTCCACCAAAAAGTCTCTCAATGCCTTTTCACTTCCCGCCTTCAAAGTTGTCTTTAGTCTGCGTTCCATTTCTTGACCAAATGAGTCAATCACCTGTGTGCGCATACTATTTTTCTCCTTATTGAAAAAGAGAATAACACTCTCCCTGTTGTAGGGTCTGGTCATCAGTACAGAGATACTCTGCACATAAGCATCATGGAGACTGTCCATAGAATACGCCTGTTCACTGACAGCAATGGTAACGGGACTGTCCGTCTCTTCCCGCAGCTGCTTCATAATCTTTAAAGCCAGCACTTGCTGCTCGCCAACGTCAAGCTCCGTGACCACCAGAAATTCATTACTTCTATTGATATAGTTAAACACAATCAGTTTCTGCTGCTGATCCAGCTCCCGCAGTTTCTTCTTAACAGAATAAGATAAGTAGTTCATGTCATACTGATATTTCGCCATAAGAGTCTGTAAATCGTGAATCTTGATGAGCATGATACTGCAGCCTGCGGAATCAAGGGCCGTTCCCGCAACCGGTGTCGCGGAAAGCCTGATTCGTTCCTTTTCAATCAGAAGACTCAGCTCCCGATCCTGCAAAAGAGAAGCCGATTTCAGGTTTTGTCTCTCGTTTTCTTCTTTCTCGCTGATCAATTCAAGTGCCTTTGATACCGCCTGAATCAGATCGATTTTCGATACAGGCTTTANCAGATAATTGATCGCACCTGCCATCAAAGTCTCCTTGACATAGGCAAAATCATCGTAGCCGCTAAGNACCAGAACCACNACCTCCGGATACTGCTCCTTCACCTTTTTCACCAGTTCCACACCATTTAAAAAGGGCATATTGATATCCGTGATCAGAACATCCGGCTTCTCCTGCGCCATCATCTGCAATACCTCTTCCCCATCCTGCGCAGGCGGCATAAAATCAATCNGGTANTCNTCCCAGGCNATCATACTGCGAAGCTTTTCNCTGGTCCAATACTCGTCATCCGCAATCAGTAATTTATACANTTTCCTTTCCATACAGTTCGTCCTCTTTCCTTGCCGCCACANNCAGATACACNGAGGAACCCTTACCGGGTTCGCTCTCGATGGAAAGACCGTATTCCTCTCCGTAAATCATTTTTAATCTGGCATTGATATTTAACAGCCCGATAGAGTTTCCCTCCTCCACCAGACCCGTGTCATTTTCCTTTAGAAGACGGTTGAACTTCTCCGCATCCATCCCCACGCCNTCNTCCCTTACCATGACATACAGCTTTCCCTCCGCCTGCCATATTTTAATGTAAATGTTCTTTTCCCCGCGCTTGTTTTTCAACCCGTGGTTAACGGCNTTTTCCACCAGCGGCTGTATGGAAATTTTCGGTACGGAGTACATCAGTGCATCGTCATCGATGTCGAAATGATAGCGAATTTCCTGACGCATGCGCACATTCATCACAAAAATGTAATTTTTCAAATGGGCAATCTCTCTCGACACTGTGGCATAGGGATATTTCATATCAAGGCTGTAGCGGAACATATTGCTGAGTGATTGACACAGATCGCTGACCAGATCACAATTCTGAATACTGGCAATACTGCTCATGGTGTCCAGCGTGTTATACAGGAAATGCGGATTGATCTGTGCCTGCAAAGCCTGATACTGTGCTCTGTTCAACAGAAGCTTATCCTGATACTGCTGTCCGATCAGATTTTCGATAGAATCCAGCATATAGTTAAACTCTTCNCCCAGTTTTCCGATCTCATCCTGCACTTGATAATTGACNCGAAGATTCGTNTCACCGCCGCGAATCCTGCCAATCGTATCCATCAGATTTGCCAACGGATTTGTCAACCGTTTCGTGATATAAGTGTAGAGTATGATCATGAGAACACTTAAAGCTGCCACACTCATGACCAGAGTTCTCGCCAATATCTTCTGACTTGCCTTCAGAACAGACTGGGGCATCACCGCATAGACATCAAGATCATACTTNTNCAGCGGCAGATGGAAAAANACNTTNTCCGANTCCGCCATATCTNCGGCNGCANGTCCGTTCTCCTGAANATCCTCCATCGTCCGCTCATAAAAATCCACATAACTCTCNCCCGGCTCTCCCACCAGAGAAAAGGCACGNTCCCCTGCAGGCTGCAGCCAGACAAANGTATTTTCNCCNAGCTGNTANTTCTGCATAATCTTCTGGGTTGCNTTCACATCCGCATCGCAGACAATGTACCCGATCATATTCTTTGTGCTTGAAATGTCATAGAGCTTTAACACAAACCTTATCATATCCGCATCCGTGGAGGGATTGTGATAGCTGGAAATCAACATTTTATTCTCATCGGATTCCGCATACGTTTTCACCCGTTCGGCATTATAAACCTCCATTTCCTCATAAATATCGGCAGCATAGTTTCGCTTCGGGGTAGCTGCTTTTCTGTACACACTGACAATCTCATGGGCACTATTATAAAAATAGAGCGCCATCATACCGTCATTGGCCGTAAAATAGTTGTCCGCATAATCTCTCGCATAGCGATAGTAATCCTGCCGCAGTTCTTCCGCCGTCTCGTAATCCCGCAGCGCGCCGAGAAAAGCCTTATCGTTATAAATATTGACCATGTTATTCTCGATTCCCTCGATATAACTTCCCAGCTCATTCTGCATATTATCAAGAGAATTGTAGGCAATATCATGGGCCTGCTCATAAACCATGTTGGAACTGACATTCAAAAGAAATGCCGTCTGCAAAACAAGAACGATCAACGTACACAAAATGCTGATTAACAGTATTTTGTTCCGCATGCTTCCTCTCACCGAGATTTTTCCGATCATGTGATTACCCTTTCCGTACATCTTTTTGCACACTTTATTCTATCATTTATGCTGCATAAAAGAAAAGGTCTGCTTTTCACAACTTCGCTAAAACATCATAAACTAATCTCAAAGCCAACAGGAGCTTCCCTATGTATCATTCTCAGCTTACACCCGCAACCACTTTCACGCAGCTTCTCTTCCACGATCATCCGGGCGCGATCGCTTGGATCAACGGCAATAAAAATTATCCCAGACTTAACGGTCTGGTCAAATTCTATCATACTACCTACGGCGGTGTACTGGTGGAAGCACAGATTTTCAATCTTCCCGACATCACCCTTCCCGGTTCCAGCAATTTCTATGCCATGCACATACACGAAACAGGGGATTGCGGCGATGCCTTTGACCATACCGGCATGCACTACAACCCCCAGAACACAGAACATCCGAATCACGCCGGCGACATGCCCCCGCTTCTGAGCAATCAAGGCTATGCCTACAGCGTATTCTATGATAAGAGATTTACGATTCAGGAAATCATCGGAAGAGCCGTCATCATACACGAAAAGCCCGATGACTTCACCACACAGCCTTCCGGAAATTCCGGCGCAAAAATAGGCTGCGGCGTCATTCAATGGGTTGATTAAAGTGCGTGACAGACCCTCGTTGTATGGGGAGGGCTTCTAGATATTTCCCCGTGAGGCTATTCTCATTCCCGCAAATCTCCTGCGGCGTCCCCTTCGCGATAATCTCTCCGCCATGCACACCGCCGCCCGGCCCCATGTCGATCACATAATCAGCATTGCNAATAACATCCAGATCGTGTTCAATCACAATAACGGTCGCCCCGTTTTCAATCAATCTCAGAAAAACCTGCAGAAGAGTCTCCACATCCAGAGGATGCANNCCGATCGTGGGTTCGTCAAAGACAAATACCGAGTCTGACTGCCCCTTTCCCATCTCGCTTGCCAGTTTCAGTCTCTGTGCTTCCCCACCGGACAGACTCGGTGTCTGTTCTCCCAGCGTCAGATAGCCAAGGCCAAGNTCNTGCAGCACTTGNAGTTTCCGCGCCACATTCGGAAGATCCGCACAGGCNNTTAACGCCTCATCCACACTCATATCCATGAGTTCCGGAAGTGTGTACNCCCCGTCTTTCTTCTTCGGAAACCGCCGGATCAGACTTGCCTCCNTCGCATACCGCGANCCTCTGCAATCCGGACAGGTAATCTCTACATCCGGCAAAAACTGCACATCAAGACTGATAGAACCCGTGCCGTCGCAGACCGGGCATCGCAATTTCCCCGTATTGTATGAGAAGTCCCCTGCTTTATANCCTCTTTCCTTCGCATCCGGCGTCCGCGCATAAATCTTCCTCAGTTCATCATGCACATCCGCATAAGTCGCCACCGTGGAACGGACATTCACTCCNATCGGCGTCGCNTCGATCAGCTTAACCTGTCCGATACCGTCCGCCGAAATCAAACGTACATGCTCCGGAAGTTTTTCCTCCTTAATAGCAGCATCCAACGCAGGAATCAGGCTTTCCAGGACCATCGTCGTTTTTCCGGAACCGGACACNCCTGTCACTGCGATCAGTCGCCCTTTCGGGAAATCTACTTCTAACGGCTTCACGGTATGAATCGCAGAAGTGGACAGATGAATGGTGCCTAGNTCAAACATGCGCTCCGAGGAAATATGCTTCCCAATATCAAGCACTTTCTCTCCCGTAAAAAATCCGCCAATCAGAGAAGCCGGATTCTGCTCCACATCTTCAAGCGTTCCCTGTGCAATGATCGTACCGCCGCCCGCACCGGCCTCCGGCCCCAGCTCTATGAGCCAGTCCGCCTCGGAAAGCACATGTGTATCGTGATCCACCAGAACCACCGTATTGCCGTCCTGCAGAAGATCGCGCATAACTCCCCTCAGTCCTTCCATATTGGAGGGATGCAGACCGATGGACGGCTCGTCAAGCACATACAGCACACCTGTCGTGCGATTCCTAACTGCCCTTGCAAGCTGCATCCTCTGTCGTTCCCCTGTGGAAAGCGTAGAGGCCGCCCGGTCCAGTGTAAGATAAGAAAGTCCCAGGTCTGTCAGCCGTTTCGCTGCACCCTGAAAGGACTCGCAAATGCTCTTCGCCATGGGCCGCATTTCCTCCGGCAGAGAAGCCGGTACACCCTCGACCCATACCGACAATTCGGAAAGCGTCATGGTACAGGCTTCCGCAAGGGAAATGCCGCGCAGCCTGGGAGCACGCGCCTCCTCCGACAGTCTGGTGCCGCCACAGTCCGGGCAAACGCCCTGCCGTAAGAACTTCTCGACACGCTTCATCCCTTTCTCATCCTTCACCTTGGACAACGCATTTTCCACGGTATAGGTGGCATTAAAATAAGTAAAATCCATATCTCCCGCCGCGCCGCTTGTCTTGTTCTGGTAGATGATATTTTTCTTGACAGCCGGCCCATGAAAAACGATGTCCCGTTCCTTCTCCGTCAGTTCCCGAAACGGCACATCCGTCCGAACGCCCATTTCACGGGCAATATCTTTCATAAGCGACCACATGAGCGTCTGCCACGGGGCGACAGCGCCCTCGTCAATGGAGAGGGATTCATCCGGCACAAGCGTCGCTTCATCCACTGTCCGGACAATTCCTGTTCCGTCGCAGCGCCTGCATGCGCCCTGACTGTTAAATGCCAGTTCCTCCGCGCCCGGTGCAAAAAAATGTGCGCCGCACTCCTGACAGACGAGTTCCTGTCCTGCCGCAACATTGAGAGACGGCTTTACATAGTGCCCGTTCGGGCAGCGATGCTCGGCCAGTCTGGAATACATCAGGCGCAGGCTGTTCAAAAGTTCCGTTCCCGTGCCAAAGGTACTTCGTATACCCGGAACGCCGGGGCGCTGTCTGAGCGCCAGGGCTGCAGGGACATACAGCACCTCATCTACCTGCGCTTTTTCCGCCTGCGTCATACGCCTTCTTGTATATGTGGAAAGCGCCTCCAGATACCGTCTGGAGCCCTCCGCATACAGGATTCCCAATGCTAAGGAAGACTTGCCGGAACCGGATACCCCCGCTATCCCGACAATCTTGTGCAACGGAATGTCCACGTCAATATTTTTCAGATTATGTACTCTTGCGCCTCGCACTTTGATATGTGTCGGTGTCGTATTTTCATTATGACTCACTTGCTTCTACTCCCATCCTTTCCTGAATATCCTGCCATGCTTCCTCGTCAATCTCCTCATCCCGGAACAGTTTGCGCTTATCTTCATCCGTAATCCTACGAATCACTTTACATGGATTTCCCGCCGCAATACACCAGTCGGGAATGTCCTTCGTCACTACGCTTCCGGCGCCGATCACCGCATTATCCCCGATATGCACACCCGGACAGATCACCGAATTGCCGCCGATCCAAACATTATCTCCTATGGTCACTTCCTTGCCGTACTCATAAGCGGAGTTGCGGCTGACCGGATGTACAGGATGTCCGGCCGTGTATATCGCCACATTAGGAGCCATCTGACAGTTATCNCCTATTTTTATCTTNGCGACATCCANNAANGTACAATTATAATTGGCAAAGAAGTTTTTACCCACCTCAATATGCTTCCCNTAATCGCAGTAAAAAGGGGGATTGATAAAAGCATCCTCCGANTTNCCCANAAGTTCCTTTACCACCTCTCTGATTCCCGCNAAATCGGAGCGGTCCATAAAATTCAATTTCTGCAGAATCCTTCTGCATACCATCTGCTCCTCAAAAACGCTGTCNTCCGAAATATATGCCATCTGCGCNTCNCTNCGCTCTCTNTTCGTCATATCTGCTTTCTCCCTCCATAAATCAATCATTCCGGCTGNTCATCGAACCGTCTGTCTTTAAAATAATATTCATCGTCGTGTTCNTTGATTTCCCTGTATACCTTGACANGGNCTTCCGAANGCCACCACGTTTGGCGGTATATCCTTTGTCACAACCGAACCCGCNCCGATCACNGAGTTTTCTCCGATGGTAACGCCCGGCAAAACGACTACATTCGCTCCTATCCATACATTGTCCTCAATGGTAACGGGGAAGGAATACATGCCGTCCGCGCGGTGCTTCGGATGGACAGGGTGCCCTGTTGTACTCAATGTTACGTTAGGNCCTATCANGACATGCTTTCCAATCGTTATTTTCCAGTCNTCGATCAGNGTCAAATTCATATTNGCATAAGTGCCCTCTCCNATTGACACATATTTTCCNACTGCCGCCGTNAGCGGAGGGACNATCCATACATTNTCTCCGACACTTCCGAATANTTCCTTNAGAAGNTCTGCNCGTTCCTCCATGCNCTCCGGNGGCAGACTGTTAAACTGATTCACAATACCCTTCGCATGTGCCTGCAGGGCCATGTTTTCTTCGTCGTCATCCCAGAGATACCCGTTNTTCATTTTTTCCTGTTCNGTCATTNTTNNCCTCCNTTTTCCTNTTNCAACNCGTATGATATATTGGCTTCCTTATTTTCACGTAATACCATCGTTAATTTGTTATATTTTTTACCCAGCCGTATTTTTTGTAATGCCGATATACGGCTGGCAATTTTATGACTTCATCTAAATTTAATACAAAATAAACAACCAATATCGGAAGCCTAAACGCAAATGCACATAAGCAGCCAAAAGGAATGGTAATAAACCATAATGTTACTGTATCACAAAGCAGCCCGAATTTGGAATCCCCTCCCGCAGGAAAAATGCCGCCTATGGTCATACAGTTTATGGACTTACCCACAATATAGTACGAGCATATGACTAACATTCCGCCTAAAATTTTTTTAGCCTCGGGTGTCAGATCAACGAGACTTATAATGACAGGGGACAATGCCAGTAAGAATAACCCAGACAAAGCACCGCCAATAACGGAAGCCCATGTCAATATTCTGCCTATCCTCTTAGCTTCCTCAAAATGATCTGCGCCCAATTCATTCCCTATTAAAATGCTTCCACCACTCCCCATTCCAAGGCAAAAGCATATGATAAGATTCTTGGAAATGTTTGCAATGCTGTTTGCTGCCACCGCATCCGTCCCCAAATGTCCCATAATGATCGAATATAAGGTAAATCCGCAGCCCCATATCAGTTCGTTAAACATTACCGGCGTCACTTTGAGACGAAACTGCTTTGCCAGCTCCCGATTATTCTCTAATAAATGTACTTTTATCTGACTCGTTTTTCGTTTCACATAGACAACGCCAAGGAGCATCTGCAGCGCCGTCGCTGTCACCGTAGCCAGCGCCGCTCCCCTGATTCCCATAGCCGGAAATCCGAAAAGCCCAAAAATAAAAACCGCATTGAGCACAATATTTAAAATGACCGTCAAGCTGCTGATAGCAGAGCTTTGATTGACCGCACCGCAGTTCTTTAAGATTGTCAGGCACACCTGCGCTATTGCAGAAAAAAGATAAGAAATTCCTACATACCGCAAGTATTCACTTCCCATATGGATCAAATCCGGTTCATTTGTCAGAAAGCACATGATCCTATCCGGGAAAAACAGAGAACCAATCAAAAACGGAATCGCCATAAGACAGGAAATCCGAAGAACCAGAACGAACGTTGCCGAAATTCCCGCATAATCCTTTTTCCCATAGTATTGTGCCGCGAACATATTCTCCCCAATCACAAACGCCGTCATAAAAAGATTGAATACGAAAGTGACTTGAGATGCCAGAGACACTGCCGACATAGTGTTCTGATTCAGCCTCCCTAACATGATCGCATCGCTGGCCCCTACGAGTGCAAGCATAAACTGCTGAAAGGAAATCGGCAGAACCAGTCGCAGCATCTTGCTATATAAGGTTTCTTTATCTGCCATCCCGCTCTTCCCATCCTTTCCATTCTTTCTTTTTTAACAATAACACATTGCCCGTTTCAATTTCTTTCAAAATATGCTATTATTTTATAACAATCCTCTTCTCGTTAAATTGGTATACGACAAAGGAATGACCTATGAACGAAAACATTACATACTGCTCCACCTTTAATTTAGACTCTTCCGAAACGGTAGCATACAACAATCCACTGTTCCCAGCCTATATCAGGCAAGGTATTTTATCCTCTTACCCGGATTACTCTGCCGTCAGTCATTGGCATAAGGATCTGGAATTTATTGTGATCAAAAAGGGAGCTATGACCTATAATGTCAACGGGGAATTGTACGATCTGTACGAAGGAAGCGGCATCATGGTGAACAGCCGGCAATTACATTATGGCTTTTCACCTGAACATAAAGAATGTGAATTTATCTGCATCTTACTTTCACCGGAGCTGCTGTCAGGAAATGAATGGTTTTATCAAAATTATATAGAGCCTGTCACAGAGAACTCCCTGTATCCTTATCTCTTCCTGTCCAAAGAGAATTGGACAAATGCTATCCTAGATAAAATAAATAAAATATATTCATCCGCTGCTTTACAAGCAGAACGGGATCTACCCTATTTTACTTTGACAGGGGAGTTTTTGTCGATCATGAAAATACTATACGAAAATTTAGACAGCAAGACGGATAACACGGCAAAGGAATCGAACGAATTGATTTCTTTAAGAAACATGATCACTTATATTGAAGGACACTATTTCCAACGCATCACACTGGAGAACCTGGCTTCGTCCGGAATCTGCTGCAAAAGCAGATGCTCTTTCCTTTTCAAAAAATATCTCCATGAAACTCCTATGGTCTATCTCGCCAAACTGCGCCTCAGAAAAAGCCTTGATGCCTTATTAAATTCTGATACGAGCATTACAGATATCGCCTATGCCCATGGATTTTGCGGAGCAAGCTATTACTGCGAAACTTTTCAGAAATATTATGGTATATCTCCGCTGCAATATCGCAAAGTACAAAAAGGAGCTACGCACTAGCTAATTAGCGCGCGGCTCCCTAATTATGGGTCGTGACCCAGTTGAGCACGCGAAGCGTGCGAAATATAAACCACCCGCTATGCGGGTGCGCGGTGTGAGTTATACAAAAAAATCACCTTTCCGCTATAATAAGGTTGTTCAAGCCAATATATAGCGAAAGGAAAGGTGATTTTAATGGCCAATAAGGCAAATAGTTTAGCACACACCAAGTGGATGTGTAAATACCACATAGTGTTCACTCCTAAGTATAGGAGAAAAATAATATATAATCAATACAAAGAAAGTATCAGGGATATATTAAAGCAGCTATGCGCGTATAAGGGAGTAGAGATACTGGAAGGGCATCTCATGCCGGATCACATCCATATGCTAGTAAGCATACCACCGAAAATAAGTGTATCACAATTCATGGGATATCTGAAAGGAAAAAGTGCGCTTATGATATTCGATAAGCACGCAAACCTGAAGTACAAGTTCGGTAACAGACATTTCTGGGCGGAGGGATATTATGTGAGTACAGTAGGGCTGAATGAGGCAACTATAAGAAAGTACATTCAGGAACAAGAAAGTCACGATATAGCCATGGATAAATTGAGTGTGAAAGAGTATGAGGACCCCTTCAAGGGGTAGCCGGTAGTAAGAGCGCCCTTTCAAGGGCAGCGACGAGTCAAGGGCGTTAAGGCTTGAACGAAGTGAAAGCCAGCGTCTTTAGGCGCTGGCCGGTAACAGAGGCTTATAGCCTCAGAGCAAACCGCCCGTTAGACGGGCGGTAATGATTACTTTTATTATTAGGGCCATTCAACCCTTGCAATCTCAGGATACCGTTTCTTGATCGCCGACTCAAAATTATCCTTTGCAGCATCCAGATCAATATAGCCGTCAAAATAGTTGATAAAAGCATTCTGTATCTCCTCATTACATCCCTGATCATAAGCAGAAATATTGCTCATATTAACGGCAGATGCTGCTTCGGAGAATAATCCGACAGGGTTCTGTCCACCCAGTAATTCCGACTCGAAGTCAGGATCAGCGGCGATTTCCTGCATACCGGATACTGTATTGGCATAGTCCTGAATATGAGGGTCCTCTGCCATTGCTTTCATAATATCCTTTGTGCAAGTCAGCTTTAACATAACGTCTTTCACCAGTGTCGGGTTATCCGTTCCCTGTGCGGCGGCCATCCATGTCCCGCCCCAGTAATAGGACTGCGGTCCCTGACATACTGCCCAATCGCCGTAACCTGCTTCACCAGCTGTACCTTCCAGTATGAAATTGATTCCCCATGTCGGATAGAAGAAACCGAATACCTTCGCATCCGCACCCTGATCCTGCATCCATCTATCACTCCAGAGTGTAGCTTTATGATGATATCCGTTATCTGTAAATTCTTTTGTCTGTTCGATCCATGCCATAATATTAGAGTCTACTGTAACAGTAGTTCCCTCAACCCAAGGCTTATCAATATTGTTAGAGAATACACGGAAGGAATCCTGATAACCGGAAAGCATATAATACCCTTTATCCTTCGCCTGCGCCGCAGCCTTATTAAACTTATTCCAGTCGGAAAGCATTGCCTGAACCTTCTCCGGATCGTCTGTTCCAAGAACATCCTTAGCAATGGAACGTCTATAAGCAAACAGACCGGGTTCTGCATTCCATGACGTTGCTCTCTGTTCCCCATTCTCATCCGTAACAATATCCTTTGTATACTGATACTGATCGGCGAGATCATCTGCTGTGATTCCCAGCTCGGAAAGCGGTATTGCCACATCTGCATCAGCACTCACATATTTCAGTGCGTAGTCCGCCTCAAGCAAGAAGATATCAATCTTGTCATCAGCCGCCGCGCTGTCCTGCGCCATCAATGCTTCGTCCAATTCATCTTGATAGTTATTGTCTAAAGAGAAATTGATCGTCCATTTCACCATGATGCCATTCTTCAGAATCGTTGTCGATCTGTCTTTTGAAACAGACTCTACATCAGGATAGTAATCATTGAAATACCGCTGGAACTCATCATTCCAGCACCAGATATTGAGAACTTTCCCCTCCATGTTCTGTCGGGATTGCTGCAAAATCTGATCCATATCCACCAGACTGCTTTTTATCATAGAAGCTGCAAGCATCACACTAAGTAATTTGAACTTCATATTTGTATCTCCAATGCCTTTCCTAAATCCCCGATATATGTTTTTCTCCTGTTTTTAACTTAATTTATCCGCTAATCTTTCAAGACTCTCCTTATTCATCGGTGGAATCAGAACATGATCTGTATCAAACTGTTGAACACCATATTGTCGAATTTCTTCCATAAAACGCTCATAAGGATACAAACCATCTAATATACGATCTTCGCTGTAAATATAAAATTGAATGAATCCCTCACTTATTTTAAGTTCACTCAAATTCAAAAATCCATCTGCACGGACAGGAAAAACGCTTTCACACTCTTCCGTCAACACATAAAAAGCACCTATTTCCGCTGCACCACTTTTTTGCAACAGCCGCGGTTTAGCATAATACACATCCCGCGATTGGATATTATGTAACGTCTTTTCAAAGTCAACAAGATCCATACAGTCTCTCCAGGCTGACACCTTATCCGTCGGCAAAGTATAAGGCCATAGCGCCAATGTAAGTATATAATTCTGAAATTCTTTATTGCTGCAAAACTGATTCAATGACTCCAAACTGAAATCCACAAACTTATCTATATTTTCTTCTAATTCTCCACTTGTGAAAGTCCGTTCTTCCTCGACACAATACATTTCCACCTTACCTAAACGCTGTTCTACTTCTTGTACCAGCCTGACGAAATCTATTATCTCCCCTCTTGTCGTAGGAATATTATAACTTATCTCATAAAATCCATTGTCACCCTTTGTTCCATCAAAAAAGATGCCTCGTCCAATTCTGTCCGGATTATAAAAGATAGCTGTTTTATTATTCTCCTGACCCTCTTGTAAAATAAAAAAATCGTCATCAGAGCCATACTTAAATCCGCATGAGCGAGCCAATGCCGGAATGTCAAGTTTTGTCTTTCCAAAAAGTTTCTTCTGTTTAATCTGTAACGTAAACGCCATAATATTTTCTCCTTATTATACAAAAAAGAACCTATAAGTAATATACCTATAGATTCTTTATACCTCCCCGAGTAGGGCTCGAACCTACAACCCCGCGGTTAACAGCCGCGTGCTCTACCAGCGTTGCGGTTACATACCGTAACCACTCCCTGACAGAGTGTTATGTCCTGATCACATCCGAGGCTGTCTTTTCTTTATGTTTTTACTCTGTGATCTATGAACAGCAACAGCCATAATGAAACATATCCGTCTTTTATGATAGAGTACCTCTTCCCACTTTCTACCCGACCGTTTCCACAGGCAGATCATTTCCTCCCCATTCGGTACAGAACTGTCTGTAGGTCATGTTGAGTTCCACCCTGATCTGATAGCCCCGTCCCACTTCAATGCGTCTGAACAAGTGGCAGGTTATCATCTTCTGCTGCTCCAGTGATGCTTCGTCAAACTCTTCCGCCCATGACCTGAACCGTTCATATTCCGGGATGATCAGGTCGATCCCCTGTCTCTTCTGCTCTTCCTCTGCCCTAAGTTCTTCCAGCTTCTTCTCCGCATCTGCGATCTTAACTTTTACCGTCTGGATCGCCTGTGAGAGATCCTCCGCCGCATAGCTGCTCTCTCCCGTCAGTGTCTTTCCGATCTCAAGCTGAAGCTTTGTGAGCTGCTCCCGATTCTTAGAAAGTTCCATGTCCAGCTTTTTCTGCCTCGCCCTGTTCCCTGCCATCTGCTTCTTAAATACTGCCTGCAGTTTTTCCTCCTCCGGCGCACCATCCATGCAGCCGAATATCTTCCGTATGATCTGCTTTATGCTCTCATCCACCCGTTCTGCTTGATAGGTGGTCTGCCCGTCACACTGACAAAGCTTGCGGCTCTTATGGTAGCAGGAATACTTGATCTGATCCACCGAGTACACGGTGCCATCAGCCCTTGTATAGCTGTCCCGGTAGCGGATCGTGGTCAGCCTCCCGCCACAGTGGGCACAGAACACATTCCCCGAAAGCATCGCCTGCCCTTTGGTCTGCAAAGCGATATGTCGCTTTTCTTCATTCTTGTTCTGCCTCTGCTCCAGAATGTAAAGGATACGCTCATAGGTATCGTCACTGCGCAGCCTGAGTGCCTCAAGCTGTGGTGAAGTCGTTCCGTCCGCAAGCCTCCCGCAGTAGAATGGGTCGCGCAGGATGCGGATCACCTTGATGCTGGTGAACTTCCCGCCGCCCGGCGCATACCCGTTCTTATTTAAGAAGTCCGCCATCCGGTAGGAACCATACCCTTTATGGATCGTCATGTCATCGATCATACGGAGCACTTCACTCTCCGCCGGGTCGATCTCATATTTTTTTATCTTCGCGCCTTTCCGGTTCACAAAGCCGCTGTCCACAAGACGATAGCCGAACCTGACCGGCCCGCCTGTGTATAACCCTTCCAGCGCCATCTGCTGCATCTTGCTCCTGATCCTTATGGAAGTCTTCTCACTCTCCCCGGATGCCTGCCAGAACCTCAGATAATTCATCAGCTTGTCCACATGGCTGTTGAAGCACTGCTGTCCCTCCTGTGTACTCCACACCTCGATACCGTGCTTTGCAAACCATTCCACCACAAAGGGCGTCTCGTCGTCGATCCTCCCGATCCGGTCAAACATGAACACTAAGAGGATGTCGAACTCTTTCTTCTGGGCCGCTTCCTTTAACTCCTGTATGGCGTCCCTGTCCTTCGCCGATACCTTGTACCCCGAAACGCCTTTTTCGGAAAATTCCTTCAGGATCGCCCAGCCTTCCTGTCTTTCTGCAAAATCATGGCACGCCTTTTTCTGCATGGGGATGTCATTCTCATCCTTATCGTTCTTATCTACCTGCTTTTTTGTTGATACTCTGTAAAGACAATAAACCCGTTTCATCACGCCGCCTCCGTACATCTTTTTTGTACGGGACCGCGCTGCTGTTTCCTATTCACTTTTCAATGTGCCGCCGGGGAACGCCCCGGTACATATATCATACCGCCCGTTCCCCTTTTCTGCAACACATCTTTTCGGAATAGCGGCGCGGCCCTTCTCCTGTCATCCTGCCTTGGCATATGGGGGATCCCTCTGCAGGCGTTCCCTGTATGCTTCCGTTAGGATGTCAAGGATCACGGCTTTTACGCCTGCGCTCTCCTCTGCGCTGAAGGTGAGCGTGATCACTGGATCGTCAGTATGAAATTGAATGACCGGCGCGCTTTCTCTTTTCCTGTTTCCCATCGGCTCCCTCCTTCCCTCTGATATTTTCGAGATGGGCATGTAGGTCTGGTCTATAGACCTCCCTATATAATTAGCCGTTGGGAAGGGGGTTTTGGTCCGTATTTTTTTACAGGACATATATTTTGAGACAAAAAATAGCAGGGACAAAACATTTTTCTTATCCCTGCCCTTCTTCTCATACATATATTTGACGATACTTTCCATATCAGTTAGCCGTGTTTTTTCTCCTACCGAGTAATTGGAAATTCGGTGAATATCCACTGAAAACACGAGAAAACTTCTAGAATTATTTCTGACAAAGCGTATACCTGATATATTCTACGATTTCAGTCAATAAGAGTTTGATTAAGTACGCTTGCTAATTTCTCAACATCTGCTCCCGATTTAAGAGCCATTTCACACAAATCCAGTCCAGACGTCCCAATACTTACAAATATCATTCCTTCTTCAATTATTTTCATTTCCATAACCCCTGTTTTTATGAAGCAATTCTTCTGCGAGAGTGGTTTGAATGTCCATCCATTAACCAATCTATATTCCTGCTGTCCTGATGAATTTTTGCTAAGCGCTTGGAGCTTGTCCTGGTTTTGCCTAACATAATTCATGAATAGTGTTCCTAGGGT
Organism: Lachnospiraceae bacterium; assembly: GCA_014804565.1. Taxonomy (GTDB): domain Bacteria; phylum Bacillota; class Clostridia; order Lachnospirales; family Lachnospiraceae; genus UBA3282. The sequence continues at coordinate 94,469 of JAAUZN010000036.1, forward strand.
TAATCTTTCCGCCCTATCTTGAGCGTTCCAAATATGCCCCTTGAATAAATCTTTGACGATAAAAACTTCTCCATCATTGAGATTACCCAGTTCGATAATGGCCTGCTCTAACATTTCTTGTGCTGTCATAAACACACATCCTTTCCGCGTTTTTATAGTCATATTATAATCACTATTAACATGAATGTCAATATGCATATTTCTATTTTAGGAGAAAGGATTAATGTACCATAGTCAGAATGCATCTCTAATTTTTCTATAATCATTCCAGTTATTAAGTGTTTCCAAAAGAGGTTACATATGTTCTGCTACAACTGCATTCCTATCAGAATTTTTCAATAACTGGCAAGCAATGGATTAGGATATCCTTTTCGGATGTCCTAATCCCCGCTTCACCGCCTCCGGCGTCTCGCTTTGCTTGTTGGGGACACCCCAAACCCCGGTGAAATTCGCTTCGCGCATTTCACGAACACGCCCTCCGGCGTGGCTTTTTTTACCACTTATTTATTTTACGGACTCTGCGCAAATCCATCTGTCGATATCCGTCTCATGCTTTTGTCTTTGCAGTTTTATAAAGAACCTGCCTAACAGCCTCTCCTCTTAGTGACTGATTGTATCAAATCTCAAGCCTCATTTATACAGGCTATGTTTGTAAATATCTGCCGGGAAAGTTGAGTTACATACTTTATGATATATCCATCTTATCTGCATAATGCCTTGCCTGCGCGAGCCACAGTTCTTTATATTTTCCAGGTTTAGTGACAAGGTCATCATGATTTCCCTGCTGAACAATCTCACCTTTATCCATCACAATAATTTCATCACAGAAACGACATGTTGACAGACGATGGCTAATGAATATGGTTGACTTGTCACCGACAACTTTATCAAGTCTGGTGTATATTTCATGCTCCGTTATGGGATCAAGCGCTGCCGTAGGTTCATCCAGGACAAAGATAGCTGCCCCCTTATATACTGCTCGGGCCATGGCAACCAATTGCTCCTCACCACCAGATAATTCGACTCCATCCTCATCATAATCGTGATATATTGTCTGTTCCAGCCCCTTAGATAAACGGTCAAGCTTTGAAGCAAACCCTGATGCACGCAGACTTTTATCGACTCGGTCTGCATCATATTCCTCAGAAGCCGCTACATTCTGCCCCAGAGAAAACGCAAGCAGCCTAAAATCCTGAAAAACAACGGAAAACAATTTGATATACTCAGCATAACTATAGTCGGAAATCGGATGATTCCCCAACATGATCTGCCCCTTCGTTGGTTTATATAATCCGCATAACAGTTTTACTAACGTTGTCTTGCCGGAACCATTCATTCCGACAATAGCAATTCTTCGTCCTGATCGGATCGAAAATGATACATTATGAACCGCATCCTTCTCACTTTCCGGATAATGAAAACTCACATTTTCAAACCGTATTTCCGGATTATCAACAAGTTCCTGACCGACAGATAACTCACCTTCATCCTTCTGCTCAGGTAACGTCATATATTGGAAATACCTCTTCAAATGTTCATTATTATTACGCAGATCCGTAAAAATCATTGAACATTCACTGAACGCAAGGATCATCATCGTAACAGAAGAATATGCCATAACCACATCACCAATATTTACCGTCCCGGACATCGCCTTTAACCCTATTAACAGATAAACGGTTCCACCCATCAAGGCGCTCAATAAAAGTTTGATGCCATCATACTTGTTTGAAGCACTCTTTTCACGCTTGTCGCCATCTGAAAAAGGGATGTAACAACGGTTCAATGCTTCTTCTACAATCAGTTTCCTTTGGGAGAATATCCTGATATCCTTTGCCGCTTTCTCGTCAGACAGATAATCCAAAGTATAAAAATTTCCATATCGATGATAACGAGCCCCATTTGAATAAACTTCAAATGCTACATCAAACAACTTCCCTGTCATTTTTGCTGATATCCAAACGCTGACAGCTATAAGACCTACCAGAATAAAAATCGCGTAAGGAGAGTTCACCACTCCATATATACCTGTAAATTCCCTGTCTGATGCCATAAAGAAAATATCTGCACACAACACGATTCCAATAAGCGCAGAACACAGGTTTCTCACCATAATCTCCATATCCCAGTAGAGACTTGCCATGCCAGCCCCTGTCGCACCGCTATTATCAGAAACCTGATCGCGCAGCCCTCTTATTTCAGGATCTTCTATATTCACATATGGCAGTCTATGACCTTTTTCATTCAGCAGTATCTCCTGAGACGTAAAAAGCTGATGATAGCCAACATCTATTCTTTTTTTTAAATAAGAGGATAATGCCGTCAACAGCAACGTTGTAGTTATTGCCAGCAAAATATAACTAGTCAATAATTTTATGCTCTGCTCTCCGGCAAGCTCATTGATCATACGCGACGACATATATACCGGGACATATGGTGTCAATGCCACAAGGAAAGAATTGAAAATTACCATCTGCATTTGACCGGGCAGAATGGAATCAAATTCCTTCATTCCACGAAATATGAAACTAAGATCCTCTCTTAAACTTCTCTCATTCTTCTTCAATTATCGGTTTCCTTTCCATCAATCAGTGTAGTATTGACTTTGAATCCGGAACATTTCAGCATATTTTCTATTATTCGCCATCAATTCATCATGGTTCCCTGTTTCTGCAATACCTTTATCATCAAGCAGGATGATACGATCGCAAAAACGTGTGGACGAAAGTCTGTGGGAAATAAATATCGCCGTCTTGCCACGAGTCAGCTCATTATATGACTGGTAGATATGACTCTCAGCAATGGGATCAAGTGCTGCTGTTGGTTCATCAAGGATGATAACAGGTGCATTCTTATACAAAGCCCGTGCAAGCAATAACTTTTGTATTTCGCCGCCTGAAAATTCTGTACCATTCTCAGAAATATATCTAACCAGATTTGTTTCAAGCTCTGATGGAAGTGATTCGATTTTTTCTTTAAGCCCTGCTAACGAGATACATTCTTCGATACGGTTATAATCTTTATGCCCGCCCATATTAAGCGCTATATTATCTGCTATGCTGACAGGCAAAACGCCGGAGTCCTGGAATACCGCCGAAAACAGTTCATAATAATCATCACGAGCAAACTGGTTAATTTCAACGTCATTAATATATACATTACCCTCTGACGCACGTAATAAGCCGCAGATAATTTTGATCAAAGTCGTCTTTCCGGCTCCATTACTCCCAACGATTGCAAGTTTCTCACCCGCCTTTATATGTAGGTTTATGCCCTCCAGCACATTTCCTTTCGCAGTATCATAAGCATAAGAGACATTTTCAAGTCTGATCGATACAGTATCATTCGAGTCCGGCAGCCGTTTTGTCCCCTCACGGTTCAAGGAATCCGGAATATCAACGAAATCTCTAAAATCGGTCACATAATTATTTGCTTCTGCCATTTCCCCAATACTTACTGCTAATTGGGCAAACCAGTCCCCCAGCCCTGTAATTGCCACAAAATAGAGGGCAAAATCACCAATTGTTATATTATTCTGCAATACCATATAGATTAAATAGGCATAAGCCCCGCCATCTCTGACAAATACAAGTACAATATTAAAAAGATTCACAATAAACTGGCGGTCTGCTACTTTTGTCTGTATCTGAATATTTTCCCTTTTAGCTTTAAATGCCATAGCCCGCAGCCAGCCTGCCATTGAATAAAGTCTGATATCTTTACCTATGTCAAGTCCCCTGGTCCGGTAAGCAATATAATTAAGTTTCCTGTTCGCTTTAGCAATATCGTCCTTCGCCGCCTGTTTTACCCTTTCCACATACAGCGCACCGCCTAGATTAAACAGATAGAAAATAAGAAGTATGGGAACGATAAACGGATTGAGATTGATAATGACCGCACTATAAGAAACAAATCCAGCTGTATTAATAAGCATCGTGACAAGTCTCGGAAAATATGTGCCTACCCCTTCTCTGCTCTCACCCTCCAGCGCCTCACGGGCTTTTTCTGCTTTCTGCTTTCCCGATTCCGACGTAAAGGCTTCATAATCCATATCAGCTGCTTTATTCAGCCATATACAATGCATATGAGTAAGAATAAAAGCATTCGCGCAATGTTCTGCTGTATTATGCGCATAAAGTTCCAAAATAAACATAAAAACAAGAAGTATGGTGACCGCTATAATCGTTAGGATAAATTCTTTAATTGTAGCTGGTTTTTGGATCGCATCCAAAACAATTTTAGGTGTATAGACAGTAATCAGCGCAACTATTACTTTCGCCGGAACTTCCATAAAAGATATCAGTACGCTACTCATACTGAATCTTTTTAATTCCTGAAAGATATATTTGAAATTACTGTATAACGAATATCCTTTCTTTTCTTGCATACTTTTCGCTCCTGATAACTATAAATCATATGTTTTTAATAGATCGTCATACCCATGTGCTTCTCATTTTCCCATAATTCTGGACAAATAGCAGTTAGAAACCACAGTAGCTCATCTTCTTTTCTACATAACATTGATCTAAAATATAGAAAAGACAGACATAATAACGTTTTCCCAAATACGCTCTGTCAGTTCATTTCTCTCATTATACCGATACTCTACCGTCTCGTCAACGGAACCGTTCTGATACTTCTCTCTTATCAGACATGGCGGAATCGATCTTAATCAGATATGCTTCAAAAGATAAATACTTATATAACCATTTTTTCCACACCGTAAAAAGTCTGGAATCGCCTTTTCAGACTATCCAGACTTTTTACATTTGATTTATTTTTCAGTCTTTAAAATCCTGCCTTTTGCAAATCACTTTACTGATACACGATTTCCCGCGGCACTACCTCTTCTGCCATCGCTCTCAGTGCATTGACCTCCCGCACCCAAGCTATCTGATCCAAGGCTTTCAGTGCCTCGTCTACACCCTGCCTCTCCATCATCTTTTTAAGCAGATATTCCAATTCTTCCTCCGCCTGCCTATCAATCTTCTGCAGATGAGCCGTAAGGTTCCCCATTAAGAGCATTGCCGTATATGTCCCATGGTGATGCTCACGCAGGAAACGTTCTCTCAACTCCTCATACCGCCCTATCTCTTCCTCCTCTTCTTCACTTGTACATATTGATGTGTTACGTTGCTGGAGAAATTGCATAGCTAATCCCTCCCCGAAGCTATTTCCAAGTAATCCACACTCAAAAGCTTACCGGCGGAAAAGAAAATATCTCCGTCCGCAGCTTCCGGCTATGATAAAAGTGAAATAAGAAGAGCAACGCTGTCCCTGCCTGTTTCCGGTTACCAGTCACATGGCCTCATTTGCAGCCATGCGATCTATTTCCTTGTTTGATGATATAAATTTTGTTTATAACAAAACCCGTAAACATTGATGTCTACGGGCTTTTCTCAACTCCCCGAGTAGGGCTCGAACCTACAACCCCGCGGTTAACAGCCGCGTGCTCTACCATTGAGCTATCGAGGATCATTATGCAGCCTCTTAAAAATACTGGCTGATTTTTACTTTTCCTGTCCAGCTCTTTCCGGTATGTGACCATTACGGCTGCCCTACCATTGAGCTATCGAGGATCGTGTTAAATTTGCTCCGCAAATTAAGCACTGAAGAATTACTCCGTAATTCTTCCCACTGATTATGCGGAGTCTTTGAGGTAACATACCCTCAAAACCGAAACTGAATGATCCTTGTGGTTAAGCCCTCGACCGATTAGTACACGTCAGCTGCACACATTACTGCGCTTACACCTCGTGCCTATCTACCTCGTACTCTCCAAGGGGTCTTA
>JAAUZN010000037.1 GCA_014804565.1 Lachnospiraceae bacterium
CGTGCCGGAACTTGTGGCGGATGTCACCTATGCCAGACTGCAGGACGGCAGGGATTCCTGGGACATTGTCAAAAACGGGACGCCGGGGGAGAGCAATGAAAAGCTGACGGCCTATGTGATCCCCACCCTGGCAGAACCGGTCTTTTCGGCAAAGAGCGGTTTTTATGAACAGCCTTTTGCGCTGTCTTTGCAGGCGGGCGAGGGAGAGACGATCTACTATACGCTGGACGGCTCCACGCCGACGGCAGATTCCGAATGCTATACCGGGCCCATTTGGATCGAGGATGCCAGCGGGAAAGATAATCATTATGCCAATATAGAGAATATCGCCATAGACGGAGATTATCAGCCGGACCACCGGATCGATAAGGGAACGGTGGTGAAGGCGGTCTGCGTCAACGAAAAGGGCGAGACCAGCGATATCGCGTCCCAAACCTATTTTGTGGATTTTGCCCCCAAAAGCGGTTATGAACGGGTGCGTATCATGTCTGTGGTGGTGGAGGATGACGACTTTTTCTCCCCGGACAGAGGCATTTATGTGCTGGGCGATAAATACCGGGATTGGGTGGCATACCGGGAGGATATGGGATATTCCTTTGCCGCCAATTATACTCATCCGGATAAAACGACGGAGAGACCGGTCACGGTTACGATGTTCGACACGGATGGCACACTGCTTACTGAGGAACGGATCGGCGTGCGGGTGCGCGGCGGTTCCTCCAGAAATCTGCGGCAGAAGGGATTTAATTTTTATACCAGAAAAGAGTATGGGGAAGATCCGCTGGGGCTTGCCGCAAAAATGCTGCGAACCTCGGGGTCTATTGACACCAATGTGACCATGCTGCGGGATGTGTTCAACCAGTCCCTGATGGCAGACCGGCACTTGGATATTCAGCAGGGAGAGCCCTGCATGGTTTTTTTGAATGGAGAGTTCTGGGGGCTGTACAATCTGCAGACCCGGTACACGAAACAATATTTTGAAGAGCAGTACGGCATTGACCGGGATCGCATCGTCATGGTCAAACAGGATAATCGGGTGTCCATCGGAACGGATCAGGATCTGGCGCTGTATAATGAAATGGTATCCTATGCGCATAAGCAGGATCTTTCGGAGCCGGAAGCTTATGAGAGGATCGGGCAGATGATGGATATCCAGAGCTTTATCGACCATTACTGCTTTGAGATCTATATCGGAAATACGGACTGGCCCTTAAACAATGTATGCTGCTGGCGGACCAGAACAGAGGACGGAGAGTCGGCATATGAGGACGGCAGATGGCGCTGGGGGCTTTACGACACCGATGAATCCACGGGAATCTATGCGGAGGGAATGGGAACCTACACCGCCGATCCCTTTTTGGAGGAAGCTCATTGGTTTGGAGCACCGCTGACTACGCCGTTAATGTCCAACCTGATAGAAAATGAAGCGTTTAAGAAACAATTTACCCTGACCTTCATGGATATGGTAAATAAAAACTTTGCCTATGAGCAGGTTCATGATAAGCTGTATCAGATGGCGGAAGTCTACGCGGAGCCCATGGTGAAGAGCCATCGCAGGTTTAACGGGGAAGTGTATACGCAGGATACCTTTTGGGACAATATCGCAGTCATAGATGAATTTTATGAGAAGCGCGGTGACTATGTTGTGGACTATTTCGCCCGGGCGTTAGCCCTTTCCGGCACGGAGGGGACTGTCACGCTGCAGACGGCATGTATGATCCCGGAGACCGGGGAGACAGAGCTTTCCTCAGCGTGCGGCAGTATTACGCTCAACACGATCGTGCCCGAATTGACCCGGGGGGAGTGGAGCGGCAGATATCTGACGGACTATCCTGTCACGGCCACGGCGCAGCCGGCTGAGGGATACCGTTTTGTTGGTTGGGAAGGCAGCTCCTCGTCAGACGAGGTGTGTCTGGAGGCGGAGGTATCTGCGGAAGGAATCTGCCTGAGGGCGGTTTTTGAACCCATAGAATAAAGATAAGAGGAGAGAAGACAGTGGTTTGTGTGATCATATTATTGCTGCTGGTGCCCGGCATGCTTACATGGAGGATCGCGGGGAACGGTGAACTGACAGGCTGGAAGGATTTCGGGAAGGCATTCGTAAACTGGATGATACATGACCTGATCATTGTGTGTCTGGTATATGCGGAGCTCTATGTCATGAAAGGGGCCAGCACAGTCAGTTTCTCCACCACTTTTCTGGGAGAAGAGGTCTACTACTCCATTTTTGATATCAGCTTTGTCTTCCGCTATTCCGCATTGGCGCTCTGTGCGGCGGCAGGCTTGGGAGCAGTGGAGCGCATCGTCCTGAAGATGTTTGGGAAAAGGAAACGGGCGTTATGAAAAGAAGCGTAGCATGCAAAAGCATTGTGGCTGCCGCATGTGCCGCCTTGTTCCTGACTGGCTGTGCCGGGGAGAGTCCCGCAGCCAGAGAGGTATGGCAGGAGACGGCGTGGCAGGCTGCCTTTGAGATAACCAGAGAGGATGAAAAGACGGAGCCGGAGCAGCCTCAGGAGGTGCAGCTGACGAACGGGACCGGGACATTTCGCATTGCGGAGGGCGGCGAGTATCTGTTGTCCGGCAGTATGGAGGGGCAGATCATAGTGGATGCCTGCGAGGATGAACTGGTGCATCTGTATCTGGCAGGTGTGAATGTCACCTCCCATCAGGGGCCGGCTATTTTGATCGAGGAGGCCTCCAAAGTAGTTATGACACTGGTGTCAGGTACGGAGAATGCCCTGACAGATTCACCTGATTATACGGGTTATGAGGATACGGAGGGGTGTCTCTACTGCGCGGCGGACCTGACCATCAACGGGGAAGGGAGCCTTTCGGTCATCGGTTATCACGAGGACGGCATCCGCAGCAGGGATGTGGTCAAGGTTCTGGGCGGCAGGATCGATGTGCAGGCCAGAGGAGACGGCATCCGGGGCAATGACGGCATTGCCATAAAGAACAGCCAGATCGAGATAGAGAGTGAGGGCAGCGGGATCCGGAGTACCAGACAGGGCGAAGGCGCAAGAGGCGTCATAGAGATCGACGGAGGAACGATTCAGCTGATCGCGGGGAAAAACGGTATCTGGTCGGCATCCGACCTGCATATGCAGGATTGCGGCTGTACCATCAACGCCGTGGAGGAGAAGACCAGAATAGAGGGCAGGAATGCCATCGAGGAAGGCTGTATGAACTGACGGCATTGTAAATCATTGAAGATGAGGAAGAATGTGGTAAAATATAGACATGAGTATAAATATATCATAGATGAGAGGCAGAAGGTGATCTTAAAGCTCCGCTCTCAGGGTCTTTTGGAGCCGGATCCCCATGTGGGAGAGGATGGCGCGTACACGATCCGCAGCCTCTATTTTGACAGTCTGGAGGACAGCTGTTTTTACGAAAATGAAAACGGAGAGGATCCCCGGGAGAAATATCGGATCAGAATCTATGATTGTGACAGCAGCCGCATCAGTTTGGAATGTAAGGCGAAAGAGAGAATGATGACGAAAAAGACTTCCTGTCTGATCTCCCGCGGGCAGTGCGAGCGTTTTATGCAGGGGGAGATCCCGGAGCCGGAAGAGACAGCTGAGGGACAGGCGCAGGCGGCCATGTTCCATCAGATGAGAGTCAGGAATCTGCGGCCGGCGGTGATCGTGCAGTATATGAGAACCCCTTTTATCAGCCAGGCGGGCAACGTGAGAGTGACCTATGACGAGGCGGTCGCCTCCTCGGATGATATCGATGGCTTTTTTGAGCCGGATATCCCGTTTCGCAGTATCCTGCCCGTGGGATGCAGCATTCTGGAAGTGAAATGGGACGAGCTGCTCGCCTCTTATATCAAGGAGCAGTTGGAGCTGGACAGCCTGCAGTGGAGCAGCTTTTCCAAATATTATCTGTGTCGAAAATATAACAGCCACGGAGGAGTGAGGCTATGAGTTTTATGGATGTGTTTAAAAAATCCTTTCTGGAGGGCTATGCCTCCGTCAATATCCAGGCAGCAGAGATCATAGTGTGTATGCTGGTCACGGTGCTGATCGCAGTCTATATTTTCGCCATCTACCGTGTTATGACAAGGACGTCATTTTATAACCGCAATTTTAATCTGTCCCTGATCGCGCTGGCGGTCATCACAGCGTCGGTCATTCTGACGATCCAGTCTAATATCGTTATCTCGCTTGGCATGGTGGGCGCACTGTCCATTGTGAGGTTTCGGACGGCGATCAAGGATCCCATGGATCTGGTCTTTCTCTTCTGGTCCATCAGCGTGGGTATTATCTGCGGCGCAGGCTTTGCTGTTATCGCGGTAGTTGCGTCGGTCGTCCTGACTGTGATAATATTATTATTTGACAGGATGCCTGTGAGCAGGGCGGCAGTCATTCTGCTGGTGAATACCAGCGATTATAAGACAGAAAGCCGGATCATGGACGTTGTGAAGCAGTATTGCAGTATGTATCAGGTGAAAGCCAGGAATCTGACGAAGGACAAGCTGAATATGGCGATAGAGGTCAGAACCGATGCGGGTGGCAGCCTGGTGGAACAGTTGATGGATCTGGAGAGCGTTACATCCGCTTCCCTGGTGGATCATGACGGGGAAGTGACATTCTAGGAAAGGTACGGTAGACGTTATGAAAGGTATCATACTTGCGGGCGGTTCGGGCACCAGACTCTATCCGCTGACAAAGGCGGTCTCCAAGCAGATCATGCCGATATACGATAAACCGATGATTTATTATCCTCTGTCGACGCTGATGCTGGCGGGGATCCGGGAGATCCTGATCATCTCCACCCCCAGAGATCTGCCTGTTTTTGAGGAGCTTTTCGGCACGGGAGAGCAGCTGGGGCTTCAGATGTCCTATGCGGTGCAGGAATATCCCAGAGGACTTGCGGACGCCTTTATCATCGGCGCGGATTTTATCGGGACAGACAGTGTGGCGCTGGTTCTGGGAGATAATATCTTCTACGGGCAGAGCTTTTCCAGAGTACTCAAGGAGGTGGCGTCCAGAGAGAGCGGTGCCACGATCTTCGGTTACTATGTGAGAGATCCGAGAGAGTACGGTGTGGTGGAATTTGACGAGAACGGCGTGGCTCTCTCCATCGAGGAGAAGCCTGAGAAGCCAAGGAGCAACTATGCGGTGCCGGGCTTATACTTTTATGACAATGACGTGGTGGAGATCGCGCGGAATGTGAAGCCTTCCGCAAGAGGGGAGATCGAGATCACCAGTATTAATAACGAGTATCTGAGCAGAGGAACGCTCCGGGTGGAGACTCTGGGGCGCGGTTTTGCATGGCTGGATACGGGAAGCCACGATTCTCTGTTGGATGCGGCGGATTTTGTGGCGGCCTTCCAGAAGAGGCAGGGACTCTATATTTCCTGTATTGAGGAGATTGCCTACAAGAGGGGCTTTATCACAAAGGAGCAGCTGCTTAAGCTGGCGGAGCCGCTTATGAAGACGGCATACGGACAATATATGGTAGAGGTTGCAAATGGACTCTAAGCGGATGAGACGTGCGATGATCCTCATGATAGTCATGTTTCTGGCGGCGTTTGCGGTGATTGTGATCGCAAATCTGGATACGGTGAAGTACAAGCTCGGATTTGCCGAAAAGCCGCAGCAGCAGGAGGAAGTCGTCGAGCAAACTGAAGAGAGTGAAACGGCGGGCGGACAGATTGGAGGCAATCTGAATGCCTTTCTGGGAGATGAGACCTTTTTTGATCAGGAGGTCAGATTTAAGAGTATCGAGTCCTACGCCGGCAGAAATGTGTCTCTTATGATGAGCTCTGTTGCCAAGGATCTGCGCATCATGGTGGTGGACAGTGTGGGACGGCTGGTGACGGGGACAGATTTCACGATCAATATCCAGGGAGTGGGCGAGTATACGGATCTGGATAAAGACGGTGTGATCTATGTGGACGGTCTGCGCTCCGGGGAGTACAGTGTATCTCTCAATGAGCAGGACGGATTTCGCGTACCTAACACCATCACCACGATTCAGGTGCGGCAGGATATCGAATATCGTGTGATCGACAATATCGAGTATCTGATGCTGACGGAGGATGATATCGATCCGGAGAAAGAGGATAAGGCGGTCAACGGTGCAGCGGAAGATGCGGACGGCACGGAGAATACGGAGCTGCAGTTCGACAGGGGCACCGCCAGACTCGGTATTGATGTGTCTAAATGGAATCAGGAGATCGACTGGGAGGCTGTGAAGAATGCAGGGGTTGAGTTTGCCATCATCCGCTGCGGTTACCGGGGCGCTTCCACCGGAGCGCTGGTCATCGATCCCAGATATAAGGAGAATATAGAGGGCGCTATCGAGGCGGGAATCCCTGTTGGTGTATACTTCTTCACCCAGGCATTAGATGAGGTGGAGGCTGTGGAGGAGGCTTCCATGGTGATTCGTCTGATCGAGGAATACGATGTGGACTACCCTGTGTTCCTGGACAGCGAGAGCGCCGGCGGACGGGGACGCGCAGACGGCCTGGACAATGACGAGCGGACGAGTGCGCACAGGGCCTTCTTGCAGACGATCCAGGCGGCGGGATATGAGACGGGCGTTTATGCCTCCCGCAACTGGCTGAAGGACAGATTAGATATGTCACGCCTGTCAAATTATAGAATCTGGCTTGCGGAGTATGCCGATGTACCGACCTATGACGAATATTATTACCATATGTGGCAGTATACTTCCAAGGGCACGGTGGATGGCATATCCACCAACGTGGACTTGAATCTGTGCTATATGAATATTGATACTTCCATCAACCATGCGCGGAGTGCCGCAGGATATTCCGGTGTGGTAAACGGCGACAGCGGCAACGTGCCGGTCGGTGATGATTAGTGTGAAAGGCAGGAATGAGAGAATGGGAAAAATAACAGTGGAGACATGCGAAATCGAGGGTCTTAAGGTGATCACGCCGACAGTGTTCGGAGATAACAGNGGTTATTTTATGGAGACCTACCACTATGAGGATTATAAGGCGGCGGGAATCGATCAGGTCTTCGTGCAGGANAACCAGTCCTCTTCCTGTAAGGGAGTGCTGCGCGGCCTCCATTTCCAGATAAACTATCCTCAGGATAAGCTTGTGCGTGTGCTTTCCGGGGAAGTGTTTGATGTGGCGGTGGATCTGAGAAAGGGCTCGCANACCTATGGCAAGTGGTANGGCGTAAAGCTCTCTGCGGAGAACAAAAAGCAGTTTTTTATTCCGAAGGATTTTGCCCATGGCTTTCTGGTGTTGTCAGATTACGCGGAGTTTGCCTATAAGTGTACAGATTTTTATCATCCTAACGATGAGGGCGGCATTCTCTGGAGTGATCCGGAAATAGGGATCGACTGGCCGATTCCGGAGGGAATGGAGCTCATTATGTCCGAGAAGGACCCGAAGTGGGAGGGGCTTTCAGCGTTTACGGCAAAGTACCGCTGACTGCGGCCCCAGGGACAGTGGCATGAGTATAAATAAAACAGAAAAGAAAAAAGAGAAGAAAAGCTTTCCTAAGTCCGCAGCGATCATGATATTCTGGGGGCTTGGTCTGCTTTTGGCGCTGGTGCTCGTGATGCACCACAATCCGCTGGCGGANCAGGTGACAGAGCAGATGAAAAAAGTCAGCGGCTGTGTGCTGATCGCTTTTACCTGCATTATTTTCACGATCTACTATGAGAGGATCGTGACCATTCCCGTGGAACTCTTTCAGAGCAGAGGACTGATCTGGAAGCTTGCGAAAAATGATTTTAAGAAACGCTATGCCGGCTCCTATCTGGGTATTGTATGGGCGCTTGCCCAGCCGGTGGTCACGGTGCTGATGTACTGGATCGTGTTTGACAAGGTCTTTGAGGCCCGGGTGGAATTTTTGGCTGCAAACGGGGAGGCGCCGCCCTATGTGTTGTATCTGATGGCGGGCCTGGTGCCCTGGTTTTATTTTTCGGAGGCCATATCTCAGGGGACCATGGCGTTAGTNGAATACAGCTATCTGGTCAAAAAGGTCGTGTTTAACATCAGTATNCTGCCCATCATCAANGTCATTGCGGCTACCTTCATTCATGTGTTCTTTGTGGGAATATTGCTGATCGTGGCNGTNTGCTACGGCTATACGCCCTCTATATATACCATACAGATCGTTTACTACAGCGTTTGCCTCCTGCTCTTTGTCCTGGGGCTGAGTTATCTGACGAGTGCCCTGGTGGTCTTTATCAGGGATCTGCAGCAGGTGATCAGCATTGCACTCCAGATCGGTATGTGGGCGACGCCGATCATGTGGAATATCAACATGCTGCCCAGCGATAACATGAAGACGCTCTTTAAGTTGAATCCTCTGGTCTATGTCGTGAATGGATATCGGAGCGCGATCTTTGAGGAAGTATGGTTCTGGGAGCATTTTTATTCTTCCACCTATTTCTGGATCTTCACGATCAGCATGTTCTGTATCGGAACGCTGGTGTTCAGAAGAATGCGCGTTCACTTCGCGGACGTGTTGTAAATGCGCAGTCTGACAATCCACAGCAGACCCGCTTGCGCTTCGCTCCAGCCGTAGCAGCGCTAAACTCAAAAATACTTCGTTAAGCGCTGACGGCTTCCAAGAGTCTGCTTATGGATATGTCAGACTACGCGATCAACGATACGGGCAAAATGTCCCCTTGCGCTGTCTGAACTGTAGATAAATATAAAGGAAAAATTATGGAAAATATCGCGATTCAGGTTACAGACTTGGAAAAAGTATATAAGCTCTACGACAAGCCCTCGGACAGATTGAAAGAGGCGCTGCATCTTGGCAAGGGAAAGCGCCACACCGAGCATCGCGCCCTGAAAGGGGTCAATATGACCATCAGACAGGGAGAGTGCGTGGGAATCATCGGCACTAACGGTTCAGGAAAATCTACAATCCTCAAGATAATAACAGGTGTTCTTTCTCCTACATCCGGTGAAGTGAAGGTCAATGGAAGGATCTCGGCGCTGTTGGAACTGGGTGCAGGCTTTAACATGGAATACAACGGTATTGAAAATATCTATTTAAATGGTACGATGATCGGTTTTTCCAAGAAAGAGATCGATCAGAAGCTGGATGATATCCTGGCCTTTGCGGATATCGGGGACTATGTGTATCAGCCCGCTAAGACCTATTCCAGCGGTATGTTCGTGCGTCTGGCCTTTGCGGTGGCCATCAATATCGATCCGGAGATCCTCATTGTAGATGAGGCGCTCTCTGTGGGAGATGTCTTTTTTCAGGCAAAATGTTATCATAAGTTTGAAGAATTTAAAGAGATGGGCAAAACTATCGTGTTTGTCAGCCATGATCTGAGCAGCATCAGTAAGTACTGTGACCGTGTGGTGCTCTTAAATCAGGGCGTCAAGCTGGGGGAGGGCGCGCCCAAGCAGATGATCGACACCTACAAGCAGGTACTGGTGGGGCAGTATGTGGCGCCCGAGGCCGAGGAGGAGCGTCTGTTGGACGATGAAGCGCTCCGCGAGATGGCGGCCAGGGGGATAGACGGCAGCAAGCTCGATGCGCAGAAGACAGAGGGAGTCAATGAAAACCCCGAATTGCTGGAGTACGGGTCTAAAAAGGCGTGTATCACGGAATACTATATTACCGACGAGAAGGGGACGAAAACGTCCGCTATCATAAAGGGAAGCCCGTTTACGATCCATATGCGGGTGGAGATGGCAGAGCGGATCGCAGCGCCCATTTTTGCCTTTACCATCAAAAATGTGCGCGGCACGGAGATCACAGGCACCAACACGATGTTTGAGAAAGCCTTTCTGGAGCCGGTGGAGGCCGGCGAGAGCAAGGAGATCACCTTCACGCAGGATATGAACCTGCAGGGAGGAGAGTATCTGCTCTCTTTGGGTGTCACCGGGTATGAGGAGGACAACTTCACTGTATATCACAGGCTCTATGATGTGCTAAATGTGACAGTTGTGTCAGATAAGGATACCGTGGGCTTTTATGATATGAATTCAAAGGTGGAAGTAAAATAATGGCTGAAAACCAGATAGAGGAAATTGGAAAAATAAAATTGGATTTAACCCACTATCCGGGGGAAGATCTGTACTGCGACGGCGATGTGGAGGACGAGCTTTTAGAGATCGCCAAAAAATACGCGGCTGTGGAGTATCCGGGTATCATAGAGGAGCAGAAGCGCTGGGAGATCCTCTATCATCTCTCCCCTTTGCGGGAAAATATCGTGGAATGGCTTCCCATTGACTCCTCCATGAAGGTGCTGGAGGTTGGCTCGGGCTGTGGCGCGATCACGGGAGCGCTCTCAAAGAAAGCGGGGGAAGTGACCTGTGTGGAGCTGTCCAAAAAGCGCAGCCTGATCAATGCCTACCGGCATATGGATGCGGACAATGTGACGATACATGTGGGCAATTTTCAGGATGTGGAGCCGGACCTGCCCTGCGACTATGATTATATCTGCCTGATCGGTGTCTTTGAGTATGCGCAGGCTTATATCGGCACAGAGAAGCCCTATGAGGATTTCCTGCATATCATTAAAAAACATGTCAAGCCGGACGGGCATATTGCCATTGCCATTGAAAATAAATTTGGATTAAAGTATTGGGCGGGATGTAGAGAAGACCATTTAGGCACCTATTTCAGCGGGATCGAGGACTATCCGGATGGCGGCGTGGTCAGGACGTTCACCCGTGACGGGCTGCTCGCTATTGCAAAGAAATGTGGATTTACGAAGGCGCAGATGTATTATCCCTATCCGGATTATAAGTTTATGACCACACTTTACTCCGACAGAAGACCGCCGAAGCGTGGGGAATTGTCGGATAACATGCGTAATTTTGATCGGGACAGAATACAACTCTTCGACGAGAAGCGGGTTTTTGATACGGTTCTGCAAGAGGGACAGTTTCCTCTTTTCTCCAACTCCTATATGCTGCTTCTGGGCCCGGAGCTCTCTGAGGAGTATGTGAAATATTCCAATGACAGAAAAGANGANTTTCAGATCAANACNCTGCAGCGAGGCGGNAAAANCGGNAAAANAATAGANAANCATCCGTTATCAAAAGCGGCGTGGGAACATATAGAAACNACCGTTTCAGCCTATCAAANGCTGNCNGATCGATATCAGGGCAGCCTTTTGGCGGTCAATGAATGNGAGCTGGACAGGCAGGNAGACGGCACACCTTATATCAAGATTAAATTTTTNGANGGCANNACNCTGGAAGAAATTCTGGATGAACGGCTGCGNAAAAAGGATCTGGAAGGGTTCCACAGTCTCTTCGATGAGTACCTGAAACGGATCTCCTGGGGAGAGGAAAAAGAAATCGCAGATTATGACATGATATTNGCAAATATCNTAGTTCCACAGGATGGTAACGGNTGTTATAAAATTGATAACGTATGGAATTTAATCGACTGTGAATGGACCTTTGAAAAGGTGGTTGAGACGAGGGAAATTGCCTTTCGTGCGCTATACTGTTATCTGCTTGCGGATGAAAAAAGAAANGGATTAAATCCTGATTTAATAATGAACAAGCTGGAAATCGGCCAATNGGAGGCGGAGCAGTACCGTCGGCAGGAGATGAAATTTCAAAAGTATGTGACGGGAAAACGTCTTTCCATGGCGGAGATCCGGGAGGCCATCGGTCAGCCGGTCTATGCGCTTAACGATTTTTGCGAGGGGTTACGAAATAAATCGGACGATGACCGCATACAGATTTATGAGGATACCGGAAAGGGATTTTCGGAGGAGCAGTCTTTCTTCCCGGAGGAAGACGGTGAACAGCTGGTGCGCACTGACGAGGGTGGGGTAGAACTCTCTGTGCGGATTCCCAGAGGAAGAAGCGCGCTGCGGATCGATCCCGGCAGCCACGCCTGTCTGATCTATATCAGGAGGATCAGCTGGAATGGCGAGGAAGTGCNTTTGAAGAGCAAGCAGATACAGATGAATGGATTTAAGATCGGGGAGGACGTCTATGCTTTTCCCACGGACGATCCGAATATCACACTGTCTCTCTGGGGGCTGACCGGCGAGGAGGAAAATCATCTGGAGGCGGTCATGGAAGTGACGAGAATGCCGATAGAAACTGTCAAACATTTGCAGAAAAGGGGATTGTTTAGCTGATGAGTGGACAGAAAAACCGCTACGATTGGACAACCTATTACATGACGGCCTACGAGGANGAGCGTAANCGGAATACGGTGCTGGCCGGGCGNATTGCGGACGCGGAGAGAANGCAGGCGGATGCGCAGGACAATCTGAATCGTATCTGTGCCAATCCGCTCTATAAGATGGCTGTGAAAGCGGCATCTCCCGCGCGGGGGCTTGTGCGGCGTATGAAGGGCATTTCCGGGGCGGCGGATTGTGCTTCGGCGGAGGCGACGGAGGAGCAGCAGCTCCGTTATGAGGAGGAATTATGGCGGCAGTCCAATCCGTATCTGCAGTGGATCGAGGCATGTGAAAATAAAAATACGGGCGTTATCAATGCGGGCGAGCCGATTGCCGTGCAGGGGCTTCGNGAGATCGCTGTACCGGGGACGGATATTTTGATCCTGACCTATGGNGAGGGGCTGCTCTCCTGGAACGTATTTTCTGAGGTGAGCGCTTTTTTTGCAAAAAATAAGGAGTGCCTTTTGGCCTATGCGGACGAGGATTTCTATTGGGAGGATCTGACGAAACGGATGGAGCCCTGGTTTAAACCGATCTATTCGCCGGATACTCTGCTCGCTTTTGCATATTGGGGACACTTTCTGGCAGTCAAAACCGGTCTGCTCGACAGTATGAGCTATCGGATGGTAAATATGAAGGATCCCGATGCNGGTTTTTATGAGTTGTGTCTGCGTCTGGAGGAAAAGATCGCCGNGCTGACAGGTGGCGATTTCGTAAAACGGGAGGGAGCTATCGGGCATATAGAGTCCGTNCTCTACCACAGAACCTATCAGGTGCCGGATACCTGTGCCCGTGAGCTGGAGCAGGCGGCGACCTGGCAGGAACGCTTTNTGGTGGTACAAGCCTGTTTGCGGCAGGAGCTGTCGCAGGGACGTTTTTTGGCGGGCGCCTCGAAAANGTGTGTGTCGATCAAGGAGGAGGCGCTTCTGCGAAGAGGGCTTCGCGCCACNCAGGAGCAGGGGGCGGATCCTGATATCTATCATTTGCTCTACGANACTTCTGTTTCNGGCAGGGAGCGCTGTACCCGGTCGGGAAGTGAAAATATGGCCATNGCGCCGCATCGCGTGGTGTCCGTCGTCATTCCTTCCAAGGATCACCCGGAGGTGNTGGAAAGATGTCTGCGCACTTTCCGCGAAAAGACCAGATATACCTACTATGAGTGGATCGTGGTNGACAATGGGAGCAGCGACGAGAACCGGGAGAAGATGGAGGCGTTACAAAAGACATACGGGTTTGCNTATCTCTATGAACCCATGCCCTTTCATTTTTCCAAAATGTGCAATCTGGGCGTGAAACAGGCCAGGGGAGATCTGATCCTNNTGATGAATGACGATATGGAGATCATTGAGGGCAGCTGGCTGGAACGCATGGTGGGACAGGCCTTGCAGCCTCATGTAGGTGCGGTGGGGGCTAAGCTGTGGTATGCGGATACACAGCAGATCCAGCATGCCGGTGTCACCAATCTGGTGATCGGTCCTTCCCACAAGTTAGTGACATTTCCGGATGGTGAGGATTATTATTATGGCAGAAATCGGGTCACCTACAATGTGGCGGCTGTGACAGGAGCCTGNCTGATGGTGACTCGCAAAAAATATGAGGAGGCCGGCGGATTGGATGAGGGGCTGCCGGTGTCCTATAACGATGTGGACTTTTGCTTCAAGATGCTGGAGGCGGGCTATGTCAATGTGTTGAGAAACGATGCGATCCTCTATCACCATGAGTCCTTGAGCCGCGGCCTGGACGAACAGGATGAGGGAAAATGGGAGAGACTGCTTGCAGAGAAGGAGGCTCTTTATGAAAGGCATCCGAAGCTCCGNGGAAAGGANCCCTTCTACCATAAGAATCTGATNGACAATGCGTCGGATTACAGGTGTAATTTTAAATTCCCCCANGAGGATCGTCTTGTTACGCAGGAGGGGAGATATCTGCTAAAGTCTGCCCTGCGCAAGCTGGTAAAAAAGGCGCAGCGCGGACAGCTGCGGCTGACGGTGGATCTGGCTGAGTTACAACACAAGATACATGTCGATGAGCCGGACATCTTCTGGATCATGGGCTGGAGCTATCTGCCCGGGGCGGACAATGCGGCTTTTAAGCGCGAGGTGGTTTTACAACGGACGGACGGAGCCGGTTATCTGGCGGTTCCGGTGGACTGGCATCGGAAGGATGTGGAAGCGATCCTGCCGGAGGAGAAACATATCGGACTTGCCGGGTTTGTGCTGCGGATGCGGCGTGAGGAGCTGGCGGCAGGAGAATACCGGATCGGTATGCTTGCGTCCACGGAGGCGGTGAGCGAGACGGAGCCGGGTATGTCCTTTGTTGCCTGGTCGGAGAGTAAGATAAAGGTAGAATAGAGAGGCAGATCATTTATGGAACGGAAGGATATGAAGGAAGAGGAAGCTTTGCGCTTTTATAAAGAGGCCTATCAGCGGGAAAAACGCCGCGGCAGCGCGATTTCGGAAAAACTGGCGGAGGCGGAGCGGCAAAGGGAGGAGACGCAGAGTCGGCTTATGCGCATCAAGGGCAGTCTCCCCTGGCGGCTGTCCAAGCCCCTTCGTGTGCTGACACACAAGCTGATCCGAACGAAGGAGCGTCTGGGATACTACGGAAGCCTGAAGGGAATTGCCCGCAAGCTGAACGCCAAGATGATCGAGAAACAGGCGCGGGCACAGCACGGCACTGCAAGTTTCCCGGAGCTTGAGGAGGCGGCGAGACAGCGGCTTTATAAGTTCGATAAAGAAGTGAAGTTCAGCATTCTCATGCCCCTTTACAATACCCCGGAGAAGTTTTTGAGACAGGCCATCGAGTCGGTGACAGGTCAGACCTATGAAAATTGGGAGTTGTGTCTGGCTGACGGCTCTGACGAGGAGCACGCCTATGTGGAGCAGATCTGCAGAGAATATATGGAGCAGGACAAGCAGTACCTGCGCCCCAGCAGCAGTCTCTATTGCCGGATCCTCTATAAAAAGCTTCCGAAAAATGAAGGAATATCCGGCAATACGAATGCTTGTCTGGCCATGTCCTCCGGTAACTATATAGCGCTTTTTGACCATGATGATGTGCTGCATCCCAGCGTTCTCTATGAGTATATGAAGGCGATCTGTGAGAAGGGAGCGGACTACATCTATTGTGATGAGGCAACGTTTAAGGGAAGCGGTACCATCGACGACATGATCACTCTGCACTTCAAGCCGGACTACGCACCGGACAATCTGCGGGCTAATAATTATATCTGTCATTTCAGCGCCTTTGCCAGACGGCTTTTAGACGGGACGGAGCTGTTCCGCTCCGAGTTTGACGGCAGCCAGGACCACGATATGATCCTGCGGCTCACCTCCCGCGCCAAGTGTGTGGTGCATGTGCCGAAGCTCTATTATTACTGGAGATCCCATGCGGGGAGCGTGGCCTCGGACATCAATGCGAAGAGCTATGCCATTGAGGCGGCTAAGGGGGCGGTGGCGGCCCATCTCACGGCTCAGGGCTATCGGAATTTTGAGATCACCTCCACCAAGGCCTTTGAGACGATCTTTCAGATCAAGTACGAGATCCTGGGGAATCCCAGGGTATCCATCGTGATTCCCAATAAGGATCATCTGGAGGATCTGCAGCGATGTATTTCCTCTATCACGGAGCGGAGCACCTACGACAATTATGAGATCGTCGTGGTAGAGAATAACAGCGTCACAGAGGAAATCTTTGCCTATTACAGAGAGATACAGGAAAATCCGGCGATTCGGGTCATCACCTATGAGGGAGAATTTAACTATTCCAGGATCAACAATCTGGGCGTCTCGCAGACGACCGGAGAGTATGTGCTTCTTCTGAACAATGATACGCAGGTCATTACGCCTGACTGGATCGAGGAACTTTTGATGTACGCTCAGAGAAAAGATGTGGGTGCAGTGGGCGCGAAGCTCTACTATGAGGACAGAACTATCCAGCATGCGGGCGTGGTGCTTGGCCTGGGAGCCCACAGAACGGCGGGACACAGCCATTACCGCGTCGCCTATCAAAACCTGGGCTATATGGGACGGCTCTGCTACGCTCAGAATGTGATGGCGGTCACGGGCGCCTGCCTGATGATGAAAAAGGCTCTGTTTGACCAGCTGGGCGGTCTGGAGGAGAAGCTGGCAGTCTCCTTAAACGATGTGGATCTCTGCGTCCGCGCCTGGAAAGCAGGGTATGTGAATGTGTTCACCCCGTTTGCGGAGCTGTACCACTATGAGTCTGTTTCCCGCGGATCGGACGGGGAGGGAGAGAAGGCCGAGCGCTACGAGCGGGAGTCGGCGTTTTTCCGGGAGAGATGGAAAGAACTTCTGGAGCAGGGAGATCCCTATTACAATCCGAATTTCTCTCTGGACCGCAGCGATTTTGCNCTGCGAAAAGATGTTTACGNGAANNANGAATCTGTGGTANAATAACTGCGTGAGAAGNAATTNNNNTNACGCGATGATANATAANACTANAAGGAGGGTATACAGATGGGCTACAAAGAGCAGTTTACATTCTGGTTGGAAGATTCCTATTTCGATGATGCGACGAAGCAGGAGCTTCTGGCGATCCGTAACGATGAAAAGGAGATCGAGGATCGTTTTTATAAGGAACTGGCTTTCGGTACAGGAGGCCTTCGCGGCGTGATCGGCGCCGGCACAAACCGTATGAATATCTATACTGTGCGTAAGGCTACCCAGGGGTTAGCCAACTACATAAAAAAACAGGGCGGCGAAAAGAAAGGTGTGGCGATTGCCTACGATTCCAGAAGGATGTCTCCCGAGTTTGCAGATGAGGCGGCTCTGTGTCTTGCGGCAAACGGGATCAAGGCGTATGTGTTTGACGCGCTCCGCCCTACACCGGAGTTGTCCTTTGCCCTCCGGGAGCTGGGCTGTATCTCCGGTATCGTGATCACAGCCAGCCACAATCCGCCGGAGTATAACGGCTACAAGTGCTATTGGGAGGACGGTGCACAGGTGACGGCTCCCAAGGATAAGGAGATCATCACAGAGGTCAACAATGTGACCGATTATCATACCGTGAAGACCATGGATAAGGAGGAGGCGAAGAAAGCCGGACTCTACGAGGTCATCGGCAAGGAGATCGACGACAAGTACATGGCGGAACTGAAAAAACAGATCATCCATCCTGAGGTGATCGCGGAGATGGCGGAGGACATGAAGATCGTTTATTCGCCTTTCAACGGAACGGGCAATGTGCCTGTCAGAAGGATCCTCTCCGAGCTTGGCTTTAAGAATGTATATGTGGTNCCNGAGCAGGAGATGCCGGANCCCGANTTNACNACNCTGGAATANCCGAANCCGGAGGATCCCAAGGCATTCACTCTGGCGCTCAAGCTGGCGAAGGAGAAGAATGCGGATATCGTGCTTGCTACGGATCCCGATGCTGACAGACTGGGAATTTACGCACTGGATACCAAATCCGGCGAATATGTACCTTTCACGGGTAATATGTCCGGTATGCTGATCGCGGAGTACATCTTGAGAGAGCGGACGGCTACGGGCAAGATGCCTGAGAACCCCGCTCTTGTCACCACCATCGTGACTACCAATATGGCGCGGGCGATTTCCGAGGATTATAAGGTGAGATTTATTGAGGTGCTGACCGGATTTAAATTTATCGGCGAGCAGATCAAGCTNTTNGAGCAGACCGGCTCCAACAACTATGTGTTNGGTCTGGAGGAGAGNTANGGATGCCTTGCAGGCACCCATGCGAGAGACAAGGATGCCATCGTGGCAGTGATGTGTCTGTGCGAGATGGCAGCATGGTGTAAGAAACAGGGAATCACTGTATGGGATCAGATGATCAATCTCTATGAGAAATATGGTTACTTCAAGGAGAGCCAGTACTCCATCACCATGAAGGGTATCGATGGCGCCAAGGAGATCGAGGANCTGATGGACAGACTGCGGAAGAATCCGCCTAAGAGCTTCGGCGATCTTACCGTGAAGGAATTCAGAGATTATGACACCGGAAAGACGTTGAATCTGGAAACCGGTGCGGAGGGTGAGACGGGACTGCCCAAGTCCAACGTACTCTACTTCGATCTGACCAATGACTCCTGGTGCTGCGCGAGACCTTCCGGCACAGAGCCGAAGATCAAATTCTACATGGGCGTGAAGGGCACAAGCCTGGAGGATGCCCAGGAGAGATTAGATCGGCTGACCGAGGAG
Organism: Lachnospiraceae bacterium; assembly: GCA_014804565.1. GTDB lineage: Bacteria > Bacillota > Clostridia > Lachnospirales > Lachnospiraceae > UBA3282. The sequence goes on from JAAUZN010000037.1 coordinate 18,300, forward strand.
CTTAAGAAACACATTTAAACACAGAAACGAGAAGGATTGGGTCGTCCCAGCGTATACGGGGCGACCCAATTACATATGTTATTATTTGCGGGATAAAACGGGAGGCGTATAGTGGGCAATCGGATCCTGAGGCTTGACAATGCGAGAAAGACCATAAATTATCTGAAAAAGAACGGGGTGTCGAACACCTTTTATGCGGCTGTGGAGCGTATGCAGGAGGAGCGCCGGACGAAAGCCTATTGCTATCAGGCGCCGGAGGAAGAGGAGCTTGCAAGACAGCGGCAGGAGACGGCGGCGTATCCTTATCTGTTCAGCGTTGTAGTGCCTGCTTATGAGACCAGAGAGACTCATCTGCGGGAGATGATCGACTCTGTTCTGGCACAGAGCTATGAGCGATGGGAGCTTATCATCGTGGATGCGGGGAAAAGCGATGGTGTGGAGCGCACGGTACGCCGCATCATACAGGAGAGCGGCGATGTCCGGATACAATACACCAGGCTTTCTGAGAATCGGGGGATCGCCGAAAATACCAACGCGGGGATCGCTCAGGCGTCGGGAGATTATATTGCTCTTCTGGATCATGATGATTTCATAACGCCTGATGCGTTATATTATATGGCGAATGCGGTGCATCGGAGCGGGCAGGTGGATTGTACTTTGTCCCTCTTGTACTCCGATGAGGATAAGTATGACGAGGGTGCGAAAACCTTCGTAAATCCGCATGTTAAGCAAGGGTTTAATTTGGATTTAATTTTATCAAACAATTATATCTGCCACTTTTTAGCGGTGGAAGCGGGGCTGATGAAGCGTCTGCAATTGCGCGGTGCTTACGATGGCGCGCAGGATTATGATCTGGTGCTCCGGGTGGTGGATGCGCTGTGGTCGAAGGACAGCCTTTCTCCTGCGGCGAATCGAGTCTGTCATATTTCCNGAGTGCTTTATCATTGGCGTTCTCATCGGGATTCCACGGCTCTGAATACGGCAAGCAAATCCTACGCCTACGAGGCAGGACGGCGGGCGCTTGCGGATTTCTGCGGGCGGCGGGGCTTCTCCGCGCAGGTGTCCCACAGTCTCCATCTGGGCTTCTACCAGATCTCTTATGAGCCGGATATTCTCTCGGTCAGAGCGGATGTTGGCGTTGTGGGCGGGCGTCTGTTAAATCGAAGAGGGCGGATCTTTGCGGGTGCCTATGANGAACAGGGACACGCACTCTTTTCAGGACTGCCTGCCCGGTTCACCGGCGGCAGCACCCATCGGGCGGTACTGCTGCAGGATTGTGGGGCGGTGGATATCCGTTGTGTGCAGGTCCGCAAGGAGCTGCGCCCGATCTTTTGCCGGATCACGGGACTGGCTTACCGGGAGAGGAGCTTTTATAGCAGGAGTGGTCGGGAAAAGAGAGAGATCCGTATCGCAGATGTGTCGGGACTGACCTGTGACGAAGCGGGCTGGCGGAAAATGAGCATGGCGTTCGGAGAGGCGGTGCGGGGAGCAGGGTATCTTTCNGTGTGGGATCCCTCCGTCACCTGTGAGCATAGTGTCTGGGCGGACAGAGGAACAGANGGCGGAGCGCAGTAGACGGCTTTGCCGTGGAGGAGTCATATGGACAGAATCAGATCCACAGTGGTCATTCCCAATTATAACGGGATGCAATATATTGAAAACTGCCTTGCTTCGCTGGAGGGAGAACCCGCCGTNGTGGTCTTGGTGGACAACGGATCCACGGACGGAAGCAGAGAGCTGGTGGAAGAAAAGTTCCCGGATGTGCGGATCATCGCGCTGGAGCAGAATCAGGGCTTTTGCCGGGCAGTGAATATGGGCGTGCAGGCCAGTGAGACAACATATGTTATTTTATTGAATAATGATACNCGGNTAGAGAAGGGNTTNGTGAGAGCGCTGGAGCGGGCGCTGGAGCGGGATGAGCGGTTCAGCGCCGGATCCGCGCAGATGGTGAACCTGCACCATCCGGAACGGATCGATGATGCGGGGGATTACTACTGTGCTCTGGGATGGGCTTTTGCTGCGGGCAAGGACAAGCCCAGGGAGGGGTACTGCAGGCCGAGGGAGATCTTTTCCGTCTGCGGAGGCGCCTGTATTTACCGAAGGGAAGTATATTTGCAGATCGGTATGCTGGACGAGAACCATTTTGCATATCTGGAGGATGTGGATCTGGGGTATCGGGCCAGACTCTTCGGCTATCGCAGCCGGTATGTGCCGGAGGCGGTGGTATACCATGCCGGAAGCGCATCCTCCGGCTCACGTTACAATGCCTTTAAGGCGGAGTATACAGCCAAGAACAGTGTTTATCTGGTCTACAAGAATATGCCGCCGATCCAGCTTTTGTTAAATCTGCCTTTGCTTCTTTGCGGGTTTCTGGTGAAGACGCTCTTTTACCTCAAGAAAGGTATGGGAAAAAGCTGGCTTTGCGGGCTTTGGAAGGGAATCCGGCTTTGCTTCTCGAAAGAGGGCAGGAGAAGGCGGGTGCGTTTCGTGCCGGCGCGCCTTCCGGTTTATGTCAGAATACAGTGGGAGCTGTGGCGCAATATATGGTATCGGATATGTCTGTAGATGCTATAGATTGTGGATATTGCAATACAAGGTTGTTTTTTTACTCTAATTATTGTAGAATAAGGATAATTATTGCGTAGACTATATAGGGTAAGCGCTGCCTGGCGCATAGCTTAACTATGATCAAAGACAACCAGAAATATTTTAACAGACTGCATGTGGTGCTGGATGCCGTGATCGTTGCGGCTTCCTATATGTTGGCCTGGTATCTGAAATTTGCCAGTCCGTTCTCAGACATCGACCCCAACGTCGGTGTTCTTTCCATGAGCACTTATTTCGAGATGCTCTATGCTATTGTGCCCGGCTATCTCATTTTATACTATGCTTTCCATCTCTACACACCCAAGAGAGCCACGGCGCACCGGTATGAGATCATCAATATCTTCCAGGCAAACACGGTGGGTATGGTATTGATGATGGCGGGCTGGTACATGGTGGCGCAGATCCATTTTTCCCGTACCATGATGGCGATGTTTTATGGGATCAACATTTTCCTGACGACCTTGGGACGCTCCCTCATCCGCATGCTTTTGCAGTATTTCCGGGAAAAGGGATATAATCTGAAATATATTCTGCTGGTGGGGTATTCCCGTGCCACGGAGGAGTATATCAATCGTATCAATACCAATCCNCANTGGGGCTATGTGGTGCGGGGGATNNTGGACGACAGTGTGCCAAGCGGTACAGTCTACAAAGGNGTTAAGGTGGTGGGAAGTATCGAAAATCTTCTCTATATCCTGCCGCAGAATAAGCTGGACGAGATTGCGATCACGCTTCCTCTGAAGGATTACGATAAGCTGGAGCACATCGTGGATCTGTGCGAGAAGTCCGGCGTACACACAAAGTTTATTCCGGATTATAACAGCCTGTTCCCCAGCAGACCGTACACGGAGGATCTGATGGGGCTGCCGGTGGTCAACATCCGTTATGTACCGCTGACCAATACGCTGAATTGGTGGATGAAACGGTTGGTGGATGTTCTGGTGTCTCTGGTGGGGCTGGTGGTTGCTTCGCCCATCATGCTGATCTCCGCCATCGCGGTGAAATGCAGTTCCAGAGGGCCGATCATTTTTAAGCAGGAGCGTATCGGACTTCACAATAAACCCTTTCGGATGTATAAATTCCGCACCATGGAGGTGCAGAAGCCTTCGGCAGAGGAGAAGGGCTGGACGACCAAGGATGATCCCCGGGTGACGAAGGTGGGGAAGTTTTTAAGAAGGACAAGTATAGACGAGCTGCCTCAGCTTTTCAATATCCTAATGGGAGATATGAGCGTGGTGGGCCCCAGACCGGAACGGCCTCAGTTTGTGGAGCAGTTTAAGGAAGAGATTCCCCGTTACATGGTCAAGCATCAGGTGCGGCCGGGTCTGACCGGCTGGGCGCAGATCAACGGCTGGCGCGGAGATACCTCTATCAAACGACGCATCGAGTATGATATTTTTTACATTGAAAACTGGACCATGTCCTTTGACGTTAAGATCATGCTTTTGACGATTTTCAGAGGATTCATCAATAAAAATGCCTATTAGAAGAGATACTAAAATCTTAAGAATTGTGAAAGACTTGCAGAAGAAAAAGGAATGTATATTGCATTTATATCAAGATGTAGTATAATCTTATAAGAGTGGACACTAAAGCTTGCTTTTTACCAAAATATGACAAATTGAAAATGCAAAAACAGACTTTACTAAAANCTGTTGAAGACTGAGGGAGTACGAGTATGGCTAAAAGATATACGGATGAATATGACGAGGAAGAGGTAAGACCCAGGAAGAAATCTTCCGGCAAGAGCAGCGGTAAAAAATCATCGGGAAAGAAAAAGACAGGAAAGAAAGCGCAGGCGAAGAAGCAGCGCAGGAGGATTCTCCTCTTTATTGTGGAGATCATCGTCCTTCTGATCGCAGTGGTGATGCTCTACGCAGTCCTCGCCGGTACGGGGAGCGGTAAGGTAGAGTTGAAGGAGAAGGACATCATCATCAATCCGACGGTGCAGGAAGCACAGGAGACCACGATGAAGGGCTATCGGAATATCGCTCTGTTCGGTGTGGACTCCACCACAGGTGCGCTGACGAAGAATACGAGAAGCGATACGATCATGATNGCCTCCATCAATCAGGATACCGGGGATTGCAGACTGGTTTCCGTATATCGTGACACTTTCCTGAATCTGAGTAACGATTCTTACAATAAATGTAATGCGGCTTACGCAAAGGGCGGTCCCGAGCAGGCGATCAACATGCTGAACATGAATCTGGATATGAATATCACGGATTTTGTCACGGTAGGCTTTGCAGGTCTGACGGATGCCATTGATGCGCTGGGCGGTGTGTATATCGATGTGGATGATGCGGAGATCAACCATCTGAATAACTACCAGCTGTGTATTGCGGAGGATTTGAAGAGAAGCTATACACCGGTGGCTGATACAGGTTACCAGCTCCTGGACGGACTGCAGGCGACAGGCTACTGCCGGATCCGTTATACAGCGGGAGATGATTTTAAGCGTGCCGAGCGGCAGAGAGAGGTGCTTACCGCAGTAGCCGATCAGGCAAAGAAGGCATCGCTGCCGAAGTTGAGTGAAACAGCGACGGCTGTGTTCGATGAGGTTTACACCTCACTGGATCTGTCAGAGATCATCGATATGCTGGGTGATGTAGGCCATTACAATATCACGGAGACTGCCGGTTTCCCGCATGAGGATATGCGTGCTACCGGTACGATCGGTTCCAAGGGATCCTGCGTTATCCCGACCAATCTTGAGGACAATGTCAAGTGGCTGCACAAGTTCCTGTTTAACGCGGATGACTATGAGCCTTCTTCTAAGGTGAAGGAGTGCAGTCAGAAGATCTACGACGAAACCAATGGATATTTGCACTAATAAAAGAAAAGCGGAGGGGCTTGCCTTGCAGGCCCCTTATGTTTTAGAGTAGACGAGGGGCTAGTGCATGAAGACAGTGGATGTGATCATTCCAGTCTACAAGCCGGAACGCGGGTTTTTGACATTATTGGAAAAACTGCAGATGCAGACAGTGCCGGTGAATCGGATCATCATTATGAATACGGAACAAAAGTATTATGACGAGCTGATTCGAGGTACTTCTTTGGTGCCGGACGATCATACTATGATAGTGGAGCATCTGTCGAAGCGGGAGTTTGATCATGGACGCACCAGAAATCAAGGCGTGCGTCTTTCTGAGGCGGACGTATTTCTCATGATGACGCAGGATGCCATTCCTGCCGATGCTTTTCTGGTGGAACGATTGCTTTCGCATCTTGCCGGAGATAAGGTGGCGGCGGCCTACGCAAGACAGCTTCCGGGGCAGGACAGCGGCGAGGTGGAGCGGTATGTGAGACGGTTTAATTATCCGGAGCAGTCCCGCGTAAAGACGAGGGAGGACCTTCCTGAGCTGGGGATCAAAACCTTTTTCTGCTCTAACGTCTGCGCCGCTTACGACAGGAAAACTTTTGATGCCCTGGGTGGCTTTGTCAACAGGGCTATCTTTAATGAAGATATGCTCTTTGCCGCCAAGGCGGTGGAGGCCGGATACAGGATTGCTTATGCCGCGGATGCGAAGGTGTACCATTCCCATGATTATACGCATGGGCAGCAGTTTCACCGAAATTTTGATCTGGGCGTATCCCAGGCGGATCATCCGGAGGTGTTCGCGAAATATCCGTCGGAATCGGAGGGAATCCGCCTGGTGAAAAGCATGGTGGCGTACCTGGTGAAGAAGGGGAAGTGGAGTAAAATACCGCATGTTATTATACAGAGCGGATTTAAGTATGCGGGATATCTGTGCGGGAAACATTATCGCAGAATGCCGAAGAGACTGGTGACGGCCCTGTCGTCCAACAAAGAATACTGGAAGGGCGTGTGATTTGATGAAAACGGGAGGATATGTTGTATGTGCGGAATCGTAGGTTATATCGGAACGAAACAGGCGGCTCCTATTATTCTGGATGGTCTGTCAAAGCTGGAGTATCGTGGATATGATTCAGCAGGAATGGCGATTTATGACGGGGCGGGAAAGATCAATATCACCAAGTCGGTAGGCCGGCTGAAGGTGCTGGAAAATATGACTCATGACGGGGAGACTATGCCGGGGCTTTGCGGTATCGGACATACCCGCTGGGCGACTCACGGTGTGCCAAGCGACANCAATGCCCATCCGCATTTTAATGAGGCGGAGACCATCGCTGTGGTACATAACGGCATCATAGAAAATTACTTGCAGCTTCGTAAGATGCTCACGGAGCGGGGGTATAAATTCGTGTCGGAGACGGACACGGAGGTTTTGGCTCATATGCTGGATTACTATTACAAGGGCAATCCTCTGGAGGCNGTCACCAAGGTGCTCCACCGTGTAGAGGGCTCTTACGCGCTGGGGATCCTCTTTGCGGACTGCCCGGATCAGGTCTTTGCGGCCAGAAAGGATTCTCCNNTGATCGTNGGNCAGAATGAGGACGGNTGCTTTATCGCNTCGGATGTGCCNGCGATCTTAAAGTATACCAGAAAAGTNTACTANGTGGANAATCAGGAAGTNGTGCGTCTGCNNGCNGATCATATGCACTTTTATACGGTGGATGAGGANGANATCNCCAAAACNCCGGTGACNATNGANTGGGATGCCAGCGCGGCGGAGAAGGCCGGNTATGAGCATTTCATGNTGAANGAGATGTACGAACAGCCNAANACTGTGACGGATACGCTNATGCCCCGCCTGAAGGATCAGGATATTGTGATCGAGGAGCTTTCCATGAGCGANGAGGATATTCGGGCGGTGAAGAAGATTCANATTGTGGCCTGCGGTTCNGCTTATCATGCGGGNGTTACAGGCAAGTATGTGATAGAGGGGCTTGCCCGCATTCCNGTGGAGGTGGATCTGGCTTCTGAGTTCCGCTACCGCAATCCCATTCTGGAGGANGGNGCCATGGTGGTGGTGATCAGCCAGTCCGGNGAGACGGCNGANACNCTGGCGGCNCTCAGGGAATCCAAGGCAAGAGGCTTTCAGGTGCTGGGTATCGTCAATGTNGTGGGAAGCTCTATNGCCAGGGAAGCGGATAGGGTGATGTACACCTGGGCAGGACCGGAGATNGCGGTGGCGACCACTAAGGCTTACACAGCGCAGCTTGTGGCGCTCTACCTTCTGGCGATGAAATTCGGCAGAGTGCGCGGNGAGATNGACGATGCGGCCTTTGCNTCNCTGATAGGCGATCTGCGGTGNCTGCCGGATCAGATCGAGCTTTTNCTNAACAATAAAAATAAGATCCAGAGATTTGCCAANCGNTATATCGGNGCCAAGGATGTNTTNTTTATCGGCAGAGGCATCGANTATGCGATCTCNCTGGANGGNTCNCTGAAGCTGAAGGAGATTTCCTANATNCATTCAGANGCCTATGCGGCGGGNGANCTNAANCACGGCACNATCTCCCTGATCGAGGAGGGNACGCTGGTGGCGGCGGTNTCTACNCAGCCTGANNTNTANGCNAAGACCATCAGNAATATGGTGGAGGTGAAGGCGAGAGGNGCCTTTGTGCTTGCAGTGACATGTGAGGAGAATAAGGAGATCGAGAAAGCGGCGGATTATGTGATCTATATTCCGGAGACGAATCCTTATTTTGCCAATTCGTTGGCAATCATACCTCTGCAGCTTTTCGGGTATTATGTCTCGGTGGGGAAGGGCTGTGACGTGGATAAGCCCAGAAATCTGGCGAAATCCGTGACAGTTGAATAAGTGTGTGAGAAAACACAAATTTCATACAAATTGAACACAAATTATACACAAATGGCAGATATACTGTGTACATGATCGACGAGGGGAAGTAAAATGGAAATTGTACGTTTTATGAAAGGAGCGGCGATATGTACGAAAATAATTATCCAAACGACAGAACCTATCAAAATACAGGGTATCAGGACAGGAACACCTATGGACAGAGCGGCCAGCAGGATTCCTATAACGGCAGCAGCACCTATCAGGGAAGCACGGGCAGCTATCAATACGGCGGCGTTTACTCGAACAGCTATGGGCAGGTCGAGCAGAAGCCGGTAAAGAAGCCGAAGGAGAAGAAAGGCGCCGGCTCCTATTTTAAGAAAGCGGCAGCGGCGGTGTCGCTGGGACTGCTCTTTGGTCTCTTTGCGGGACTGGGACTTTTCCTGGTGGAGTCAGCAACAGGAGAGCTTTTCAAAAACGCTGAAGCGACTACAGGAACCATACAGGAGACAGAAACCGAGGCGGCGGAGGCAACGCAGTCTCAGATTGAGCAGGAGGCGATGTCCCTGATCCAGCAGTCAGAGACCGTGACGGCTGTGGTGTCCGATGTGACCGGAGTGGTGGAAGAGGTAATGCCCTCTATTGTAGCAGTGAATAACCATTATACGGAGACCACATCTTTCTTCGGGCGTTCTATGAGCAGTGAGGCAGATGCCAGCGGTTCCGGCATTATCGTGGGACAGAATGATTCAGAGCTTTTGATCGTGACCAATTACCATGTGGTGGAGGGAACAGATCAGCTGACGGTGCAGTTTGTTGAGGACAGCGAGGAGAAGGCGTTCATCAAGGGACAGGATATCTCTATGGACCTGGCAGTGATCGCAGTGCCGATGACAGAGTTGTCAGACAGCACCTTGCAGCAGATCAAGGTGGCGACGCTGGGTAATTCCGACGAGCTGGTGGTGGGAGAGCCTGCCATTGCCATAGGTAATTCTCTGGGTTACGGTCAGTCGGTAACCACGGGCGTGATCAGTGCTCTCGACAGAACCATAGATCTGTCAAGCAGTTACGGCGGTGACAGTGTGAAGGGTACCTTTATCCAGACAGATGCGGCGATCAACCCCGGAAATTCCGGCGGTGCGCTCTTAAACATCAAGGGTGAGGTGATCGGTATCAACTCCAATAAGATCGGCGGCAGCGCCGTGGAGGGGATGGGTTATGCCATTCCGATCTCATCAGCCAGCCCCATTATCGCAGAACTGATGCTGCGGGAGACCAGAAGCAAGGTAGCAGAGGAAGAGAGAGGATATCTGGGCATTTCCGGTATCAGCGTCACCGAGGAGGTATCTCGCGACTACGGTATGCCGGAGGGTGTCTATATCGCGCAGGTTTTTGAGAACACAGCGGCTTCTGAGGCAGGACTGAAACAGGGCGATATCATTACGGAGCTTGGCGGTAACAGGATCGCGTCCATGGAGGAACTGCAGAAGGAATTGGAGTATTACGCTAAAGGAGATACCGTGGAAGTCAAGGTCAGGACGATGACGGTGACCGGGTATGAGGAGATCAATGTCACTGTGACACTGGGCAATAAAGCGAGTGAATAATACTATAAATAGCGAATGTTATTGAAAAAACAGGGAAAAGGCGGACATAAGACCGTCTTTTCCTTTGTTATATCAGTTGTTTTGTGGTAGAATGTACGCATAAGCATTGGGGCAAAATGGAGGATAGTATGGACGATCATAAGGACGATAAATACGAAGATACATCGATAGAAGAACAGGAAAAAACGGAGACTGAGGGAAAAAAGGGAGACGATTCCGGAAGTGATTATGAGGATGTCTGCTTTATCTGCCGCAGGCCCGAGAGTAAGGCTGGCAAGATGTTCCGGCTTCCGAATCATATCTGCGTCTGTGACGACTGTATGCACAAGACCATGGATACGGTCAGCCAGTTTGACTACCAGGGACTTTTAAACAATCCTGATTTAAGCGATATGAATACCGGTAAGGGCTTTCCGAATATCAGCTTTGTCAATCTGGCGGATCTGCGGGGGGATGGCGGTATCCCCAACAAGCAGAAGCCGAAAAAGAAGAAGAAAAAGGAGGAGGCGGAGATCGATATCCGGAATATCATGCCGCCTCATAAGATCAAGCAGAAGCTGGACGAGTATGTGGTGGGACAGGAGCATGCCAAAAAGGTGATGTCCGTGGCAGTCTACAATCACTATAAGAGAGTGGCTACCGGCACCATGGATGAGATCGAGATCGAAAAGTCCAACATGCTCATGATCGGTCCTACGGGGTGCGGCAAGACTTATCTGGTGAAGACCCTGGCAAAGCTTCTGGATGTGCCGCTGGCGATCGCGGACGCCACTTCGCTGACGGAGGCGGGGTATATCGGCGATGATATCGAGAGCGTGGTATCCAAGCTTCTGGCGGCGGCGGACAATGACGTGGAGCGTGCGGAGCGAGGTATCATCTTTATCGATGAGATTGATAAGATCGCCAAGAAAAAGAATACCAATGCCAGGGATGTGAGCGGTGAATCCGTACAGCAGGGAATGCTCAAGCTGTTAGAGGGAGCCGAGGTGGAAGTGCCGGTGGGCGCAAATTCTAAAAATGCCATGGTGCCTCTGGCTACGGTGAATACCAGAAACATCCTGTTTATCTGCGGCGGTGCTTTTCCTGATCTGGATGAGATCATCAAACAGAGATTGAATAAGAAAACCTCCATCGGCTATAACGCCGAGTTAAAGGATAAGTATGACAAAGAAAAGAATATCTTAAGCCATGTGACGGTAGAGGATATCAGAAAATTCGGCATGATACCGGAGTTTATCGGCCGTCTGCCTGTAATCTTTACGTTGGAGGGATTGAGCCGGGAGATGATGATACAGATCTTAAGCCAGCCCAGAAACGCTATCTTAAAGCAGTATCAGAAGCTTCTGGAGCTGGATGAGGTGGAGCTTCTCTTCGATGAAGGAGCGTTGGAGGCGATTGCGGATAAAGCATTGGAGAAGGAGACGGGAGCCAGAGCGCTGCGGGCCATCATTGAGGAGTTTATGCTGGATATCATGTACGAGGTGCCCAAGGATGACAATATCGGCCGGGTGACGATCACCAGAGAGTATATTGAGGGGACCGGAGGGCCGGTCATCGATATTCGCAGCAGGAGTGCGGAGCATCCGGATCGACTGAAAGAGATACGGCAGTCATAAGAGGATTATACTTAAGGTGGGGACAGGATTCAATCTGTCCCCTGCATTTTTGCCTCAAACTCAGCAAAGCTGGAGGCTTTAGCCGCGTATTTATGCCATTTGCTGAGAACTTCTGAGTTGGTTTCGTTGCTGATACGCTGTATGAGCTGCTTCGGGATATTGCCGAGTTCCTCTAGTAATTCCATTATTGACTCAACTTTTCCTTCGATAAGCCCTTCCTGTCTGATTTTATCTGCAATTTCACACATAATTGTAACACCCTCCTTCTGTATTTTGAAATAATTGACTCGTTCCACGATCCTTGGGAAATTCTCTGTCTGATAAAACGGGTCAGAGTTTTTGAGATATTCTAGTAATTCATTGATCTTTGCATCATCTGTCGGATATTCCAGATTGAAATAGTTTTCATACTGGCCGTTATCCAGANNTGTAGNTATNTCCTGNCNGTNNGNCGANTTGTTTCTGNCATAGTAGCCTCTTTTNCNGCCGATAAANTCTTCTTGTGTAATGTATACNANAGTCACATCNGGCAGTTCNNAATANGGTTTNCCCTTTTCCAGTATGCTCATATCAATGCTGGAAAGATAATAACGTGTTCTTTTAAGTGGAGCAGATTCTTTATACATCTGTAGTTCCACATTGATCAAGTTCCCGGATATTTCTTCCGCCAGAATGTCCAATTCCACGGAATGATTTTCAAGATTCCGTATGACGTACTGTGTTTTGACATTTCTTAAAACAATGTGCTCATCCTTTATCAATATCCTACAAAGTTCCTGACAGGCGCAAGTATCTTCAAATACTTTTCCGGCAAACAGATCACTTGTCAGGTTAAAGACAGACATTTTTTGCTTTTGGTCTTCGTAAGTTTCGATAGTGCCCCTGTCTTTCATAGTAACCTCCCTGTAAAAATGTGCAGGAAAGCTACAGTACTTCTTCTTTTTCACAGCAGTCCTGCCAAACAAATGTGAATCTCTGGCAGAATCGCCTGAATACGCGCCGTATGATATCGTGCGCACATATAAGAATCAAGATTTGTTTTGAATTGTAACGATATTGTAGCATGAAAGTATTTTGTAAGCAAGAGAATTTTAATAAAGTAACAAACGAATTATCGTCAATGCGAGACGGGACTGCGGCCTGCCGCATAAAATAAAGTAAGGGACTGATGCGGCGGAAGGACATGTAGATAGTGCAGACTATTTATGTGGAGTAAAAAATTGACTTGTAAAGATAGGATTTTATCGGACGACTATGCAGACCTCATCGTAGATTATGATCTGCTTCCTCAGCTTTTGGAAACGGTGGACGTGGATGCCTGTTATCACGCCATAGACGCCGGGTACGGCGTTGTCTATGTGAACCGCAGNCAGACGCCGCCCATGTCGATCGGCTATTATGGCTATTCAGCAATTCCCAAGCTTTACGGCCTGATGCAGATGGGTTCTACGCCCTTTGATCCCTCCTGTCTTGCGGCTATGGGTAATATCCGCGTGCAGAATCCGCCCCTGGCATTGCAGGGAAATGGCGTTATCATCGGTTTTGTTGATACGGGGATCCGGTATCAGGAGGATGTATTCCGGGATGCGGACGGGAATACCCGCATCGTGTCGATCTGGGATCAGACCATACAGTCAGGAGAGCCTCCAGAGGGCTTTCTTTACGGGACACAGTACCGCCGGGCGGATATCAACAGAGCACTGGCGGAAATGAATCCGTTGTCGGTGGTGCCCAGTACCGACACAGACGGTCATGGAACCCAGATGGCCTCTGCGGCGGCGGGCAGTGAGCTGAATCAGGGTCTTACCTTCCGGGGGGCTGCGCCGCTGGCAGATATCGCTGTGGTGAAGCTGAAAGAAGCCAAGCCGTATCTGAGAGATTACTATCATATAAACGACAGAGCAAAGGCTTATCAGGAAAACGATATCATGGAGGCGGTGCGGTATCTACAGCAGATGGCTGTGGCGTACAGCAAGCCGGTAGTGATCGTGCTTGGCCTTGGCACCAACATGGGCAGTCATGACGGCACCTCCTCTCTGGACTCCTATCTGAATATCGTGGCGGGCCGCAGGAGCCGGGCGGTAGTGGTATGCGGCGGCAATGAGGGAGATAAGGAGCACCACTATCAGAATGCCATGCCGAGCAATGTGGAGATTCGTGTGGAGGAGGCTATGAAGGGGTTTTGTGTGGAGCTCTGGGGCAGTCTTCCAGACGCTTACGCCATCTCGATCCGATCTCCGGGAGGAGAGGTGTCTTCAGTCATTGATTTCAGGAGCGGCATCGATAGGAATATCTCTTATATTTTTGAAAAAACCAGAATACAGGTCGGTGTGACGCTGGTGGAACGGGATGCGGGAGATCCGCTGATGTTTCTGCGCTTTACCGATCCAACGCCGGGTATCTGGACGATATCTGTGACGCCTTCGACAAGGAGGATGCGGGGGAGCGGATTGTACCATATGTGGCTGCCCATCGAAGCGTTTTTGGAGCACAAGGTAACCTTTTTATCGCCCAGTCCTGATGTGACGCTGACGGAGCCTTCCAACACGGGACAGGTGATCACGATCTCCGCCTACAACAGTTATGCGGACAGTTGGTACGCGCCCTCCGGAAGGGGCTACACCAGAAGCGGGAGTATTAAGCCGGATCTGGCGGCCCCCGGTGTGCGGGTTCCCACGGTGCTGGGCGAGGTCAGCGGTTCAAGTATGGCAGCAGCGCTGGCAGCAGGGTGTGTGGCACAGTTTTTAGAATGGGCCGTCGTTGACGGCAATGCGCTGGCGGTGGACAGCAGAGGGACTAAAAGTTATCTGATCCAGGGCGCGGACCGCCCCGGGGATATCGTATACCCTGACCGGCGTTGGGGGTATGGCAGGATCGATATCAATGGTACTTTTGAGGTGTTGGCAAGGCTGTAGAGAAAACTTGCTGATTTTTGGCAGTGGTGGTATCATAGATAAAGTATGAGAAGCGTTTTAGATAAGAAAATAATAAAATATAAAATTGGATTCGCCGGGCTGGTTTTCGCCGGGCTCCTGACGGCCTGCGGTGTCGCGGAACAGGAGACGGCGGCGCCGGGGAGCGACGCGTCTGTGGAGATATCTCCGGAGGAGACAGGGGAGGAGGAGACCGATCAGGGGATAGAGATGAGCTCCTGGCGGGAATCTGTACAGCAGATGTTCGAGGACCCTTATGGAGATTATCTTGAGACCGGGGGAGAGATCGCTTTTCTGACAGACGGTTCGGTGGAGGATGACAGCTATAACGAGGCTGTCTACAACGGCGTGCGGATGTATGCGCTGGGAGCAGGCGTTTCTTTTTCCTATTATCATGCGGATCCGAATGCCTTGGAGAGCTATCAGGAGGCGGCGGTAAAAGCGGTGACGGAAAATGCAAGGATCGTCATCTGTGCCGGCGACCTTTTCGGTGAGGCGGTAGGCGCTTTGCAGGAGATTTATCCCCAGACGTCCTTTTTGTTGATAGACAGTGTGCCACGCGACGAGGAGGGAGAGGAGATCCCCATCGGAGAAAATGTGCACTGCATCCTGTTTCACGAAGAGGAGGCCGGCTATCTGGCGGGATATATGGCAGTCTGGGAAGGATACCGGAATCTGGGATTTGTGGGCGGCGGAGAGGAACCGGCAGTGCTCCGCTATGGCTACGGGTATCTGCAGGGGATCGATGCGGCGGCCAAGGATCTGTCTTTGGAGGATGTGACGGTCCGTTACTGGTATGCAGACACCTTTTCCCCGGATATCGCAGTCCGGGAGAGAGCGGACGACTGGTATGAGAACGGCGTGCAGATCATCTTTGCCTGCGGCGGCGGACTTTACGAATCTGTGCTGGAGGCGGCTGAAAATCAGGACGGGCTTTTGATCGGTGTGGATGTGGATCAGAGCAGGATTTCGGATCGCTTTTTGACCAGTGCAGTCAAAAATATCGGCACGGCTGTAACGGACGCGCTGGACAGTTTCTATGCAAACGGNGGTTGGAATGAAGGGCGGGCCGGACAGGTGAAACGCTATGGCGTGGAGGAAGGCTGCGCGGCGATTCCGGTGGTGGATACGGAGTGGCGGTTTAAAGAGATTCCTACGACACACTTTTTTGAGATATACAAGCAGATGAAGAGGGGAGACAGGCAGGCGTCGGACGAGACCGGTGAATTGCCCGAGACGACCCGCATTAGTGTGAATTTTGAATGAGCGCAGGAGGANTGGGCGTGTATAAAGAGAAGAATAATAAAATACGTTCCGGATANCTTCTGCTTTTGGGTATGTGGNTGATNGCGCTTTTGCTGGCCGGCTGCGGTGATGGGGCAGAACAGACGGGTGGCACGGCTGTCAGTCAGGAGGACGGTGTACAGTCGGCGGAGCTTGCGCAGCTTACCGCCGGGGAGACAAGCCTGTCGGATGAGGAGCTGGCAGAGTANGCCATGGATGTTTCCCTGATATATGATGTGGAGCAGAGGCAGCTGCNGTATACGATCCAAATGCCGTTGATACCGTCCAGCGACGATGCGTATCTGTATCTGTTTGCGGCAGACAGCTGGGAGGAGGATGCGGATGTNCTTTCCGGNGAACCTGTCACGAGAGGNCGTAAGGGGAGAACGTGGGAAACANAGTTTCCTTATCGGGATGTGTATTTGTTTCAACGGTTTATCCCNGCNCTTCGGGTNGACGGAGACTNTGTACAGGTGGGGAAAAGCGTGTATTTGTCTAATCCNGAGGNNCTTGCCGTAAATCAGGATGNCTATCCGGAGACCGGCTCCAAGAAGGGNATCCTGTTGGATCCNACCATGCTNGGGACGACGGAGTTGACGGATCTGGGCGCNAAGCANGNNATNTACAANATNCCNCTTTCCCATATTATGGGGGAGACGACGGATCAGACTTTTCCTACCATCACATATACCTATCGAGGCAGAAACTATGTCTTTAACGGGGCNGCAGTNAACGGTTATGACGGACTCTTTACCTATCTGACGGATATGGGAATGAGTGTNACNGCGGTGGTATTAAACGACTGGAATGAGACATATCCGGAGCTGATCCATCCGGAGGCAAAGAATGAGGAGAGNNNCGCTTANTATTACATGTTCAATACGGCTGANGAGGAGGGCGTAAAGACGCTGGANGCCGTGGCAGAATTTTTGACGGAGCGNTATTCCNGCGGAGAACACGGNATGGTGCACAGCTGGGTGGTCGCCAATGAGATCAACCAGAATCGGGTCTGGAACTATATGGATACCCGNGATGTGACCCACTATGCGGACACTTTTGAAAAGTCNCTTCGTATTTTCTATCAGGCNGTGAAAAGCCATTATGCNGGAGGCAGGGTGTATTTCAGCATAGACCACGCATGGAACAGCAATGAAGATGACAATAGCAGCTTTTTTAACGGACGGGATGTGCTGGAGGCATTTAANGAGGCNGCCTTAAAGCATGGAAACTATGACTGGGGGATCGCGATCCACCCTTATCCGGAACCTATGACCCGTGTGAATTTCTGGTCTCAGGAGTACGATAAGACCAGAGATGCGCCNCATTTATCCGTTATGAATCTGAATGTGCTGACAGATATGNTGTCCGAGGAGAACTATCTNGACAGAGAGGGGAAGGTGCGGAGCGTCACCATCACGGAGNTGGGNTTTTCCTCNGGTTCGGGAGAACGCCTTCAGGCGGCGGCTTTCGCCTATTGTTATTGTATCGTGGAAGCCAATCCCTACATAGACGCCTTTTTGATGAACCGGCAGACGGATGCACCGGAGGAAGTGCTGGCNGGTCTGGCCTTTGGNGTTTACGAGTANGATCATACGGGNAAATATATCAAGGATGTTTTTCGCTATATCGATACCGATCAGGCCGGGGAGTACACGGATGTTATGCTGAGNATCTTAGGTGCTGACAGCATGGAGCAGGCNTTGTCCTGGGCCACGGCAGACGGCGGGCNCGGAGAGGAATGAGCGACGGAGAATACTATGAAGGTTTCCTTACTGGTGACGGTCTATAATGTAAAGGAGCATCTTGCNCTGACGCTTGCAAGCATTGAAGAGCAGGATTATCAGGATATCGAGGTGGTGGTNGTGGACGGNGGCTCCACTGANGGNACGGNGGAACTGATCGNGGCTTTTGCCNAGCGNATGNAAAAACGGCAGGGCTTTTCGGTGNAGTGGGTCTCGGAGCCGGATNAAGGTCTCTATGACGCCATGAACAAGGCCTGCCGTATGAGCACAGGGGATGTGTTGGCGGTCTGCAATGACAGACTCTGTAAGCCCGATGCGGTGAGCAGACTGATGGCGGCGCTGGAGAANGGCGGGGATCACTGTGTGGGAGTTCATGCGGATCTGGTGTATGTGGAGGGCGAGCGGGTNATAAGNCGCTGGCACATGGGGNAGGGAAAGCTNTCCCAGGGCTGGATGCCNGGGCANCCNACTCTTTTTCTGCGAAGAGAGATCTACGAGAAATANGGTCTTTATGACACTTCNTACCGCTGTGCGGCGGATTATGAATTTATGGTGCGGTTTTTAAAGGAGGAGGACAATCGGCTGGCATATGTGCCGGAGATCCTTGTGGCTATGTTTTACGGCGGCACCAGCAATGCGGGGATTAAAAACTATCTGGTGTCTTTTCAGGAGGGATACCGGGCGCTTCGNAAAAACGGNGTGGCTCATCCCNTGTGGATCACCCTGCGCAGGAGTCTGCGGGTGATCGGACAGTTTGGAAAGTCCGGCCGGTAAGGAAGAGTGAGGGAGGAACTCCATATGGCGGTGATCGGATGTGCAGNGTTGGCGGTCGGCATCTTTTTACTCGACCTGCTGATCAAAAACTATATGGAAAGTCATCTGGAGGAGGGGGAAACGAGACTCTTCTGCAAGGGAAGACTTTTGCTCAGGAAATATCATAATAGAGGAGCATTTCTGGATCTGGGAGAGAAAAAACAGAGTGTTGTGGCACTGGTTTCNCTGCTTTTGACCCTCTTNATGACNGTGNTNTTTCTTTCCACTTTCAGTTTTCGNGGGAACTCTACCCTAAAGGCAGGGTTNGCCCTGCTTCTGGGCGGTGCNTACAGTAATACCTACGACCGTCTNACACGCAGATATGTGGTGGATTATGTGAGTTTTCCGGTGAAAAATCAGAGGCTTCGCCGGATCGTATTTAATATTTCAGACTTTTGCATTTTGATTGGCGCGCTGCTTATGACTCTTGCCGGAACATGGGACAAATAGAAAGCCGGGCTTTTGGCCCGGCTTTTTTTATGGGTCGTGACCCAGTTGAGCACGCGAAGCGTGCGAAATATAAACCACCCGCTATGCGGG
>JAAUZN010000038.1 GCA_014804565.1 Lachnospiraceae bacterium
TGAAGAAATATTGAGATTTTTTACATTGGTATCTTCAGTAATCGCTATACAAGAAAGACGGCCAGTTTGTCCCCATACAACTAATGATATGGAAAAATTAGTAAGTGAGATTAAATATTTAAATTTAAAACATCGCATAATATCTATATTAAGTGGAATTAATTTAGCGATTGACTATACTGAAAGAAAATTAAATAATAAAAATGTTTACTATTTATTAATTTTAGATTATAAGTCACAAGAAGTGCGTATTAGATCTTTTAAATCTACTCAACTAGAAGTTGCAACAAATGCATATGATAAAATCGAAAGTGAGACTAACAAAAATGTTGTTCTCGTTGCTGCAAAATCTTTTAACGAATTACGAGAAGCATATCCAAATTATTTTGTAGACATATCTGGCTTTATAACTATGGTCAAAAAAATTATTAGAAATGAATAATATATTTTCAATGTAATGAATAGTATTTATAGATATTAGGGGTTGTTGCAAAAGTAGATAAATAGCTGTTTTGAGACTATGAAAAAAAGTCTGTAAATACGGATCTTCTATGATAATGATGGGCGAAAGGCTTGAGAATAAGCTTTTCGCCCTTGCCTTATATATAGAATTGCAGACTAGTATGTCAAGAGCAGTCAGCTCATACCAGCTGTTTTTGGCAGTTCCTTTTTGTTGAGAACCAATGATTGCTAGCTTATATTAAATATGTGTTTTTAAAATCTTGAACCTACCGCTTAACTGTTCGGAATCCGCAGCACCTGCCCGATATTCAAAATATCGCTGCTCAATCCATTTAAGTTTTTGATCGCATCAACCGTTGTACCGAACCTCTGCGCCAGCAACCACAGCGTATCCCCTGACCGAACAGTATATTCAAAATACGATCCGCCCGTAGATGTCCCTGCCGGAATTTTGAGTACCTGCCCGATACTCAGATTATCGCTGGTCAGTCCGTTCAGCCGCTTGATCGCGTCAACCGTTGTGCCATATCTTTGCGCTAACAGCCAGAGCGTATCTCCGGAACGGACGACGTATTCCGTAACGCCGGCATCGGCGCTGGGCGGAATCACATTATTTGCTCCCAGATAAGTGTTATACAGTGCCTGCCATGTGCGGGGACCTACAATGCCATCGGGGGTAAGTCCCGCCGCTCTTTGGAATGCCATGACTGACTGCTGGGTTCCGCTTCCGAAATTGCCATCCTGCGCCGGAGCCGGAATCGTAGAATTAAATTCGGCAGCCACGTTCAAAAGATACTGCAGGGTGATGACATCCTGCCCGGAAGAACCCAGACGCAGAACCGAACTTGGCGGAACGGTTCCGATTCCCAGGGAAGTTCCCTCACTATCCAGCTCGGCAAGCTTGGTCACGGAGGCATACAGATAGGAAAGCTTATTCCAGGTGGATTTTCCAACTATACCATCGGGGGAGAGATTGAAAATACTCTGAAACTTGGCAACTGCCGCCCGTGTGCTTTCTCCGAATACGCCCGCTTGATCCGTGATCGCGGGGATTGCCGGGTAATTGCGCCGAATCCTTTCCAGATAAGTCTGAATCGTCTGGACGTCAAGCCCCGTGCTTCCGGTTCTGAGCGCAGTGCCGGGATAGGAGGACACAATGCCGGTAATAATGTTCGTTTCCGCGATCTCAACATCCCTCGGATAATAGGAACGCAGTATCTGCAGGGGAGTGAGCCCCTGATTTGCCAGGGTAACCGTTCCCCATTGGGACATACCTGCGCAGGTTGCGGTGGTGCCATTGCAGAATGATGTAAAAAAGGGCACAGTCTGCCCGGGTCTGCGGACATATTCATTAAAAATTTCGTCTACGATTCGGCTGATGGATTCATAGGTATTTCGTCCATAGATAAAATATTGATCATAGGCAGTATTGTTTGTGATGTCAAAGTTGTAGCCGCGGCTCCTGTACCATTCCGTATAGATCCTGTTCAGTGCAAAAGTGATGATTGCATAAATATTTGCCCGCAGGGATGCATCCGGCCAGGTGGGATAAATTTCACTGCTGGCGACATTCTTTACATAATCGGGAAAGGACACCTGGACATTGGATGCGGACGCGCTGGGACTGCCTAGGTGTACCGTAATCGGATTCGGAATGACCACCTGGCGGAGTACCCGNGANTCNGCATCNGATCCCACNTGNTCACGNTCCTCTGTCATGGANACGGCGGGCCTGCCGATAGAAATNTCTGTNACGGTCGGGGNGCGCTGNNNCTCCTGCATCGGGATAAANTCAAGNGGCTGAATAGCCGTNTCNCCCTCCAGAATCGGAATGCCGACAATATGAATGGAATTAAANCCCTCNGCAAACGCAAGCACATNATAACTGATATAAGGTNTTCCGGAATAATTCGGATCCAGNGANAGGGATTTNTCCAGAGTTTCTAANGCAATTTTCTCCGTNTCTCCGCTTTCNTCCGTTGTCACATGNTAAGTACGNGTCTCCTGNNGATCCATGATCCAGATNTGTACCCCGCTGAGCGGAAGNGCNTCGTGNGCCGTTCGCGCTTGTATGATCAAATAACCGGTAGCCATAAGNNATAGNTTCCTCCCTACAATTCGCTATACAATATAATATACGCGGAGGCAATGAGCAGTGCGCNGACGTAAANTGAAAAAATGGCAGCTTGCTGACAATTTTTTCATTTTACGTCTGCATAGGGCGAAGCCCGCGAATGAGAAAGCCGCAGGCTTTCGAATGTGCACTGCGCAGGAATATGATATAATAGATGTAAACNNTGAGTTGACAANTCTTANNGAANCNGCGTTTTTNANTNGNTGTTTTTCCTTTTNNTCTTATGNTAACATANANCTNCNNTTCANNTACNTATTGNNTATAGGAGGNAANTGCTGTGAGTNTNGGGAAAAATATTCAGTATCTGAGAAAGCANAAGAGGATTACNCAAGAGCAGTTAGCCGAGAGNATGTCCGTTACNCGTCAGACANTATCCAAATGGGANGCGGATGAAATTATTCCGGAANTGAATAAACTGGTTGTCNTAAGTGATTTGTTTTCCTGCAAATTGGANGCTTTGGTCANAGANGATNTGAATGCCTGTGANGAGGTTTATTCAGAAATTACNGTAAAAANGGTGAAAGCATTCAGGATGGCGCGNTATGTTATGCTTACGCCAAANCCGGAAGATGATGTGAATTNCTANATGGAGAACTGGGCCAGNCGNTCAGGNCTGNTGGAATTTCAGCCGGATGCCATGANGATNGGATGGGATTTCCCNTTTGCNATATCCGAAATGCAGAACAGGTTTGGNCTTCGCGGATATGTNGCCGCTTATATTTTGCCGGAAGGCTTTGAAACGAGCTGTCCCGGTGTGGAATTTGCNGANCAGAAAGAGGCGGATTATGCNGTGATCACNATACAGGATCCNTTTGNGACNGCNNCAGGNCGNATTCCCAANGCCTATAAGAAAATATTGGATTTTTTAGGNGCNAACGGGTTTTGCGAAAANCCNAAGAAGGATATTTTANCNTGNTTTGAANANGTGTATGANAAAGAAAAGATNACCTATATGGANGTCTATATTCATGTGGACAGTGTNTCAAAGACAGACAGNTTNACNAATTTTTCGTGACAANCACAGTCAACAGNTAAACCGGAAGGAGAGAAAANAAAAATGGAACTGGTTATGCAGCCCACNNNTGANACNTGTGGNCAGGCATGTATTGCAATGATCACAGGNAAANANATCGNNGAAGTNATAAAAGATATGAAANCAAGCGGNCCTGTNAGCATAGGNCAGNTGATTGANATANTGGACTTTTANGGGGTGAAGCATGCGGAAAGAAATACGCGCATCTCAAAAAAGAATCCTGTACCACATGAGTATTCTATTTTAACCGTGCACACAAATGCAGGGTATACGCATTGGACGCTGCTGTATGACAACAAATACTATGACCCNGAATTCGGATTGATTGAGGGTGAATATACCTACGGAAAAATCACATCATTTTTGGGAATTTATCAATAGGGTGCTTTATAATGTTGGAGGAAAAATGAGAAAATCAGATATCTTAATAAAAATATACATATGTCTTTTGGGAATTTCTCTTTTCACTTTAATGGGCTGTTCAGGAGAAAGCGCTGATTTAACAGACAACCAATCCGCGGAAGAACAAACGATGGAAATGCAGACGCCGGAAGAAACATTGCAGCCAGAAGAGGCATCGACAGAAAGCATACCGCAACCGACAGACACACTGGCGGATGAAGCGGAAGAGGAAGAGACAGAGACAGAGCCGGTCGTAATAGAGGTGGATTGGTCAGAGTACTTTGATGAATACAATGGCGCGGCGGTTATTTATGATACAGCGGAGGACTGTTATCAGATATATAATCAGGAACTGGCAAATACCCGGCGTTCTCCATGTTCTACTTTTAAGATTATTTCTTCTTTGATTGCTCTCGAAGACGGAGTCATTGAGACGGATAATTCTACTCGCGCATGGAGTGGAGAGATTTTTTGGAATGAGGATTGGAATAGAGATATTGATTTTTCAGATGCATTTCACGCCTCTTGTGTATGGTATTTTCGAGAAGTGATAGATGAAATCGGCAGGGATACGATACAAGAGGAATTAATCAAACTCCAATATGGAAATTGTGATATTTCTGATTGGGAGGGACGATTAAATACAAATAACAGCAATCCGGTTTTGACAGGATTTTGGATAGAATCGTCATTGCTGATTTCGCCCAAAGAGCAGACGGAAGTAATGGAACGTATTTTTGGCAATCAGACGGATTATTCAGAACAAACCTTAAATCAATTAAAGCAAGTTATGTTGCTGGCAGAGCAAAGCGAAACGGATATTTCGATTTATGGAAAAACAGGAATGGGCAAGGCGCATGGCATTGTTGTTGACGCCTGGTTTACCGGTTTTGCGGATAAGGACGATAAAAGGATATACTTTTGTGTGTATTTAGGGGAAACGGAGAATAGCGATGTGTCCAGCGCGAGAGCAAGGGAAATAGCCATAAAAATAGTATCGGACTATCTGGGATGAAAAAAGTCTTCTATAAGGGGAGAGTAAAGAATGAGTAAAAAAACGGGAATTTGCTATATTGTCGGAGCGGGTGAAAANTNTGGCATCCATTTTTCTCCNCGCNCAGNTGATTTTGTGATNGCCGCAGATGCGGGATTTCAGGTTTTGGAGCAGCATGGAATAAACATGGATCTGGTGATCGGGGATTTTGATTCACTTCCTTTTGCCCCCAAACATCCGGAAGTGATTACCCTGAAAAAGGAAAAGGATGATACGGATATGCGGGCGGCTGTCCTTGAGGGACTTAAAGCGGGATATGACACTTTTCATATTTATGGCGGAACAGGAGGACGCATCGAGCATACGATTGCCAATATACAGCTTCTGGCAGAATTATCTTCAGGTGGAAAACGGGGATTTTTATTCGGAAGAGATTATATTATCACTGCACTGACAAACGGAACCCTTGCGCTGCCTGGTCATNTTTCCGGATATGTATCCGTGTTTGCGCATTCGGATNGGGTGGAAGGTGTTTGGTTGAAAGGGTTNAAGTATGAANTGCAGGATGCNGTTTTGNCAAACAGNTANCCGCTCGGAGTAAGTAATGAGCTGATTGGAAAAGAGNGCAGTNTTTCAGTGAAGAACGGCACNGTGCTTATTGTTTTCCCTATGGAGGCAAAAGCGGTNGCATATCTTTGATAAACAGTAAATATCACAGAATTTTCACAATTTTTTCACGATTTTTCCATGTTCGAAATGTAAACTTAGCAAAGTGATAGGATTTGGCGGCTGNGGNCATGNATTAAAATATAAAGGAGGGGCTATGGATTATCGACATGAGTGGAAACACGAGATNAATCAGGCNGATCTGCTTGTCCTGCGGCAGCGTCTGCGGGCAGTAACAACCCCTGATCCTCATGCGGTTGACGGTAAATATTTGATACGAAGCCTGTATTTTGATAATGCCGCNGACAAAGCGCTGCGGGAAAAGCTGGACGGCGTCAGCCGCAGGGAGAAATTCCGTATCCGCTATTATAATGATGATACNTCTCTGATNCATCTGGAAAAGAAAAGTAAAATAGGCGGTCTTGGGAAAAAACAAAGNGCCAATCTCACTGCNGTTCAGGCGCAGAGTATCGTAGATGGCAGTCTGGACTGGATGGCGGACAGCNCAGAGGAACTGNTTTACGANCTGTATGTCAAAATGCGAACGCNGGGGCTGCGNCCGAAAACCATCGTGGATTACACAAGGGAGCCGTTTATCTTTGGGCCGGGCAATGTGCGGGTCACNNTGGATTATAATATCCGTACAGGTTCCTGTTGTGGTGACTTTCTAAATCCGGANTGTCCCACGATTCCNGCNGGGGANNCNCCCATCATTNTGGAAGTGAAGTGGGATAGTTATCTGCCGGATATTATTCGTGATGCCGTACGGCTTCCCGGACGGCGGGTAACTGCTTTTTCAAAATATGCGCAATGCCGTATTTACGGTTAAATAGATTAAAATTAAGAAGGAGAAGAAATTATGACATTCAATGATATCTTTAAATCCAGTTTTCTTGAAAATGTATCCGCAGTCAGTCTTTTTGATATGGTGCTGGCGCTTGTTCTTGCCTTTTGTCTGGGAATGTTTATCTTTCTGGTCTACAAAAAGACTTATCAGGGCGTTATGTATTCCTCCGGCTTTGGCGTGACACTGATTGCGCTGACCATGATAACCACGTTGGTGATTCTTGCGGTGACAAGCAATGTAGTGTTGTCTCTGGGAATGGTAGGCGCTCTGTCCATCGTTCGTTTTCGTACGGCGATCAAGGAGCCGCTTGACATTGCATTCCTGTTCTGGGCGATTGCAGCCGGTATCGTACTGGCAGCAGGAATGATCCCGTTAGCTGTGGTCGGAAGTGTTTTTGTCGGCGTGGTGCTTCTTGTATTTGTCAATCAGAAACCTCATTGTAATCCCTACATTGTTGTCATCCAATGTGATGGGCATGACAGTGAGACTGCGGCAAGGACTTATCTTGAGGAGATGACGAATCGGTGTACGGTCAAAAGCAAAAGCGCTCAGAAGGGCAGTCTGGAATTGACGGTGGAGATCCGCCTGAAAGATGACAACACTGATTTTATAAATACATTGTCCGAAATGCAGGGTGTCAGCAGCGCGGTTCTGGTCAGCTACAACGGGGATTACATAGGGTAAGGAGGTTACTTTGTGTCAACACATAAAAGAATTGACAGCATTTGTATTGCGGCTGTCCTTATCGCGATTGTGCTCACAGTCCTGTTGATCAACGGCAAATCTTTCGGCATTGTGTCTGTCATGAGTGCGGAGGTCAGCGACGGCATGTTTTCGGCAAAGGATCTTGATGCAGACTGGAACGCTTCCTCTGCTACCAGAATCATGCTGTCTGATCAGGAAACCACGATTGAAGGAAATGGCGCCTATGTTTATGACGGAAACGTCTGTATTGCCTATGCGGGTTATTATGTCCTCACCGGTGAACTCACAGATGGAAGCGTTGTGATCGATGCAGAGAAGAGCGACGATATATGGATTTCACTGGATGATGTTACACTCCACTGTGACGATGATGCCGCATTCCGGGTTGAGCAGGCGGATAAAGTGTTTCTGACACTGGCGGACGGAACGAAAAACACCATATCTTCCGGTGAACAGTATAACGAGGAGAGCATAGCTTCGGGCAGAGACGGAGCGATATATTCCCGGGATGATCTGACGATCAACGGAGCGGGAGAGCTTGTGATAGATGCTGCGTATCGGCATGGAATTGTATGCAATGACGACCTGGTGATCACCGGAGGCGATATCACGATCAATGCTGCGGAGGATGGGATTCACGCAAATGACAGCGTGCGCATCCGGGATGCCGCAATTTCGATTGCGGCGGGGGATGACGGTATTACCGTGTCCAATGAGGAAGAGACAAGCTTTCTCTATGTTGCCTCAGGAAACATTTCCATTTCCGAATGCTATGAAGGAATGGAGGCCATAGATATCACAATTGCCGGGGGAACGATCGACATTGCGCCGACAGACGATGGGATCAATGCCAACGGGTATGGCGAGAATTCTGTCATTCGTATTGCNGGAGGCGACNTCACGATCATCAATCCCTCGGGAAGGGATGCCGACGGATTGGATTCCAACGGGGATATCTANATTGAGGGCGGNAAAGTTTTTATCAGTGTTACGGATGGCGGAAGTAACTGTGCGCTTGATTATGGCAGTGAAAACGGTGGTGAGTGTATCGTCAGCGGCGGCACGGTGATCGCCTGTGGCGGCAGCGCCATGGCGGAGGGGTTTGATGCGGATTCACCGCAGGGTTTCCTGATGCATAGTGCAAAAGGGGCGGCCGGAACCACAATAAGACTTGCGGATGCCCAGGGCAGAGAGCTCCTCTCCGAGGAAATTCCCTGCAGTTTCTCTTCTGCCGTGATCAGTACGCCCGCATTGAAGATAGGAGACATCTGTACGATCGAGGTCGGTGACACACAGGAACAGGTTACGATCGATAATTCCTCGGAGGAAAGCTTTATGGCGATGGGTATGCGGGGAGGCGGCATGCATGGCAGAGGACAAAGGGATATGAAGACATTTGATAANCCGGAAATGTCTGACGGGGAAAAGCAGCTTGAGAGACCGGAAATGTCAGATGGAGAAAGTCGGTCTGAAAAACCGGAAATGTTTGATGGTGGAAATCAGCCTGATAAATCGCATATGTGGGGAAATGATGAAAATCGTCCGGGCAGGCAGGAGATGCCGGGAGACGGGGAAAGACCGTTTGGGCCGGGTGAGGTACAACAGGGACAAGGAAGCACCCTGATTCTGCTTGGCATTTCTATACTGGTTTTATTGAGCGGTCTGNTTANGGCANNGAAGNTCAAATACTGAGGGGCAGTTTTATGCCCCCTCTTTTTTTATGATACAAGAAATTGCCAGGCTTTTTAGAGATAATTTAGAGAAAACCTTGCTATGATAATAAATGGAAAAGTATACCCNGGTATCTTTGGATGCCGAGGACATATTACATAGCAAGGAGGACGAGATGAGGAGGATAGCAGGAAACAGGAAAATTACTGTATGGCTTCTGGCGGCGGCTCTGGCGCTTGGGATGCTGACCGGGTGCGGCGACACAGATGCGGACGATGGTACGGCGGGCAGTGCAGCGGAAAGCGACGGCGCTGTGCAGGAGGAAGAGCAGGGCACTGCCATGGGCCGGTATGTGGAAAGGGATGTGGAGCTTAACGGAAATGATCTGACCGACTGGAACAGCCGGGTGGCGGAAATGGAAGACGGCAGCCTGTTCTTAACGGATAACAGCGGATTTGCACTGCGCTCACGGGATAACGGTGCAAGCTGGACTGAGGAAACGCCCGCCTGGCTTGCGAAGATGAAGGAAGACGGCAAGTATATCAGGGACATGGCGGTAGGTCCTGACGGGACAGCAGCCGTGGTCTGGACAGCNCCCATNGATGAGGAGGGAGAAGAGGGCAACGGCGTCCAGCTTTCCATGGATATGCAGCTTACGGTCATCAGANCTGACGGCTCGGAAGTACAGGTGGAACCGAAGCTGGCATCGGATGATATGTGGGTCGATTCCGTGTATNTATCGGATACGGGAAGAATCCTGGTAAACGCGGCGGGCAGCACACTCTATGAGGTGAAGGAGGATGGCAGCTTTGAGAAGCTCCTGACCGTAGAAGGATGGCCGGGGCTTTTTCGGATGCATAAAAATCTGCTGCTTCTGGATGGAATCGGATATGATGCGCCTCTCATTTATGATGTGGAGGCTAAGGAATATATAGAGGATGAGGTACTTGATGATTTTGTAAAAGAGAATTTCAGTGACAGATCCAGTTCCTCGGGCAGAAGCTATGATCTGTTTCTGTTCTTCGGTGGAGATGACGTGATCTATCTGGCGGGGCAGCAGGGCGTATACCGTCATGTGCTGGGCGGCAGCGCGATGGAGCAGGTCATTGACGGNAGTTTAAATGTTCTGGGAAATCCGGCTTACAGTATCATGGATATGCTGGCAGTGGAGGACGATGAATTTCTTGTTCTGTTTACGCCGGGNAAGGTGGCGCGCTTTGCTTATGACCCGGATGTTCCGGCCAGACCTGACGAGAGATTAAAGGTGTGGGGATTGGAGGATAAGACGGCTATACGGCAGGCGATCGATCTGTACCAGAAGGCGCACCCGGAGGTCTATGTGGAGTATGAGGTTGGTTTAGAAAAGGAGTCTGTTCTGACCAGAGAGGACGTCATAAAAAATCTGAACACGCGCCTTATGGCAGGAGAGGGCCCCGATGTGCTGATNCTGGATAATATGCCTGCGGATTCCTATATCGAGAAAGGGATTCTTATGGATATCGGCCCGGCGCTGGACGGCATGAGCGGGGAGGCGGCTCCTTTCNCCAATGTGGTGGAGGCTTTCCGGAATGACGGACAGATCTATATGATGCCCTGCGAGATCCAGTTACCCTATCTTCTGGGCAGAAANAGTGATCTTCNGAAAATGACAGGAATGTCGGAAATTGCAGATGCTATGGAGGAAATGAGAGCGGAGATTTCGGGAAAGAGCCTGTTACAGCTTCCCTCTGAGAAAGGGATCATGCGCATGTTTTCTATGGTGTCAGCGCCTGCGTGGCAGACGGAGAGCGGANCGATTGACAGGGATGCGATCTCGGANTTCCTGACCCAGTCAAAGCGGATNTANGATGCAGAGACNGACGGNCTTTCGGAAGAGGCAATGGANGAGTGGGAAAGCTTGAGATGGGTATATCAGACTTATTACAGTGTGCGTGGGGAAGAACTGGAAGATGCCGATGCACTTCGGGCGCACAACGATCAAATCTATTTGATGGGCGATTCACGGCAGTTTGTGACAGGCTCTATAGGAGACGTAAATTCTTATAACATCTGTACTTCCATTTTTGTGGCGGAAGGCTTTGAGGATTGCGAGGTCATTCCCATGACAGGGCAGTGCAGTAATGTATTTTGGGCAAAGACTTTGCTGGGGATCAATGCCACGTCCGAACACACCGAGATGGCACAGGAATTTCTCAAAGTGGCGCTTAGCAACGGGGTACAGACCAAGCTGCAGGACGGCCTTTCGGTCAATAAGAAGGCGATTCTTGATAATTATGAGAATCAGTGGAGGCTTTATAAGGATAACGATTATGTTTCCGGCAGCGGCGGCCTGTATACGGATGACGGGGATGAGATCACGCTGCTGATCCGCGTGCCCGACGAGGCGAAGGTGAATGAGCTGTTGAAATGGATTGAAGCAATGGATACAGCCTATGTGGAGGACAGTACTTTTGAAAATGTGGTGTACGAGGAGGGCATATACTTTATGCGGGGAGATAAGAGCCTGGAGGAAGCTATGGACTCCATCGAAACGAGGCTGGGAATTTATCTCGCCGAATAGGACAACGAGAGATTCTTCGCGGAAGGCTTTCCTTTTTTTCCTAATTTTGATATAATATATTGCGACAATGTAAAATATTTAAGGAGAATGTGGAGCATTCTCAGAGTTTGCCGCAGGCATACTCTTATTGTACGCTGTTAAGCGACGATTTGATATAGGGAAAAGCTATGGGGAAAAGTCTTAGTTTTGATATTGCAGCATTTTTGATATTGACCATACTCTTCGTATCCTGCATTTTGCGCAAGATGACGAGTGGGACGCCAAACCGTCTGTTTTTGATTTTTATTTCATTTACGTGGCTGGCTACTGTGTTTGATATCTGGGCGGTGACCCTCGATAATGCAGGTTCTACGAATCTGTCGGCGCTTTATGCGGCGCATTGCGGGTATCTGATTATACATAATTTTACGGTGCCGCTGTATGCTTTGTTTGTGATCAGTCTCACGGATACCTGGCATAAGATCCGCAAGAGCTTTTGGATCCAGGCAGTGCTGTGGGTGCCCTATCTGGCTTTGTTTGCGGCGCTGCTCACGAATCCGTTCACCGACAAGATGTTTACGGTGGACTCGGGGTATCAGCGGGGCGAGTGGTTTTTCCTGATTTATGCGGTCATTGCGGTTTATATGATCTTTGTGCTTGCTTATGTGATCTATTATCGGGAACTGCTGGCGTTTTCTAAAACACTTATGTTTTTGTCGTATATACCAATCGGCCTGACAGCGGTGATGATTCAGCTGGTAAATCCCACTGTACTGGTGGAGATGTATGGTAGTGCGATCAGCCTGCTTTTGATGAGTATCGGGGTTCAGCGGCCGGAGCAGATCATAGATTCCGATACGCAGCTTATGAAATACAGCGCTTATGCGAACGTCATGAAACGGAACTATCGGAATGAGAAAAACGTGGATGTGGTCATGATAAATGTGGCGAATCTTACTTCAATTCAGGCCATGATGGGATATGATTTTGCGATGCATGTGGTGGAGGATGTGGTAGAGCGGCTTCGCAGGGTCAATAAGCTTCTGGATAATAAAGGAGAAATGTATCATCTGGATCGGGGACGATTTCGCATTGTGTTTAATGAGAAATACCATGACAGAGCGGTCAGGGCGGCGGAGATGCTGGTGGAGAGTCTGAGTGAAAAAACAGATTTTAACGAGTTGGATATCAGTCTGCAGCCTTATGTGGTACTGGCGCGCTGTCCTGAGGAGATCAAAGATTTTAAAATGCTCATGAGCTTTGGGACGGATTTCCACGAGAAGCTTAGGTATGAGCGCCGGGTCATGCACGTGGAGGATATTTTCCACAAGGATATGGTTCAAATTCAGAGCAACATTGACAAGATCATCGAGGAAGCTTTGGAATTTAAACGGTTTCAGGTGTATTATCAGCCGATCTATTCGGTGGAGAAGGGGAAGTTTGTCTCTGCGGAGGCATTGCTTAGATTGTTTGATCCCACCTATGGATTTATCTCGCCGGAGATTCTGATCACGGCGGCGGAGAAAAGCGGCGCCATACACAGAATCGGAGATTATGTGCTGGAGGAAGTGTGCCGTTTTATCGCCGGCAGTGAATTTCGTGCGCTTGGGTTGGAATACATAGAGGTGAATTTGTCGGTAGCGCAGTGTATGCGGGGAAATCTGGCGGATAATGTGCTGGAGATCATGGACAGATATCAGGTTCCGACTGAGGCTGTCAATCTGGAGATCACGGAGACGGCGGCAAGNGCAAGCCATATGCAGGAGATTCTGGAGGAAAATCTGA
This sequence comes from Lachnospiraceae bacterium, assembly GCA_014804565.1. Classification (GTDB taxonomy): domain Bacteria; phylum Bacillota; class Clostridia; order Lachnospirales; family Lachnospiraceae; genus UBA3282. The sequence goes on from JAAUZN010000038.1 coordinate 13,239, forward strand.
GGAAGCTTGAGCAGGCGGGTGTTTCCTTCTCATTGGATGATTATGGGACAGGCTATTCTAATATCAAGCGAGTGATCCAGATGCCCGTTAAGATCATTAAGCTGGATAAATCCTTTGTGGATGACCAGCACAATCCTAAGATGCGGGTAGTTCTCAAGAATACGGTGGCGATGCTCAAGGATATCAATATGGAGATNGTGGTAGAGGGGATCGAGACACAGGAAATGCTGGATTTCTTTACGGAACTGCAATGCGACTTTATTCAGGGATATTTCTTCTCCAAACCCTTGCCGAAACCGGAGTTTATCAGCTTTTTAAAAGCAAAGGCCTGAAGAAAGAGAAAGAACGGTAAAGAGAGGCATATCGTAGCAATTTGTCTAAAAATTGTCTACTGATGTGCCTCTTTTTTTGGAATGGGTTATGCGTTTAACCTATTGAATCTGCGGGTNGTTGCGATTACAATTTATTTAGAGGAGAAAGAAGGGGCATATGACAGAGCGGGTGAGAATCGTGGATATTGCAGAGGAACTGGGACTGAGTACCGCCACAGTTTCCAATGTGATCCATGGGAAAACGAAAAAAATATCGGATGAGACGGTNAAGCGGGTGCAGGANCTTCTGGAAGAGCGGCGTTATATTCCAAGCATGGCAGGAATCCTGTTGGCACAGAACTCTTCCCGGATTATCGGTGTGGTGGTGAACGATCATGACAAGTATGAGGGAAGAGTGCTGGAGGACGCCTTTGTCGCGGCTTCCTTGAATGCTTTATTATCAGCGTTGGAGCGGGCGGATTATTTTATGATGGTAAAGACGGCAAGGAGCTGGAGTGAGGTGGAGCGTTTCGCCTCTATGTGGAATATGGAGGGGCTGGTGCTTTTAGGCTTTTGTGAGAGTGATTATCGGAAGCTGCGGGAGAGAATGCATATCCCCTTTGTAGTGTATGACGGCTTCTTTGAAGAGGACGAAAAAATCTGCAACCTGACAATTGATAACTTTGACGGCGGCCGTCAGGTGGGAGCGTATCTGCAAAGAATGGGGCACAGGAAGGCGCTTCTTATCTCCGACAATGCCATCTGTATGGACCAGGAGAGAATGGAGGGCTTTCGGGCAGGTTTTCTGAATGGAGAGACCGAGTTTTTGCAGGTGCCTATGCAAAGGGCTAAGCGCTATGATTTTTATAAAGAAAACCTGCGGAGGATCCGAAACTGTACGGCAGCCTTTGCCGTGTCGGATGTCTATGCGGCGGAGCTGATNCACTTTTTACAGGAGCAGGNGATCTCAGTGCCGGGGGAGATGTCCGTGGTGGGTTTCGACGATAATGCTCTCTGTGAAACCTGTTTTCCCCGTCTTACTACGGTAAAGCAGGATGCAGCGGAACGTGCGNAGATGGCGGTTTGTGCTCTGCAAAAACTCAGAGAAGGCCGGGAGGGAGAGATACGGGAGGTTCTTCCGGTACAGCTGGTGATTCGGGATAGTGTGAAAAAACTTTGACATAGGGGGAGAGATGAAAAACGAAGTAAAACAATTTCGGACAGATTTAGTTGGTATAGCGNTGCCGGTGACCCTGCAGGCACTTCTGCAGTCTTCTTTCGGGGTGGTGGATCAGATCATGATCGGNCAGCTTGGCAGTGAGAGCATTACAGGTATTGGATTGGGAGGGAAATTTGCATCGATCTACACGGTAGTGCTGGGCGCGGTGGCAGCGGCAGCAGGTATTATAGTGGCGCAGTATGTTGGGGCAAAGGATGAGAAAGGAATGGAACGGGGATTTTACCTGAATCTGTTTTTGAGTCTNTTACTGGCAGCGGTCTTTATGACAGTGTGCTGTATCTTTCCCTACAGGATCATGGCGCTGTATACGCAGGATGAGGCAGTTAAAGCGCAGGCGTCGATTTATCTGCGTGTGTATGCGCTTTCCTTCCTGCCGGCGGCGATGTCTACTATAATGGCAGTGTTTTTGCGCTGTATCGGGAAAGCAGTGATGCCTTTGGCGGCAAGCTTTTTCTCGGTACTCCTGAATACAGGCCTGAATTATCTCTTTATCTTCGGGCACGGGGGTTTTTCGGCTATGGGCGTGCGAGGAGCTGCGCTTGCCAGCGTGATCGCGCAGACAGCGGCCTTTGCTCTGACGGCCGTTTGCTTTTGCTTTTCCTGCAAAGGCGTGATCCGTCGGCCAAGTCTTTCGCTGCCGAAAGAAACCTGGCGGCAGTATCTGGGCATTCTCTCACCGATTTTAATCTGTGAGTTTATGTGGAGTTTGGGTGAAAATGTGTATGGGAGTATTTATGGACATTTGGGGACAGAGCCTTGCGCGGCGATGACTATGACNGGGCCGGTGCAGGGATTGATGATCGGACTGCTCAGCGGAATATCTCAGGCGGCAGGCATCATGATCGGCAGACATTTGGGGAAGGAGGATTATGAACTGGCTTATCGGGATGGCAAGCGGCTTATGGGATGCGGAGTTGCAGGATCTTTGCTCCTCTCTCTTTTATTGCTTGTTTTGGGGCAACCGTATGTTTCCATCTATAATGTAGAATTGTCTGTTCAGAGTACGGCATATCAGATTTTAGCTGTTTTCGCTGTAATCTCTCCTATTAAGGTACAGAATATGATTCTGGGAGGCGGCATCATCAGGAGCGGGGGGATGACTCGCTATGTGATGTGGATCGATCTGATCGGCACTTGGGTGTTCGGTGTACCTCTGGGGCTTTTGGCAGCCTTTGTGTGGCGGCTTCCGATTCCACAGGTATATTTTATCCTGTCTCTGGAGGAGGCGGTCAGACTGCTTTTATCCGTTTTCATTTTTCGGAGAAAAAGTTGGATGCGGAAGCTGTAGAGAAGTCTAAACATTAGGGACGGACGAGTCGATATAATATATGGAAGTCTATGGTAAACGGAGTTACCGGTTTGACAGCGATCAAGGAGGATTGGGTATGGGCATGGAAGTGGCTACTGCGCCTACGTCGGCGGATCCCTATACGCAGAGGACGAAGCAGGACATCAAGAATGAGTGCGGCAGCCTGGCGGCGAACAAAACGATGAACGCCATCAGGATTCAAAAGACTAAATCTACTAAGANAAAGAAGTTAAACTATAATTATAAGAAGATTTCAAAGCAGATCACGATGTGCAATACCTCCAACGGTGTGCGAAGAGTGGTGACGAAGGCGCGGGAAGAAGTGGTTTCTCTTCTGCGCAAGCAGATGAGCGGCAAATATGACGAGACGGATCTTCGCCATGCTATCATTCATGCCAGAAAGATGGAGCGGATCGCCCGCAGGAAAAAGAAACATCTGGAGGAAGAGGAGAAGGCGGCGGCAACAGGCAAGGGCCTGGTCGAGAACGGTGCCGGCTCGGATGATGATGAGCAGATAAAGAAACTCGAAGAATCCATGGAAAATGCGACCGAAGAAGAGATGGAAAAGCTTGAGGAGCTCATGGAGGAATACGAGAAACTCATGCAGGAGATGGAGGAGACCGGCGGCGCCAATGATCTGATGAAGGANTACATGGGAGCCACGGAGCAGGAGATGTCACCCGAGGAGGTGGATAATCTCCGCAGGAAACATCGCTCTGATGAGATGAAGGATATCGTGGAAGCGGATATGAAGTACCTGAAATCCCTGTTCAACAAGCTGGAGAGGGAGAAGGCGGGAGTTCAGCAGGCGGCACAGCAGATTGCGCAGCAGGCTGTGAATCCGGCGGTTTCCCTGGAGCTTGACGGGGTGGATATTCCGGTCTCCGCAGAAGTCGGACAGTCGGCGGCAGAACTGGTGGGTGGAAGTGTGGATGCGTTGGCATGAAGCAGAATAANAAAAACAGTCTGACAGGTGCGTTCCTGAAAAGGACGGCCTGTCTTACTATGTTAATTGATCATTTTTTTGCAGTATTATTTTTAGGGTATATGAATCTCCATCCGGTAAACGGGGGCTGGGATCCCCGGCTGAAATTGATCTATCGCGTGGGACGGGCCGTGGGAAGAGTTTCCTTCGTGCTCTTTGCTTTCCTTATTGTGGAGGGATTTCTCCATACAAGAAGCAGAGCGAAGTATCTACTAAGGCTGGGTTTGTTTGCCCTGCTGTCTGAAATTCCGTTTGACTTGGCTTTTTCGGGGGAACTCATGGATTGGACGGGGCAGAATATCTACTGGACGCTGTTTCTCGGCGTGCTGGTATTGACTCTGTGGGAGCAGCTGGGGCAGTATCGGGGGATTCCTTTTCAAATCGCCCGCGCTGCGGTGCTGCTCGCAGGGTGTAGTGCGGCCTTCCTTTTTTCTACAGACTATCGGTATATGGGGATACTTCTTATCTTTGTTCTCTATCTGACCAGAGATAAGGGACTGCCGGCACAGTTCTTCTCGGCGGGGTTTGTTATGCTGTTTGGCATGTGGAGCTCATACTGTATCCGCTATGNCGGCAGGTTTACGGTGGTTGAGTTGTTTTACTCTTCCCTCCGGGAGATGTANGGGCTCTTCGCCTTTNTTCTGATTGCCTGTTACGGCGGNGAGAGGGGGAAACAGCTGCCGAAGGCCTTTTACTATGGCTTCTATCCGGTACACTTGCTTCTCCTGTATGGGATCGCACGGCTGAGCGGAATTATGTAAACCACCTTCCGGAGGCGCCGCANGGCAGCACCAGGCCGCTTGTGGTGACNGGAAGCCCGATCTCGGAGGACTCCACATGACCGCCAAACTGTGGTACAAGGGCCGTGTGGATCATGTAAGTGAGCACGGCGGGCTGTAACCCGGTGGTGTAGGAGTTTACCAGGAAAAANCGGGCATCCTTTGACAGCAGCTTTGCCGCCAGGCAGATAAAGGGGAAAATATTCTCCTCAATTTTCCAGATNTCGCCCTTCGGGCCGCGGCCATAAGAAGGCGGGTCCATGATAATGCCGTCGTAAGTGTTTCCCCGGCGGATCTCGCGTTCCACGAATTTTACGCAGTCATCTACCAGCCAGCGGATGGGAGCATCCGAGAGGCCGGAGGCGATGGCGTTTTCTTTCGCCCAGGAAACCATGCCCTTGGAGGCGTCCACATGGGTTACGGAGGCGCCTGCGGCGGCAGCGGCAAGAGTGGCGCCGCCTGTGTAGGCNAATAGGTTTANGACCTTGAACGGCTTGTCCGGCGCTTTTGTCCGGGCATCCTTTATAATNGAAGAAAACCAGTCCCANTTGACAGCCTGNTCAGGGAAAAGCCCGGTATGCTTGAAGCTGAAGGGCTTTAGCCGGAAGGTGAGAGAGCGGTATTCGATGCTCCACTCCTGAGGCAGATGAAAAAATTCCCACTCGCCGCCGCCTTTGGAGCTGCGGTGGTAGTGGCCGTTTTTCTTCTTCCAGCGACCGTCTGTTCTTGGGGTATCCCAGATGACCTGGGGATCCGGACGCACTAAGAGGTATTCGCCCCAGCGTTCCAGCTTCTCTCCTTTTGAGCAGTC
>JAAUZN010000039.1 GCA_014804565.1 Lachnospiraceae bacterium
ACATAAAGAACAGGTAAATGAAATAACCGGTGTTATGAAAGAGGGAACCTTTGTCAAGCTTAAAGGCATGACGATGATGGATAAGTTCGATCATGAGCTGACCATCGGTTCTCTGGCGGGAATCAAGAAGATTCCTGATTTTACGAACTTCAAGCGGGAGGACAGAAGCGTCAGAAAGCGCGTGGAGCTGCACTGTCATACCAAGATGAGCGATATGGACGGGGTTTCCGAGGCGAAGGATATCGTAAAACGGGCCTACCAGTGGGGACATCCCGCCATCGCCATTACTGATCACGGCGTGGTGCAGTCCTTCCCCGACGCCAATCATGTATGGGAGGATCTCTGGAAGGCGGAGAAAAACCGCTGTAAGGAGGCGGGAGAGCCGGAGCCGGACAAGCAGGGCTTCTTTAAGGTCATCTACGGCGTGGAGGCCTATCTGGTGGATGACCTGCATGAGATCGCCACGAATGATGAGGGCCAGGATTTCGCGGCGGATTTTGTGGTCTTTGATATCGAGACGACAGGGTTTTCACCGATACGGAACCGCATCATTGAGATCGGGGCGGTGAAGGTCAGCGGCGGCAAGATCGTGGACCGTTTCTCCAGCTTTGTGGATCCTCTTGTGCCCATTCCCTATGAGATTGAGAAGCTGACAGGAATAACAGATGATATGGTTATGGAGGCGGAGCAGATAGAGACGGTGCTGCCGCAGTTTCTGGACTTTTGCGGGGACAGCATCCTGGTGGCGCACAATGCTCAGTTTGATATGAGTTTTATCCGGGAAAACTGCAACAGACAGGACATTCCCCATGATTTTACCTATATCGATACGGTGGGAATGGCCAGGATCCTTCTGCCGGGGCAGAAAAAGCATACCCTTGACGCGGTGGCGAAGGCTCTGGGCGTTTCTCTGGAAAACCATCACCGAGCTGTGGACGATGCGGAGGCTACCGCGGAGATCTTTGTGAAGCTGATCCCCATGATGCAAAGGGAAGGGATCGACACCCTTGCGAAGCTGAATGAGCGGGGCAAGACGAGCCCGGAGATCATCAAGAAGCTGCCCACCTATCATGCCATCATCTTAGCGAAAAACAATGTGGGGCGGATGAATCTTTACCGATTGGTCTCGGAGTCCCATCTGACCTATTTTGCCAGAAGGCCCAGGATTCCGAAGAGTCTGCTTTCTCAGTATCGGGAGGGATTGATCCTGGGAAGCGCCTGCGAGGCGGGGGAACTGTATCGGGCGCTGTTGGAGAGCAAGCCGGATGAGGAGATCGCGCGGCTTGTGGATTTTTATGATTATCTGGAAATTCAGCCCTTGGGCAATAACCGTTTTATGATAGAGTCGGACCGTACGCCGGAGATCACTTCCATGGAGGATATCATGGAGATCAACCGGCAGATCGTGCGGCTGGGCGAGCAGTTCCACAAGCCGGTGGTGGGCACCTGCGATGTACATTTTTTAAATCCGGAGGATGAGATCTACCGCCGTATCATCATGGCGGGGCAAGGCTTCCCCGATGCGGATAACCAGGCGCCCCTGTATTTCAGAACCACGGAGGAAATGCTGGAGGAGTTTGCCTATCTGGGCAGCGATAAGGCGGAGGAGGTAGTCATCACCAACACCAACCTGATCGCGGATATGATCGATGTGATGAGTCCGGTGCGGCCGGATAAGTGTCCGCCGGTCATCGAAGACAGTGACAAGCAGCTTACGGACATCTGCTATAACAAGGCCCATGAACTCTACGGGGAGACTTTGCCCAAGATCGTGGAGGACAGGTTGCAGAAAGAGCTTAACTCCATCATTTCTAACGGGTTTGCGGTGATGTACATCATTGCCCAGAAGCTTGTGTGGAAATCTGTGGAGGACGGCTATCTGGTNGGGTCGAGAGGTTCTGTGGGAAGCTCNTTCGTNGCGAATATGGCNGGGATNACGGAGGTGAATTCNTTAAGCCCCCATTATCTGTGCCCNAAATGNCACTANTATGATTTTGATTCCGAGGAAGTGAAGGCTTACGGNGGCGGTGCGGGCTGCGATATGCCGGATAAGGACTGNCCGGTCTGCGGGACGCCTTTGAGCAAGGAGGGCTTTGACATTCCCTTNGAGACCTTNCTGGGCTTTAAGGGAGATAANGAGCCGGATATCGANCTGAATTTNTCCGNNGNGTATCAGAGTAAAGCNCATAAATACACGGAGGTGATCTTCGGCAGCGGCCAGACCTACCGCGCCGGCACCATCGGTACGCTGGCGGACAAGACGGCTTACGGCTATGTGAANAATTATTTTGAGGAGAGAGGCAGGCACAAGAGAGTCTGNGAGATCAACCGGATCGTGACCGGNTGTACCGGGATCCGCAGAAGTACGGGACAGCATCCGGGCGGCATCGTGGTGCTGCCNATGGGGGAGGATATCAATTCNTTTACGCCGGTGCAGCATCCCGCCAACGATATGAGTACGGATATCATCACCACCCACTTTGATTATCATTCCATTGACCATAACCTGCTCAAGCTGGACATTCTGGGGCATGATGATCCCACCATGATNCGTATGCTGCAGGATCTGACCGGTATCGATCCGGTGACGATTCCGCTGGATGATAAGGGNGTNATGTCNCTCTTCCAGTCAACGGAGGCGCTGGGNATCANCCCGGANCAGATNGGCGGGTGTAAGCTGGGATGTCTGGGGATTCCGGAGTTTGGTACGGAGTTCGTTATTCAGATGGTCATAGACGCCAAGCCGAAGTGTTTTACGGATCTGGTGCGTATTTCAGGACTTTCCCACGGCACGGATGTGTGGCTGGGCAATGCCCAGACCCTGATCGAGGAGGGNAAGGCGACCATTTCCACGGCCATCTGCTGTCGTGACGACATCATGATCTANCTGATGCAGAAGGGAGTGGAGCCTTCNCTNTCCTTTACCATCATGGAGAGTGTGCGTAAGGGCAAGGGCTTGAAGGATGAGTGGATCGAGGCCATGAAGGCACAGGATGTGCCGGACTGGTACATCGGTTCCTGCAAGAAGATCAAGTACATGTTCCCCAAGGCCCATGCGGCGGCCTATGTCATGATGGCATGGCGCATTGCCTACTGCAAGATCAATTATCCGCTGGCCTACTATGCGGCCTATTTCAGTATCCGTGCCTCGGCTTTTTCCTATGAGATCATGTGTCAGGGGCAGGCNCATCTGGAGGGCGTGATGGCGGACTATAAACGCCGCAGTGACGAGCTTTCCAAGAAGGAGCAGGATACCCAGAAGGACATGAAGATCGTGCAGGAGATGTACGCCAGAGGTTTTGAATTTGTTCCCATAGATATCTTTACGGCACATTCCAGACTGTTTCAGATCGTGGACGGGAAGCTGATGCCTTCCCTGGTCAGTATCGACGGCCTGGGTGAGCGGGCGGCGGACGCTATCGTGGAGGCGGCGAAGGATGGCCCGTTCCTGAGTAAGGACGATTTCAGAGACAGGACGAAGGCGTCCAAGTCTATAATTGACTTAATGAGTCAACTCGGACTTCTGGGGAATCTCCCCGAGTCCAATCAGATCAGTATATTTGACTTAGCTTAACAGCTCAGCCAGAGCAAATATGCCGGGCAAATCGTGCTTGCACGAATTTGACAGGTATATGATGCTCTGAGGGAGCGCCCGTCCATAAGCAAAAAGAGCTGCAAAGCAGCGGAGAGCGCTGAAAGCGCGATTTTTGCGCATGGCGCGTGCTGAGCAAAATATAAGGGAGGGAAAAAACATGAGAAAGATCATCACCATCGGAAGAGAATTCGGCGCAGGCGGCGGCGAGATCGGCAAGCGGGTGGCAAAGAGCCTGGGGATCGAATACTACGACAAGGACATCATCTTAAAGACCGCTGTCTCCGGGAAAAATCTGTCTCCGGAGCAGGTGCTTCGCTGGGACGAGCGTGTGCCGAAGAATTTCGGGTTTGCCCAGAGCCTGTTTGATTTTTATAACAGGCCGCTGGAGGAGGAGATCTGGCAGGCGCAGAGAGACGCGATCAGAGAGCTTGCCAACAAGGAGAGCTGCGTGATCGTGGGTCGAAACGGAGATTATATCCTGCGGGAGTTCGACCACTGTCTGAATGTGTTTATCCATGCGGGTTTCGAGTGGCGTGTGAAGCGCATGACAGGGCTTATGGATAAGGTGCCCAAGGATCAGGTGGCAAACGATGTGCGTGCGGTGGATAAGGCGAGAAAGCGCTACTGCGAATACTATACCAAATGCACCTACGGCGATGCCCGCAACTTTGATCTGACCCTCAACACAGAGAAGCTGGGCATTGACAAGGCAGTGGAATTGATTCTGGCGGCGGCTCAGAATCTGTAAGAGGATAATTGTATACAATGATACAAAGCTCTTGACAAACCCTCCGTTTCTTTATTATACTAGGAAAGATGAACGAGGACTAAAGTGAAAAGAACGGAGGAGAGTATTATGAAAAAAAGCATGATGAAAAAGGCACTGGCGCTGGCATTGATGATCTGCATGACATGCAGCATTGCTGCCTGCGGCAAGAGCAGTGGAAAGAAGTGGATCGTTGCCACAGATACGGTATTCAGACCTTTCGAGTTTACGAATGAGAACGGTGAGTTTGTAGGAATCGACGTGGATATTCTGGCGGCGATCGCAGAGGATCAGGGATTTGAATATGAGCTGCAGAGCCTTGGATGGGATGCGGGTGTGGCAGCAGTACAGTCCGGTCAGGCACACGCTCTGATCGCAGGCGCTACCATCAAGCAGGAGCGTATCGATGCCGGCTGGATCTTTTCTGACGGCTACTATAATGCGACACAGACCTTTGTGCTTCCTGAGGGCAGCACCGTGACAAGCTTCGAGGATCTGGCAGGTCAGAATGTGGCAGTCAAGAACGGTACCGCCGGGGCTGATTTTGCGAACAGCTTAAAGGATCAGTACGGATTTACCGTGACGGTGTTTGAGGATTCACCGACCATGTATCAGGACGTGATCCTTGGCAACTCTGCTGCATGTGTAGAGGATACGCCTATCATGGCGGATTCCATCAAGACAGGCGGTCTGGCACTCGTGATTCCGGAAGGTATGGAGAGTGACGGCGCTCCTTACGGATTTGCCATCATGAACTCCGATAATCAGGAGCTTCTGGATATGTTCAATGCCGGTCTTGCCAATATCCAGGCGAACGGCAAGTATGATGAGATTCTTGCGAAGTATTTAGGTGAGTAAAGGAANTTGGTGANAANCTTATGTTGATGATACTGCAAAGNTATGGCCTGATGCTGGTGGCAGCGCTCGGGCAGACGCTGCTNTTNACATTACTGTCGTTATTTTTNGCGATGATCATCGGTATGATNTTCGGNCTGATGAATGTAGGGCAATAACAGAGTGTTTAATTTNATNGGNACNGTNTATGTGGATGCGGTGAGGGGCGTGCCCCTCATCGTGCTNGCATANTTTATCTANTTNGGNGTGCCGGCNGCGATTCAGGGNATNGGATTTGCAACNTTCCGGCTGACGGCGCTGCAGGCGGGTACGATCGCGCTTTCCATGAACTGCGGCGCTTACATGGCGGAGATCATCCGCGCGGGTATCCAGAGTGTGGACAGAGGACAGATGGAGGCCGGCAGGAGTCTGGGACTCACCTACGGTTCGTCCATGGCNCTGATCGTGGTACCCCAGGCGATCCGNACTATGATTCCCTCTATCATCAATCAGTATATTATTACCTTGAAGGATACGTCTATTCTCTCTGTAATCGGTTTTTCGGAGCTTACGAATGTGGGTAAGACGATCATGGGAAATACCTTCAAGGCCCTGGAGACATGGACAATCATCGGCGTTATGTACATGGTGGTGATCGTAACCCTGAGNAAGCTGTCGAAGAAGCTGGAGAGGAGGATCAACCGTGGCAGATAGTAAGATTTCCGTCAAAAATCTGAAAAAGAATTTTGGCTCTCTGGAAGTACTCAAGGATATCAGCCTGGAAGTGACGGAGGGCGAGGTAGTGGTGCTGATCGGGCCTTCCGGCAGCGGNAAATCNACACTNCTTNGGTGCTTAAACCANCTGGAGAAGGNGACNNNNGGNCAGATNATCATAGNNGGNTATGANGTGACGGANAAGCATACAGATATCAATAAGGTGCGGGAGAACATCGGCATGGTGTTCCAGCATTTTAATCTCTTTAANCANNTGACGGTCATNAAGAANATGACNCTTGCNCCGGTGCATTTAAAGCTTCTCTCCAAGGAGGAGGCNAAGGATAAGGCGCTNAAGCTNTTAGAGNGGGTGGGCCTTGCGGATAAGGCGGAGGCGTTTCCCAGCCAGCTTTCCGGCGGGCAGAAGCAGCGTGTAGCCATCGCGAGAGCGCTGGAGATGAATCCGAATATCATGCTCTTCGATGAGCCGACCAGCGCACTGGATCCGGAGATGGTGGGTGAGGTGCTGGCAGTCATGAAGGAGCTGGCGAGAGAAGGCATGACGATGGTGGTGGTCACCCATGAGATCGGTTTCGCCAGGGAAGTGGCCAGCCGCGTGATCTTCATGGAGGGCGGTTATATTGTGGAAGAGGGGACGCCGGAGGAGGTGTTCAATAATCCGAAGGAGCCGCGAACCATAGATTTCCTGAGTAAGGTGCTGTAGTGCGGGATGACATTGGATTGAGTTATGTAAACCATAAAATAACATAACATACGATATATATAGAAAGATAAAAAAAAGACTTGCATTCTCTTTGAAAATATAATAGAATAAGCAAGTGTCAAACAGATGGCTCGTTGGTCAAGCGGTTAAGACGCCGCCCTCTCACGGCGGAAACAGGGGTTCGATTCCCCTACGAGCTGTTGACTGTGAAGAACAGCCCAACCCTAAAGGATGCCGGAAACTGCGATAGAAGCGGTTTGCGGTATTTTTTATTTGCTGTAAAAGAATAGAGAATGAAAACAGGACCGGGATATATTCCAGGTCCTATTGTTCACGTTGTCATGCCAATTTTGACTTCAGCTCTTTCACATCGGATTCCAGAATGCCCACCCTGATTGACAGCATTTCCACCTCGTTGCTGGGTTTCATGGCCTCGTGTAGATTGCGGGATAAATCGAGATGTCCTTCGGCCACGCGCTGGATATTGACGCGAATTTCATTTTCGAGGATCAATTCCAAATGAATTACTTTGTTTTCGATGACATCGACCCTTTGGGCTAGTGCCTGGGTATTCTCTTTCAGTTTCTGGGTATCATCCTTCAACAGATGAATATCCTGTTTCACTTCCTGCATGTCGTTTTTCATTTCCTGCATGCCGGTTTTCATTTCCTGNATCTCAGAGAGAAGCAGGTCCAGCTTTGCGCTGTCTGTCATAACGTTACCACCTTTCTTTTGTAGCAACACTTACTCTCCGGGTAAGTAAATATAGCATATCACAGAACAAGTGCAATGTCTATATGATTTTTGAAAAATATAAGANAAAACAAAACGNNATTACGTTTATTTNGATTAAAGGAGAAAATTACGAAAAAATCTTCTTTTTTTAATATTTTGATAGTAAAATGTTACAAACGGCAGTGTTTTTTCTGACAGTAAGAAAAGGAGGAACCTATGACACTACGGGAAGAAGCGGATCAGATCATTCAAAAGTCGATTCAGGCAGTACTGCCGGACGAGGCGGTGGCGAGGGCTTTGCAGGGCAGAAGCTTCGGACAGGGCAANATCTATATGGTTGCTGCGGGCAAGGCGGCATGGCAGATGGGCAAGGCCGCGGCGGATATTTTGCGGGATAAGCTGGAAGCGGGCGTGGTGGTGACNAAGTACGACCATGTGAAGGGGGAGATNCCCAANACNCNGTGNTTTGAGGCGGGGCATCCGGTGCCGGATGAAAATTCTTTCCGGGCGACTCAGGCGGCCTTGGATCTGGTGGCACANGCCGGGACAGGGGATGAGGTGATCTTTCTTCTCTCCGGCGGCGGCTCGGCACTGTTTGAAAAGCCTTTGGTCTCCGGAGCGGAGCTGCAGGATATCACGGGACAGCTATTAGCCTGCGGGGCGGATATCGTGGAGATGAACACGATCCGCAAACGGCTCTCCGGGGTGAAGGGCGGGCGCTTTGCTTTGGCCTGTGAGCCGGCCCATGTGTTCAGCATTGTGCTCAGCGATATTTTGGGAGATCCACTGGATATGATCGCTTCCGGTCCGGCTTACCCGGATTCTTCTTCCTGTGAGGAGGCGGTGGCGATCGCAGAGAAATATAAACTCAAACTATCTGATGCGGCGTGGGAATTTTTGCGGCAGGAGACGCCGGAGAGTCTCACCAATGTGGAGACCCGGATTACAGGCAGCGTGTCCGATCTGTGCCGGGCGGCGTCTGCGGCCTGTGAAGAGCTTGGCTATGAGCCGGTGATCCTGACGGATCAGCTNTCCTGTGAGGCCAGAGAAGCAGGGCGGTTCCTTGCGGCTATCGCCAGGACTCATCAAGGCACAGAGAAGAGCCTCGCCTTTCTGGCGGGCGGCGAGACTGTGGTGCATCTGACCGGTAAGGGAAAGGGCGGCAGGAATCAGGAGCTGGCTCTCGCTGCGGCGGAGGGGATCGCAGGACTTCAAAGGACAGCGGTGTTCAGCGTGGGAAGTGACGGAACGGACGGCCCCACCGATGCGGCAGGGGGATACAGCGATACTGAAACGAAAGAGAGGCTGTCGGCACAGGGCATCTCCATCTATGATGTTTTACAGGAAAACGATGCATACCATGCGCTGGCAAAGGCGGACGGCCTGATCGTCACCGGCGCCACGGGCACCAACGTGAATGATGTGGCGGTACTTCTGNTCAAACGATGACNTNNCGTAATCGAAGAAANCAATAGAGACAGTACGAAAGGATGAGNACAGCATATGATCATTTTGCGCACTTTATTGGAAAACCAGCTATCGCAGAATAGGGCGCTCCGTGCGGAGCATGGACTGTCTTTTCTGGTGGAGACGGAGGGTAAGAAGATTCTTTTTGACTGTAGTGCGGGGAAGGCGGCACGCCGGAATGCCNGGAAGATGAATGTCTCCTTAAAAGATGTAGATTATNTGGTCTTGAGCCACAGCCACTATGACCATGCGGGCGGCTATCCCGATATGGTGGCCCACGGCGTCCACGCGCCGCTCATAACGGGACCCCGGTTTTTCGAGGAGAAGTATGCCAGAGACGGGGAGAAGTATGCGTATCTTGGCTGCGGTTTCGGACGGGAACTGTTAAAGAAGAAAAAGATCACACACCAGGTCTGTGAGGTGAATATGACATTGTTTCCCGGCTGCTATGCGGTGGGAGGCTTCAAACGGTTTTATGAGTTTGAGAAAGCTCCGGCTCGTTTTGTGAGAAAGACGAAGGAGGGGATGGTGGAGGATGATTTTCCGGATGAGATATGTCTGGTGTTGGAGAGTGAGAAGGGCCTTGTCATGATCGTGGGATGCAGTCATCCGGGGATATTAAACATGATCGAGAGCGTGCGGGAGCGTTTCGGGCAGTCGGTGTATGCGGTCTTTGGAGGCTCCCATCTGGTGGAAGCGGATGAGGCGCGCCTTGCGGAGACCATGAAAATTTTGAAAAGTATGGGTGTCTTACTTGCGGGGTTCAATCACTGTACCGGGGAGGCGGCACAGAGTTGTCTTTCGCAGAACGCAGAAGGTACGCGGTATACACATCTGAAGGCCGGGGATTGCATTTTCCTTCCGTGAAAGTACATAAGTGATGAGAAAGAGAAGGAGAAGATCCTTTTCCGATAGATTTATCAATTTATGTTTTTAGAGGAGGATGATAATATGTCAGCATTATTCATGTTTGCGGTTATCGTACTGGCGGTGGCAGCCATGGTGATCGCAATCTCCAAGTTCAAACAGCATCCGTTTATCGTGCTGGTGGTGGTCGCAGTGGTGGTTGGCCTTGTCTGCGGCATTCCCACGGAGGACGTGATCACGACGGTAAAGAATGGCTTTGGTAACATCCTGGCCAGCATCGGCATCGTGATCCTGGCGGGCACGATCATTGGTACGATACTTGAGAAGACAGGCGCTGCGCTCACGATGGCAAACAGCATCTTGAAAGTAGTGGGTAAGAAGCAGAGCGTTCTCACCATGGGTCTGACCGGTTATGTGACGGGTATCCCGGTATTCTGTGATTCCGGGTTCGTCATCTTAAGCCCTATTTCCAGGGCACTGGCAAGTCAGAGTAACGTGTCCCTTGCGGTGATGGCGACAGCGCTTTCCGGCGGCTTGTATGCAACCCACTGCCTGGTGCCGCCCACACCGGGGCCCATCGCTATGGCGGGCACGTTGGAGGCGGATCTGGGTCTGACGATTCTGGTGGGGCTTCTGATCTCCATTCCGGTCACATTTGTGGCTATTGTTTATGCGAAAAAGGTGGCAGGCAGGATCGATATCCCGGCCAATCCGGAGTATACCGTGGAGGAACTGATCGAGAAGTACGGCAAGCTCCCCGGCACTCTGCACAGCTTTTCCCCGATCCTTCTGCCGATCGTACTGATCGCGTTAAAGTCTGTCGGTGATTTTCCAAGCGCGCCGTTTGGTAGCGGCATGTTTAAGACCATCGTTTCTTTCCTGGGCAACCCGGTAATTGCGCTGGTGCTGGGCGTATTCCTGGCGATGACGCTGATCCCGAAGGAGGAGAAGGAAAATACTTTGAAGTGGATCACAGAGGGTGTGACCAATTCCGCAGGTATCCTGGCGATCACCGGCGCGGGCGGTTCCTTTGGTGCGATCTTACAGCAGCTTCCTATTGCGGATACCTTGAGCGGCTCCATGATGGGTCTGGGAATCGGTATTGTGCTTCCGTTCGTGATCGCAGCGCTGTTGAAGACAGCCATGGGCGCATCCACGGTGGCAATGATCACCACATCCGCCATGATCGCTCCCATGATGGGCGCGCTGGGCTTCACCAGTCCTCTGGCGAAGGTGCTGGTCATCATGGCGATCGGCGCAGGCTCCATGACGGTGTCACACGCAAACGACTCTTATTTCTGGGTGGTTTCTCAGTTCTCAGATATGGATACCAAGACGGCTTACAAGTGCCAGACGGGTGTGACGGCAGTGATGGGCGTTACTACCCTGGTCATTGTGTTCATTTTATCCCTGATCGTCGTGTAACACAAATCGCAGCAGGTCACCTGTTTGCGGCGTGGCACCGGCTTCTGGCAGGAGCGCCGTGATCAGGTAGAAAGGAAGACTTAAGACCATAAAATAGACATAGCGGAACTCTGTGGCTACGGGAGTAGCCACGAGTACCGTTAAAAGCAGGGCGATGCCGGGCAGATAGCAGATGAGTTTGTGATATTCCCGGCGGATGCACACGACGCTTATACTGAACAGCAGGATCCAGCAGGCGACACCCATGCTCCACAGGGTGCCGTAGACGGGAACCATGCTGCCAAGCTTGATGGCGATCTCTTTGCCTTTTATGACAAGGGGACCGCCTATTATTGGTGTATGGGAGACCCCCAGATCGGTGGCGCTGATGCCCTCGCCCTCCGCCACCAGATAGAAGGAGTCGGGATACCAGTAACCGTAGGTCTGGTTTATGTAGGCGGTCAGGTAGTCTGCGGGATAGCGCAGTCCCAGACGCAGCCAGAGCTTGAAAAATTCCTTTTTGTGGGCGGTCAGATAGTCCTGATTGCCGGCCCGGACGAGTTCTTTGATGTTGTCCGCGAAGGTGGGGTTGTACAGTTCGTGAATGTAGGTGAGATCCACTACCTGCTCGATCAGAGCCAGATCCTCCGGAGCAAGTTCCCTGTCATTACAAATAACAGCTGTAATCTGCTGCATGGGTATGCAGACTGATTCGATGAAATCCGGCTGCTCCACATGAAAGGCCTGCATGACCGGATATTTGACGATCACAGCGCACAGGAGAATGAGTAAGAGCAGCGGGTAAAAGAGCTTTGCCTCCCGGCGAAGTCCAAACAGCAGGAAGGGAAATGCCAGAAGAAAGGCGTACCATCCGTTGGAGCGGAATAAACATATCATAACACCCGATATAGTAAAGACGGTGAGATTTACCGCATTGATTTTTTTCGCTACGGACAGCCGCAGAAGCGCACAGCTGAAGAAAAGCACAGCCGCCGC
Organism: Lachnospiraceae bacterium; assembly: GCA_014804565.1. Classification (GTDB taxonomy): domain Bacteria; phylum Bacillota; class Clostridia; order Lachnospirales; family Lachnospiraceae; genus UBA3282. The sequence continues at coordinate 12,103 of JAAUZN010000039.1, forward strand.
AAAGGGAATGTCTTTCCAGACGGTGACGGAGAAGACTGCGTGATAGGGAATCAGGGCATAGAAAGCCGTGATCAGAAGCAGTACAAAGGGCCGCAGCCTGAGGGAGCGCAGGGTGGAGACAAAGTAGGCGATGCTTCCCGCGAGCAGGCACATCTGAAAAAAGGTATAGAAAGACACAGCGGTCACCATATCCCCGGTCAGGGCGTAGCCGATCCGGTAGAAGAGCCCGAAGAGCATCGTGTGAACCCAGGGGTGGTGATTGGAGTAGGGGACGAGCCCCAGCACCTGTTCAAACTGGTTGATGCTGTCCGGGGTCATGATGCCCGGATACTGATACAGGTAGTAGGGCAGCCAGCCAAGCAGGCAGAGCAAAAAGGAGCTAAGTGCCGTATGGTTTTTATAAAAGGCGAAGACCCTTGTATAACAGGCGGAGAGCCTGGGATGATCCGGGTGTACATAGCAGGCGGGCGCATAATCATAGAGAAGCAGTGTGCGCAGAGCAGACTTGTTGCAGGTGTAGGAAAACAGAAACAGAAGCAGATGATAAAACAGAAAAACAAAGCCGGTAAATACGATGCCAAGGATCGCGGCACGGTAGAGACGGCTTGTGAGAAGTTCTATGTAGTGNGGATAGTCCACCAGCATATACAGAAGGGTGAAAAGAACGGCAGTGCCGGCTACAACGATCCGGTTGGCACTCTGCATGAGTTCTCTTCTGCGGTGTACGTGGCGATAAAAGAAAAAGACAAGCAGGAAAAATACAAAGGTCAGGATATTGCCCGGTTCCATGCGCGCTGCCTTCATCAGCGCCCAGGTGCTGAAAAAACTCTGAAACATATGCCGTAACACCGTGCGGTCTGTCTTTTCCATAGTGCTTTGCTCCTTTTCGNTTATCTTTAACTAGAGTAAAGGATATCTGCCATCCTGTCAATTCCGGCGGCAAAAACACTTGCATTGGAAGAAAAAGGGTGTTATAATACATCCAGTATCAAGAATAGTTACTGTAATAGAGAGTGGGCTTGCGAGTCCACTCTTTCTATGTGCAGACCCGTGTAGAGGAAGTGGAGGGGCTATGTCAAAGAGAGAGACATACGAGGAAAAGACAGAACAACTTCTTGCGCCCATTGTAGAACAGTATGCTGTGGAGATCTACGATGTGGAGTATGTGAAGGAGGGAAAAGAGTACTATCTGCGGGTTTATATTGATAAGCCGGAAGGGGTGAACATTCAGGACTGTGAGAATGTGAGCCGCGCCCTGTCCGACAGGCTCGATGAGGAGGACTACATTCCGGATGCCTATATTCTGGAAGTCAGCAGTCCGGGTCTTGGAAGGACGCTTAAAAAAGACAGACATCTGGAAAAGAGCCTGGGGGAGGCGGTGGAGCTGAAAGCCTACAAACCCATTGACGGGCAAAAGGAGTTCGCGGGGATCCTGAAAGCTTTTGATGCCGGAACCATTACGATCGAGGAAGACGGCGTCACGCACACCTTTGAGAGGCAGGATATCGCGACGGTAAGACTGGCACTGGATTTTTAAAGCATTTTTATGATATGGGAATGAAACATAGGAGGACAATGGAAAATGAATAAGGAATTGATGGAGGCGCTGGATATTCTGGAGAGAGAGAAGGAGATCAGCAAGGAGACTCTCTTCGAGGCGATCGAAAATTCACTGATCACCGCCTACAAAAATCACTTTGGCAAGGCGGACAATGTGAAGGTGGAGATCGACAGAGAGACCTGTGATTTCTACTGCTACGCAGAGAAGGAAGTCGTCAAAGAGGTGGAGGACTCCGTGATGCAGATCTCCCGCGAGGAAGCGAAGGAGATCGATCCGAAAGCCAAGGTGGGCGATGTGGTCCGCGTGGAGGTCCGCTCCAAGGAATTCGGACGTATCGCGACCCAGAACGCCAAGAGCGTGATCTTACAGAAGATCCGTGAGGAAGAGAGAAGCGTCATCTACAATCAGTACTTTGAGAAGGAGAAGGATGTGGTGACCGGCATTGTGCAGCGGTATATGGGAAAGAACATTTCCATNAATCTGGGCAAGGCGGATGCCATCTTAAATGAAAACGAGCAGGTGCGCAGCGAGCATTTCCGCCCCACCGAGAGGATCAAGGTGTATATTCTGGAGGTGAGAAACACNCCCAAGGGTCCCAGGATCTTGGTCAGCCGTACCCATCCGGAGCTGGTAAAGCGGCTTTTTGAGTCCGAGGTGACGGAGATCAAGGACGGTACGGTGGAGATCATGAGCATCGCCAGAGAGGCGGGCAGCAGGACGAAGATCGCAGTGCGTTCCAACAATCCCAATGTGGATGCGGTGGGAGCCTGTGTGGGTATCAACGGNGCCAGAGTCAATTCCATCGTGGATGAGCTCTGCGGCGAGAAGATCGATATCGTAAACTGGGATGAGAACCCCGGNAACCTGATCCAGAATGCACTTTCTCCGGCAAAGATCGTGGCAGTGTTTGCGGATCCCGATGAAAAGACTGCCAAGGTGGTAGTGCCGGATTATCAGTTGTCTCTTGCCATCGGAAAAGAGGGACAGAACGCCAGACTGGCAGCCAGACTGACAGGTTATAAGATCGACATTAAGAGTGAGACGCAGGCCAAGGATGCTCCCGGATTCCGTTACGAGGATTACGTCTACGACGATGAGGAGTATGACGAAGAAGAGTACGAGGGAGAGTATGAGGAAGACGGGTACGTAGAAGAGGACTACGCGCAGGAGGAATAATGGCAAAAAAAATATCTCTGCGCCAGTGCGTGGGCTGCGGGCAGATGAAAGATAAAAAAGANATGATGCGTGTGNTNAAGAGCGCGGAGGGTCCGGTGGTTTTGGANGTGACCGGAAGAAAAAACGGAAGAGGCGCCTATCTGTGTAAGAGCGGCGACTGTCTGGCGGGAGCGAGAAAAAACAAGGGACTGGAGCGGTCGCTTAAGATGCGTATACCGGATGAAATATACGAGAATCTGGAAAAGGAGTTTGAGGAGGGCGGGTATGAGTCAAATGCCGGGAAAGGATAAGGTGTTGTCCATGCTGGGACTCGCCACACGCTCCAGAAATGTTGTCAGTGGCGGATTTGCAACGGAACAGGCGGTCAAGAGCGGTAAGGCCAGTCTGGTCATCATAGCGGAGGATGCGTCGGGTAATACCAGAAAAAAGTATAGTAACATGTGTGATTTTTACGGGGTTCCCTGTGTGCTCTATGGAACAAAGAGCGTGCTTGGACATTCCATGGGCAAGGAGGAACGATCGATCCTTGCATTGACAGATGAGGGATTTGCAGATTCGATACAGAAGCATTTGGCGGATTCGAAATAGTTGGAGGTAGTAAGTATGGCGAAGATGAAAGTACATGAGCTTGCAAAAGAATTAGACAGGAAGAGCAAGGAACTGATCGACTTCCTGCAGGCTAAAGGATATGAGGTAAAGGCGGCGCAGAGTTCCATTGAGGATGAGGCGATCGCGCTGGTGAAAAAAGAATTTGGCAAAGCCGAACAGGAAAAGCCCGCGAAGGAGGAAAAACCGCAGGAGGCCAAGACGGAGAAGGCTCCTGAGGCGGTCAAAGCCGAGACGGCACCCGAAGCGCCCAAGGCGGCGGAAAAGAAGGATGGGAAGGCCGAGGCTCCTAAAAAGAAAAAGATCATCTTCGTGAGCAATCCCCAGAATTCCAAGATGGGTGGCAGGCAGGCTCAGGGAGGCGGAAACCGCGGAAACGGCAGACCGATGGGCAACGGCGCGCGTCCTGTGCAGCCGCAGAATGCGCCTCATAAGATCGTGCGGCCTACCCAGAAACCGATCCCGGTGACGGCGGAGCCCTATGATGTGCGGCAAAAGCAGCAGCAGGAGAGACGGTTAGAGCAGCGGCAGCAGGAGAAGCGGGAAAACAACAGGAACGTAACGACAGCCGGACAGGAGAGAGCGGGCAGTGCAGGAGAAAATCACAGAACTGAGGGCCAGAGCAGGCCGAATTATAACAACGGTCAGGGTGATCGCAGGAGTGGCGGCGCTCCCTTCGCTGGTGGCCGGAATGGTGGAAATAATGACCGCACTCAGAGAGGAGCTGGCGGGCAGGACAATAGATTTCGGAAAAATAACGGTCCAAAGGACTTTGTCGCCGAGGCGCCCGGCAAGGACGTGGAGAAGCATCGGGAGGATGAGAAGCGCAGGGCCAATCAGGACAGGGATAAACGCTCCAGGAAGGATCATATCTATGAGGAGGACGAAGCGGCAGTAAAGAACCGCAACAGAGCGGGCCGGTTTATCAAGCCGGAGAAGAAGCCCGAGGAGTCCAAGGAGGAGCAGATCAAGGTGATCACGATCCCGGAGACTTTGACCATCAGGGATCTTGCGGATAAGATGAAGATTCAGCCATCAGCAATCATTAAGAAGCTCTTTTTACAGGGTCAGATCGTGACATTAAATTCTGACGTAACCTTCGAGGAAGCGGAGAATATTGCCATCGAGTACGAGATCATCTGTGAGAAAGAGGTCAAGGTGGATGTGATCGAGGAGCTTCTGCGTGAGGAAGAGGAGGATGAGGCTACCATGGTGGCGCGTCCGCCGGTCATCTGTGTTATGGGGCATGTAGATCACGGTAAGACTTCCCTTCTGGATGCGATCCGCAAGACCAATGTGACGGATAAAGAGGCAGGTGGTATCACCCAGGCCATCGGTGCTTATACGGTAAGCGCCAAAGGACAGAGCATTACTTTCCTGGATACACCGGGGCATGAAGCTTTTACCGCTATGCGTATGCGCGGTGCCAATTCGACGGATATCGCGGTTCTGGTGGTGGCGGCTGACGACGGCGTGATGCCTCAGACAGTGGAGGCGATCAACCATGCGAAGGCGGCAGGGATCGAGATCATCGTAGCAGTCAATAAGATCGATAAGCCCAACGCGAACATTGACCGCGTGAAGCAGGAGATGACAGAGTACGAGCTGATTCCGGTAGATTGGGGCGGATCCACGGAGTTTGTGCCGGTGTCGGCAAAATCGGGAGAGGGAATCGAGAATCTGTTAGAGACGATCCTGCTTACAGCGGAGATCTTGGAGCTTAAGGCGAACCCGGACAGAAATGCCAGAGGTCTGGTGATCGAGGCAGAGTTAGACAAGGGAAGAGGACCGGTAGCTACCGTGCTGGTACAGAAGGGTACTCTTCATGTGGGAGATTTTATCTCCGCAGGGGCAAGCCACGGCAAAGTGCGTGCGATGATAGACGATAAGGGCAGACGGGTCAAGGAGGCGACTCCTTCCACACCTGTGGAGATCCTGGGATTATCCGATGTGCCCAGCGCCGGCGAGGTGTTTATTGTTCATGAAAATGATAAGAGTGCAAAATCTTATGCGGAGACCTATATGGTACAGCATAAGGAGGAGATGCTGGCAGAGACAAAGACCAAGATGTCCCTGGACGATCTGTTCAACCAGATNCAGGAAGGCAATCTGAAGGAGCTGAACCTGATCGTCAAAGCGGATGTGCAGGGCAGCGTGGAGGCCGTAAAGCAGAGTCTGATGAAGCTGTCCAACGAGGAAGTGGTGGTGAAGTGCATCCACGGCGGCGTGGGTGCGATCAACGAGTCGGATGTGTCTCTGGCTTCCGCCTCCTCGGCTATCATCATCGGTTTCAATGTGAGACCGGATGCGACAGCCAAGACCGTGGCAGAGCGGGAAGGCGTGGATGTGCGTCTCTACAAGGTGATCTATCAGGCGATCGAGGATATCGAGGCAGCCATGAAGGGTATGTTAGACCCGATCTTCGAGGAGAAGGTGATCGGCCACGCGGAGGTACGCCAGATATTCAAGGCGTCTGCAATCGGAAATATCGCAGGCTCCTATGTGCTTGACGGCGAGTTCCAGAGAAATTGTAAGATCCGCATCCGCAGAGGCGANGAGCAGATCTATGAGGGTGAGCTTGCCTCCCTGAAGCGTTTCAAGGATGATGTGAAGGAAGTGAAGGCCGGATTCGAGTGTGGTCTGGTGTTTGAGGGCTTCGACAAGATGGAGGAGCTTGATATCGTGGAGGCATATATCATGGTGGAGGTGCCTAGGTAGTATGAGGAAGAATAGTGTCAAAAATACCCGCATCAACGGGGAGGTGCAGCGTGTGCTGGCAGAGATCATCCGCAGCGGGATCAAGGATCCGAGGATCGCGCCGATGACATCCGTGGTGGCAGTGGAGGTGGCTCCCGATCTGAAGACCTGTAAGGTGTGGATCAGTGTGCTGGGGGATGANAAGGCACAGANGGATACCCTTGCNGGNCTTAAGAGNGCGGAGGGCTATATCCGCGGACAGCTGGCGCACACNATCAATCTGCGCAATACGCCGCAGTTGACCTTTATCATGGATCAATCCATTGCCTACGGGGTGAATATGGCGAGGCGGATCGAGGAAGTGGTCGCGTCNGACCGGGAAGCTGCAAAAACAGATGAGGGAAATGAAAATGAAGAAGATCAGTGATTTCAAGGAGGCAAAGTCCATAGCGATCAGNGGCCATGTCAGACCCGACGGGGATTGTGTCTGTTCGGTGATGGCGCTGTATCTCTATCTGCAAAAGGANGCNCCCCGGGCNCAGATCGATGTGTATCTGGAGGAGCCGCCGNCTGTTTTCCGGTTTTTAAAGGGAATAGAAGATATTAAATCAGAATTTAANACAGATGAGACATATGATGTTTTCTTTGCTCTTGACTGNAATGACGAGCGTTTGGGAGATGCACTGCCNATTTTTAANCGGGCGCGCAGACGCATCAACATAGACCATCACATCAGCAATACGGGCTGNGGAGATGAAAACGTGATAGAGCCGGAGAGAAGCTCTACGGCGGAGCTGCTCTATGATCTGATGGAGCCNGAGCTGGTGGATGAGGAGATCGCCAAGGCCATTTATATCGGTATGGCGCATGATACGGGAGTNTTTCGNTATTCCAACACNTCNCCCCACACGCTGCAGATTGCGGCGGAATTACTTAAATTTGGATTTGATTTTTCTGCATTGATAGAGGANACCTTTTATGAGAAGACCTACGTGCAGACGCAGATCATGGGCAGGGCGNTTCTGGAGAGCATACGCTTTATGGATAACAGGTGTATTGTAAGTATGGTGAGCCGCCGCATGATGGACTTTTATCAGGTGACATCCAAGGATCTGGACGGTATCGTGAATCAGCTGCAGGGNGTCAGAGGCGTGGACTGTGCGATCTTCATGTATGAGATCGGTACGCTGGAATACAAGGTGAGCCTGCGCTCAAACGGCCGGGTCAATGTGGCGGAGGTGGCTGTGAAATTTGGCGGCGGCGGTCATGTGCGGGCGGCAGGCTGTACCATGAACGGCACCTATCATGACAGTATCAATAACCTGTCGAAGGAGATCGCGGCGCAGTTGGAACAGAAATGAGGAGTTTATGTATAACGGGATCATGAATGTATACAAGGAGGCCGGTTTTACNTCCCACGATGTGGTGGCGAAGCTGCGAGGTATCTGTAAACAGAAAAAAATAGGACATACAGGAACACTCGATCCGGATGCGGTCGGCGTGCTTCCTGTATGTTTTGGTTCAGGCACGAAATTGTGCGATATGCTCACAGATTGGGATAAAGAGTATATTGCCACGCTTCAGCTGGGGCTCGTGACGGANACCCAGGATATATCAGGACAGGTGTTATCGAAAGCGGATCCGGAGAAAATACAGGCAATCACCGAAGAGCAGGCGGCGGAGTGCGTGATGGGCTTTCTCGGGGAGTATGACCAGATCCCGCCCATGTACTCTGCGCTCAAGGTAAACGGGAAAAAGCTTTACGAGCTGGCAAGGGCGGGGCAGGAGGTAGAGCGAAANCCCCGCAGGGTGCAGATNAAGGAGATGGAGATTTTGGAGATGTCGCTCCCCACGATCCGTTTTCGGGTCGTCTGCTCCAAGGGGACCTATATTCGGNCGCTCTGCCACGATATCGGNGNGAAATTAGGNTGTGGCGGCGTAATGACGGCTTTGGAGAGAAGCCGGGTGGGAATTTTCGGCATAGAGGAGGCGCTCACGCTCTCCCAGATCGAGCGTCTGCGGGATGAAGATAAAATATCGAGCGTTATAATTCCNCCGGACGGCGTGTTTGGACAGTGCCGGGCGGTCAAGGTGACACCGGAAGGACGGCGGCTTCTGGAGAACGGGAACCGGCTGCCGGGGCGGATGTTTGCGGGAAATGTGAGCCTGNAGGAGGCGGAACAGGTGCGGATGTACGATGNGGAAGGCAGGTTTTATGGTATTTATCAGTATCTGAGCAGGCCGGATGAGGCAAGGCCNGTGAAGATGTTTTTATGACAGACAAGGAGCGCAGAATGACAGATGAACGGCATGTTGATCATAGAAAATAAAACAGAATTTCATTTACAGGANAAAAGCGCCGTGGCGCTNGGAAAGTTTGACGGCATTCATCTGGGGCACCGGGAACTTTTGAACAGGGTGCTGGAGCAGAAAGAGAAGGGCCTTTCCACGGTGGTGTTCACCTTTGACACATCGGCGGCCTCNTTTTTCGGCGGTGAGGAGAAGGCCTTGTCCACCAGGGAGGAGAAACGGGCGGTCTTTGCCCGGATGGGGATCGATGTGTTGATCGAGTTTCCGTTGAANCGGGAGACGGCAGCTACGGAGCCGGTGGATTTTATCTCCCGCTATCTGGCAGANCAGATGCAGACAGCCTANCTGTGCGCAGGGCCGGATATTTCCTTTGGAAAAGGCGGAGCGGGAGATTATGCGCTTCTTGCCCGCTGTGCGNNGGACTATGGCTATCAGGTGGAANTGATCGATAAGGTTCGCGTGGATGGGGAGGAGGTCAGCTCTACCAGAGTGCGGGAGGCGGTTCGTGCCGGCAGGATGGAAGAGGTCTGCAAAATGCTGGGTGCGCCTTACAGTGTGTGCGGCAGGGTGGTGCACGGCAGGCGTCTTGGTCGGACGCTGGGAATGCCTACCGCCAACCTGATCCCGGCAGAGGGGAAGCTTCTGCCGCCCAACGGGGTCTACTACGCCAGAGGGATCGTGGACGGAAAGGTATACCGTGCCATCTCCAATGTGGGGTACAAGCCCACTGTCTCAAGAGAGCGGATCATGGGAATAGAGACTTATCTCTATGATTTTGACGGGGAGATCTATGGCAGTGAGATTCAGGTGGANCTTTTGGCATTTCGCCGGANNGAGCAGACNTTCGACAATGTGGAGNCGCTGCGCCGTCAGATCGCTGAGGATGTNGAGGCGGGGAGTACCTGGCGATGATTTTTTGTCGAAAAGGGTTGTAAGAGATTTTTTTTTTCGATACAATAAGATTATGTAGCTTTTCAACGTGAAAAGAACAAAGGAAGGATATTTGAATTGAGATGAGTCTATCTATCATTCTATCCATGGCGGGCGGCCTGGGGCTGTTTCTGTACGGTATGCGTATTATGAGCGACAGCATTGAGAAGGTGGCNGGCGCCAGGCTGAGAGGAATACTGGAGCGGCTGACCACAAACCGGTTCACAGGTATGCTGGTGGGCGTGCTCTTCACAGCGGTGATCCANTCTTCATCAGCCTGNACGGTCATGGTGGTCAGTTTCGTAAACTCCGGTCTGATGACGCTTACTCAGGCGGCGGGAGTGATCTTCGGTTCCAATATCGGTACGACGGTGACGGCGCTCCTTGTTTCCTTTAAATTAGAGAAAGCGGCGCCGGTGATCCTTCTGGCGGGTGTCCTGATCCTTATGTTTGTTAAAAGACAGAAGATCAATCGGTGGGGTGAGGTGATCGCGGGCTTCGGTGTTCTCTTTATGGGACTGAGCGCCATGTCGGGCGCCATGTCCGGTATGAAGGATTCCCCGATGGTCTTACATATGTTTGCATCCCTGCAGTCCCCGATTCTGGCGGTCCTTTTGGGAACGATCCTGACGGCGGTGATCCAGAGCTCGTCGGTGACGGTCAGTATCATGGTGCTTTTGGCCAATCAGGGCCTGATGAGCATGGATATCAGCCTTTTCATTATCCTGGGCTGTAACATTGGCGCCTGTACCTCCGCGGTGCTGGCTTCCTTAAACGGTAAGAAGGATGCAAAGCGGGCGGCGGCGATCCATCTGGCCTTCAACGTGATCGGTATGGCCATCTTCTATGTCGTCTTCAGTCTGGNAACGGACAGTGTGGTGGAGATCCTCACGNTCATGGCGGGAGGAGATCCGGGCCGTATGGTGGCATACGCCCATATTTTGATCAAGGTAATTCAGGTTATCATTATGATGCCTTTCGTNAAACAGATCGTGAAGCTGACTTATCTGCTGGTGCCCGGCGANGANGAGAAGATCGGTTATCGGGACAGCTATCAGTTGAAATATATCGGCGAGAAAGTGGTGNTNAATCCGGCTACGGCGGTGGTGGANGTCATCAAGGAGCTGGANCGNATGGGTTCCCTTGCGGATGAGAANCTAAACCGNGCNATGAACGCNCTCATCACCNTGGATCAGGAGGAGATCGCCGAGGTTTATGAGGTGGAGAAGAACATCGACTTCTTAAGTCATGCGATCACCAATTATCTGGTGAAGATCAATCAGACAACCCTGCCGATCGAGGACTTAAAGAGCATCGGCGCTCTGTTCCATGTGGTGAATGACATCGAGCGTATCGGCGATCATGCGGAGAATATTGCGGATGCAGCAGCACAGCGGGAGAAGACCGGTGTGAGCTTTTCCAAGACGGCGCAGCGTGAGCTGGGTGAGATGATGGATATGGTCAATACCATCCTGCGCTTCTCCTTTGAAATGTTTGTCAAGAGTACGGAGGAGCATGTGGAGGATATCAGACATCTGGAGGAGGCCATCGACGAGAAGGAGAAAGAACTGCAGCAGAAGCATATCGAGCGGCTCTCCAGTAATGAGTGTACGCCGGAGGCAGGCGCTCTGTTTTCGGATATCGTTTCCGGGCTGGAGCGAGTGGCGGATCATGCCACAAACATTGCCTTTGCCAATAGTTACTTTGAGTTAAACTAGAGGGCAGAACCGGATGAATGCGAGAGGAAACAGTTCCAGATGAAAAGAAAAACAATTATTCTAATAATAACATGGGTTATTATATTGTGGACGCCTTTGACGGTAGAGGCGTCCATGCCTATGCCGGATCTTTTGCCGGTGGGTCAGCTGGATCTTGACAAGGAGCCGGCTGACGGGGAGGCAGATTACGATCAGGAGAATGCTGACGAGGAAAAAGAGACTGCGGAAAAGGGTGCGGGTACGGCTCAGGATATACTGAACGACAGCATCGGTTCCGGTACGATCCTTGTCTCCAATAAGACGGCGGAGGATTATGAGCTGGCCTATGAGCGGGCAAAAAACGCAAACTGGGGATACACCAATCTGGGAATCGCCAATGTGAGCGATAATCTGAATATTCGTGCCATCGCGGCAGAGGATGGCAGGCTCGTTGGAAAGCTGCCNAAAGATGCGGCCTGCGAGGTGCTCGATATGGACGATGAATGGGTTCATATTGAGTCAGGCAATGTGGAAGGTTATGTGAGCAAAGAGTTTTTATTGACCGGCGTTTCGGCAAAAATGAAGGCGGAGGAGCTGGCAACTACCATAGCCAGGGTCACCACCGACAGTTTGAAGGTCAGAGCGGAGGCAAATACGGATTCTGAGGTCATCACGCTGGTGCCCCGGGGCGAGGAACTGGAAGTGTCGGCCGTGGAGGGCGACTGGGTCAAGGTCTTTTTAGATGATGACGAGGTGTATGTCTCCGGCGATTATGTGGAGGTCAGCGCGGAGCTGGGCACAGCAGTCACTATGTCAGAACTGCTCTACGGACAGGGTGTCTCCGATGTGCGAGTGGATATCTGTCAGTATGCGAAGGAGTTTATCGGGAATCCTTATGTGTGGGGAGGTACCAGTCTGACGAAGGGAGCGGACTGCTCCGGATTCGTTATGAGCGTCTTTAAGAAGTACGGCGTGAGGCTGCCCCATTCCTCCAGAGCGCAAGCGAACTGCGGAACGACCATTAAAGTGTCCGAGGCAAAGCCGGGGGATCTGATCTTTTACGGAAAGGGCAAAACCATCAACCATGTAGCGATCTATATCGGAAACGGGCAGGTCGTACATGCAAGCAATCCCAAGACGGGGATCAGGATCTCCAACGTGTCCTATCGTTCTCCTCTCAAGGCGGTCAGGATACTCTATGATTGAAAAAATCACTTTACAGGAGAGATATATTATGATAGGATATTAAGGTATGAGTTTTAGCCGACACGCAGAGGCGGGACACTCCGACCCCTTCTTGGTGTCAGGCGGTTATTAGGGCAGCCCCCTAAAGGAAAGGAGAAATTATGATTTCTAAGGAAAAGAAGACAGCGATCATCAAAGAGTATGGCAGAACAGAGGGTGACACCGGTTCACCGGAGGTACAGGTAGCCGTTTTGACGGCAAGGATCCAGGAGCTCACAGAGCATTTGAAAGAGCATCCGAAGGATCATCATTCCAGAAGAGGCCTTCTGAAAATGGTAGGTCAGAGACGTGGCCTGCTCGGTTATCTGAAAGAGAAGGATATCGAGAGATATCGTGCATTGATCGAGAAACTTGGACTTCGTAAATAATAAGAGCTGATGAGCGGAGATAGGGTTGGCATGTCCGACCCTAAATCCGCTCTACTAATTAGTAAACGAGAAGNGAGAAGAAGAGAAGAAGGAGAAAAGATTATGTACAAGAGTTACACCATGGAACTCGCCGGGCGTACCCTCCGTGTGGACATCGGCAGAGTCGGCAAACAGGCAAACGGCTGCGCTTTTATGCAGTATGGAGAGACCACCGTTTTATCTACGGCAACGGCTTCCGATAAGCCCAGGGACGGCATTGATTTCTTTCCCTGCAGNGTAGAGTATGAGGAGAAGTTTTATTCNGTAGGCAAGATCCCGGGCGGTTTTAATAAGAGAGAGGGNAAGCCNTCTGAGAATGCGATNCTGACAAGCCGTGTGATCGACCGGCCTATGAGACCGNTNTTCCCGAAGGATTANCGCAANGATGTGACACTGAANAATCTGGTCATGAGNGTGGATCCGGCATGCCGNCCNGAGCTGGTGGCGATGATCGGTACAGCNATTGCGACCTGTATTTCNGATATCCCCTTTGCNGGTCCCTGTGCCATGACCCAGATGGGTATNGTGGATGGCGAACTGATCGTGAACCCNTCCCAGGAGCAGTGGGACAAGGGTGATCTGCAGATGACGGTTGCATCNACTTCNGAGAAGGTGATGATGATCGAGGCNGGNGCTAACGAGGTGCCGGAGGCAAAGGTGCTGGAGGCNATCTACAAGGCNCANGAGATCAACNAGANACTNATCGCNTTNATCAATCAGATCGTGGCTGAGGTGGGCAAGCCGAAGCATACCTATGAGAGCTGTGCGGTTCCCGAGGAAATGTTCGAGGATATGAAGAAGATCGTCACGCCCGAGGAGATGGAGAAGGCTGTCTTCACCGATGAGAAGCAGGTGCGTGAGGAGAATATCAAAAATGTGACGGCGAAGCTGGAGGAGGCATTTGCAGACAAAGAGGATTATCTGGCAGTGCTCGGCGAGGCCGTATATCAGTATCAGAAGAAGACTGTCCGCAAGATGATCTTAAAGGATCACAAGCGTCCTGACGGCAGAGCGCTGGATCAGATCAGACCTCTGGCGGCGGAAGTGGATATTATTCCCAGAGTGCATGGCTCCGCCATGTTTACCAGAGGACAGACGCAGATCTGTAATGTATGTACCCTGGCGCCTCTTTCCGAGATGCAGAAAGTAGATGGCCTGGATCCGAATGTTACGGGCAAGAGATATATGCACCATTACAATTTCCCGTCTTACTCTGTGGGAGAGACGAAGGTGAGCAGAGGACCGGGCAGAAGAGAGATCGGTCACGGCGCTCTGGCAGAGCGGGCATTGCTTCCGGTACTGCCCTCTGAGGAGGAGTTCCCTTATGCGATCCGCACCGTGTCCGAGACCTTTGAGTCTAACGGTTCCACCTCAATGGCGTCCACCTGTGCATCCTGTATGTCTCTGATGGCGGCAGGTGTGCCCATCAAGAAGATGGTAGCGGGTATCTCCTGTGGTCTGGTGACCGGTGAGACAGACGATGATTTCGTACTTTTGACAGATATTCAGGGGCTGGAGGATTTCTTCGGCGATATGGACTTTAAGGTGACCGGTACTCACGAGGGTATTACGGCGATCCAGATGGATATCAAGATCCACGGCCTGACCAAGCCCATCGTGGAGGGCGCTATCGCAAGATGCCGCGAGGCGAGAGAGTTTATCATGGCTAACTGCATGAGCCCGGCTATCTCCGCACCCCGCAAGGAGGTGGGCCCTTACGCACCCAAGATCATCTCTATCCAGATCGATCCCGATAAGATCGGCGATGTGGTGGGTCAGCGCGGTAAGACGATCAATGAGATCATTGCCCGCACCGGCGTGAAGATCGATATCAACGACGAGGGTCAGGTATCTGTCTGCGGTACAGACCATGAGATGATGGATAAGGCAGTGGATATGATCAAGATGATCACCACAGACTTTGAGGAGGGACAGATCTTCCAGGGGACTGTGGTAAGTATTAAGGAGTTCGGCGCGTTCGTTGAGTTTGCACCGGGCAAGGAGGGTATGGTTCACATCTCCAAGATCGCGAAGGAGAGAATCAATCGCGTGGAGGATGTGCTCACTTTAGGCGATAAGGTCACAGTGGTGTGCCTTGGCAAAGATAAGATGGGCAGAATCAGCTTCTCTATGAAGGATGTAGCGCAGGTATAAACGACCTGGCGATGGATGTGATACGAAGAAACAGCGCGTCGATGACGCGCTGTTTTGCGTTGTCGTGGATTGGGGATCAGAAGCGCTGGGATGCTTTTTCCTCGCAGTATTTGCAGCGGTAGATCTCTTTTTCTTCATCTGACAGCACGAAGATATGCGGCAGTTCCTGTTCGATGGAAGTGATGCAGCGCGGATTTTTACACTTAATGACATTGTGAATTTCGCGGGGAAGCACCAGATCCTTCTTATCTACGATCTCGCCGTCCTTGATCACGTTGACAGTGATGTTATGGTCGATAACAGCCAGGATATCCAGGTTCAGTGTGTTGATATCGCACTCCACCTTCAGGATATCCTTTTTTCCCATCTTATTGCTACGGGCGTTCTTGATGATCGCCACCGTGCAGTCCAGTTTGTCCAGCTTCAGATGATGATAAATAGAAAGGCTTTTGCCTGCCGCTATGTGGTCGAGCACGAAACCTTCCTCTATTTTTCCTACGTTTAACATAAGGGTCTAACCTCCTTTGGTCATGATGTCGGCAGCGGTTTAACCTTCGATGCCGAGCAGAGTCAATATCAGCGCCATGCGGACATAGACGCCGTACTGTGCCTGTTTGAAATAGACGGCGCGGGGGTCGTCATCGACCTCCACGGAGATCTCGTTGACGCGGGGCAGGGGATGGAGCACCAGCATGTCCTCTCTGGCGGCAGAAAGTTTTTCCTTGTCCAGAATATAAAAGTCTTTCAGTCTCACATAGTCTTCCTCGTTAAAGAAGCGTTCCTTCTGCACTCTGGTCATGTAGAGCAGGTCCAATTCCGGCATCCGGTCCTCCAGGCGGATCACCTCCTCGTAGGCGATCTTCTGTTCCGTCAGCATGTCCGTGATATAGTCGGGCACCTTTAGCTCCGGCGGGGAGATAAAGATAAAGCGGATGTCAGGGTAGCGCAGCAGCGCATTGATCAGAGAGTGTACGGTGCGTCCGAATTTCAGGTCACCACAGAGACCGATCGTAAAGCCGCCCAACTTTCCCTTCAGGGAGCGGATCGTGAGCAGATCGGTGAGAGTCTGGGTGGGATGCTGGTGTCCGCCGTCCCCCGCGTTGATCACGGGAATACCGGAGCGGCTGGCAGCCACCATAGGCGCACCCTCCTTGGGATGGCGCATAGCGCAGATGTCCGCGTAGCAGGAGATGATGCGGATGGTGTCCGATACGCTCTCTCCCTTGGTGGCGGAGGAGGAAGCGGCGTCCGAAAAACCAAGCACCTGACCGCCCAGATTGAGCATGGCGGCTTCAAAGCTTAAGCGCGTGCGTGTGCTCGGTTCGTAGAAACAGGTGGCCAGCTTTTTCCCCTCGCAGGCGTGGGCATATCTGGCGGGATCCGCTTCGATCCGGTTTGCCAGGTCAAAGAGCTGTTCCAGCTCCTCCACGGAAAAATCAAGTGGATTCATCAAATGTCTCATATGGCTAGATTCTCCTTTGCTAGAATTATGAAAAAAATAGAAGAGAAATATTCTCTTCTATTTTCTATGGTTTATGTTAGATAGGATAACAATTCCTCCACGGGCTTTCTTCTGGGAACAGCAGGTGTCTCATCGGGATAACCAATAGGAATGAGCGCTACCAGTTCTCTGTCCTCAGGAAGCTGCAATAAAGATTCCGCCGCGCTCTGGTCGAAAAGACCGAGGATCACGGAACCGAGTCCCTTTTCATAGGCTGCCAGACAAAGACTCTGGGAAGCGATACCGGCATCGTACATCTGCCAGCCGTCGCCGCGGGGAGTGCTGAAGGAGCCGTCGCGCTCATAGCCGCTGCGATTCTTGATAATGGTAACAGCCATCAATACGGGAGCGGCAGCGATAATATCGCCGTTAGGGGGATATATGGAAGTACACTCCCTGGCAATTTTTTTTTTTTTTTTTCACTACAAGGCGATGTAGCGGGTTATATGAGTATGTTTTCAGCTGGGCGGATA